>NZ_CP098455.1:0-619030 GCF_023702635.1 Spongiibacter taiwanensis
ACGCTTTGGGCGGCAGCCTGTTGCCCTGGATCGACACGGCCCTGGAAAACGGCCAGAGCCGTGAAGAGTGGAAGGCCCAGGCTGAGACCAACAAAATTCTGGGCCGCAGCGGCGACCCGGTGGCCATCGACGGCACCTGCGTGCGCATTGGCGCCATGCGGTGCCACAGCCAGGCGCTGACCATCAAACTGAACAAGTCAGTATCCATGGCGGCCATCGAGGACGCCATCGCTTCGGCCAACGACTGGGTGAAGGTGATCCCCAATGACAAGGAATCCACCGTCTCCCAGCTGACCCCCACAGCGGTTACTGGCACTCTCGGTATTCCGGTGGGGCGCCTGCGCAAGACTAATCTGGGCGATCAGTACCTCAATGCCTTTACCGTGGGCGACCAGTTGCTCTGGGGTGCGGCGGAACCCCTGCGCCGCATGCTGCGGATTCTGCTGGGTGACATCAAGTAATGGCATCTTCAATTCGGCTGGCACTGTATTGTCAGCCCGGCCCGGCGGTGGATGTATTGCTGGACCGCCTGGCGGATGTCTCTGAGGTGACCGCGCTGTTCCCCTTTGCCCAAGACTGGGAAGGGGAGTCTTTGCTGTGGCGTGGCCGCCCGGTTGCCCTGGGCAATCCAGCCAAGCCGGTAGCTGAGGATGTTGACGCGGTTATTTTTCTGGACGACCCACAGCTTGCCAACGATTGCCTCGATGATTACCTCGATGCCGACGTTATGGTGTTTGACGGCACCTGCGTACTGGACGAGCGGGGTGAGGGGCAGTGGTACTGGGGGGGAGAAAAGCTGCCTTCGGCAGAGCGGAGAATCTCCCTGGCTGATGCCGCAGTAAGCCACAGCCTGACCTTTCTCGAGAGCCTCCCTGAACCGGTGAACCAACTAGCAATCTCGGTATGTCTGCCGGTTTCCCAGCGGGGCAAGACGGGCATTGACAGTCTTGCGGCTGAGTCGGCCCGCCTCCTCAATGGCCAGGCCATTGAGCAATTCGGCCTTGGTAGTCAGATTGCCTTCAATGTGTTGCCGGATGTCGGTTATCAGCTGGCCGCACAATATGAGCACCAGCTGCGGGTCATTTTGGGGGGCGAGGTGTCGGTTCAGTGCCACTGCTTCACCGTGCCGGTGTTTTATGGTCACACCATCAGCCTGATTGCAGAAACCGCTGAGCCGATGGGCTACTCCGAGGTGTTAGATTCCCTGGGTCGCTGCTTGCGATTGAACTTGGACGCTACGGCGGTAGCGGCGAGCCTGGGTGATGACTCCGGCATCGAAATTGCTAGCGTGACTCTGGACAAGCAAAGTGACAAGCGCCTAAGAGCGACACTTATTGGCGACAATTTGCGTGATGGGGTGGTATCAAACCTTGTGTCCGCGTTAGAAATCTTGATAAAAAGTGATACATAGCTAATATTTACGCTAGTTCTTGAAGAAGAAATCTAGTTTTATATAGCGATTCTAGATTAGGCGGGTGTTTCCACTTCGGCATGTCTGCTCAATTTTACCGCTGATTGCACAGGACACATACGGTGATTTTATGGTGAGAACGAAGCTGGCGTCAGCGGTATTTGTATTGACGGCGCTGCAAAGTGGACTGGTTTCCGCCCTCGGGTTAGGGGAGCTCGATCTTGATTCTGCGTTGAATCAACCTTTTCGCGCGACGATTCCACTGAGTGATGTGGGCAATTTGAGCGCTGAGCAGATTCGCGTCAACCTCGCCGATAATCAGGCCTTCGAAAATGCCGGTGTCGATCGCAGTCAATTTCTGTCGGCACTCAAGTTTGACGTGCAGCTAGATCCAAATGGTCGCGGCCGCATTGTCGTCACCAGTCAGGATATGGTGGTGGAACCCTATCTTGATTTCATCATTGAAGCGCGCTGGCCAAACGGCCGGATTTTGCGTGAATATACCGTTCTTCTCGATCTGCCTAATTTTAACGACGCACCAGCGCGCAGTGTTGCTGCACCAGTCAGTGGCGGAAGTGCCGCCGCGCCCGGTCGAGTGGAGCCTCGCGCTGCCGGGCCGGTCATGCGCAACGTGACGCCGCCACCAGCGCCAGGGTTGGCTCCGCGTCCAGCACCGCAGCAGGAGAGCCTGCCGCCCTCATCGCGACCCAATACCTATCGGGTTCAGCATCACGACACCATGTGGAAGCTGGCCACCAAGTTAAAGCCGAGTGCCTTTGTGAGCACTGAGCAAACCATGATCGCGCTGTTGGAAAAAAACCCAAACGCGTTTATTGGCGACAACGTTAATCGCATTAAATCCGGCTATGTCCTGCAGCTCCCCAGCGAAGCGGAGGCCAAGGCAGTTTCCCATCGTGACGCGCAAGCAGAGATTCAGCGTCAGGATGACGAGTGGCGGGGCAAAGTCGCCCCAAAGAAGTCTAGTGCCGCTGCAAGCGCTGCCTCCGCACCGCAGCTGAGCGGCGCAAGCGATGATAGCGGCGTAACGGGCGGCGAGGCCGGTGCAGCCAAGTTCTCGATCAGCAGCGCCGGCGAAGGGGACCCTTCCGGAGAGTCGGCGCAACTGCGTGAAAGCCTGCGAGCGGCCGAAGAAGAGGCAGAAAAGGCCAAGCTCGAATCCTCCGCCATGCAGCAACGGGTAGTGGCGATGGAGGAGCAGATTGCGACCCTCAAATCCCTGATCCAGCTGAAAAACAACCAACTGGCTGCATTGCAAGCTGGTGAATCCGCGCCGGCGGCGAAGGCCGAGGAGCAAGCCCTGGCTGACCAGCTGCAGGCTTCCCAGGAAAAATTGGCGGAAGCCGAACAGCCCGCCGATGCGGACAGAGCGGGGGCGACCGAGGACAGCCTGGCGGAGGCCGGCGATAGTGTTGCCAGTGAAAGCGCTAGCGACAGTGAGAGCACCGCGAATGGTGAGCGCGCCGTTCAGTCTACCGCTGCAGCGGCTGCAAAGCCCTCGGCAGACAAACCGGCGGCAGTCAACACGCCAGCACCCGCGGCAGAATCCTGGTTTAGCAACCGTCTGATCTGGTTGCTGGGTGCCGTGCTGGCCGTTTTAACGCTGATTGTGTTGTGGTTGCGTCAACGCTCTGACAAGCGCGAGGAGGAAGAGGATCTCTCCGGTTTTGAAGAGGAACTGGCGCCATTGCCCGCTGGGGCGGCAGCGTTGGCTGATGAAGCGGAATCCACCGACGAAAACGATAGCGGCGAGTTTGCCCAGCCGGATGACTTTGCCGAAGAGGACGTTTTCGCTGCCGTAGCGGGCTTGGATGGCGACGACGATGTCACCGAGAAAAGCGAAGAAACCTTTGACGCGCCGGTGCAACCCCAGATGGGCGATCCGGCTGCGGAAGCGGACATTTACGCTGCGTATGGTCGTTACGACCAGGCGGAAAGTCTGCTGAAAAATGCCATTGCCCAGGAGCCGGACGACAGTCGGTTGCGGGTGAAGTTGATTGATATTTATCTGGAGACCCGCAATCGCGAAGCCTTCGATGAGGCCTATGCCGACTTGGCCGCCACGGGCGATACCGAAGCGGTTGCCCAGGTGAAGGAGTCCATGTCGGCCCTGGAAGGGGTTAGCGACTGGCTTCGCAGCGACAATACCGATGACGTGATTCCCGATACTGCTGGGCTCACTAACGAATTGGAGCTCGACGAAGAAGGCCTGGATATCAATGAAGGCCTCGATATTGCAGAAAGCCCCGACCCAGAAGCGGCAGGGGATGTGGCGATCGAGGATGTCGGTCTCGGCGCTAACGAAATCGCCTTTGAGGAGCAGGCCTTTGGTGACGACCAAGACACTGACGAAGCGGAAACGTCCTTTACGTTAGACGAAGTGAATGAAGCTGACGGCTTCGCCCTCGATGAGGTCGAGGACGCTGCCTCGGCTCTGCCCGGCGATTCAGGCACGGCCGCAGAATCCGCTGGGACGGATAGCGATGCGGAAGCGCTCGCCTCTCTGGATGACGACCTGTCTGGCCTGGATTTTGACTTTGATCTCGACGAGACGTCTGACCCTGTGGAAACCGCAGGGGAGGCGCCAAGCGTTAGCGAAACGGCCAGCTTTGACGAGACCCTTGATGTTACTGAAGCCTTGCAGGCGGAGAGCGAGACTGAATTTAGTGCTGCCCCAGAAGTCGATCCAGGCGCTTTTGAAGACGCTGTTGATGATTTGGAAGAAGTAGGTGGTGTGAACGACCTGCTTGCGGCAGCCGATGCGGAATCCGACGGAGAGCTGAATCTCGAACTGTCTGGCAACGACGCCTTTGCGCCCGACAGCTCTGTGGCCGACGAAAATGATGAACTGTCGCTGGAGCTGGATGATCTGGATATGGCTTCGCTGGAAAGTGAGCCGATCGATCCTCTCGCAATGGATAGCCCGGCAATCGATAGCGACGAGGCAGAGCCTCTGGACATGGTCTTCGATGGTGATCTGAACTCGCCGGAAACGGACTTTAATGCGGACCTCAGCGAGCCCGAGGTCGGCGCATCTGACGACGCCAGTGTGCAGGAAGCGGGCGGTCAGGAAAGCGACGCTGAGCAAATCAGCGCGGAGTCTTCGCCCTTTGCACCTGAGGCGGCCCCGGATACGCCGATGGATCTGCAGGATATTGTGTTTGATGAGTTTGATGCCGATCTGGGCGAGGGTGGCGACGACAGTGAGTTGCTGAGCGATGATGATCAGGTCAGTACCAAGCTGGGTCTTGCCCGAGCCTACGTGGATATGGGTGATAATGAGGGGGCCAGAGATATCCTCGACGAAGTGCTGCAAGAAGGCAGTGATGCCCAAAAGCAGGAAGCCCAGGCACTCCTTGATCAGATGTAAATGAACGAGCAGCAACGCGGTTTTACCCGCCTCGATAGCGCCCCTCTCAATGAGGGGCGTATTGCTTTGGCGGTGGAGTATCAGGGTGGGGCCTATCGGGGTTGGCAGCGCCAGGCCGACCCGCCTATGGCCAGCGTACAGGCCCAATTAGAGGCGGCGCTAAGTCAGATCGCCGCCACCGACATTACCGTAGTGTGTGCAGGGCGGACCGACGCCGGTGTGCATGCTGCTCATCAGGTGGTTCACTTTGATGCTCCGGCCGGGCGATCCCAAAAAGCCTGGGTGAAGGGCGGCAACTCGCTCCTGCCAAACGATGTGGTGGTCAAATGGGCGGTGCCGGTAAGCGCCGACTTTCATGCGCGTTTTTCGGCAACCCGGCGCCGTTATCGTTACGTCATCCTCAATCGCAGCCAGCCCAGCGCCTATTTAGCGGGGATGGTGACCCATGTCGATCAGCCGCTCGATGTTTCACTGATGCACCGGGAAGCGCAGGTGTTAGTGGGCGAACAGGATTTCAGTGCCTTTCGGGCTGCGTCCTGTCAGTCTCACACTCCCTGGCGATTCATTGAGTTTGTTGAGGTCCGCCGCTGGCAGGACTTTGTGGTCATCGACATTCAGGGCAATGCCTTTTTGCATCATATGGTGCGCAATATTGCCGGTGTGCTGATGGCGGTCGGCTTGGGGGAGCAGGCGCCGGGCTGGACTGCCAAAGTGCTGGCCAGCCAGGACCGAACCCAAGGCGGGGTCACGGCGAAGCCGGACGGCTTGTTTCTGGTGGATGTGGCTTACCCTGAGAATTTTGCGCTGCCGGTGCACTCGCCTGGCCCCAGTTTTCTGAATGGCGAATTTCTCAAGCCCTGACGGCGCGGTGTACAGACAGCCGCGGCCTTATTTTGCTATTATTCGGGCCCATCCATGACTGGCTCAATCATCCGAGTGCAACGAACCCGCGTAAAAATTTGCGGCATTACCCGAGTCGACGATGCATTGGCAGCGGTGGCGGCGGGGGCCGACGCTTTGGGCTTTGTGTTTTATGCAAAAAGCCCTCGAGCGGTGACACCTTCCCAGGCGGCGGCAATCATTGCCAAGGTACCCGCCTTTGTCAGCACCGTCGGCTTGTTCGTTGACGCCGACGAGGCCGAAATTCGACAGACGCTGGCACAATGCCCCCTGGATGTCTTGCAATTTCATGGCAGCGAAAGTGCAGACGATTGTCGTCGTTTCGGTCGCCCGTACTTGAAAGCGCTGCGTATGCAGGAGGGTGTTGATGTGGTGGCCTTTGCTGAGGGTTACCCCGATGCCTGTGGCCTGTTGTTAGACAGTTACCGCCCCGGGGTGCCCGGTGGGACTGGTGAGTCTTTCAACTGGGAGCGTATTCCCGCGTCGCTGCCTCTGCCGCTGGTACTGGCCGGGGGGCTGAAGCCGGACAATGTCGCCGACGGTATTGCCAAGTGTTCCCCCTGGGCGGTGGATGTCAGTGGGGGCGTGGAGAGCAGTCCTGGAATTAAATGTCAGTCTACGCTGGCGGCCTTTTTTGCCGCCGTGGCAAGGGCAGACCAATGGGAGCCAAGAAGTGAGTAATCAAGCTGTAAAAACCGATTTTTCCCAATTTCCCGACGCCATTGGCCACTTTGGCCCCTATGGCGGTCGCTTTGTATCTGAAACCCTGATTTATGCCCTAGATGAGCTGAGCGAAGCCTTCGAGCGGCTGCGCCAGGAGCCATCATTCCAGGCCGAGTTCGACAAGGACCTGGCACATTATGTGGGTCGCCCCTCACCGCTATATCACGCCGAGCGCTGGTCCCGCGAAGTGGGCGGCGCCCAGATCTACCTGAAGCGGGAAGACCTGAACCACACTGGCGCCCACAAAGTGAACAACACGATCGGCCAGGCACTGTTGGCTAAATACATGGGCAAAAAGCGCATCATTGCTGAAACTGGCGCGGGCCAACACGGCGTGGCCTCAGCCACGGTGGCAGCGCGTTTGGGCATGGAATGCCATGTTTTCATGGGCGAAGAGGATATTCGTCGGCAGGCGCTGAACGTCTATCGGATGAAGTTGCTGGGTGCCACGGTGGTGTCGGTTAAATCTGGCACCAAGACCCTCAAAGACGCCATGAACGAGGCGATGCGGGATTGGGTGACCAATGTCGATGACACCTTCTACATTATCGGTACCGCCGCTGGCCCGCATCCCTACCCGAAACTGGTTCGGGAATTCCAGTCGGTGATCGGCCGAGAAGCGCGCCAGCAGTGCCTGGATCAGACCGGTAAGTTGCCGGACGCACTGGTTGCCTGTGTGGGCGGTGGTTCCAACGCGATAGGCCTGTTCCACCCCTTTCTCGGTGACGACAGCGTATCGATGTACGGGGTCGAAGCCGGCGGCCACGGTTTGGCTACCGGTGAGCACGCCGCGCCACTGAGCGATGGTATCCCCGGGATTTTGCACGGCAATCGCACCTATCTGATGCAGGACGACGCCGGTCAGATCATGCACACCCACTCAGTGTCTGCCGGTCTGGACTATCCCGGTGTTGGCCCTGAGCACTCCTGGCTCAAAGATATTGGCCGGGTCAATTACGTTGCGATTAACGATGACGAAGCGCTGGCGGCCTTCCGCAAGCTGACCCTGGTGGAGGGCATTATGCCTGCCCTCGAGTCCAGCCATGCGGTGGCTTATGCCGAGAAGCTGGCCAAAACCATGAGCCCGGAGCAAAGCATTGTGGTGAACCTGTCCGGAAGAGGGGACAAAGATATTCATACGGTCGCCAGTATCGACGGCATTGGTATTGATTAACCGTCGATAGGCGCCATCGTCGCGATTAACTGGTTTCACTGCTGGATCGGCGGCGGCTTTGATGAAGTGGCCCTGATTCAGTGGCCCTGATTAAGTAAGGAAAAGTTTTGAGTCGTTTAGAAGCGGTATTTACAGAGTTGGCCAACCAGCAGCGCAAAGCCCTGGTGCCCTATATCGTTGCCGGTGATCCTGCGCCGGAGCACACCGTGCGGCTGATGCACGAGCTGGTCAAACAGGGCGCCGATATTCTCGAGCTGGGAGTGCCTTTCTCCGACCCGATGGCTGAGGGGCCGGTGATCCAGCAGGCCCATGAGCGGGCGCTGGAGTTTCGCGTGTCGCTGACCATGGTGCTGGAGATGGTCAGCCAGTTTCGTCAGGATGATTCCCGTACGCCGGTGGTGTTGATGGGTTACGCCAACCCGGTGGAACGGATGGGGTATGAGGTGTTTGCCCAGCGCGCCAAAGACGCCGGGGTGGATGGTCTGCTGACCGTGGATATGCCGCCGGAAGAGGCCGAACAGCAAAGCAAGATTCTCAAGGCCCACGGCATCGACAATATCTTCCTCCTGGCGCCGACCACCAGCGAAGATCGCATCAAAAAAGTGGTTTCGCTGGCCACTGGCTACCTCTACTGCGTGTCCCTCAAAGGGGTGACCGGGGCCGGGCATTTGGATGTGAATGCGGTGAAAGAGCAACTGGCCAAGATCAAACGCCATACCACATTGCCCGTCACCGTCGGCTTTGGCATAAAAGACGGCAACTCAGCAGCACTACTGGCACCGCTCTGCGAGGGTGTTGTGGTGGGTAGTGCACTGATTGAACGGCTTGCCAAGGCCCAGGCTTCTGCGGATACTGTGCCACCAGTCGAGCAGGCGGCGGCGCTCATTGCCGAAATTCGCCAGGCGATAGACCAGGTTGGTTAGCACCAACCGGTGCAGGGTCACTAATCAGAGCCACTAACCATGGCCAGCAAAACAAGAATCACGAAGCATTAAACAACAGGAAGTCAGTATGAGTTGGGTCGATAAGATATTGCCATCTGGGGTGCGGCGATCTGAATCGGATGAGCGGCGCGACAAGCGCGGCGTGGTGCCGGAAGGGTTGTGGAAGAAATGCGTCAAATGTGACGCGGTGCTTTACCGCCCCGAACTGGAAAGCAATCAGGACGTGTGTCCCAAGTGTGATCACCACATGCGGGTGGGTGCCCGTCGGCGCATCGCCTTGTTCCTGGATGAAGCTGGCCGGCAAGAAATTCTGACCGACATCGAGCCGGTTGACCGTCTCAAGTTCAAAGATAAGAAAAAGTACAAAGACCGCCTCGCTGCTGCCCAGAAGAGCACCGGCGAAAAGGATGCGCTCCTGGCGTTTAAGGGCACGGTAAAAGAGGTGCCAGTGGTCGCCGTGGCCTTTGAGTTTAATTTTCACGGTGGATCAATGGGGTCTGCCGTGGGCGAGAAGTTCGCCCAAGCGGCGAATGTCGCCCTCAAGGAACGCATTCCGCTGATCTGTTTCTCCGCTTCGGGCGGCGCGCGGATGCAGGAAGCCCTGATTTCCTTGATGCAGATGGCCAAAACCAGTGCCGTGCTGGAGCGGATGAAGCAACAGGGTGTGCCTTACATTTCCGTGATGACCGACCCGATCTACGGTGGGGTGTCGGCCAGTCTCGCGCTGCTGGGCGATATCAATGTGGCCGAGCCGGGGGCCCGGGCTGGCTTTGCGGGGCCGAATATCATTGAGCAGACCATTCGCCAGAAATTGCCGCCGGGCTTCCAGCGCAGCGAGTTTCTGTTGTCCCATGGTGCGATCGATATGATCGTTCATCGCCGGGATATGCGCGATACGCTAGCCCGCCTACTGAGCAATATGACTTATTACTCCAAGTAATTGCCTGCGTTAATGGCCTTCTCAAGCCTCGCCGAATGGTTGCAGTGGATAGAGCAACAGCATCCTACGGAAATCGAGCTGGGTCTTGAGCGGGTCGCTGCGGTGGCCGACCGCATGCAGCTGGCTGTTGACGTCCCGGTCGTTACTGTTGCCGGGACCAACGGCAAAGGCTCCTGTGTCGCCCTGGCCGCCGCCATCCTCAAGGCCGCTGGCTATCGCTGCGGCGTGTATACCTCCCCCCATCTCCTGCGTTACAACGAACGGGTAGCTGTTGACGGCCAATGCGCCAATGATCAACAGCTCTGCCACGCTTTTGGCCGGGTGCAGCTCGCCCAGGGCGATACCTCGTTGACCTACTTTGAGTTTGGCACCCTGGCAGCACTGCAGATATTCAAGGATGCCGCGGTTGACGTGGTCGTGCTGGAAGTCGGTCTGGGGGGGCGCCTGGATGCGGTAAATATTATTGAGCCCACCGTTGCGCTGGTGACCTCGGTCGACCTTGATCACCAGGCCTGGCTGGGTGAGACTCGCGAGGCCATCGGGTGGGAAAAAGCCGGTGTCTTTCGCGCCAACCGGGGGGCGATCATGGGTGATCCGTTGCCAGTGGCCTCGGTTGAACATTATGCGAATCAACTCGGTGCCATATTACGGCGGCGGGGCAGGGAGTTTGATTACCAGGTGTCAGATGAGACCTGGAACTGGCGGGGCATTGACCCCCAAGGAACGCCACTGCAATTGGATGGGCTGCCGGTGCCGAGCATCCTGCTGGATAATGCGGCGACGGTGCTCCAGGCGCTGCCGTTTTTGCCCTTTAATATCAGCGTTGAGGCGATTGCAGAGGGGTTGCGGACGGTTCAGCTCACGGGGCGCGGCGAGCTGGTTGAATTTCGTGGGCGCAGGGTGCGGCTCAACGTCGCCCACAACCCGGCGGCGCTGCGTGCCATGCTCAATGCATTGCCGGTGCTGAATGCGGGTGGCTGTCGCCGGGCTGTTTTTTCAGTACTGGCCGATAAAACCGTGGCCGAAATGGTCGAGCTTTGTCGGGCGGCGATTGACCGCTGGTACGTGGCCGAGCTGGCAAATTCCCCCCGGGCGTTGCCCCTCAGTGATGTCGCCGGGGCGCTGGATCGGGCGGGGGTAGCCTATGACGCGTTCGATGATGGCATGGCTGCGGCCTTCAAGGCGGCGTTGAGTGCATCGACCGACGAAGATGAAGTATTGGTCTTTGGCTCATTTTTCACCGTGGCGGCGATACTGGAGTTCATCGCCGGGGAGCAACAAACGATAACGCTAAGAGGGCAGCAGTGATGATGCGGCAACGCTTGGTAGGGGCGCTGGTTTTACTGTGTTTAGGGGTGATCGTCTGGTCGATGCTGTTTACCGGTTCGGTCGATCATCGGGTGGACAGGGAAACCCAGATACCCCCAGCACCGGAAATCGAACCTGTGCTGGATACGCCGCCCCAACGCCCGGAAGGGGTGCCGTCAGTTGCGGATAACCAGCTGCCCAGCCAGCCAACGTTACCGCCAATGGATGGCGAACCCGATGATGGTCAGGGCGTGCGGGCAGCGAGTGAACCACCGCCGCTGGTCGAGGCAGAGCAAGCCGAGACGGAGAACACCAAACCCGAGCCCAGCAAATCGGTCAGCCAGCCCCCCGCTGAAAAGCCGACGGCTGACAGCAGCCAGAGCGAGGCGCCGAAAAAGCCAGGCCTTGATAAACGAGGCCTGCCAGAGGCCTGGGTTGTCCAGGTGGGCAGTTTTGGTAGCAGGGCCAATGCCGATAAGTTGGTGCAACGGCTCCGGGCCAGAGGCTACAAAGCCTTTCATGATCAATTCAGCAGCGGCGGTCGCGAACTCTATCGGGTACAGGTTGGCCCGGTATTGGAAGAGGCCCGGGCGCGCAGCCTGAAAACCGAAATTGATCAGGGCTTCAATGTGAAGTCAATCGTGAATCGCTTCGAGGGATAATCGACCAAAGCGGCGAAATGTCCTTGGGCTGGGGGGATCGGCTTGTTAGAATTCGCCCCACATCGTATCGGGAGAGACGCAGCAGGTGCTGACGAGCTTTAATTGGGCGGATTGGGCGATTGTTGCCGTGATTTCCGCCTCTGCATTGATCAGCTTGATTCGCGGTTTTGTCAGGGAGGCCCTGTCTCTGGCTTCCTGGGCGGCAGCATTTTTTATCGCCGTCGCCTTCCACCAGCCCATGGTTGAGCTCATGGCGAGCTGGGTGGAGAAACCCTATCTGCGCGAAATTCTCGCCTATGTTTTGCTGTTTGCCGGCACTTTGGTACTGGGCAGCCTGGTGACCTATCTGGTTGCCGAGATGGTCAAGCGCACCGGCCTGAGCGGCACTGACAGGTTGTTGGGCATGATGTTTGGCACCGCTCGTGGCCTGATTGTCATTCTGGCGCTGGTGGTGCTGCTGCCGTCATTGTTGAACGGGGTGGATCAGGATCTGTGGTGGAAGGAGTCCCGCTTGATTCCGGAGTTCTCCATGATGGGCGAGTGGTCAGAGCAAACCTTCAACGACCTGGTGAATTGGGTGTCGTCTTTTTTCGCCAGCCATTCCAGCTGATTTTTGTAATAGCGTCCTTAACGAGGTAACACGAAATGTGTGGCATTGCCGGCATCGTCGCCAAGAACAATGTGAATCAGGATCTCTACGATGCGCTGACAGTGCTGCAGCATCGCGGCCAGGACGCGGCCGGTATCGTGACCTGCGAAAATGGCATTCTCAACCAGCGCAAAGGTAATGGCTTGGTGCGCGATGTCTTTCACACCCGTCATATGCAGCGGCTGAAGGGCCACATGGGTATTGCGCACGTGCGCTATCCCACTGCGGGCAGCTCCAGCCCGGCGTTGGCCCAGCCCTTTTACGTGAACTCCCCCTACGGGATCAGCCTGGCTCACAACGGCAATCTGACCAATTCAGAGGCGCTGTCAGTCGAGTTGTTCCAGTCAGACCTGCGTCACCTTAATACGGAATCGGACTCGGAGGTGTTGCTCAACGTTTTTGCCCACGAATTGCAGCGTCTCGGCAAATTGATTCCGACGGCGGACGATGTTTTTGCGGCCATCAGTGGCGTGCACCAACGCTGCCGCGGCGGCTACGCCGTGGTGGCGATGATTGCCAGCTACGGTATTGTCGGTTTTCGCGATCCCAACGGGATTCGGCCCCTGGTCTACGGCGTGCGTAAAACCCCGGCCGGTGATGAATATATGCTGGCCTCTGAAAGCGTAGCGCTCGATGCCCTGGGCTTTAAGCTGGTGGCTGATGTGGCGCCGGGTGAAGCCGTGTTTATCGACCGGGAAGGCAATATCACCCTGCGCCAGTGCGCTGAGTCCCACAGCTTGAATCCCTGCATTTTCGAGCACGTTTATTTTGCCCGGCCCGACTCCATCATGGATGGGGTATCGGTATACAAGGCGCGCCTGCGGCAGGGCGAGCGCCTGGCCGAGAAAATTTTGCGCGAGCATCCCAAGCACGATATCGACGTCATTATTCCAATCCCTGACTCCAGCCGGATTGCCGCCCAATCGATGGCCGCCCGACTTGGGGTGAAATTCCGTGAGGGGCTGGTCAAGAACCGCTATATCGGTCGGACCTTTATCATGCCGGGCCAGAGTGCGCGCAAGAAATCGGTGAAGCAAAAACTCAACGCCATCGGTCTTGAATTCAAAGACAAGAATGTCATGTTGGTGGACGACTCCATTGTGCGGGGCACGACCTGTCAGCAAATTATTGAAATGGCCCGGGATGCTGGAGCGCGCAAGGTGTATTTCGCATCGGCAGCGCCGCCGGTTCGCTACCCCAATGTTTACGGGATTGATATGCCCGCGGCCACTGAGCTGATCGCCCACGGGCGCTCAGTCGATGAGGTCCAAAAGGAAATCGGTGCAGACTGGCTGATCTATCAGGATCTTGAGGATCTGGTGTACTGCTCGGCAGAGGGTAATGCCAAGATTGCGGAATTTGATTGCGCGGTATTCACCGGTGATTATGTAACGGGCGATGTCGATCAGGATTATCTCGACAAGCTGGCCTCGGATCGCAGTGATGCCCAGCAGTCGGCGCGCAATTCCGCGGTCGGTGACGGTGCCTTGATCGGCCTGCATAACGACGTTTCCTGAGATGAGCGGCGCAACGTGCCCAGCCGAATCCGGGTACTGAGAACAGGATTTACACGGCAATGACCGAACAAGAGTATCAGCAGCAGCGCTTGGCGGTGCTGGCCGAGGCCGAGCTGGACACCCTGGCGGTGCGCGCGGGCCAGCGGCGGGGCCCGGAAGGCGAGCACTCCGAGCCAATTTTTACCACGTCCAGTTATGTGTTTGGCTCTGCTGCCCAGGCAGCGGCGCGCTTTGCCGGGGATGAACCCGGCAATGTCTATTCGCGCTATACCAACCCAACGGTGCGAACCTTTGAAGAGCGCATCGCCGCGTTGGAAGGCGCCGAAATGGGGGTGGCAACGGCCTCGGGCATGGCGGCCATTCTCAGCACTTGCATGGCCCTGCTGAAGAGAGGTGATCATATTGTCTGTTCGCGCAGCGTCTTTGGCACCACCACGGTGCTGTTGAACAAATATCTCGGTAAATTAGGGGTTAGCACGACCTTTGTTGCGCCAACCGATATCGAAGCCTGGCGTGCAGCTGTGCAGCCGCAAACAAAAATGCTGCTGTTGGAAACGCCCTCCAACCCGCTGGCGGAAATTGTCGATATCACCGCCCTTGCCGAGCTGGCCAAAACCAGCGGCAGCTGGTTGGTGGTGGACAACTGTTTCTGCACACCGGCGCTGCAAAAGCCTTTGGCCCTGGGTGCCGATATTGTTGTGCATTCGGCCACCAAATTTCTCGACGGGCAGGGCCGCTGTGTGGGCGGTGCAGTGGTGGGTCGGCGCGCTGAAATGAATGAGGTGCTGGGTTTTATCCGCAGTTGTGGGCCCAGCATGAGTCCCTTCAATGCCTGGGTGTTTCTCAAAGGCCTGGAAACCCTGCGCCTGCGGATGAATGCCCACAGCAGCAATGCACTGGCCCTGGCCACGTGGCTGGAAGCCCAGCCAGGAGTTGAGCGGGTGTTTTATTCCGGTCTGGAAAGTCATCCACAACACGCGCTTGCCAAAGCTCAGCAATCGGCCTTTGGCGGTGTATTGGCGTTTAAGGTGAAAGGCGACAAGGCCGCCGCATGGCGTTTTATCGATGCGACCCGCCTGGTATCGATTACCGCCAATCTGGGTGATGCGAAGACCACGATTGTGCATCCGGCTACGACCACCCACGGGCGCCTCACTCAGGAAGAGCGGGACCAGGCCGGTATCTCCGACAACCTGATCCGGGTGGCGGTGGGCCTGGAAGATATTGCCGATTTGCAAAAGGATATGCAGCGCGGACTGGATGCGCTGTAACGATGGCGGATGTGCTGGACGCGTTTTGTCGCGAAGTTGGCCGGGTTGTCCTGGGAAAGGAACACCAAATCAAGCAGGCGCTATGTTGCCTGCTGGCCCGGGGCCATTTGCTGATTGAGGATTTGCCCGGTGTGGGCAAGACGACCCTCTCCCAGGCCTTTTCGCGCGCCGCCGGGCTCAGCTACCAGCGGGTGCAATGCACCAGTGATCTGCTGCCGGCGGATATGCTGGGGGTGTCGATTTTTGATCGCGACAGCGGCCAATTCCGCTTCCATCCCGGGCCGATCTTTACCGAGTTCCTGTTGGTAGATGAGGTCAACCGGGCCAGCCCCAAAACCCAAAGCGCGTTGCTGGAGGCGATGGCAGAGAGTCAGGTCACCGTGGAAGGTCAGACCCGCAGTTTGCCCCAGCCGTTTTTTGTGATGGCCACCCAGAACCCCTGGTTTCAATCCGGCACCTTTCCCTTGCCAGAATCGCAACTTGATCGATTCTTGATGTGTATTTCTTTGGGCTACCCCGATCAGCGTGCTGAGCGGCGTTTGCTGCTCGAGGGCAATCCACGCAATCACCTTGCCGAGCTGCAGCCGGTATTGAACGGCACCAAAATTCTGCAATTGCAGCAGCAGGTCGATCAGGTTCAGGTGAGCGAGGCCGTGGTGGCCTATTTGCAGCGCCTGGTGGCGTTTACCCGGGAAGATGCGCAATACGCTTATGGGCTGTCGAGTCGTGCAGCAATGTCGATATTGCAGTGTGCCCGGGCCTGGGCCTTACTCAGTCAGCGCGACTATGTGCTTCCCGATGACATCCAGCACTTGCTGGGCCCGGTTGCTGGCCATCGCCTCAAGGCGGCCGATGCCCTGGGCGCCGGCCCGGATCTGGTACAGCGTCTGTTGAGCATGGTACCGGTCGTGGTCTGATGAGTGGCACCCTTGTCGCAGCGTGGCGGCGCCGTATGGACGCCTGGATCGACCGGCGCAACCCGGTTCAGCGACAGTTATCCCTCGATCATCAACGTATTTTTATCTTCCCCGCCCGCACGGGACTGGGCTTTCTCATTTTGCTGGCCTTGATGCTGCTGCTTGCCATCAACTACCAGAATAATCTGATTTTCATCCTCTGCTTTTGGCTGTTTAGCCTGTTGCTGATCACCATCATGCACAGTTACCGCAATGTGGCGGGGCTGCAGTTGCGGGCGGGTGCGGCTGAACCGGTGTTCGCCGGGCAAACCGCCGTCTTTAAACTCTACCTTGACGGCGGTGGGCGACTGCGGGAAAGCCTTCATCTTGGCTTTGTGGGGCAAGAAGATGTGACAGTGAGTCTGCCAGCGGCGGACGCCCCACAAAGCTGCGAGGTGCAGCTGCACACGGTCGCGGGGCGGCGGGGCAGGTTTTCGCCGGGCCGCCTGCAGATCAGCGGCTATTTTCCGCTGGGGTTATTGCGCTGTTGGTCGCTGGTCAGGTTGGATTGGCATTGTATTGTTTACCCCGCACCCAAAGCGTTGCGGCCATTGCCATTGAGCGCGGGAGGAGAGGGCGATAGCGGCGAGGATCTGCGCGGCGAGAGTGAGGAGTTTTCCGGCTTTAAGACCTACCGCCCCGGTGACCCGCCTCGGCGCATTCATTGGAAGGCCCTGGCGAAAGGCCAGGGCCTGATCTCCCGGTATTTTGAGGCCCAGCAATCCCAAGAGTTAGTGCTGGATTGGTTCAGCCTGGAGGGCCTTGGCGGCGAGGAAAAGCTGAGTACCCTGTGTGCCTGGGCCCTGCAATGTGACCAGCGCGGCCTGCTGTATGGCCTGCGCCTGCCCGGCCAGGAGATCGCCAGTGGCAGTGGCGAGGCCCACCTGGAGCGGGTGCTGACCGTTCTGGCCCTGGTGGCGGCATGAACGCACCTTTGAGTCACTCCCTTCGCTGGTTGTTGGCCGCCCAGGCGGTGGTCATTCTGCCCCAATTACCGGTGTTGCCCTTCTGGTCCATTCCTGCCTGGCTACTGGTGGCGCTGTGGTTTGCCCGGATTGCGACGGGCAGGGCACGTTTTCCCGCATCGATCATAAAAATCGCGCTCGCCGGTATCGCGGTTGCTGGGGTGTATGTTGAGTTTACGCGTCTGCTGAATCTTGAGGCGATGCTGACGATTCTGGTGTGCGCCATTACCCTGAAGCTGCTGGAACTCAAAGCTGAGCGGGATCACTGGCTGCTCTTAATGCTGTGCTATTTTCTGGTGGCGTGCGGCTTTTTGTTTTCCCAGCAGATTGTGGACATGCTGATAGCTCTGGTGCAGCTGGTTGTCATCCTGATGGCCCAACAGGCGCGATACCGCCAGCGGCCCAACACCTTGCCAATGCTGCGCTTGACCGCGGTGATGGCACTGCAATCGGTGCCTTTGATGTTGGTGCTGTTTGTGGTGTTCCCACGCATTGGACCGCTCTGGTCGATGCCGCTGCCGGGCAAAGACGCCATCAGCGGGATGTCAGATCACTTGGAGTTTGGTGATGTGGCCAGGCTAAGTCGGTCGAGTGAGCTGGCATTCCGGGTGACCTTTGCCGACGAGATTCCCCCCTCCGCCAATCTGTATTGGCGGGGGCTGGTGTTTGAGTCCTTTGATGGTCGGCGTTGGACTTCGGCCTCTTGGCGTCGCAGCCTGGGTTGGGCACCTGCGCAGGTGGGCGACGGTCTCGATTACACGGTCACGCTGGAGCCGGGATTCCATCGCTGGCTTTATGTGCTCGCGCCGGCCCGCATTGACCGCGAGGATATCCGGCAAGATTCAAGCTTTGTTTGGTCGCCGCGGCGGCCGCTCAGTGGCCGCCTGAGTTATGGCGCGACCAGCGATCTTGGTCTGTCCAAGCCCGAGGCCCATCCCTTGGCGCTGGAGCGAAACCGCGGTTTGCCTTCCAGGGGCAATCCGCGTGCGCGTGCGCTGGCGGCCGAGTGGGCGGCGATCGCCGATCCCAGGCAGCGCTTGCAAACGGCGATCGACTTTTTCCGCCAACAGAATTTTACTTACACCCTCAATCCCCCGCTGATGGCAGCGGATAATGTTGATGCCTTTTTGTTTGATGCCAGACAGGGGTTTTGTGAGCACTTTGCGGGCAGCTTTGCCTATCTGATGCGCGGCGCCGGTGTGCCTGCCCGTTTGGTGGTTGGCTATCAGGGCGGCGAGGTAAATACCCGGGAGGGCTATCTGGCAGTCTACCAGTCTGATGCCCATGCCTGGGTTGAAGTGTGGATGGCTGGGGAGGGCTGGCTTAAAGTGGATCCCACCGCACTGGTGGCGCCGGACAGAATCCAGCGCGGCGCGGCGGCGTTGATGCGTTCGCAAGGAGAATACCTGCCGGACTCACCGTTGTCCCTGCGCCAGTTCGATTGGGCGCGGAACTTCCGTTACTACCTCGACAGTATTAATTATGCCTGGGCGCGGTGGGTGTTAAATTACGACAGCAGTACCCAGTGGCAAGTGCTGAGTCGATTACTCGGCGAGGTGAGCCCCCTGCGCTTGGTATTGCTGGTGCTCATCATTGGCGGGGTGCCGCTGCTTTGGCTGGCGATTTCCTCGCTGCGCTTACCGGGACGGATCAGCCGGGATGCCTTGAGCCGTGATTACCTGCGCTGCTGTCGATTTCTCGCCCGCCAGGGGGTGCATCGCGCTGATGGCGAAACGCCGGCGGCGTTTGCGCGTCGGGTGCGCGAGCAGGCCCCGGCCTGGGCGGACTGGTTTGATCAGGTGACCGCGGTGTATGTGGATAGCGCCTATTCACAGGCCGCAGGGTCCCGGTCCCTTGATGGGACAAAAAAGTCGGGGCAAGCCTTGCGTAAGTTGCGGCGACCCTTTAAAACAAGGGCAGGTTCACGCTAGTCAGTCCCAAGGAAATTTCCATGCTGTTGAAGGTCGTCATTGCCGCCGCCGCGCTGTTCGGCGTGCTGTTGTTTGGTCGTTTGTTGAATCGCTTTCTGGACGAGTTCGCCCGATCAAAAAAGGTGCCCTATGTGCGGGTGCTGTTTGTTCGCAAACTGATTAACACCTTGATGGTGGTGCTGGCCATAATCGTTTTTTGTTTTGTATTGGGCTTGGGCTACCACCAGGTATTTATTTTCCTGTCGTCGGTACTGGCCGTGGTGGGTATTGCCCTGTTCGCCCAGTGGTCGATTCTCAGTCACCTCACAGCCGGCATTATCATCTTTTTTGCCTTCCCCTATCGGGTGGGTGATCGGGTGAAAGTGCTTGATCCGGAAGATGACATCACCGGCGAGATTATGGAGGTGGCATCATTCCACGTGTTGATTCGGCGGGATGATGGCAGCACCGTGACCTATCCCAACAGCGCGCTGTTGCAAAAGCCGGTGGTTAAACTGCCGCTTACCGCTCCGACAGAGGAAGAAGAGATTGCGGAGAAGGCGCCGGAAGCCATTGAGGCCAAGCCTCAGTAGCCAGTCGCGCATTCCCCTGGGTTGATTAATTCGTTAACGCCGCCGCTATCCGGTCATGTTTAAGCCGGGCGTGTCTCGTAGGCGGCAATAAATACCCGGGCGCAGGATCTTGCATACGCTCGCAGGTCTGCCTGATCTGCCGGGTCGCTTAGCCCCAACAAACTGCAGGTGTGGTGCTCGCTGTGTAGCATGGCAATCAGTTGGGTTGTCGCGATTTTGATGTCATCGATGTGCAGAGTGCCCAAATGGTGCTGCTGGGCGAGAAACTCGCTGAGCTGTCGCCGCAGTTTGGCGGGCCCGGCCTGCCAGAAGAGGGCGGCGACCTGGGAGCGACCCGCATCAGCGATACAGGCACGCATCACGCCGGTGGCTTCCCGGCTAACAAGCAATTCCGAAAAGTTGATACAGAACGCCTCGAGACGTTTTTCGAAGTGGGTATCTGCGTCGAATTCGTCCCAGATATGGTAGCGGGCGCAGGTTACTTCCACCGCTGTGCTGAACAGCACCTCCTTGCTGCCGAAATGGCTGTACAGGGTTTGCTTTGACACCCCTGCCAATTTGGCGATTTCCTCCATGCTGCAGCTCTCGTAGCCCTGCTCAAGAAAAAGCGCTGAGGCAGCGGCAATAATCTGCTCGCGCTTCTCTTCGCTCTTGGTGCGTCCCCGTTTGATCGTCACGCTATGCAATCCCGTATTCACCGCTGATTTCTCAACGAAGTTTAATAAAAACTAGACTGGACAGTCCAGTTTGGTTTATCTATATTCTGGACTGATCGGTCTATTATTGGTTCCACCATGAAAACACTTTCCTTACTGCGCCTCTTTGGTTTGGGCATGATGCTGCCGGGCTTGGCGCTCGGCGCGGACTTGCACCCCGTGGTAACGCAGGCGGTGCAGCATCAAGACAGTTACCAGGTGAAGCGGGTTTTCGCTGGTAGGGTGGTCGGCGAGCAGCGAGCGGACCTGGGCTTTGAACTGGCAGGCACGGTCGGCAAGGTGCGGGTGGACGATGGCGATCACGTTGGCGCGGGGCAGATATTGGCCGAGCTGGATCGGCGCAGTCTGGAGATTGAAAAACGGCGTCTCGACGCCCAGCGCCAGGAGCAGTCGAGTCGTCTGGACCAGCTGCAACGGGACTTGAGCCGCTATCGCGCCCTGCGGGAAAAGTCCTATGTCTCCGAAGGCCAGCTGGATGAACTGGCGACCCAGGTCAGTGCGGGGCAGGCGCGCCTCTCTCAACTGGAAGCGGAGCTGCAGGGAATTGCCTTGCGCCTGGAGAAATCCTATTTGCGCGCGCCTTTTGCGGGCGAAGTGGCCAACCTGCGGGTGGAAGAGGGCGTGGTTGTCGCACCCGGCCAGCTGGCGATGCAACTGGTTCAGACCGGCCAGAACGAGGCTGTATTCGGCATTGCGGACCGCTTGGGTGGCGACTTGCGCATTGGCCAGGCCATGACGGTGTTTGGTGATTTTGGTGAAGCCCAGGCGACGTTGATGTCGGTGGCCAATACCCTGGACTGGCGCACGCAAACCCGCCTGATTCGGGTGGCGTTGCCGGCGGATTCTGGCGCGGTCGATGGTAATACCGCGTATATCTTTGTGCCTGAGCACCGTCAACGCGCTGGCTTTTGGTTGCCGGAAGAGGCCTTGCTGGAGGATATGCGCGGGACCTGGGCGGTTTATGGGCTGCATGCCGATGGCGATGCCTATGTGGTGGTGAAGCACTCTGTCGAGGCGCTCTACCATTACCGCGGCCGGGTGTTTGTTTGGGGTGAACTGAAGTCAGGCCAGCAGGTGGTCACCGAAGGTGTGCACCGATTGGCGCCGGGTCAAAAGGTGAGGCTGGCGACGGTGGAGAGTGGCAATGTCGCGCGCGCTGAGTAATCCCCGCTACATTGGCCTGGCGATAGCCCTGATTATTGTTGCCGGCCTGGTCGCGTTAAAAAATCTGCCCCGCCTGGAGGACCCCCATTTTGCCAATCGGGCCGCCATTGTGGTGGTTCCGTTCCCGGGCGCAAGTGCAGAGCGGGTGGAAGCCCTGGTCACCGAGCCGCTGGAAACGGCGATTCGGCAAATGCCCGAAGTGAAACACATCAGCGGCAATGCTCGGCCCGGCGTCTCTGCCATTGTGGTGGAGCTGAAAGACAACGTCGACGCGGCGCATACCGACCTGGTGTGGGCAGAGCTCCGGGATAAAGTGGGCGAAGTGGAGGGCAGTTTGCCGCCGGGCACTGGCCGCCCGCGAGTGGATAACGATCGCAACTACGCTTTTACCTGGATTGCCGGATTGCGTTGGCGGGATGCTGACAATACCGATGTCTTGCGCCTGAGTCGTTACGGGCGCGAGCTGGCGAGCCGTCTGCGCGGCGTGTCGGGTACCGATCTGGTCACCCTGCGCGGCGGTGCCGACGAAGAGATTCAGGTGAAGGTCGATACCGTCAAGGCCGCGGCGGTGAACCTCGATGTGCCCAGAGTCGCGGCGCTGGTTGGCAGCAGCGATGCCAAGGTATCGGCGGGAGAGCTCAGCGGCGATCGCAGTCGTCAATCCATTGAGATTCGTGGGGGGTTTAATCAGGTTGAGCGGGTGCGTCAGGTACCCCTGCTGAGTTTGCCCGAGGGCGGTACCCTGCAGCTTCAGGATATCGCCGATGTCTACAGGGGCGAAGCCGATGCGCCTGCGGATGTCGCGATCATTGGCGGACAACGGGGTGTTGCGGTGGCGGCGAGGATGTTGCCCAGCTACCGGGGAGACTTGTGGACAGCGCGAATGCGCGAGGTCGCCGAGGCCTTTCGGGCCGAGTTGCCGGCTGAAATTGAGCTGGAAGAGCTCTTTGTTCAGGAGCGTTATACCGACGCGCGATTGGCGGAGCTGATTGGCAATATTGCTATGGGCTTCGGCCTGATCTTTGTCATTCTGTTGTTTACCCTCGGTTGGCGGTCAGCGGTGGTGGTCGCCAGTTCGCTGCCCCTGACCATGCTGTTTTCGCTGGCGGTGATGCATTTTGTTGGCCAGCCCATTCACCAAATGTCGGTGACCGGGTTGATCGTTGCCCTGGGGATTATGGTCGACAACGCCATCGTGGTGGCTGACACCGTGCGCCGTTACCGGGGCGAGGGCTTTTCAGCGGTCGCCGCCGCCGGACGTACTTTGCGGCATTTGTGGGTGCCGCTGCTGGGCTCGACCCTGACCACGGTACTGACCTTTATGCCTCTGGCACTCATGCCCGGGCCGTCTGGAGAGTTTATTGGGCCGATCGCGCTGGCAGTGATTTTCTCGCTGATCGGCTCCTGGATCATCTCGCTGTTTTTAATCGCGCCCATTGCCGGGCGGTGGTTGAGCAAGGAGCAGCGCGGCGGCATCGCTTTTCCAAGGGGCGATCAATGGTTTCGTGCCAGTCTCGCCTGGGTGTTGCTGCGGCCGCGGCGGGTGATGCTGGTGATCTGTCTGTTGCCGGTGGCTGGCTTTATGTTGGGCTCTACGCTGAAGGAGCAGTTCTTTCCCCCGGCCGATCGGGACATGATCAATATTGAGCTGTTTATGCCCGCCGGAAGCAGTATTGCCAACACTCTGAAGGCGACTGAGGAGATTAGTCAGGCCATTCAGCCCCACCCTGAGGTGGCGGCGTTGAATTGGTTTGTCGGTCGCAACGCGCCACCATTTTATTACAACCTGCGGGATAACCGCGACGGCTCGCCTCAGTATGCCCAGGCGATGCTGACGGCCACCGATTTTCGGGCGGCGGGACGCTTGGTCAGCCAGTTACAGAAAGAACTGAGCGACCAGTTTCCCGGCTATCAGATTTTAGTACGTCGCCTGGAGCAGGGGCCGCCGGTAAACGCGCCAGTCGAGCTGCGGCTATACGGTGACAATCTGACCCAACTTAAACGAATTGGTGATCAGGTCCGGCAACTGGCCCTGACCACTGACGACGTGCTGGCGGTGCGCAGTTCCATGGCGGAAAGTGTGCCGAAGGTGTGGCTGCAAATGAACGAGGCCGCCTCCCAGCGCAGCGGTGTTCAACTAAAAGATCTGTCCCATATTCTGGCCGCCAGCATCGACGGCGTGGTCAGTGGCAGCGTGTTGGAATCCACCGAGCAGGTGCCGGTGCGGGTGTCGGGGAAGGGGCTGAAAGGGGCCAGTGTCGATCTGCTGATGTCGATGCCGCTGGCACTGGAAACCGGCGCACGGCCGCTGGCGTCATTGGCCGATATCAGCGTGAGTCCCACTCAGGCATTGATTACCCGCCGGGATGGGCGCCGGGTGAATACCATTGAAATTCATCTGCGCGATGGGGTGCTGCCCGCGGTGGTACTTGAGCGTGTTCGCCAGCGAATCGCCGATGCCAATCTGACCTTGCCTGCCGGTTTTGATCTGGAGGTGGGCGGTGATTCCGAGGCCCGTAATGAGGCAGTTGGTAAACTGCTGGGGAGTTTGGGGATTATCGGTGTGTTGATGCTGGTTACCGTGCTGATGGCCTTCAACTCCTTTCGCCTGGCGGCGCTGGTGTTTGTGGTGGCCTTTCAGTCGGCGGGTCTGGGTATGTTCAGTCTGTGGGTCAGCGGTTACCCCTTTGGTTTTACGGCCATTGTTGGCCTGATGGGGCTAATGGGGTTGGCGGTAAACGCCGGAATTGTCATTCTCACCGAGCTGCGCCACTCGCCCTTGGCAATGGCGGGCAATCGGGCGGAGATTGTCGAAACGGTCAGCGCGCTGACCCGGCATATCGGCTCGACCACGGTGACTACGGTGGCGGGGTTGATTCCCCTGATTCTTTCGATTGGCGGATTTTGGCCACCCTTTGCGATCGTATTGGCGGGGGGAACGCTGCTCACCACCTTGCTGTCGCTGTACTTTGTGCCCGCCGCCTTCCTGGTGCTGCGGCGCCCCTATGTATTGCAATTACTGCAGGACAAGGCCTGCAGCAGCACGGCGGGAGCGCCGCCGTCAGCGCCGCTGCCAGGCGGGCAGCCATCGACTCAGCGATGAGGTGAATTTGCTCCTCAGGTGGTGACAGGGTTTACTGTCGTCCGATTGGTCTGCGCTACCAGGGCGGGCCCTTGGGGCAGCATCTTGCTGAGACCGTATACCGCGATCGCGCACAGGGCGATGGTAAACAAAGTAGCGACCCAAATAATGCCGGTGCTGGCACTGGGGTCGTCAAGATGCAGCGCGACAATAATGGGAGCGCCCAGCCCCGCGTTGGCGCCCATCATGGTAACCGGGAAAATCAGCAACAGCCCCAACAGTCCCCATTTGCTTTGCACGTTGCGCCAGAAATAGGTGGCGGCCAGGGTAAAGATAATGACCTGAGTGCCTTCCAATACGCCAATCACCAGTGGGTAGTTCCAGATTCTCAGCACATAGGGACCGTAGTAGGTGTATACATCCACGCCGGTGCCGATGACCTCGAAAACGCAGGATGCGGTGATTTCGGCAAGCCAGATAAGGCCGAGTAATTTCGGGGTCACCCGGCCTTCGTATAGGGCGCGACCGGCATAAAGGCATGCTGTGGCATAGAGAATGATGTAGCCACTGTGAGTCCAGTTGGGCTGCACGATGCCGAAGGCGGTGAAGTGGGAGAACATGGCCCCGGGCTGGCCGTTGTGAACGTCGTAAAACCAAAGATCAAAGGCAACGTCGTAGAGGGGTTCTATATAGGCACCCACCCCGGCAGCAATAATGGCGAGCAGATAAAAGGGGGTGCCTTGCCTTTTGCCCATGCGAATCGCAATCACGACCATAATCAGCACAATGGCCCAACTGCCCCAGGTAAAAACATGTTGCCAGGCAAGGTTTAGTTCGTGGGCGAGAACCTCTGGTGGCATACGACCCATAGTGTTTTCCTTATTCGAGTGAGCTAACGTGGCGAGATTAAATTATAATTGATTTCAATATCAATTGAAGCTGTAAAAAGATCGTTGCGAGCAGAGGGGAGGAGTGTTGAGGCCGGAGCGGCAGATCCGTGGCGGTGGCGAATTGGCTGCCAAACAACCGGGGAGTCAGGGCATTAGCAAAGTGCTGAATAGAGGTGTTGGCAGGCGCGGCCGCCTGCCAATTGCCAACCATGGTGGTCTGTAAGGCGCTTAGGCTTCCTTGGCCAGCGGCCGGACGTTGTCGGCCTGGGGGCTGAGCAACTCTTCCAGCGCCTCGGTTTTGCCTTTGCATGCCTGGGCGACCAGGTCTTTATTCTTGGCCAGCAGAATGCCAAATTCTTCGGCCTTGGCTTCATCTACTCCCGGAATCTGCTGCAGCAACAGCTGACTGAATTTCTCGCCCAGCTCCAGCATTTTGTCGTATTCGTCGGCTTCTTTTTTGCTATCAAACATGGTGTTATCCCTGTCACACATCCACTTGGCCACAACTGCCATGGTTTCACCTCGTCGGTTTAGTGAGTTTTATATACTGTATGTGTGTACAGTATATCGGTTTGCGGCGTTGTGCAAGGGTGACGCAGGGAAGGCGGCCAGTGCTCCGCAGCTGCAAAATTTTTAACGACAGCTTGCGCTGAAATTTAGCACTTCCCATTCGAAACCCTGCTATCGGGTGGTTCTGAAAACCTGTAAGTAACCACGCTTATCCTGACGGCTTCGGTCTTCAGGCTTGGTGCCTCAGGCTGCCTTGTTCATTAACTGCTGTGTATTGACGCTTTGCTATGAACATAATTTTGGACACGTGTCCTTCCTGCTGACCCGGCGCAAGGTTCCCTTCGCGCCATCTCCCGGTCGACGTTGAAGTGTTCGGGTAGTGCTGCGGCTGGGATTTGTGATTGTTGCATTTTTGTGATCTAGTTCACATAACGTAGGAATTAAAGCGCAGTGCAAGGCGCTTTGTATTAGTTCTCAGGAGTCAGCGCCCATGAATGCCACTGTCAGCTTGCTGACGCAGTACCACCTGAAGTTACTCGCGATTTTGTCGCTGTCGGTCATTTTTATTTCTTGTGGTGGCGGTGGCAGCTCGGGGTCAAAGAATGGCCCGGAGCGTTTTGTTGTCTCCCCGGGTTTGGAGCGTAGCGTGGTTTTTGCTGACGGCCAGGGAGAGCTCGTTCTGGATGAGTACGCGCTGCTTGAAGAACTTGAGTTGCAGGTCAGCGTAACGGATGCGCAGGAAAGTGCTTTCTCAACAGCGATTACCCTGGCGCCAGTCAACACTCAACTTCGAACACCCTCACGTTTGAGAATGGTTCTACCTGAGCAGTTTGGGGCTGATCGTCGCCTGGTGATTGCACGGCAAGAGGCGAAAGGATGGCGCCCCCTGCTGAGCTCTGTAGTGGAGTCGGGGGCTGTTGAGGCGAGCATCACAGAGCTTGGCCGTTACGCTGTAGTCGAGCTGGAGCCTCTGGTGGTCGATGGCGCTATCGGGCCTGATTGCCAGGCAGAGGAGGCCCAACAAGAGTTGCGCTTTGTCCATGTTGCCGATCTGCATGCGCGTTACGGTACCGCCGACCAGCTCTTCAGCCGAATCAAGTACTACCGTGATCAGGCGGCACTGGAGTCGCCTTACACTATTTTTACCAATGGTGGGGACGACTTTGAAAAAGGCAGCGTGGCTGAAATTAACTCCGAAGGGGCCGCAACTGTAGAGGTGACCAGGCTGATGGCCTTTGACGTCAGAGTGGTTGGTAACCACGACTTTGCCTGGGGGAGTGACCAGTTGTTGGCACATACCAACGACCCTCAGGCCTTGGTTTTGTCCAGCAACAGCCTTTATCGCGGCGAGGATGAGGGCTATGCGGGTCGCGACTTTGTTGCTCTTCAGGTTGGCTGCCTCAAGGTTGGCTTTTTTGGGATGACCTCCGTGCCCTGGAACGAGTTGGATGAGCCCTTGGAAGACGCGCCAATTCCAGATTTTCTGCCCGATGTTGAAATGAACTGGCACTGGCAGCAGATCGCCGCTGGGGCGGTGTATCAGTATCGCGATCAAGTCGATGTTCTGGTGATGCTGAGCCATCTTGGTCGTACCTTGGACACCCGTCTCTTGCAGGATAATCCGGGCATCGACCTGGCATTAGGCGGCCACTCTCATCAAGGTGTCAGTGCCGTTGAGTTGGAGGGTAGTCGCCTGGTGATTCAGCCGGATTTTTATGCCGATGGGCTGACCGATATCCGGCTGCAATACTTGCTGAATAATCGTCAGATAGCCTCCCATGATATTCAGAACATCGATGTTAGAAGCATTGCAGGCGTGGATGATGAGGTTGCCGTGGGGATAAACGCAATCATGGCTCGCTATGCGCCCGATGCCCGCCTTGAAATTGCGTTATCTGAAAACTTCCCGGTGGGAAATGATATTGTGGATCTGGCGGCGCGGGCGGCCATGTACCACCACAATGCCGATGCGGTCATGCTGGCACCCAATACGGTCAATGAGGCAGATCGTTGGTTGCCAGGCACCTTGACTCAAGAGGACTTTCATCGGGCTATTTCCGTAGAACGGCAACCTTCTGATACTCCCGGTTTTACCAGTTTT
Source organism: Spongiibacter taiwanensis (assembly GCF_023702635.1). Taxonomy (NCBI): domain Bacteria; kingdom Pseudomonadati; phylum Pseudomonadota; class Gammaproteobacteria; order Cellvibrionales; family Spongiibacteraceae; genus Spongiibacter; species Spongiibacter taiwanensis. Next base: position 27,775 of record NZ_CP098455.1, read on the forward strand.
TATTCTATTGAGGTGACTCGGGAAGAGCTCCTGCAAATGCAGCAGGCTCAGGCTCAATGGCGCGTTGTTGAAAAGGATAATCCGGATTCCGAATTCGCGCTGAAACTGGTTTTGCAAAAAGGGCCAGCGCAAAACCTCTCGCAGTTTTTTCCCGATCTGGCAGCGCGTGATGCGACCTTCCTGTCCGAGGCGTGGCAGAGTCTCGATGTCTACGCCAGGCACCGCACGGCAGAGTGCTTGCACCTGGATTCTGATAAACGGCTTAATGCCTGCGAAGACGACGAAAAAACCACGGTATGGCAATTTGACAGCAGTGCCGATCCGCTTGGGGTGAAGGAGGGGGGCGCAGAGTTATCCTACTTTGATCCCGACGGGAGCAATGCTAGTGCGAGTGAGACACGAGCGGGGAAGAGTGCAGATTTTGATATTGCTCCGCTGCCCGATGGCGAGTCTGGCGTGCTGGAATTTGCAGCGTATGGTCCCCGGCAGGGAATTCAGCTGAAAACCAATGCCCTTCCCAATGGGGACTATGCCGATATTAACAGGTTATCGGACTATACCCTGGTCTTTGATATCTACTGGCCACAGGAAAGTGATAACGCCTGGCGTGCTTTTTTACAGACCAATAACGAGAATGACGACGACGCGGATATATTTTTCGAAAATGAGATTTCGGGTGGAATAGGGATCGCGACCTCGGGTAGCTCGTATTCTGGCGACTTTCCTCCCGACACATGGCATCGGATCGGCCTCGTATTTTATGCCGGAGAGCCCAATGGCAGCTTGAAGGTTTTCCACAATGGCAAGCTGATCGGCAGCAAGCGCGATGGCGATATCGATGTGAGATGGGCACTTGAGCAGACGGCATTATTGTTGACCGACAACAATAATGAAACCGAAATAGGCTACCTCAATGCCCTTCTATTTGCCGCCAGACCTTATAGTGACAGGGAGGTTGCAGCTTTGGCTGGGCCCTCGCGATTACTGAACCCTGGGGAGGACGCTGAGAGCGTTCAGACCAGAATTCTGCGCCACCTTCGCACAGATACGCATTGAAACTCGCCGTATAGCGCGGGTCTGAAATCTCTTCAGTCACAAAAAAGCCGCCCGAAGGCGGCTTTATCATCAAGTGTTGCGCTGGCTTACACCGCGACCTCGGTAATTTCTACCGCGGCGATTTGCTTGCCTTTCTCAGCGCCTTTCTGGAAGGACTCGATCTGATCGAAGTTCATGTAGCGGTAGATTTCCGCTGACATGCTCTTCAGATCTTTACAGTATTCCAGGTACTCAGCCGGGGTAGGCAGTTTGCCAACAATGGCGCCAACCGCGGCCAGTTCGGCCGAGGTCAGGTAAACGTTAGCGCCGGTGCCCAGACGGTTGGGGAAGTTACGCGTGGAGGTAGACAGGACGGTGGCGCCGTCAGCGACTCGTGCCTGGTTACCCATACACAGCGAGCAGCCGGGCATTTCCATCCGTGCGCCGGCGGCGCCAAAGATGTTGTAGTAGCCTTCTTCCATCAGGGTGTGCTGGTCCATCTTGGTCGGTGGCGACAGCCACAGACGGGTGGACAGGTTGCCCTTGTGGCTGGCCAGCAATTTACCGGCGGCGCGGAAGTGACCGATGTTGGTCATGCAGCTACCGATAAACACTTCGTCAACTTTGTCGCCAGCCACTTCAGACAGCAGCTTGGCATCGTCTGGATCGTTGGGGCAGCACACCACGGGCTCTTTCAGCTGATCCAGATCGATCTCGATGATGGCCGCGTACTCGGCATCGGCATCGCCTTCCAGCAGGGTGGGGTTGGCCAGCCACTCTTCCATTTTCGCAGCGCGGCGCTCCAGGGTGCGCTTGTCACCATAGCCTTCGCTGATCATCCAGCGCAGCAGGGTGATGTTGGAACGCAGGTACTCAGAGATTTCTGCCACACCTTGCTTGATGGTACAGCCCGCGGCAGAGCGTTCGGCGGAGGCGTCAGACAGCTCAAAGGCCTGCTCAACGGTCAGACCTTCCAGACCTTCGATTTCCAGAATACGGCCAGAGAAGATGTTCTTCTTGCCTTTCTTCTCAACGGTCAGGTGACCGTCTTTGATGGCTTGGTAAGGAATGGCGTGAACCAGATCGCGCAGGGTGATACCGGGCTGCATTTCACCTTTGAAACGCACCAGTACTGACTCTGGCATATCCAGTGGCATGACACCAGTTGCCGCAGCGAAGGCCACCAGACCGGAGCCGGCGGGGAAGGAAATACCCATGGGGAAACGGGTGTGGGAGTCGCCGCCGGTGCCCACGGTGTCGGGCAGCAGCATGCGGTTCAGCCAGCTGTGGATGATGCCGTCACCGGGACGCAGAGATACACCGCCACGGGTCATGATGAAGTCGGGCAGGGTGTGCTGGGTGTCGATGTCCACGGGCTTGGGGTAGGCCGCCGTGTGACAGAAAGATTGCATGGTCAGGTCGGCAGAGAAGCCCAGGCAAGCCAGGTCTTTCAGCTCGTCACGGGTCATTGGGCCAGTAGTGTCCTGGGAGCCAACGGTGGTCATCTTGGGCTCGCAGTAGGTGCCGGGGCGCACACCTTGACCTTCGGGCAGACCGCAGGCGCGGCCAACCATTTTCTGGGCCAGGGTGAAGCCTTTGCCGGTGTCTTCTGGCTGCGCGGGCTGACGGAACAGGTCGGAGGGGGGCAGCCCCAGCGACTCACGGGCCTTGCTGGTCAGGCCACGACCGATGATCAGGTTGATCCGGCCGCCGGCGCGAACTTCGTCCAGCAGCACCTGGGATTTCAGTTCAAAGGTGCTCAGGGTTTCGCCGGTTTCTACGTTTTTGATGACACCATCGTAGGGGCGGATTTCAATTACATCGCCCATGTTCAGGTTGTCGACATCGGCTTCAAATACCAGGGCGCCGGCATCTTCCATGGTGTTGTAGAAGATGGGGGCCACTTTGCCGCCAATGCACACACCGCCGCCGCGCTTGTTAGGTACGCCGGGGATGTCATCACCGAAGAACCACAGCACCGAGTTGGTGGCAGACTTACGAGAAGAACCTGTGCCGACAACGTCACCCACCATGGCGATGGGGTGGCCTTTTTTCTGCAGCTCTTCGATTTGCTTCAGCGGGCCAACCTGGCCGGGCTCGTCGGGGGTAATACCGTCACGGGCCATTTTGTACATGGCCAGGGCGTGTAGCGGGATGTCGGGGCGCGACCAGGCATCGGGCGCGGGGGAGAGGTCATCAGTATTGGTTTCGCCGGTGACTTTGAAAACGGTTTTAACAATGCTCTCGGGCACCTCGTCACGCTTGGTGAACCACTCGCCGTCAGCCCAGCTTTGCATCACCGCTTTGGCGTGCTCGTTGCCCGCTTTGGCTTTTTCTTCCACATCGTGGAAGGCATCGAACATCAGCAGGGTGTGCTTGAGCTCTTCGGCGGCCAGGGCGGCCAGCGACGCGTCGTCGAGCAGCTCGACCAGCGTGGCGATGTTGTAGCCACCGTGCATGTTGCCCAGCAGTTTAACTGCTTCTTCCTTGCTGATCAGCGGAGAGCTGGCTTCGCCTTTAACAATGGCGGAGAGAAAACCGGCTTTGACGTAGGCGGCCTCGTCGACACCCGGCGGAACGCGATTGGAGATCAAATCGACCAGCGTTGCCTCTTCCCCGGCAGGCGGGTTTTTCAGAAGATCGATCAGGCCTGCAACTTGTTCGGCGGTAAGGGGTTTGGGGACGATGCCCTGAGCGGCGCGCTCTTCGACATGCTTGCGGTAGGCTTCTAGCACTTTGGACTCCTCTCGTGTGTTTCATTACCCGTAAGCCGCCGGGATCGCCGGAGGTCGGGGCTATCGATGCCCATCATCGATCTGAAAATAAGGCTGGGAAGTATACTGAAAAACCCTATTGAGGTTAAGTGATTACCGCGTTCTTCGTCGCAGCCCATGCCGCTGTTGGCGGCGGCCCTTGCCGGGTACAGGCCCTGTCGCTTACTCTTTCTCGCTCGCTGTTTTTGTTTTCCGGAGATTACCTTGGCTGAGTCGATTCGCCGCGTGCCCACCCCCTGTATTGGTGTCTGTTCCACCGGTATTGGCGATGATGTGTGCCGGGGCTGCAAACGCTTTTGCCACGAGGTGATTCACTGGAATGGGTACAGTGTTGGCCAGAAGGCGATCATCGACCAGCGGCTGGACCGTTTTCTGGTGCAGGTCATGGAGACCAAACTGCATATTGTGAATGCCGAACTGCTCGCCTGGCAGCTGGGTGTGCAGGGGGTGCGTTACCCAAAAGATAAGAGCCCCTATATCTGGCTGTTTCAGTTGCTGCGCGCGGGTGCCGGGCAAATAAAAAATACCCGGAAATACGGCTTTACGGTGGATCCCGCCTGGCAGGCCCAAAGCCTGGTCAGCCTGCGCGAGGCCATTGACCGGGAATACTTTGAGCTATCTCAGGCTTACTACGAGCGCTATTTTGGCCGTTATCGTCAGCGGGAAGGCTAATCGCCGGGCAGGCTTTGGTATACTCCGCGCTTGAATTGATAGCCGACCACCGATATGCCCGCAGATATTGATCTCACCGACATTCTTGAATTTCTTCCCTGCGCAACACCCGATGCCTGGGTGCAAGCGGCCCTCGCTCACCCTGAGGAACTGCTCATTGATCACGCCAACTGCGAGAAGAAAGCCGCAGGCACGGCGTTAAATCTGATGTTCCGCTACGTCGACAAAGTGGATTTGCTCAGCAAAATGTCCCGGCTGGCACGGGAGGAATTGCGCCACTTCGAGCAGGTGTTGGCGATTATGAAGAAGCGGGGGGTTGCCTACCGGCACCTGTCGTCAGCGCGCTATGCCGATGGCTTGCGCAAGGGCGCACGCAGCAGTGATCCGGGCAAATTGGTGGATATTCTGATTTGTGGTGCATTAATTGAGGCGCGCAGCTGTGAACGCTTTGCCCGCATTGCGCCCCATCTGGATGCGGAGCTGGCCAAGTTTTACACCTCGCTCCTCAAGTCGGAGAGTCGCCATTTCAAGGATTACCTCACCCTGGCCCAGCGTTATTCTGCTGAGCCCATCGACAATCGAGTCGCTTTTTTTCGTGAGCGGGAGCAGGACTTGATTGAATCGCCCGATGAGGTATTTCGTTTTCACAGCGGGCCGCCAGTCGCCGCATAAGCGGCTCAGACGAAGGAGCCGGTCTCGATCAGTTGCTTGGCGAGTTCGGCAACGTCGCGCTTTTGCCGGTCGGCATTCTTTGCCAGCAGATCCTGGGCCTGATCCTCGGCCAAACCATAGGTCTTCATAATGAACTGCCGGGCCCTATTCAGGTACTGACGCTCCTGAATAATGGGCTGCATGGCGGCTACCTCTGCCCTGAGTCGATCGATGCTGTGAAAGTAACTCAGGGTAATATCGATCAACGACTGCAGCAGGCTCGCCGGAACGGCGTCGATGGCATAAATGCTGATGCCTGCCTCCGCGGCGAGTCGGTTAATCCCTTCAGATTGCTTGGCACCCAGGGTGATGATGGTCCGAGCCCCGTGGCGGCTGCGGTGGGCCAAATGCTCCAGGGCGTCGCGTTTGCTGGAATTGGTGTCGATCAGAATGATCTCTGGGTGCAGCTCTTCCATGGCCTGATAAATATCGCTGTCGGTACTGCGATGGTTTACCAACTCCATACCAGCCCAGCTCACAATGGGTTCAAGCTTATTCGCCCGACTGTCGTCGATATCAACCAGTAAAACTCGCACCTTATTATTTACGCCTCTTTTTTGGTGTTAATCAGCCGCAGAGCAGGAATGTCTGCCTGGGAGAAGTTCTGTTGCTCAAGGTAGCGAATGATACCGCCAACGGTAATGACCTGCCCATCCAGAAATTGATTGGGCCCCAGGTGCTGGGACTTGGGCAGGACCATTTTCTCGTGCAGATTGCCCTCGGTTTTGCGGTCAATGGTCGGGCAGTCCAGGCCAATCGCGGCGGCGGCGATACGATACTCGGCGGGCTTGAACACCAGGCGCACGGTTTTTTCGATATCGATAGGCACAGTGAGCTGCCCCCAGCGATACATCTGGGAGATAAACCATTCCGGGTGATTGAGCCAGGGGAAGTTGGCCGAGTAGCGGTGGAATACATGGAAATCTGGCACTTTCTCGGGCTCTTTGCCGAAGTGCTTCAGGGAAAGACCGTTGAGTGACATGGCCACGGTGTCGGTGGGCAGGGCGATGTAGGCGGCCTGACTGAGAATCCGGGCGGCGGCCTTGCGGTTTTCCTTTTTGTCCAGCCAGATGCAGGCCTTGAGCAGGGCCCGCAATATCGCCTGATGGGTAAAGGGGTGATCCTCGGCCCAGCTTTCGGTGACGGCAAACACCTTCTCTGGGCTGTTGTTCCAAAGCTGATATTTGGTGGCCACCACGTGACCCAATTGCTGTTGCACGGCCAGGGTGTTCCAAGGTTCACCGACGCTGAAGCCTTGAATCTCGCCATCGTTCATTGCCGTTACCATCCGCGGTGGCGGGATGACCACAATGTCGACGTCGTTGTCGGGATCGATACCGGAGCTGGCCAGCCAGTAGCGCAGCTCAAAACTTTGGGTTGAGCAGGGGTACACAATACCGAAGCGGAGTTTGGGCTTGCGTGCGCGCTTGTCTTCCTCAATCACGCACTGCAGCGCCTGCGCGGCGACCAGCGGGCTGAATTCTACCCGGGGGTCGATGGCGTACATGCGATCATAAAGATGGTTGTTCACGGTAATGGCGTTACCGTTAAGGTCCAGCACCATCGCGCTGACAAAGTCCAGCTTGGGGCTGGAAACGCCCAAGCGTGATGCCACCGGCATGGAGGCGATCATCTGTGCGCCGTCGAGAATGCCGAGCCCGACCTTGTCGCGAATCCCCGCCCAGGAAGATTCCCGGGACAGGGTAACGCTGAGACCTTCGGCGGCGAAGTAGCCCTTTTCCTGGGCAATCACCAGCGGTGCGCAGTCGGTCAGCGGGATAAAGCCCAGCTTGACCTCGGTTTTTTCTAAATCAGCAAACTTATTATTGTGTTTACCGCTCATGTCTCAATGACTCCATTAGCCGCCCACCACCTTTTTGAGGGCGGGGGGCGTTTCAATCAGTGCCGGCTTTTTTTTTGTTGCAGGCACGTCGGGTTTTGCTTGTTTTCGGTGCAGGAAGGTCAAGACCTCTGCACGATAGTGGTTGTAGTCCGGGTTGTCTGCCAGGGTCAGGCGATCCCGCGGACGGGGCAGATCAACATGCAGAATCTCGCCAATCTTGGCTGCGGGCCCGTTGCTCATCATCACAATCCGGTCGGACAACAAGACGGCCTCGTCCACATCGTGGGTAATCAGGATCACGGTGTTGTTCAACTCGGCCTGAATCTCCATCAGGGCGTCCTGCAGGTGGGCCCGAGTCAACGCATCCAGGGCGCCGAAGGGCTCGTCCATCAACAGTACCTTGGGTTCCATGGCCAGGGCTCTGGCGATACCCACCCGCTGCTTCATGCCGCCGGAAATCTCGGCGGGTAGTTTATGAGTCGCGTGGGTCATATGCACGAGTTCCAGGTTATGCTCAATCCACTCCCGCATTTCGGCCTTGCTTTTGCGCCCTTTAAACACCTGCTTCACCGCAAGCTCCACATTTTCATAAACGGTCAGCCAGGGAAACAGGGAGTGATTTTGAAACACTACTGCACGATCCGGGCCAGGATCATTCACTTCTTTGGACTCGAGCACCACGGCGCCCTCGGTGGCCCGGTACAGTCCGGCAACGATATTCAACACGGTGGATTTGCCACAGCCCGAGTGCCCGATCAGCGAGATAAACTCGCCCTTGGCGATTTTAAGGTCAACTCCGTCCAAGGCGCGGAAGGGGCCATTTTTGGTCGGGAATTCAATGCCGACCTGAGAGATATCGAGGTAGTGAGACATGATAATTCCTCAGCTGTTGGCTTCGCCGCGGGCGATAACTTTGTGAAGGGTTTGCATCAGCGAATCGAGCAGAAAGCCGATAAAGCCAATGGTGATGACCGCCACCATGATACGGGCGAGGGATTCGGAGCTGCCGTTCTGGAATTCGTCCCAGACGAATTTTCCCAGCCCCGGGTTTTGGGCCAGCATCTCGGCGGCAATCAGTACCATCCAGCCAATGCCCAGAGAAATGCGCAGCCCAGTAAAGATCATCGGCAGCGAGGCAGGAATGGCGATTTTACGCACCCGGGTAACCCAGCCGAGGCGAATAACCCGGCCGACGTTGATCAGGTCCTTGTCGATGCTGGCCACGCCAACGGCAGTGTTGATCAGGGTCGGCCACATGCAGCACAGGGTGACGGTAATGGCAGAGTTGACAAAGGATTTGGCAAACAGCGGGTCATCGCTCACGTAGACCGCACTGACGACCATCGTCACCAAGGGCAGCCAGGCCAGCGGCGACACCGGCTTGAAAATCTGAATCAGCGGGGCGATGGCGGCGTTCAGCAGGGGGCTCAGGCCGCAGGCGACGCCAATCGGAATAGCGATGAGGGAGGCTACAACAAAGCCGGTAAAGACGGTTTTCAGGCTGGTGAAAATCTGATCGATAAAGGTCGCCTTGCCGGTGTATTCCCGGATTTTGACTTCAGCGTCTGGGTTTTTGGCGAGTTTCTTTTCATTGCGTTCCACCTGGCGTTGGTAGAAGGCATCGGCCTTTTCGCGTTCGGCCTTGTGTTCTGCCACCAGGCCCTGTGCCGCGCTGTAAACTGCAGCGGGGCCGGGAAAAGTGCCCAGACTGGTATCTACCCGGGCGGCTAGGGTCGACCAGATGGCAAGAAAAATCAGCACCGCCAGCACGGGCAGGCCAATTTGGCGCAAGATTTCCTGGCCCTGTTCCCGGGGATTCTCGCCGGTGGCGAGTTTGAACACCGGAATCATCCAGCTAAAGCCGGCCAGGCTGAGGTAGCGCATGGTATTTTGTTTAAACATGACTGTCTCCAGGGCGATGCCCGGCCGCTAGACCGGGCATCGCGTGGTACTTACTTCAGTGTGTCTGCAGGTTTCAGGCCAATCGCAAACTTCGACAGGTACTCGTTCGGCTTGCTGCCGTCATAGGTGATGTTGTCGATAAACTCGGTTTGCGGTGGCTTGAAGCCAGTCTCTTTGGCGAAATCAGGGAAGTCGCTGGCTGCCATTTTGCCTTCAGCAATCAGCTCTTTGGCGGCTGCGGCGTAAATGTCGGGGCGGTAAACCTTCTTGGCGATATCCATGTACCAGCTGTCCGGCTTGTGCTCGGGGATCTGGCCCCAGCGGCGCATTTGGGTCAGGTACCAGACGGCGTCGGAGTAGTAGGGGTAGGTCGCGTTGTAGCGGAAGAACACGTTAAAGTCGGGTACTTCGCGCTTGTCGCCTTTCTCATACTCGAAGGTGCCGGTCATGGAGTTGGCAATAACCTCGTAGTCGGCGCCCACATAGTTGGACTGACTCAGGATTTTTACTGCCTCGGGGCGATTGGCATTGTTGTTGTCATCCAGCCATTTGGCTGCGCGAATCATCGCTTTGACTACAGCAATGTGGGTTTGGGGGTACTTGTCTGCCCATTCCTTGCTGACGCCGAATACCTTCTCCGGGTTGTCTTTCCAGATCTCGTAGTCCGTGATGACCGGTACGCCGATCCCTTTGAATACGGCTTGCTGGTTCCAGGGTTCTCCCACGCAATAACCGTAGATAGTGCCGGCTTCCAGCGTGGCTGGCATTTGCGGTGGTGGGGTCACTGACAGCAGCGCGTCGGCGTCGATCTGGCCGCTGATATCGCCTTTTAGCGGCGCGTAGTAGCCGGGGTGGATACCGCCAGCGGCGAGCCAGTAGCGCAGTTCATAGTTGTGGGTGGAGACCGGAAATACCATGCCCATGTTGAAGGGCTTGCCCTGGGCTTTGTATTTTTCCACGACGGGCTTGAGGTAGTCGGCTTTGATCGGGTGTACCGGTTTGCCGTCAGCCTGCTTGGGGATGCCGGGCTTCATCTGTTCCCACACCTCGTTGGAAACGGTGATGCCATTGCCGTTCAAGTCCATGCTGAAGGCGGTGATGATGTGGGCCTGGGTGCCGAAACCAATGGTGGCGCCCAGCGGCTGACCGGCAAGCATATGGGCGCCGTCCAGCTGGCCGTCGATCACCCGGTCGAGCAGCACTTTCCAGTTTGCCTGGGCCTCGAGGGTGACGTACAAACCCTCGTCTTCAAAGAATTGCTTTTCGTAGGCAATAGCCAAAGGGGCCATGTCGGTGAGTTTGATAAAGCCGAATTTCAGCTCCTCTTTCTCGGGCTCTGCTGCCAGGCTGGCACCGCTGACGCCAATGGCCAGCGCGCTGAGGGCAACTTTCACTAAATGGCGCGACGTTGACTTTGTTTTAACCGGTGACGCTTTTGTCAGGCGTTTGTACCAGGACATGTTCAAAACTCCAGTTCTAGGGTCGGCCAGCTCCGGGTGATCAGCGCCGGTGGCGGAGGCCGCAATCTCTCAGTGGTCGGCGAGGGGACGCCGGGCGAAGTTGCTTCAGAACGCTCTGTACCGGATTTAGCAATTGCTATGCCACAAGATTTGAAATGTTTTAAAACAAAATGTTAGAGATTAAATCGAATGTGGTTTGCTAACTGTTGTGCTCTTTGGTGGTGCTTGTGGATGGGTGTCGAGGGGGGTGCCGCGAGGCGAGGTGCTTTTTAATGGTGCACCAAAAGTGCATCTTATCGGTTCGTTTTTATTCAAATGGATTTTTGTTGGGAATTCCAAAATTGCGCAGATAGGGTGCGCGCGCCCAAAACCGGGTCCCTTTAGGTAACCGCGAATATCGTTAAAGCGGGTGGTTAGGCTGGGGCAGGCCAAGGCCGGTGAGCAGCGCCGGGGCGGGAGCTGGCAGAGAAGGGGGGTGTTGGGCGGATCGCACGAGGCCTGATCGGCCTTCGCTGGGAGCCTAAAGAGGCCGGTTGAGCAGGGAAAGTTCGTGATCGTCGGCCCGAAGCCACCAGATTGCCGAATCCCAGTCGCCCAAAACAATCCGCTCTGCTGGTTGGTCGTCGACGCTGAGAGTGTGGCGGGCAGGGCGGTGGGTGTGGCCGTGAATGAGGCGCAGACATTGGTGCGCTTTCAGTTCTCGGACGACTTCTGCCGGAGTGACATCCATAATGTCCTCGGCTTTGTTGCTGTTGGCCTCGGTGCTGGCCATTCTCAGTTGCCGGGCCAGGGCGCGGCGCTCCTCCAGGGGCAGGCTGAGCACTTTGTTCTGCCAGGCGCTGGAGCGTGACTCCCGGCGAAAGGTCATATAGTTTTCGTCCCGAGTGCACAGGCTGTCGCCGTGCATCAGTAAGCAGGGCGCGCCAGCAAGGGTGATAACGCTGGGGTCATTAAGTAGCGTTGCGTCGGCGCGCTGGCAGAACGCCTCGCCCAGCAAGAAGTCCCGGTTGCCTTGCATGATAAATATGTCGGTGCCGGCGGCGGCGCAGGTTTTCAGTTTTTCTGCTACGTCTACAGCCAAAGGGCGCAGGTCGTCATCGCCTATCCACACTTCAAAGAAGTCGCCGAGAATGTATAACTCGTCGGCCGTGGCGGCGTCGTCCTGAAGAAATTGAAAAAACGCCCGGAGAATATCCGGGCGCGCTTCTTCAAGATGCAGGTCTGAGATGAACAGCCGAAGCATCAGCTTTCCCAGCTGGCTTTCTCGATAATCACGTCTTCAGCCGGGACGTCCTGGTGTCCCGCCTTGCTGGTGGTGCGCACGGCTTTGATCTTCTCGACTACGTCCATGCCCTCGGACACTTTGCCGAAAACCGCATAACCCCAACCCTGCATGGTCTTGCCGCTGTGGTTGAGAAAATCGTTGTTTTTGACGTTGATAAAGAACTGGGCGCTGGCGGAGTGGGGGTCCATGGTGCGAGCCATTGCCAGGGTGCCGACCTCATTTTTCAGGCCGTTATCTGCCTCGTTTTCGATGGGGTCACGGGTATCTTTCTGCTTCATGCCGGGTTCGAAGCCGCCGCCCTGGATCATAAAGCCGTTGATGACGCGGTGGAAAATGGTGCCATCGTAGTGGCCGTCGATAACATACTGCTTGAAGTTTTCGGCGGTTTTCGGCGCATTCTCAAAGTCCAATTCAATCTTGATGTCGCCAAAATTTGTTTTAAAGATAACCATTTACTTTGATCTCGCTTATAACTGGAATTCAAAGCCGGTATAATACGCGGTTTTTGGTCCGGCGGCGAAATTGGCTTTGAGTTGGTGCCAGTCAGGCTGCCAACACCGGCGCGCCGCGCTGACGCTCTTCGCCTTGCTGTTGTTCGATTTCCCCGTGTATCCGGGGTGGTTTGGAATTTCTTGATGAGTGAAAAAGACGTAAGCGGCAATAATTTCCTGCGCAACCTGGTGAAGGAAGACATTGCCCAGGGCCGTCTGGCCGAGGGGGCGCTGATAACGCGGTTTCCGCCGGAGCCTAATGGTTACCTCCATGTGGGTCATGCTAAATCGATCTGTTTGAATTTTGGCCTTGCCCAGCAATTTGGTGGCAAGTGTCACCTGCGCTTTGACGATACCAATCCGGCCAAAGAAGAGCAGCGCTACATTGATGCGATCCAAGAAGACATTCGGTGGTTGGGCTTTTCCTGGGATGGCCCGGTGCGCTATGCCTCTAGCTATTTCGATACCTTGTATGAGTACGCCGAGCATTTGATTCAGGCGGGCAAGGCCTTTGTCTGTGAGCTCAACGCAGAAGAGATGCGCGAATATCGCGGCACCTTGACCGAGCCCGGCAGGAACAGCCCTTACCGCGACCGCAGCGTCGAGGAAAATTTGGCGCTGTTCAGAGCAATGCGCGCCGGCGAGTTTGACGAGGGCAGCAAAGTGCTGCGGGCGAAAATTGATATGTCCTCGGGCAATATCAATCTTCGCGATCCAGTGATCTACCGCATTCGCAAGCAGCACCATCATCAGACCGGGGATAAGTGGTGTATTTATCCCAGCTATGATTTTACCCATGGTCAGTCCGACGCGATTGAGGGTATCACCCACTCAATCTGCACCCTGGAGTTTGAAGATCACCGGCCCCTGTACGAATGGTTTATTGCCAATCTGCCGGTGCCCGTCGAGCCCAAGCAATACGAATTTGCCCGGTTAAATCTGAATTACACGGTGACCAGCAAACGCAAACTCAAAGCGCTGGTCGACGAGAATATTGTCGATGGTTGGGATGATCCGCGTATGCCCACCATTGCCGGGATGCGCCGCCGTGGCTTTACGCCGCGGTCCCTGCGCCATTTCTGCGAAATGGTGGGGGTCGCGCGCAGTGAAGGTGTGGTCGACGTGGCCATGTTGGAGCATGCCATTCGCGATGATCTGGATAAAAATGCGCCCCGGGCCATGTGTGTGCTGGAGCCCCTGAAACTGGTGATTACCAATTACCCGGAAGACAAAGTGGAGTGGTTGTCTGCGCCGGGCCACCCCAATCGGGATGATCTGGGTGAGCGTCAGCTGCCTTTCACCCGCGAGGTGTTTATCGAGGCTGACGATTTTCGTGAAGAAGCCAACAAGAAATTCAAACGTCTGGTGCTTGGTAAAAAAGTGCGCCTGCGTAACGCTTATGTGCTGCTGGCAGAAAGCGTGGTGAAAGATGACGCTGGCAAGGTTGTGGAAGTGCATTGCAGCTACGATCCCGGCACCCATGGCGAAGATCCGGCCGATGGCGTTAAACCGAAAGGCGTGATCCATTGGGTGTCAGCCAGTCATGGCAAGCGGGCCCAGGTTCGACTGTATGACCGGCTGTTTAACCATGAGGCACCGGATCGCGGCGGCGAGGAATTTCTGGATCACGTCAACCCTGAATCCCTGAAGGTGCTGGACAACTGCTGGATCGAGCCCGGCCTGGCGGATGCGGCGCCGGAGCAAAGCTTCCAGTTTGAGCGCAATGGCTATTTTGTTGCCGACCGACTGGAGCACAGCAGCGCCGCGCCGGTGTTTAACCGCACCATCGCGCTGCGGGATAGCTGGGGTAAGGCTGAGTCTAACGGCTGAAAGCGGGAGACGCTGGACGTGAGATGGGAAACGCAAATACAACTCGCGTACTCATAAGCGCCCGGCGGTTCTCTCAGTAATACATAGGGGTGTATGGAGTCGCTTGGCGTCTCCCGTCTCCCGTCAAGCGTAAAGCGAGCAATGAGCATACAAATCTACAACACCCTCCGCCGCGGCAAGCAGCCGCTCACCCCGCTGGTCGAAGGCAAAATCGGCATGTATGTATGTGGCATGACCGTGTACGACTACTGCCACCTGGGGCATGCCCGGGTGCTGGTGGCCTTTGACGTAATTACCCGCTTTTTGCGTGCCAAGGGTTATGACGTCAATTACGTGCGCAATATCACTGATATCGACGACAAGATTCTGCGTCGGGCCGACGAAAATGGCGAAGCCTTTGATGCCTTAACGGCGCGTTTTATCGAGGCGATGAATGAAGATGCCGACCGGCTGGGAATTATCCCTCCCAACCGGGAGCCCCGGGCAACCTCCCATATTGGCGACATCATCAAAATGGTCGAAACGCTGATCGAAAAGGGTTTTGCCTATCTGGCCGACAACGGTGATGTGTATTACCGGGTGAGCCGATTCGCCAATTATGGCGCGCTGTCGGGCAAGAAAACCGATGAGCTGTTGGCCGGTGCCCGCATTGCGGTGGATGAGGCCAAGGAGGACCCCCGGGACTTCGCCCTATGGAAAGCGGCTGCCCCCGATGAAGTGCATTGGCAGTCGCCCTGGGGCCCGGGTCGGCCCGGCTGGCATATCGAGTGCTCAGCCATGTCGACCTGCTGCCTGGGAGAGAGCTTTGATATTCACGGTGGCGGTCCTGATCTGGTATTTCCCCACCACGAAAACGAAATCGCCCAGTCTGAGGCGGCGACCGGAAAAACCTACGCTGGGGCCTGGATGCACGCGGGCGCGGTGCGGGTAGACAATGAGAAGATGTCCAAGTCTTTGGGCAACTTTTTCACCATTCGCGAAATTCTGGAAAAATACCCCGCCGAGGTGGTGCGCTACTTTTTGATCGCCAGCCATTATCGCAGCGCCATTAATTATTCCGAGGACAACCTGCGGATCGCGCAGCAGAATCTGGAGCGCTTTTATCATAGCCTCAAAGGATTGGATGTGGAGGTGCTGGAGTACGCGGCCCTCCCGGCTAACGACGAGTTTGTAGCGCGTTTTGACGCGGCGATGTCTGACGACTTTAACGTGCCCGAGGCGTTGGCCTGCCTGTTTGATTTGACCCGCAAAATCAACCAGTCCCGCGCTGCTGGCGATCAGGTCGCGGCCCGTGCTCAGGCAAGCCTGCTGAAGTCCCTCGGCGGTTTGCTCGGCATCTTGCAGAGCTCTGCGGAGGCATTTTTGCAGGGTGGTGCTGCCGACGCTATCGCCGCCGAGGATATTGAGGCGCTCATCGCAGAGCGGGCGGCGGCGAAGAAGGCCAAGGCCTTTGGTCGGGCCGATGAAATTCGTCAGCAGCTGTTGGATCAGGGGGTGGTGCTGGAAGACAGTCGGGAAGGCACAACCTGGCGTCGAGAATCAGCAGCTAATCAGTAGTTAGCAAATCAAAAGCCACAGCGCTCGCCTGATCCAAAAAGGCAGGCTGACAAGTTTGGGGGTGGTGACGTTAGCGGCGGCGCCGATGACGCCAGTATAGCCAGCACCCCCAGGCGCTCCCGCCGCAAATCACTCCCAAACTATTGGCAACAAGGTCGAGAAGGGAGGGCGAGCGCCCCGGTGCCAGTCCCTGCAGTAACTCCATGACCCCGCTGAAAACGATAAGGGCAAGGCCGCGATAAAGTAGGCTGCGCGGTGTGTTGCCGCCTGCGAGCAGCATCAGGGCGCCGTAGGCACCGAGGTGCTGCAGCTTGTCCCAGATCGAAATACTCACTGCCTGACCGGGGGTTAAAGAGAGCAGGGTAATGGTCAGCCAGCACCCGTAAAGTAGGATTTCTCTTATTTGGTTTAACCAGTGAGTTGGTGGGGTGTGGGACGGTACCGTGGGATTAATGGCGCTGCGCTCCCTGATAATCGTCTGGCAAAAGTGCCAGCAGGCGCTGCTCAGCATCCTTGGTCATTGCTTCAACATCCGCATCCTCTGGGTAGTCTTCCCAGTAGAAGCGCTCAGTGTGGATGGTCAATCGAGCAAAGGGGTAGGGAATTTTGAATTTATCCCAGGTGCTTTCCAGGCGCCAGCCTCGGTATTCAGCGCGCATGAGAACCAGTGGTGTCTTGGTCTTTCGCGCCAGTGTCATGGCGCCGGCCTTCATTTCGTGGCGGGGGCCGCGGGAACCGTCGACGGTAAAGGCGACTGTGCGTCCTTTGCGAGCGGCCCGAAGTAGTTGGAAGAAGGCGTCCTGGCCGCCTCGGCTGGGAGAGCCGAGGGCGACTTCAAAGCCAATCTTTTCCATCGATTGGGCGATGGAATAGCCAAAGTGGTTCTGCGAGGCGATGCTGGTGAAACCTCGGTGGCGGTAGTGGCTGCACAGAGGCGCGAGTTCGTCGTGGAACACCGCCAATATACAGGGCTGTGGCAAGTCCGGCTCGTTGGTGGGGCGCATCGTCCCGCAGAGGCGAAACAGCATATTCATAAAGCCTACCAGAATGCGGCGGGCCACTTTTTGGGCAGGCCCAACTTTTTTGGGCTTTTTAATCCGAGGCACGGTGTTCAGGCCAGGGCTTTTTCGCCCGAGGCCACACTCTGGAAAATCAGGGTATTAATGGTCATGGGGCCGACACCACCCGGCACTGGCGTGTAAGCGGCAACGCGATCAATCAATGGCGCCAACTCAATATCGCCAACACCGCCCGGGTGATAGCCCGCGTCTACGACCACGGCGCCATCTTTAATCCACTCGGCCTTAATAAACTCCGGCTTGCCCACGGCGCCAACGACGATATCGGCCTGTTTGATAAGGGCAGGGAGATTTTGGGTGCGAGAGTGGCAGATGGTCACTGTGGCGTTGGCTTCTAGCAACATCATCGCCATTGGTTTGCCCAGGATCGGGCTGCGGCCCACCACCACGGCGTGTTTGCCTTCTAGTTGAATGCTGTAGTGCTCGAGCAGGCGCATGATGCCCTTGGGTGTCGCGCAGCCGTAGGCTTCTTCGCCCATGGCCATCCGGCCAAAGCCCAGGCAGGTGACGCCATCCACATCCTTGCTGAGGGCAATGGCGTCAAAGCAGGCCCGCTCATCAATCTGTGCGGGCACAGGGTGTTGCAGGAGGATGCCATGCACGTCGGGGTTGTTGTTCAGCTCGTCAATCTTGGCCAGCAATTGCTCGGTGGTCGTGGTGTCGGGCAGCTCTACCTTAAGGGAGCCCATGCCGATCCGTTCGCAGGCATTGCCCTTCATCTTTACATAGGTTGCCGAAGCAGGGTCTGCGCCCACCAGAATGGTGGCAAGAATGGGCGTCTTGCCACCGGATTGGGCCTTGAGAGAGGCGACGCGCTCGGTCAACTGCGCCTCCCAGCTTGCTGCCAAGGCCTTGCCATCCAATCGCTCTGCTGTCATTCCTGCTTGCCCCATAAAAGATGTTGGAAATTAGGATCTTATTGTCGCATGGTGAAATTTCTCAGGCCACTTTTGATGACGGTATAAAGGGCAATAATTTTGGTCAAAATCGTTGACGACCCTGGGTTGCCTGCGTATCATGCGCAGCTCCTGTAACGGGGCATCTGATGTACGGTTAACGGGGTATAGCGCAGTCTGGTAGCGCGCCTGCTTTGGGAGCAGGATGTCGGGAGTTCGAATCTCTCTACCCCGACCACTTTCGTACATCAACAAGGCGGTTCTTGCGCCCGTAGCTCAGTTGGATAGAGCAACGGCCTTCTAAGCCGTCGGTCACAGGTTCGAATCCTGTCGGGCGTGCCATTTACAGGAAAGTAGTCCCCTCTTTATATGGTGGCCGTAGCTCAGTTGGTAGAGTCCAGGATTGTGATTCCTGTTGTCGCGGGTTCGAGCCCCGTCGGCCACCCCATTTCCCTAATGCTCCTTTGTTACTTCTCAGTCGCTCGCTGACGACACTTTATTTTTGTGGCTGTCTTGCCGCAATTTAATTTCAGAGATACTCTATTCCGCGTAAATGTGTCGTTGTTGCGGCAATCTTCTTAAAAATTGCGGCCCCACGCACATTTAGGGGAGGGGTCCCGCTATTGCACATCTGAAGTGAGAATTCTCTCACTAATTCCAGGTCGGGTCATTTAGTAACATTACGGCGTTCTCTATATTAGAGGTGTTAGATGTTGCTCATGTAAATGGGCTCCCTCAGCAGAATCAGGCATTTCGGATTTGTCGCGGGCACGTTGCCTTGCCCTGTTATTCGTCGACAGTTTGAACAGTGATGTTCAGGTGGTTTCACCAAACAATGGAGAGTTCCCATGACGTTGTTCCGCAAGCTGGTTTCCGGCTTCCTACTATCCTGCTTTTTATCCCAGTCAGTGCTGGCGGATCCGCTCACTGATTTGCTGGACGCGCTGGGGCTGGGTCAACTTGTCGGTCAGGTTCCTGTTATCGGCACAATCGGCGCATCCGTGCTTGATCCTAACGGCACCGGCGATAATGACTTTCTCGGCGCCGACGTGCTGAACCCTGAAAATGATCTGGGTGTCACCCTACTGTCAGGTGAGTTGCTCGGTTTTGGCAACCATACCGGCAGCGGAACGGCCGTGCCCCTGGACTTCCTCGGCTTGAGTGACCTTCTTACCGCCCTGGGTCTTACCTACAGTGAGGGCAGCGCGACGCTGGTGCGCGGCCTGCTTGCTCAGGATGGCACGGTGACCAGCCTGGCGTTGACCACAGTTGATGACGTGTTGGCGCTGTTGGGGGTGAGCGAGCTGGGTTTGACCGATGGCCTGGCGGCAGGTTTGCCGGGGTTAAATGATCAACCCATTGGGCTGGCGATTCTGGCCGAGCCCAACTCGGGGAATTCTACTTCTGATGGTTTGCTGGGTCTGGCGCTACTGACACCGGGCTCGTCCGGTAATGGTGGCTTGATTGGGGTTTCGGTGTTGTCCGGCGCCAACTCGGGTAATGGTAGTGCCGTGGGTATTGCCGTACTCAGCGGCAGCAATTCTGGCAATGGCGGGAATGTGGGCGCCAGTGTGCTGGGCGGCAACAACAGTGGCAATGGTGGTGATATCGGCGCTGGCGTACTCAACGGCGATAACAGCGGCAATGGCGGCAGCGTCGGCGCAGGGGTATTAAACGGCGATGACAGCGGTAATGGCGCCGTTGCTGCTGCGGTATTGAATGGCGATGACTCTGGCAACTCCGAATTTATGTCGGTGGCAGCGCTGAATGAAGACAATTCTGGCAATAGCGATTTTGCCAGTGTTGCCGCCGTTAACGGCGATGATTCTGGCAATACCGATGTGTTGTCGGTAGCGGCGCTCAATGGTGATAACTCCGGAAACAGTGATTTTGCTAGCGTCGGTGCGCTCAATGGTGCCAATTCTGGCGCAGGTGGCGTGATCACCGTAGTAGTGGCCAACGCGGCCAATGCCGGTGAGCCCAACAGTGCACTGAGTGCCTGTTCATCCACCGGTGGAGTGGGCTGTGGCGACGCAGAATTTCTGCCCATTCTCGAAACCCAAGTCTGCAAAGATAGCGATGGCGACGGTGTCTGCGATGCTGAAGACGAGTGTGCGGATACCCCGGCGAACACCCCAGTATTCCTGACGGGTTGTCACCTCACAAAAGATGCGCCTCTGGTATTGCGTGGGGTGAATTTCGAGTTTGATAAATGGGACCTGACGCCGGAATCCATTCCGATTCTCGAGCACGCGGTAAAAGTGTTGGAGGCCAAACCCGAGGCGTTGGTGGCAGTTGACGGACACACCGATGCCAAGGGCAGCTTCGAATACAATGATCGGCTGTCTTACCGCCGGGCTGGAACGGTTTACGACTATCTGCTTGCGGCGGGTATCAAAGAAGACCGATTGGTGTTCCGTGGCTATGGTGAGAATGTGCCAGTTGCACCCAACGAAAACGAAGATGGCAGTGACAATCCCGAAGGACGGGCCGAGAACCGCCGTGTCGAGCTGAACATTCTGGAGCCTGACACCTTCGCCGAGGTGAAAAAGGCAAACCAAGCGGGTCGCTGAGTCAGCAGGCTAATCAACTTTAGTCGGGTCGCGCCCGTGCGGCCCAGACTTTTCCACTGCGGAACATTTTAAAGGACTATTTTTATGGCTATTGACCTACCTCCAGTGATCCCGCCTCAGCTGGCCAAGCTGGAAGTGCTGGAACAGTATGCTTCTGGTGCGACACCTTATGTGGGTATCGTGAACGGTTACGAATTGCGAGTAACCGGGGATCATCATCTTACTGATGACGAGATGGCAAAGATTTTCGCCGCCGCAAACACCCCGTCCCAGGCCATTATTCTGATGAACTCTCTGGCATACCGGAAAGGTCACCTGTTGGTCACCATGCAATATGCGCCCGATGTCAGCATTGTTCATGTGCACGCTGTGCAAGGTACGGTGCGCCGGGTAGAAGGCGAGGGTGTGGCTGAGTATTTTGAGCTCCTGAAAGGCGACAGTGACCTGACTCGTGCCGACTTTGATCGGGCTCGGGTGATGGCAAATGTGCGCAGTGAGCGCGCTGGTGTCGATTACACCGCTCAGTTTGTGGTGGATGAAGGCAACCCCGCGGATGTCACCCTGGTATTTGAAGGGACGCCAGCAGAGGATTACGACCCTACCGATTTAACCCTGAAGGTCGGCAACCAGGGCAGCCGCTATGTTGGGCGCTATTTTGGTGATGTGGGTCTGAGCCATGAGTTCAAGAACGGCGTGAAGGCGTCAGCGGCCTATCAGACGGCGTTCACCGACCTTGGTGAGTCTCGGGGGGGAGAGGATTATCACCGGATACAACTGGGTGCTGATCGTCCTTTTGCTTCGGGGCTTTATGGCATTAACGTAAGTCATGTTGAGTACTCCCAAGATTTCGGGAGTGCGGCGACGACGGGCGGATTTCCGGGACTTGTCGATACCGTTAACTCGCTGACATCGCCCCTGGGGCTTGGCAATTTGGGCGATATCTTGCTCGGTAACTTATCAGGTACTGGCGTCCAAGGTGCCGACCTCGATGCGGATATTAATTCGATTGTGTTGACGGGTGAACAGGTCCTGGCGAGCGATTTGGATTATCGCTTCAACTTGTTTCAACGCATTGATTACATCGATTCCCAAATCGATGTTAGTCGAACGGGTGTAATTGATCCTGATGAAGCCAGTGAATTCGCCCTGCAGGATGAGAAGTACGGTGTCGTTGAGGTCGGTGTGAAGTACTTTGGCGCCAAGGCGCTGGAAGACAAATTGATGCGTTGGTCCGCCCAATTTGCGGTTGCCGCCGGTGTCACCGGAGATAGCGGCACCTTGGGTACCTACAAGGAGTTTCGCGAGGCTGCTCTGGATGAAAACCCAGGCGCCGATGTGCCTGAGGTGGCGCCCGCCGCGCGCACTGCCGAATTTATTGCCCTCAAACCAAAAGTCTCCCTCAAAATACCCACCTCGCCCGATGGCTCTATTAACGGTAGCTTTGTCGGTCAATTCGCTGATGAGCAGCTGCCCCAGCAACAGCAGTGGGTACTGGGTGGCATGACTACGCTGGCGGCTTACCTGCCGGGTGTGCTGGTAGGTGATAGTGGTTACTTTGGCCTGGTGAACTACGAGCACGTGTTCCCCGCTGAGGTCGCCAAGATTACCGGCTCAGTTTTCGCGGAATACGGTACAGCCTGGTATGAAAACGTTTCTGGCAGCCTTGGTGACGAGCGCAGTATTGCCGATGCCGGGGTGCGCGTTCGGGCCGAGTTCGGCTGGGACGTTACCGTGGACGCGGTCGCGGCTCGAAAGATTGCCGACGACGGCTTTGAGGACGAAGACGAGCTGGACAAGCTGGAAGCGGACTTTTACATCACCTTGAAGAAGGTGTTTTAACAACCCGCTGTGTTGCAAAAACGGCCCTGATGGGGCCGTTTTTTTTTGACTGCCATTTTACTTGAGGCAGCTGAGATAGGACTTTACCGCCCGGTCGAGGCCGAGTTCTATCGCATCCACTGTAAAGGCGTGGCCGATGGAAACTTCCAATAGATTGGTCACACTGTTTTTAAACAGGAACAAGTTGTGCAAATTAAGGTCGTGGCCAGCGTTTAAACCCAGGCCCACCTCTGCTGCAACCTCACTTGCGCTGACAAATGCCTGCAGTACTTCGTCCTGTTCCCGGCTACCAAAGGCATGGGCATAAGGGCCGGTGTACAGTTCAATGCGATCGGCGCCGATGTCTTTGGCCAGCCTGATTTGCTCGGGAGTTGGGTCCATAAACAGGCTGACTCGAACCTTGAGCGATTTCAGCTCGTCAATGATCGGTGCCAGGCGCTCGGCATCCTGGGTTAAGTCGAAACCGTGATCCGACGTCAGCTGCTGATTACTGTCCGGCACCAGGGTGCACTGGTCGGGTTTGGTCTGGCGGACAATTTCCAGAAAGCCCGGGTAGTCGCTCACACCCTTGCGGTCGCTGTGCATGGGCGCTGCGAAGGGGTTGCCCTCGATATTAAATTCCGCCGTGGTCAGCAGGTTGGCCAGTTCATAGCAATCGTCGGCGCGAATATGGCGTTGGTCAGGGCGGGGGTGCACCGTAATTCCGTGGGCGCCGGCGTTTAGGCAGCGGGCAGCGTGCAGGGACACGCTGGGGTATTCGGTGTCCCGGGAATTGCGGATCAGGGCGATTTTATTCAGGTTGATGCTAAGAGCTGTCACCGCAGGCGTCCCCCGGGTTGGTCGGCGTTCTTATTCCGCCGTTTTTACGGTCACCGAGTTGATGAAGATGGGCTCAACAGGGAGGTCGTCGAAACCGCCGTAAGAATGGGTTTTGGAATTGGCAATTTCTCTGGCCACAAATTCGCCGTCGATCACTTCACCAAACACGGCATAACCGTCTTTTCCGGCCCGGGCGTCCAGGTCCAGGTTCATACGCATGTTGATAAAGAATTGCGAACGGGCGCTATTGGGGTCATCCGTGCGGGCCATGGCAACGGTCCAGCGATCATTGCGCAGGCCTGAGGTTTTGGCCTCATTGACAATAGGGTCGCCATTGGGTTTTTCCTCGAGGTGCTCGGTAAAGCCGCCTCCCTGAACCGCAAAGCGCTTGATGACCCGATGAAAGATGGTGCCATCGTAGAAGCCACTTTTGGCATAGCCGAGGAAATTGGCGACAGTGATCGGCGATTTCTCATCGTAAAGCTTGATGGTGATGTCGCCCATGCTGGTATGCAGGACGACAATGCTGTTTTTGTTGTCTTGTGCCAGAGCGCTGGTTGAGAAGGCAATCAACACCGCTAACAAGGTTGCGCGAATCGAAAACATATTTATCACCGCCATTCTGAGCGTTTCTTCGGCATCAATCGCGGAATAATCAGTGTGACCATTACCCCAATCAGCACAGCAAAGGCACCGTTCAGGAAAAATTCGTTTTCCTTATTTTCGCGCAAGCGAGCGTTATCGGTCTTCAATACATCGACCTCGTTGCTCAACGCCTGATTTGCCTGCAGTAACTGACGATTATCCTCGTCGAGCTTGATGGAGTTTCCCGAGATGCGTTTGATTTCTTCTAATTCGGCTTTCAATGCCGTGTTTTCAGCAATGGCGGCATCGAGGTCGCTCTGCGCCTCGGTGCTAACCTGGCCGGTATTGGTCAGTTTTTCTTTTAAGGCTTTGTTGTCGCTGTCGAGCTCTTTGATCTTGGCATTGGCCCGCTCCAGCAGTGTGCGGGCAACGGGAGACTCAACCAGATAGTGAGATGGCAGCCAGCCCTCGATACCGCCGCCAGTGCGAACCTCTGAGTAGCCGCTCTCCTCATTGCTTTGCAGCAGTTCGACTTTTTCGCCGCTGGGCAGCCCCCGGTGAACGATACGGTGGCGGGAGCTGTCACCGGAGCGAAGTGGGACATACACTTTGTCGCTGATATAGCGTGTTTCGGCAACGGCGCCACTGACTCCGCAAAGCAGCAACAGGCCGAACAGGAAGAGTTTGTTCACTGTAATGTCCACATTAATTAGGCTTGCTAAGTTAGTAAAAATAAAAGAATAAAGCAGTTACGATAACAGTTCAATTTTGTGGTTGTCAGGGCAGAACCCGTTTGTATGGTTTGACAACCACTTTTTGGTAAACCCCGGCGCTAATATAGGGGTCGGCATCGGCCCAGGCTTGGGCTGCTTCCAGGGACGCAAATTCGGCAACCACCAGGCTGCCGGTGAATCCCGCTTCGCCGGGGTCTTCGCAGTCGATTGCGGGGTGGGGCCCGGCCATCACCAGCCGTCCCTCGTCGCGGAGCAATTTTAGTCGTGCAATGTGGGCGTCGCGCGCGCCTTTGCGTTTTTCCAGACTGTCTTTGACGTCTTCGCTGATGACGGCGTAAAGCATAAGCGTCCCTATTTAACGTGAAGAATTTCTTCGAGTTCCAACGCGGTAAGCTTTTTGATCTGGCTTACCAGGTAGTACAGCGAGGCCATCATGAATAAGGTACATGGCAGCGCAATAACGGGAAAACTGAGTGCGGTCATGCGGCCGAGTTCTGCGCTGTAGGCTTCGCTTCCCGGGGGGCTAACCAAAAGATACTTGGCCAAGCCATAATTTAGCGCCGATGATAAAAAGAAAGAAGCCGCTACCAGGTAATTGGCGCGGGTCAGGGCGCGATTGAAGTCACTGCGATTGGCTCGCTGTTCCAGCGAGGCGTCAATTTTCTGGACGTTAATGAACTCTTCGTTCAGCAGCAATGTTCGGATGAGGGGGTAGCGGGTGTACTGGGACAGCAACACGGCCAGGCCGATAATGCCGGGAATCGCCGCTTCTTTGATTGCAATGTATTTTGCATCCAGCTCAAGCAGGCTGATGCCGCCAGTCAGCAAAATACTGATAAAGCCAAGAATGGAAAACAGGTTGGCTTTGCCCACTTTGATAAAGTCGTAAATACCAAAGGCAATTGGGAAAGCCAGCGCAACCACGATACTATAGTGGGCGCCAAGATATTCCGCCTTGCTGAGTTTGGTGAGGATCAGGGTGGGAATAATGATGTTGAAGAGTAAGTTGGTGATAACGCTGTGGCGTTGTCCCGGGCTTGCCTTCTTGGACATGTTGGTCCCTTGCAGTTGCTGGAAGAATCGCTATTCGTCTTGTCGGGGTGCGGCGTTGAATGCAGTCAACCGCTAGTCTCATTGCGCTGATGTCAGAGAGGCATTATGCATTGGTTGCCGCCTGCCTCATCTGCCATCACGGCGTAGAGCGGGTCTCTCGCAATAGGTCAGAGTATCGCTGGTGCAAATCGCGGGGCGATAGCGTTGAGGGGCGCCGGAAGCAGCCACACTATACCGATTTTACCGGGTTGCCACTAGCCCGAGGAGAGCAAGCACATGGTCGTTGACCTGCACACCCACACTACCGCATCAGACGGTTCGTTGAGCCCGCTGGAGCTGGTATCGCGGGCGCGGGAAAAAGGCGTCACGCTGCTGTCGGTGACCGATCACGACACCGTGGACGCGTATCATGAGTTACGCGATGTTGATTTGCCCGGGATACAGCTGGTGCCCGGCATTGAGTTGTCCTGTCAGTGGTCTGGCGTGAATATTCATGTCTTGGGGTTGGGCATTGACCCCGATGATGCCGGTCTTACCGAGCAGCTACAACGGCAGCGACAGCGCCGCAGCGAGCGTGCAGAGTTGATCGCCCAGCGTCTTGAAAAGCTCGGCATTAAAGACTGCTACGCAGGGGCAAGCCGTTTAGCGGAGGGGCGCGCGATTGGGCGGCCCGATTTCGCTCGCTATATGGTTGAGGCGGGGTATGTCTACTCAATGAATGCCGCTTTTGATAAATACCTCGGCGCTGGCAAGGCCGGCGATGTGAAAGCGGTATGGCCCGAATTAGCTGAGGTGGTCGAGTGGATCAACAGCGCCGGCGGCATCGCGGTGTTGGCTCACCCGATGCAATATAAAATGACCAATGCCAAACTGCGCCGGCTGCTCGATGCTTTCTGTGAATGCGGCGGTGGCGGGCTGGAAGTGGCCAATGGGCGGCCGCCCCTAGTCGAGCAGCGTTACCTGCGCCAGCTGTGTAAAGAATATGGCTTGGAAGCGAGCATTGGCAGCGATTTTCACCAGCCCAATAATTGGCTGGAGCTCGGCACCATGATCAGCAGTTTGGGTGACTGCACGCCAGTATGGCGGCGCTGGAGCCAAGCGGCGGCCGATGCCACTGTGAAAAATGAGGTGATTGTTTGAGTCAGTTTTTCCAGATCCATCCGGAGAACCCCCAGGGCCGATTGATCAAACAGGCGGCCGATATCATTCGTCAGGGCGGCGTGGTGGCCTATCCCACCGATTCTGCGTACGCCTTGGGTTGTCACCTGGGCGATAAAAAGGCCCTCGAACGCATCCGCGCCATTCGCCGCCTGGATGACAAACACAACTTTACCCTGATGTGCAGTGATTTGTCGGAGCTCGGCACCTACGCCCGGGTGGATAACTCGGCGTTTCGAGTACTTAAAGCCTGCTTGCCTGGGCCCTTCACCTTCATTCTCAAGGCCACACCAGAAGTACCTAGAAGGCTTCATCACCCAAAGCGGAAAAGTGTGGGCTTGCGGGTGCCAGACAACCAGATCTGCCTGGACTTAATGGCTGAGCTGGGCGAACCCTTGATGAGCGTGAGTTTGATCCTGCCCGGTGAAGACCTGCCGATGACCGACCCCTACGATATCCGCGATAGTCTGGGCCATCTTCTCGACCTGGTGATCGACGGCGGATACTGCGGGATGGAACCGACCACTGTCGTCGATCTGGTGGACGACGTGCCCGTGGTGATTCGTCAGGGCTTGGGCGACTTCAGTCAATTTGCCGAATCTCTGTGACCGCTGGCAGCCTTAGCCGTATAATTGCGGCTTTGTGACACCCAGGCCGGAATCGACCCTCACGTGCAAGACCAAGAAAACAGCTCAACCTTGCCCCAGGCGCCGGTAGATGGTGGCGCTTTGGCTGCCCCTCTGCAACCGGCAGCGGCACAGCCAGAGATGGAAATCGTTCGTCTGGAAGCCCTCCGGCGCCAGCCCAGTCAGGGGGAAATGCCCTTTGCCGTGGTGCAGGGGAAACCGCTCACCGAAATTCCCAAGGATTTGTACATTCCCCCCGAAGCCCTCGAGGTATTTCTTGAGGCCTTTGAAGGCCCCTTGGATTTGCTGCTGTATCTGATCAAGCGTCAGAACCTGGATATTCTGGAAATAGACGTCTCCCAGATTACCGAGCAGTACATGCAGTATGTGAACATGATGAACGCCATGCAGTTTGAGCTGGCGTCAGAGTATCTGTTGATGGCGGCGATGCTGGCCGAAATCAAATCCCGGATGTTGTTGCCGCGATCCTCTGAGGCTCTGGACGAAGAGGAAGATCCCCGGGCACTGCTGATTCGCCGCCTGCAGGAGTACGAACGCTTCAAGCAAGCCGCCGAGAATATTGATCAATTGCCGCGAGTCGGGCGCGAGATTTATCTTGCCGAGGTGGCACCGCCGCCCATGGAAAAAGTGAAGGCTGAGCCCGACGTCGACATGAAAGAGCTGCTGCTGGCACTGGGTGAAGTGCTGCGGCGGGCAGATCTGTTTGAGCATCACCAGGTGGAACGGGAGAAGCTGTCCACGCGGGAGCGAATGTCTGAGGTGCTGGCCCGTTTGCGTAGCGACAGTTTTACACCCTTTGTGTTGCTGTTCAGAGCCGAGGAGGGGCGTCTTGGTGTGGTGGTGACCTTTTTGGCGATTATGGAGTTGATCAAAGAATCGCTGATAGAAATTGTGCAGTCGGAGCCCTTTGCCCCGATTCACGTCAAGGCTAAGGCAATATGAGTATGGAACCGGAGTTTCTGAAACGGGTAGTCGAGGGCATTTTGATGGCGGCGGGCAAGCCGTTGACCCTCACCCAAATCGCCGAGATGTTCGATGAAGATTTGCGGCCGGCGGCCACTGAGCTGCGGGATGTACTCAGCGTCATCGAAAAGGACTGTGAAGGGCGGGGTTTCAGTCTCACGCTGGTGGCCAGCGGCTACCGCTTTCAGGTGGCCGAGGACCTGGCACCCTGGGTGCGGCGTTTGTGGGATGAGAAGCCCCAGCGCTATTCCCGTGCCTTGCTGGAAACCCTGGCGTTGATCGCCTATCGTCAGCCTATTACCCGGGGTGATATTGAGGATATCCGCGGGGTGGCGGTCAGTTCGCAAATCATCAAGACCTTGCTGGAGCGGGAGTGGGTTCGCGTTGTCGGACACAAAGATGTGCCCGGCCGACCCGCCATGTATGCCACCACCCGAAAATTTCTGGATTACTTTAATCTCCGCAACCTGGATGAACTTCCCAGCTTGGCGGAGTTGGCCGACCTTGACTCGATTAACGGTGAACTGGCGTTGGGCGGTGATGAACTGGTGAGCGAATCAGACGCCCCCTCAGAAGAAGAAAGCAGCGATGACGCCCCGATGCCAGCTTCAGAAGCGTCGGAAAGTGATCCCGCAGCGGATGCTATCAGTTCTGGTGACGCACAAGAAACATTGGAAGACCATACCACCCCCTTTGACAATCAGGAGCCTAGATGAACCCCGCCGATGAAAAATTGCAGAAAGTGCTGGCCCGGGCGGGGCTCGGCTCTCGCCGTGAAATGGAGCGCGCCATCGTCGATGGTCGGGTTTCCGTTGACGGCAAAGTCGCGAGCCTTGGCGACCGGGTCACCGCCGATGCCAAGCTGAAGCTGGATGGTAAACCGGTAAAGGCCTCGTCATTAAAAACGGCAGCGCGGGTATTGCTGTACAACAAACCCGAGGGCGAAATTTGCAGCCGTAAAGACCCGGAAGGCCGCCGCTCGGTCTTCGACCGCCTGCCGCGGCTACAAGGTGAGCGCTGGGTCTGCGTGGGGCGCCTCGATTACAACACCACAGGCTTGTTGTTATTCACCACCGACGGTGAGCTCGCCAATAAGTTAATGCATCCATCAACCGTCATTGAGCGGGAATACCTCTGCCGGGTCATGGGCAGTGCCAGTGAGCAAAACCTGAAGGCTCTGGTGGATGGGGTGCAGCTTGAAGATGGTGTGGCACGTTTCAGCGATATTGTTGATGGCGGCGGCGAGGGCATTAATCATTGGTATTACGTGGTGATTATGGAGGGCCGCAACCGCGAAGTTCGTCGTTTGTGGGAGTCGCAGGGTTTGCAGGTCAATCGTCTCAAGCGGGTGCGCTATGGCTCGGTGTTTATCCCCTCCAAGGTCAAGGTAGGGCAATGGACCGAATTGACGCCAGCCGAAGTGGCGGATGTCTACGCCATGGCGGGCTTGGCGCTGCCGGAAGAAGCCTCGACTACCGCCCCCGGGTCGCCTCGGCGCCGGGATAGCCGCAGTAAATAACGCGAAAAAAAAGACCCCTTTCGGGGTCTTTTCTGGTTGATTGGATGTTTCTAGGTCAGTGAAACGCTTGTTTCTGAAGTGCAGCCGCGGTGCTTAGTCCATCCCAATGGTCATTTCGACCCTCCCGCCAGCCAGTAATCCACTCCTGTTTGAGTTGATGCTGGGTGTGGGGGCAACATTCTTTGGTCCTGCCGGCGATCCCGGCTGAATAACCACGTTGGTAAGCGCGCTCTGACATATCGCGTTTCTGTCTCTTCATAGGGCAACTGCCTCCGGTTTCAACGTGTTTCTTTCTGGATGTCAAACTACGGTTACATGAACAGCGTGTGTTTGAACGATATTGTTAAACAACGATTACTTGGAGATTTCGTCTCGTTGACAGGGGGTGTCATCGGAGACGAAGCTTCATGTAATCAAATTTTAACAACTGCCGTCGACTACCAATTTCTTCTAAAGCGAAGTGCCTTTATTCGGCTTTCGTCTAATTGGTAAGACGCTGATTCATAAGCAAGAAATGTACATGGGTAGTGGGTATTCTAATTGTCATGATTAAGCGGGTCGCGAAAAAAAATCGCTACGTCACAAAGCGGCGGATTTGCCAAGGTTTCAATAAGGCTGCCAAACCGAGTGCTCAGAGGAGCGGTGTATGAGCGATGTGCTCAATTTTCAGGCAAGTTGTCCCAAGGGCCTCGAGCTGCTTGTTGCCGATGAGGCAGCCCAACTGGGTTTTGCGGTCGGGAAGGAGTCGGTGGGTGGCGTTGAGTTACAAGGTAGCTTGGATAGTGCCTACCGTTTTTGTCTCTGGTCGCGGTTGGCCAATCGCCTGTTTCTCAAGTTGAGCCAATTTTCTGCGGGGGATGCACAGGCCTTGTACGCGGGAGTAAAGGCCATCGACTGGACGCAGCATGTTGCCGCCGGTGGCAGCTTGCTGGTGGATTTCAGCGGAACGAGCAAGGACATTCGCAACAGCCACTTTGGGGCATTGCGTTGCAAAGACGCCATTGTCGACCGATTTGCCGAGGCTGGTCTGGAACGGCCCTCGGTGGCAAAGGTTTCTCCGGATTTACGGATCAACGTGCGCCTACGCAAAGGCGAGGTCGTTGTGGCGATCGACCTAAGTGGTGACAGCCTACATCGACGCGGCTATCGCCAGGAGGGTGGGATGGCGCCACTCAAAGAAAATCTCGCCGCTGCCATACTGGTGCGTGCCGGTTGGTTGGGCATTGCCAGTCGCGGCGGCGCCTTGCTTGATCCAATGTGCGGCTCTGGCACCTTTCTGATTGAGGGTGCCATGATGAGCATGAATATTGCGCCCGGACTGGGCCGCCGCTATTGGGGCTTTAATGGTTGGCGCCAGCATCGCGCAGATATTTGGGATGCGATCCTGGAAGAGGCTGAGCAGGGGCGGCGGCGTGCCCTGGCCCGCAGCTATGCGCCGATGCTTGGCTATGACGCCAACGGCAAAACCGCTGCCATTGCCAGGCAGAACATCTCCCGAGCCGGGCTCGCGCGGCACATTGAAGTGTCCCGGCAGGAGCTGTCGGCCTTGTCGCTGCCCGGGCAAATTGAAAATCAAGGCTTGCTGATATGCAATCCGCCCTATGGCGAACGCCTGGGCGACGAGGCTGAGCTGGTGCATTTGTATCGCCATCTTGGCGGAGCAATGAAAAGCCAGTTTCTGCACTGGCAAGCGGGGGTCTTTACGGGTAATCCCGAGTTAGGTAAGCGCATGGGGATTCGCAGCCATCGCCAATATCAGTTCCTGAACGGTGAACTGCCTTCAAAGTTATTGCTGTTTGATATTCAGCCTGGGGCTTTCGTTCAGCAGCAGGCCGGCAAACCCAGAGCGGCGGATGTTGAGCCGGTGGTGCTCAGTGCCGGTGCCGAGATGTTTGCCAATCGACTGCGCAAAAATATCAAGCGCATGGCCAAATGGCGCCGGCGCGAGGGCATTGAGTGCTATCGGGTCTACGATGCCGACATGCCGGAATACGCTGTAGCGATAGATGACTACCAGGGACGAATTCACGTGTCGGAGTATATTGCTCCCACCTCGATCTCGGAGGACGCGGCGTTAAAGCGGTTGCGGGAGGTGATACAAGCCTGCGCTCAGGTCTTTGAATGCGCTGAAAGCGATATTGCCATCAAGGAGCGGCGGCGGCAGAAAGAAGGTAAACAGTACCAGCGCCGAGAGCAGCGCAATGAATTTATCGAGGTAACGGAAGGCCAGGCCACGGTGTTAGTGAATCTGCGGGATTTTCTCGATACCGGACTGTTTTTGGATCACCGGCCGGTGCGGCTTGAGATTGCCAAGCTGGCAAAGGGTAAGCGCTTTCTGAATTTGTTTTGCTATACCGCCGTGGCCAGCGTGCATGCGGGGCTCGGGGGCGCAATGCATACCACCTCAGTGGATATGTCGAACACCTACCTGCAATGGGCGCGAAAAAATCTCGCCCTCAATGGCCTCAGTGATGCGCGCCACCGCACGATACAAGAAGATTGCTTTGCCTGGCTTGCCAGCAACGATGGCGAGTACGACTTGATTCTGCTTGATCCGCCGACCTTCTCCAACTCCAAGCGGATGGAAGGTGTGCTTGATACTCAGCGAGACCATGCCCAGTTGATCAATGGTGCCATGGCCCGCTTGGCTCAGGATGGCTTACTGATCTTCTCAACCAACAAGCGTGGCTTTGAACTGGATACGAGTCTGGCTGAGCGCTACCAGATTGAAGACCGCTGCCGTTGGTCAATTGATGAGGATTTTAAAGGACGCAGTAAACCCATTCATTACTGCTGGTTTTTACGCCATAAATAAGCTTATGTGCTTTGGTGGTTAGCGACTAACCTGCATAGAATCAGCTATAAAAAAAGGCCCATTGCGTTGGCGCGCAACGGGCCTTTTTGCTGCTATTGCTAGCGGTAGATAAGTTCAGTAGCTGTAGCCGAGGCGCAGGCCGTAGGTGTCCAGGCCCCGGTTGTCATCGTCGTTGAGGATCGAGCCGTTGGAGATATGGTCGAAGTAAAAGCTTAGCGACATGCCATTGCTGAAGTTGTAGCCGAGGCTGGTTTCAAAGTGGAACAACACCCGAGAACCCATCTCGCGGCGCTCGGGCGATTCCTTTTCCAGGTCGCCGTCGTGCACGGCGAAGCCGCCGCCAATTTCAAAGAAAAACGGGGAGTTGCCGAAAAACGTCTGTGAGTTCAGGCCAGTGTAAATATAGCTTGTGCCGTCCGCGAGATTAATCACGGCGCCGCCGTGGGCATAAATACCCGCCCAGGAGTACTCGGTAAGAAAGTGGTGGTAGGCAATATTGATGTCGGGGCCGTCTTCCGTTTCGCTGGCGATGGGGCCTTTGTTGTGTGCCAACACACCGGCACGCCATTCGTGCTTGTGATAGTTGTCGGCAAAGGAGGCGGTGGAGGCGAAGAGGAGGGCAAAGGCGAACAATAAACGCGGCATAGTTAATCCATTAAATGCATGATTTCGGCAATATAATCATATTAAAAGACCAATGTCTCCCATCAATCTTCAATCAGGTTTGGTGTGCTGAGAATTAGCAAAAAATTGAAAAGAGAGAGGAAAAAATGCTGATTTAATTGGGGGGAGGTAGAGGGAGAAACAGAGAGGGGATAAAAAGGGAGCCCGGAGTGAGCCCCCTTCAAGGCATTCAGAGGACAGTGACGTTGGCCGCTTGAGGACCTTTCTGACCAGTTTGAACGTCGAATTCTACCGCTTGGCCTTCGGCCAGGGTTTTGAAGCCAGTACCGCTGATGGCGCTGAAGTGAACAAAAACGTCTGGGCCTGAATCCTGCTCGATAAAGCCGAAGCCTTTAGTTTCGTTGAACCACTTCACTTTGCCAGTGCTTTTAGACATGTTTTTACCTCGTTATGTGTATTTACCTTGGTTTGCATGAGCAGAGATAGGCAGGGTACTTATGAAACAGAACGAGGTACTTAAAACGACTTCGTGGTGCTTTTACATAAAACCGAGCTGCATCTATTTGCCAGCGAACTCATTATATACACACTCGCGAACGGCTTAGAAAGCCTTTTGGCCACTAAAACGTGAACTTTTTATTGCGTTTTTCTCGGTGGAAGTCCGCTGTGTTGAGTTAGCAAGCGGCCCTTGCCCGGTGCAGATTTGGGCTGCTTTTTCTTGGGTACCCAGTTTGCCGGTTGTCTGGGCGGGACCAGATGCCGCTTTCCATAGCCGATGAGATCTTTGCGACCCATGCTGAGCAGGGACTCACGGATCGCCGGCCATCCCTCCGGATCGTGGTAACGCAGGTAGGCTTTGTGCAGGCGGCGCTGCTTTAAGCCTTTTGCACTAAACACATCCTCACTTTTGCGTGTGACTTTGCGCAGGGGGTTTTTCCCGGAATAGTACATTGCTGTGGCGTTAGCCATTGGTGAGGGATAGAAGGCCTGTACCTGATCAGCCCTGAAGCCATTACGCTTTAACCACAGCGCGAGGTTCATCATGTCCTCGTCCCGGGTGCCGGGGTGAGCGGCGATAAAATAGGGGATGAGATACTGTTCTTTGCCCGCTTGTTTGGAGAACTTATCAAACATGGCTTTGAAGCGGTCGTAGCTGCCCATGCCGGGTTTCATCATTTTTGACAGGGGCGAATCTTCAGAGTGTTCCGGGGCAATTTTCAGGTAACCGCCGACATGATGGGTGACCAGCTCTTTGACATAGGCCGGGGTTTCCACCGCCAGGTCGTAACGCAGGCCCGAGGCAATCAGTACCTTTTTCACGCCGTCCAATTCGCGCACCCGACGATACAGACCAATCAGCGGGCTCTGGTCTGTGTCGAGGTTTTTACAGATGCCGGGATACACGCAGGAGAGCCTGCGGCAATTTTCCTCGATCTCCTTGCTCTTGCAGTTGAGCCGCCACATATTGGCGGTGGGACCACCGAGATCCGAGACCACACCGGTAAAGGCCGGTGTCATGTCCCGAATTTTCTCCACCTCTTTAACGATGGAGTCTTCAGAGCGACTTTGGATGATACGGCCTTCGTGCTCGGTGATTGAGCAGAAGCTACAGCCACCAAAACAGCCCCGCATGATATTCACCGAGAAGCGGATCATCTCGTAGGCCGGGATGCGGGCATCGCCATAGCATGGATGGGGGCGGCGCTGGTAGGGCAGCTCAAACACCCAATCCAGCTCTTCGGTGGTCAGTGGAATCGGCGGTGGATTGAGCCATACCTGTTGGTCGCCGTGGCGCTGCACCAGCGCCCGAGCGTTGCCGGGGTTGGTCTCCAGATGGAGGACCCGGGCAGCGTGGGCATAACTGACCGGATCGCGCTTCACCGTTTCGTAATCCGGTAGCCGGATCACGGTGGTGTCACTATCGGCGCCGGCTTTGCGCGCAACCCGTGGGTCGAGAATACGCACAGCTTGCACCGTGTCTGCCAGGGCGGGTGCGGCATCTTCCTGGGCGGTGCTGCAAGCCTCGGTGGCGTTGGTATCCACATAGGGGCTGATGATTGGATCGACTTTGCCCGGTAAATCCACATGGCTTGAGTCGATCTCGGTCCATCCGGCGGGGACGGACTTGCGCAAAAAAGCGGTGCCGCGCAAATCCTGAAGGTCGGCAATGGCTTCTCCCCGGGATAGTCGGTGAGCGACGTCAACGATCGCCCGTTCGGCGTTGCCGTAGAGCAGAATGTCAGCGCGGGCATCGAGGAGAACTGAACGGCGGACTTTATCGCTCCAATAATCGTAATGGGCGATCCGGCGCAGGCTGGCCTCAATGGAGCCAAGCACGATGGGGGTGTCTTTATAGGCCTCCCGGCAGCGCTGGGAGTAGACAATGACTGCCCGGTCAGGCCGCTTGCCGCCGACATTGTCCGGCGAGTAGGCGTCGTCATGGCGCAGGCGGCGGTCGGCGGTGTACCGATTGATCATGGAGTCCATGTTGCCGGCCGCAACGCCAAAGAACAGATTCGGCTGGCCCAGTGCTTTAAATGGCTCAGCGGATTGCCAGTCGGGCTGGGCGATAATGCCAACGCGGAAGCCTTGGGCCTCAAGTACCCGGCCGATGACCGCCATACCAAAGCTGGGGTGATCGACATAAGCATCGCCAGTGACAATGATGATGTCGCAACTGTCCCAGCCCAGAGCGTCCATTTCTGCGCGACTGGTTGGCAGAAATTCAGCGGTGCCGAAACACTCGGCCCAGTAACGGCGGTAATTGAACAGGGGTGTTGGGGACATAATGACCTGAAGATGGGGCTAAATGTGGCAAAAACGTATTGTACCGTATCAGTGGGGCTGCTGTATTCAACCCCTTTCAATTCATCAAATGCTGCCGTCATTCGGGGTGAGGTGCACTTGCCTGGCGCATAGGCTATTCTTGCGCGGCAGAAGGTCTGTCGGAGTCGACAATGTCTTGGTTAAACGCGCATATCGCATATTGGCACTGGATGGTGCTGGGACTGCTATTGGTCGCGAGCGAAATTTTTGTCCCCAGTTTTGTGCTGCTTTGGTTTGGCGCCAGCGCCGTCGCAGTGGGTTTGATTATCGCCGTGGTCGATTTGCACTTTGCGGTGCAGCTGGCGATTTGGGCGGTGCTGTCCTGCCTGGACCTGTTTATCTGGTTTAAATACGTCCACCCCAAAATGAAAAACAAGTCTCTGGCCGGCATGGCCCGGGAGCAAATCGTTGCTCAGGAAGGGATGGTGATTAGCAAAGGCGCCAAGTTTGGTCACGGGGTCATGCGCTTTTCGGTGCCGATGTTGGGTAGTGAAGAATGGTCTTTTATCTGCAACGACCCCATCGAAGTGGGCGACAAAGTGCGGGTTGAGGAACTGTCTGGCAATAAATTGATTGTGTCCCACGTCGAGTCGTCCCGTTAGGCGGGGTAGCGCGGCGTCTTTCTCACCAGACTCTTAAAGGGCTGAAGATATGGAAAGTCTCGCAGTAACCGGTGCTTTGCTGTTCATGGTGGTGGTCACCATTTCAATGGGTGTGCGCACGGTGCCCCAGGGCAGCAAATATATTGTGCAGCGTCTGGGCAAGTACCACTCCACCCTGGCGCCAGGTTTGAATTTTATTATTCCTTACGTGGACACCGTGGCCTATAAGATCACGACCAAGGATATTGTCCTGGATATCCCTTCCCAGGAAGTTATCACTGAGGACAACGCGGTGATCATTGCCAACGCGGTGGCCTATATCAACATTGTATCGCCAGAAAAGGCGGTGTACGGGGTGGAGGATTACACTCTGGCCATTCAGAATCTGGTACAAACTTCGCTTCGTTCCATCATCGGCGAGATGGCCCTGGACGCGGCGCTGTCCTCCCGAGACCAGATCAAAGCCAAATTGAAGGCGGCAATTTCTGACGATATTGCCGACTGGGGAATTACCCTGAAGACGGTGGAAATTCAGGACATCAGTCCCTCGCCAACCATGCAACAGGCGATGGAGGAGCAGGCGGCGGCCGAGCGCCAGCGGCGGGCGGCAGTCACCAAAGCCGAGGGCGAAAAGCAGGCTGCCATTCTGGAGGCAGAAGGGCGGCTAGAGGCTTCCAAGCGGGATGCCCAGGCGCAGGTTGTGCTGGCGCGGGCCAGCGGCGCGGCGATTGAGGCGATCTCGGCGGCGGTGAAGGGAGAAGAGTTGCCGGCGTTGTTTTTGCTGGGCGAGAAATATGCAGATGCCCTGGTGGAGCTGTCCAGCTCCAGCAATGCGAAAACGGTTGTGTTGCCCGCAGACCTGCCCCAGGCGCTCAAGGGCATTTTGAACAAGGCGTAGGAGTTTATGGAGCATACTTTAAGACTGGTTATCAGTTGTCCCGACCGGGTTGGTATTGTCGCGCGGGTGAGCCAGTATGTTGCCGAGCAAGGCGGATGGCTAACGGAAGCGAATTATCACGCTGACGCCGAAAGTAACTGGTTTTTCATGCGCAATGAAATTCGCGCAGCGTCATTGACCCACGGTGTTGATGCCTTTTGCGAAGGCTTTAAAGAGATTGCCGGCTCCTATGACATGGAGTGGCAGCTGGTGGATTCCAATATCAAACGTAAAGTCGTCATTCTGGCCAGCCACGCTTCCCATTGCATTGCCGATATTCTGCACCGGTGGCACAGCGGTGAGCTGGACTGCGACATTCCCTGCGTCATTAGTAACCACGAAAACCTGCGCAGTATGGTGGAGTGGCACGGTATTCCCTTTGAATATGTGCCGGTTACTCCCGAGACGAAAGTTGAGGCCCAACTCAAGATTATGCGGCTCACCCTGGCTGCCCAAGCCGACTGCGTGGTGCTGGCCCGCTACATGCAAATCATTCCGCCGGAGTTTTGTCAGGCGTTTCCGGGCCGAATGATCAATATTCACCACAGTTTCCTGCCGTCATTTATTGGTGCCAATCCCTATCAAAAGGCCTTTGATCGTGGGGTGAAGCTTATCGGTGCAACCAGCCATTACGTGACTGAGACCCTCGACGAAGGCCCCATCATCGAGCAGGATGTGATTCGGGTGAACCACCGACACAGCAAGGATGATATGGTGCGTTTGGGGAAAGACGTGGAAAAGGCGGTACTCGCTCGTGCCCTGCGCAATCACCTGGAAGATCGCGTGCTAGTTCACGGGAATAAAACGGTAGTGTTTGATTAGATTAGAAAAAAACCGATCGTCATAAAAATGTCATCAAGTGTCGATTTAATGCAGTCATGAAAATCGTCGTTAAAGGCTTATAGAATGAATGAAAAGACCATTCTGATTGTCGATGACGAGGCGGCTATTCGCGAGATGATTCGGGTCGGCCTCGAACTTTCCGGCTACCAGTGCCTGGAAGCCAGTAATGCCCAGGAAGCCCATGGCATTATCGTTGATCAGCGCCCCGACCTCGTTCTGCTCGACTGGATGATGCCAGTGACCAGCGGTATTGAATTGCTGCGCCGTCTGCGTCGTGAAGAGCTCACCAAAGACCTGTTGGTCATTATGCTGACCGCTAAGGACGATGAGGATAACCGCGTCCAGGGTCTGGACGTCGGTGCTGACGACTACATCACCAAACCCTTTTCCTCC
Organism: Spongiibacter taiwanensis; assembly: GCF_023702635.1. Lineage (NCBI taxonomy): Bacteria > Pseudomonadati > Pseudomonadota > Gammaproteobacteria > Cellvibrionales > Spongiibacteraceae > Spongiibacter > Spongiibacter taiwanensis. The sequence continues at coordinate 66,240 of NZ_CP098455.1, forward strand.
CGGGAGTTGATGGCCCGGATTAAGGCAGTGTTGCGTCGCAGTGGCAGTCAGAGTGACGAGGAAAGTATTGAAGTGAATGGCTTGAAACTCGACCCGGCGAGTCACCGGGTCTTTGCCCACCAGGACCCCCTTGATATGGGCCCAACCGAATTCAAACTGCTCAAGTTTTTCATGACCCACCAAGAGCGCGCTTACAGTCGTGGCCAGCTATTGGATCAGGTGTGGGGAACCAACGTTTATGTTGAAGAGCGCACGGTTGACGTGCATATCCGCCGTTTGCGTAAAGCGCTGCAGACGGATCGTCAGGATTTCGGTCAGTTAATCCAGACCGTGCGAGGCACCGGTTACCGTTTTTCTGCGACTGGCATAAGCGCCTGACGACGCAATGCGGGATAGTGGCTGGAAGACCGAGCTGACTAAAGTCAGTATTCCCCTAATTGGCATTGCGTTGGTGTGCGCGCTGTTCCAAGTGGGTGTTTGGCCGCTGCTGATTGCTGCTATTGCCGCGTGTGCTTGGCTGTTGTTACAACTCAAAAAATTGAATACATGGTTACAGGGTGGCATGGACGGTGAGCCACCGGAGGCAACAGGTATGTGGGGACAGGTTTTAGATTCAATCTACGACCTGCATCGTCAGGGCGCCCAGGATCGGGCGCGTCTGGGCGCTACGGTGGAGTATCTGCGGGCGTCGTTTGCGTCTATGTCGGACGCCGTAGTGATGTTGGATGCAGCCGGTAATATTGAATGGTGCAATACCGCGGCAGTGGACTTGCTTGGGTTGCAGCACGAGGAGGACACGGGGCGCCAACTAGTCAACTTGATCCGTGCGCCAGCCTTTCTGCGTTATTTCGAATCAGAAAAATACAAAATGCCATTGGAGATGTCGTCTCCAGTCAATGGGCATATACAGCTGAGTATCAATATCAGTTTTTTCGGCCAGGGTAGTAGGTTGTTGTTTGCGCGAGATGTGACCCGGACCCATCGCCTCGAAAAAATGCGCAAGGACTTCGTTGCCAACGTATCCCACGAATTGCGTACGCCGCTGACTGTTATCAATGGTTATCTCGAAACCTTTGCCGAGCACGGTGGCGAAAACCCCCGTTGGGATCGGGCCATCGCTCAGATGCTGCAACAATCCCGGCGCATGCATAATCTGATTCAAGACTTGATGCTGTTGTCGCGGCTGGAAACGTTGCCGGCCTCCGAGCAAGAGCAGATCAGAATGCGCCCGCTGATGGAAATGATTGCCGAAGAGGTTTCGGCCGCGGCAAAAGGGGAGCGGGAGATTCGGGTTGAATGCGATGATGATGCTGACCTACGGGGTTGCTACGCTGAACTGCGCAGCGCCTTCTCGAACCTGGCGGTCAACGCTGCGCGGTACACCGAGGCCGGGGATCAAATTACTCTGCGCTGGTTTCAGGATGACTATCACGCCTATTTTGAAGTCGAAGACACGGGCATTGGCATTGAGCCGCAATACATTCCCAGGCTGACCGAACGCTTTTATCGCGTCGAGGAAAGTCGCTCCATCGACACTGGCGGTACCGGCCTTGGGCTGGCGATTGTCAAGCACGTGTTGATTCGACATCGCGCCGAATTGCGTATTAAAAGTGTCATATCCCAGGGCAGTTGCTTCAGTTGTGTTTTTCCAAAATCATTACTAATCAATAAGTTAAAGTGATTTTTTGGGTAGTCATCGTTTTGTAACATAACTGTAACAATTGGGGTTTAGAGTGCCCCCTTAGACGAGTTTACTGGTTTGAGGAGAGGTCCGTGAAAATCAAGCAAAGTCTAATGGCAATGGCGCTGAGTGTGACCGCAGGGTTCTCGCTGGCGGGCGCCGAAGTAGACCCCGGTCTGGCATCTTACGAGAAAGCGTCGGGTGTCGCCGGAAATCTCTCCAGCGTCGGTTCCGATACCCTCGCCAATCTGATGACCCTGTGGGCTGAAGATTTTAAGCGGCATTACCCGAATGTGAATGTGCAAATCCAGGCCGCTGGGTCGTCCACCGCGCCCCCAGCGCTGACCGAGGGTACCTCCAATGTCGGCCCAATGAGCCGAAAAATGAAGGATAAGGAAATCGAGGCCTTTGAAGGCAAATACGGCTACAAACCCACTGCCGTGCCTGTGGCCATTGATGCCCTGGCGGTGTTTGTGCACAAGGATAATCCGATCGAAGGTATGACGATTGCCCAAGTTGATGCGGTTTTCTCCAGCACTCGCCGCTGCGGCGCTGTAGAGGCGGTGCAGTCTTGGGGGCAGCTCGGAATGAGCGGGTCTTGGGTTGGCCGTGATATTCAGATCTTCGGCCGTAACTCGGTATCGGGAACCTACGGCTATTTTAAGGAAGAAGCCCTGTGTAAAGGCGACTTCAAAAATGGTGTTAATGAGCAGCCCGGTTCGGCTTCAGTCGTGCAATCGGTATCGACTTCGATTAACGGCATTGGCTACTCTGGTATTGGCTACCAAACACCCAGTGTTCGGCCGATCCCGCTGGCGAAAGATGACAAGAGTAGCTTTGTTGAAGCCACCGCAGAAAACGCGACCAAGGGAACCTATCCTTTATCACGCTTCCTTTATGTCTACGTCAATAAAGCGCCAAACCAGCCGCTGGCGCCGCTGGAGCGTGAGTTTCTTAAGCTGGTGCTGTCCCGTGAGGGGCAGGAAGTGGTGGTAAAAGACGGCTACGTGCCGCTGCCCGCCAAAGTGGTTGAGCGTATCTACGCGCTGCTTGAAATGTAAGCGGCACGGATGATGTTTTAAGGGTCGGCGCAGTGACTGCGGCGACCCTTTGTTTATCGTTCGGCAGGTTGCTGAAGTCATGGCATTGCGTGTCATGGTTTGGCAACCGAATTAACATAGGCTGGGTGGTTTACGTTTACCGCTCGGGCACCCATCAGGGCAACGTTGCATGAATTCTGCGGAAGTGAGAAATACCGCGTCGGCTTTCCGTCGTTGGCGCCAATTTAAAGACTCGGCTGCCGCGGTCACGATCACCGGCGGCGGTGTGGCGATTCTGTTCGCCATTCTGTTGATTTTTTTCTATCTCCTCTACGAAATCCTGCCATTGTTTCGCGCTGCCAGTATTGAAAAGCTGGCCGAATACCCGGCGCCAGCCGGCGGCGCAGCCTTGTATTTGGCAATGGAAGAGCAGGCCGAGGTGGGGTTTCGCCTAGACCGGGACGGCGCGGCTGTTTTTTTTGAAGTTGGCTCAGGGCGTGAGATGAAGCGCCAACAGCTCAATGTCGGCTCGGGTGATTTATCCAGTTTTACCATTGAGTCAGAGGTCAGCCGCGTCTTTGCGCTCGGTAGTGATTCGGGCGAAGTTCTCATTGCGAAACACGACTACCGTACCAGTTACCCTAACAACACCCGCGTCATTACGCCGCGGTTGAGCTTTCCGTATGGTGATGCGCCGCTGACATTGGCCGAGGGGCGTTCGTTAGACGCGCTGGCTGTAAATGATGGCGATGATGCGCTTGTTGTCGTCGGCGTTTCCGATGGCAAATTGGTGGGAAAACGCTGGCAAAAAGAAGAGGACTTCCTGACAGAGGAGGTTACGCTTGTGGAGGCGGCCCTGCCGTTACCGCCCCTGACAATGGTTGCGCAGTCTCTGTTGATCGATCCCGATCAGCGCTGGCTGTATGTCTTTAGTGAAAGTGGTGAGTTTCGTCTGATTGATTTACGTGCCGGTACGGTTGCCGACAAGGGGCATTTGTTTGAACGCGGCAACCTGAGCGATATCCGCTTTCTGCTTGGTGGTATTTCGATCTTGGCCGCATCCAGCGAGGGAGACTTGGCTCAGTGGTTTGTGGTGCGAGATACCGCATCGGCCAGTGGTTATCGGTTGAAAGAAATTCGCCAGTTCGATCGCTCAGCCGAAGAGGGGGTTTCGGCCCTGGTCACTGAACACCGACGCAAGGGTTTTCTGGCGTTGGGCAGTCAGGGCCAACTCGATATTTTTCACTCAACGGCCCACCGCCGACTGCTGAACGAAGCGCTGCCGCTGAAGCATCCAGCGGCGATGGCGATATCACCCCGGGCTAACCGCCTTCTGGTTGAGGGTGACGATGGCAATATTTTGGAATACGCGGTGCACAATGAGCACCCGGAGCTGTCGTGGTCAGCCCTTTGGGAAAAGGTTTGGTACGAAAGCTACTCTGAGCCCGCCTACGTCTGGCAGTCGTCCTCAGCGAGCAACGATTTTGAACCCAAATACAGTTTTGCACCGCTGGCATTTGGCACCTTAAAGGCGGCTTTCTATGCGATGTTGATTGCCGCACCGCTGGCGATTTGCGGAGCCATTTACACAGCGTACTTCATGGCGCCGACGCTGCGTCGCAAGATAAAACCCGTGATCGAATTGATGGAGGCCCTGCCTACGGTCATTCTCGGCTTTCTGGCGGGTTTGTGGTTGGCGCCCTTCATCGAAAAGAATATGCCGGCGGTATTCAGTCTGCTGTTGCTGATGCCCGTTTCGATATTGCTGTTTGCATGGTTGTGGTCCAAGTTGCCCGGCAAGGTGGTCAAACATGTGCCTGATGGATGGCACCCAGTGCTGTTAGTGCCGGTGATTATCGGCCTAGTGATGCTGTGTGTGGCGCTGGGCGCTCCCATGGAAAAGATGCTTTTTGATGGCGATATGCGGCGTTGGCTGACGCGTGATCTGGGGGTTTCCTTTGATCAGCGCAACGCCTTGGTGGTCGGAATTGCGATGGGGTTTGCGGTGATTCCAACGATCTTCTCCATCGCTGAAGATGCGATTTTCTCAGTGCCCAAACATCTTAGTCACGGGTCTCTGGCGCTGGGCGCGACACCTTGGCAGAGCCTGGTGGGTGTCGTGCTGCCCACCGCCAGCCCAGGTATTTTTTCTGGACTGATGATTGGTATGGGCCGTGCTGTGGGGGAGACCATGATTGTACTGATGGCCACCGGCAACACGCCCATTATGGATGCCAATATCTTTGAAGGAATGCGCACGCTGGCGGCGAATATTGCGGTCGAGATTGGCGAGACCGAAGTGGATAGCACTCACTTCAGGGTATTGTTCCTCGCGGCGTTTGTCTTATTCATGTTCACCTTCCTGGTGAACACCGTTGCAGAAGTGGTGCGTCAGCGTTTGCGCATGCGCTACGGCAACCTGTAATTGCTGGTGGAGAAGAGAAAAGCAATGAATCTACGCGGGCAACAACAGGACGGCTTTTTAAATTGGTGCAAGCGCGGCGAGCCGATGATTTGGGCCAACGCAGCAGCGGTAACGGTCAGCACCCTCGCGGTAATCGGCTTGTTAGTGCTCTTGGCGGTACGGGGATTTGGTCACTTTTGGCCATCTGCGGTGATGTCTGCTACCTACGCGCCGCCGGGGGAAGTCGCCTCGGCTCTGCTGGCAGAGCACGTTGAAACCGAATCTGTTCCCTTGGAGCAACTGCTTAGCGCTGGATACCCGCTGCCGGAAACCAAGCCCTTTGTCGAGCGGGCACTGGTAAAACAGGGTAACCGTGATGTTACTGGTGTTGATTTCAAATGGGTGCTGAGTGACTACCTCAGTGCCATCAGCTATCCGGAGTCGGTGGTGGTGATCGAGCGGCGGGAGTGGGGCAACTTCTACGGCTATCTCACCGCCATTCAAGAACAGGGAAAAACGCTGGAAATTGCCGATGCAGATCTGTGGCAGGCCTTTCAGAATAAAGTGGCTGCAGCAGATCTGTTGCATGAGCAGATTGAGCGAATCGAAAAACACGATATCGGCTCCATCAACCATGCCATGGAACGACTGCGGTTAAAGGATCGTGCGGCGGAGTTGGACTCCAGCTTGAGCGAGCAACAATTGCAGCGGGTCCAGGCCGCGAACGCCGAAAGTCGGGCCGAGCTGGAAGCGCAGTATCAGGTGCTGCAAAAGCGTTTGCAGGAACTCTATCGAGAGTGGCGGCAGGACAGTTTTACCGCCAAGACAGCCAGTGGTCGTGAAGTGACCATGCGCTTTGCCACGGTGGTTAAAGCCCACCGTCCCAACACCATGTCGGTGTTTGCCAAAACCGGGTTTTACTTCGAACAATTCTGGGCGTTTCTCAGCGAGGCACCTCGGGAAGCCAACACGGAAGGGGGCATTTTCCCGGCAATTTTTGGCACCGTCATCATGGTGTTGATCATGTCTGTGTTGGTGACACCCTTTGGCGTGATCGCTGCGGTCTATCTGCGCGAGTATGCTAAACAAGGCCTGATGACGCGCATCGTCCGTATCGCTGTCAACAACCTGGCTGGTGTGCCGTCCATTGTTTACGGGGTATTTGGGCTGGGCTTTTTTATCTATTTTCTCGGTGCCGAAATGGACAAGGCCTTTTTTCCAGAGGCACTGCCGGCACCCACCTTTGGCACCCCGGGACTCCTGTGGGCCTCGGTCACTCTGGCTTTGTTGACGCTGCCGGTGGTGATTGTTGCTACCGAGGAAGGCTTGTCGCGGATTCCCCGCAATCTGCGCGAGGGCAGTTTGGCGCTGGGCGCAACTAAAGCGGAAACCTTGTGGCGGGTGGTACTGCCCATGGCCAGTCCGGCAATGATGACCGGCTTGATTCTGGCGGTAGCCCGGGCGGCTGGGGAAGTGGCTCCGCTGATGCTCGTTGGAGTGGTTAAGCTGGCACCTTCATTGCCGGTCGATGGGAATTTCCCCTTTGTCCATCTGGACCAAAAATTTATGCATTTGGGCTTTCACATATATGATGTGGGTTTTCAAAGCCCCAATGTGGAGGCGGCTCGTCCCCTGGTATACGCCACAGCCTTGCTGCTGGTGATTATTATCGCGCTGCTAAACCTGAGCGCGGTGGGGCTGCGCAACCATTTGCGCGAAAAATACAAGTCGCTGGAAATGTAGGGCGGTACTGGCAATGGCTGCTAATTTGAAATCGGAAGCAAATATGACCAAATCTCACGCCATCGATCTGGATTCTCTGGGCCGTACTCGAAGCGAAAATGATATTCAGCGCGAGGAAATTGCGCTGACGGTGGAAAACCTGGATTTGTATTACAGCCAAAAGCAGGCGCTGTATGACATTAATATGGTGATTCCCCGGCGCAAGGTGACCGCGTTTATCGGTCCCAGTGGTTGCGGTAAATCAACGCTGCTACGCAGTTTTAACCGGATGAACGATCTGGTGGATGGCTGCCGCATTGAGGGCGCCATTCGCCTCGATGGCAACAATATTTACGAAAAGGGCGTTGATGTGTCGACCCTGCGCCGCCATGTGGGCATGGTATTTCAGAAGCCGAATCCCTTTCCCAAGTCGATCTATGAAAATGTCGCCTACGGGTTGCGTATTCAAGGTATTAACAAAAAGCGGGTGTTAGATGAGGTGGTTGAACGCTCGCTGCGGGGGGCGGCGCTGTGGGATGAAGTGAAAGACCGTCTCCATGACAACGCGCTGGGAATGTCGGGCGGTCAGCAGCAACGTCTGGTCATTGCGCGCACCATCGCGGTAGAGCCGGAAGTATTGCTACTGGATGAGCCTGCCTCGGCACTGGACCCGATCTCCACCCTGAAAATTGAAGAGCTGATCTACGAACTTAAAGATCAGTACACAATCGTAATAGTCACACACAATATGCAGCAGGCAGCCCGGGTTTCGGATTACACTGCATTCATGTACATGGGCAAACTCATTGAGTTTGATAATACCGACACCCTGTTTACCAACCCAGATAATAAGCAAACCGAAGACTATATTACCGGGCGCTACGGCTAATCAGCCGGCCGCCCACCGTGGGGTAAAACCCACAAGCGGGATATTTCATAGTCGAGGCAACACAGATACTTACGGGCGGGCAGTAATGAAAGAACGCGATCTTCATCACGCACATCACATTTCCCAGCAATTCAATACCGAGCTGGATGAAATCAAAACGCGAATGCTGGAAATGGGCGGCTTGGTAGAGAAGCAAGTTGCCGACGCCACAACGGCGTTTATGCTGCAAGACACCGGGATGGCTGAAGAGGTCAAAAAGGGTGACCGGCTGGTCAATGCCCTGGAGGTGTCCATTGATGAAGAGTGCACGATTATCCTAGCCCGGCGTCAGCCTGCTGCCAGCGATTTGCGCCTGGTGTTGTCGATCAGTAAAACGCTGAGTGATCTGGAGCGCATGGGCGACGAGGCCAGCAAGGTGGCTGACAGCTCGATCAAACTCAGCGAGTTGGGCGGCTTGCCGCGCAGCGTGCTGGAGATCCGCCATATTGGCGATCACGTGACGGGCATGGTGCGCAGTGCCCTCGACGCCTTCGCCAGGGTGGATGTCGACCTTGCCCTGCAGGTGGCCGAGGAAGATAACGCGGTAGACATGGAATACGGCACGGCGATGCGCAGCCTGGTGACCTACATGATGGAAGACCCGCGCACCATCTCTTCGGTGCTGCAAGTAATGTGGGCACTGCGCTCACTGGAGCGCATTGGTGACCATGCCCGCAACATTGCTGAGCATGTGATTTACCTGGTTAAGGGTGCCGATGTGCGCCATGCGGGTATTGATGAAATGGCGGCAACCGTTCAGCAGCAGTCGTAGCGCAAGTCGCTTTCGGTTAGGGCGCCGCTAGGCGCCGGGCCCCAGCGGCAAGCCCAGTCCCAGCCACAACAGCAGCAGTGCGCTCCAGCTCAACAGCAGGCAAATCGAGTAGGGCAGCATCATGGCCATGAGTGTGCCCATGCCAGCCGACTTGTCGTGACTCTGCATAAAGGCGACCACTACCCCAAAATACGGCATCAACGGGGTGATGATATTGGTGCAGGAATCGCCGATGCGATAGGCCATCTGGGTGGCCTCCGGCGGCAGGCCGAGCAGGGCCAGCATGGGCACAAACACCGGCGCCATCACCGCCCATTTTGCTGACGCGCTGCCAATCAACAGATTGATGGCGGCACTGGTCATAATAAATAAGAGCAACAGCGTGGTCTTGGACAGGGCCAACTCTCCCAGCCAACTTGCACCGCCAACCGCCGCCATGGCGCCAAGGCCCGACCAGGCAAAGTAATTCACGAACTGGGCGGCAAAAAACATCAGCACCAGATATCCCGCCAGCGTGCTTACCCCTTGCTCCATGCCCGCCACCCAATCATGGCTGCTGCGATATTTGCCGCTCAGATAGCCGTAAATAATACCCGCTCCCCCGGCATAAAGCGCAATCCAGATGACCAGGGTTTTCAGCAGTGGCAAGGCGGCAAGCCCATTGGGATCGGGATTGCGCAGCAAGCCGCCCTCGGGCAGAACCAGCGAAACCAGCAAGCCTGCAAAGGCGGCGGAGTATACCAGCAGCCAAATGGGTGCACGGCCGGACTCTGTGCTGAGGGGCTGGGCAGAAGCTTCAGTGGGTGGCTCGGGTTTGGCTAGGCGCGGTTCTACCAGGGTCTCGTTGACCAGCGCGCCCACCACGGTAATGAATACCGCTGAAATAGCGATAAAGAAATAATTGCCACTGGCCAACACTTCCCGCTGGGGATCGATTAGCCCGATCGCTTCGGTGGAGATGCCCGCCAGAATCGCATCGACTGGCCCGAGCAATAAGTTGGCGCTGAACCCGCCCGATACGCCGGCAAAGGCCGCGGCGATGCCGGCCAGGGGTGATCGACCGGCGGCGCGAAAGATCAGTGCTGCCAGCGGAATCAGCACGACATAGCCAGCGTCAAAGCCGATACTGGAAAGGACGCCAGTGAAAACAATCACCGCACTCAAACTGCGCGGCGGCGCCCGGTGGGCCAGCGACGCTAACACCTTGCCCAACAGGCCGGAATGCTCGGCGATGGCGATGCCCATAATTGCCACCACAACTGGGCCGACTGGAGCGAACTGGGTGAAATTGCTCACGGCGCTGGTCAACATCCAGCGCAGGCCGTCTTCGCTCAGCAGGGATTTTGCGGTGAGGGACTGGCCGGTGACAGGGTGGGTTGCGGTCAGACCGGCGCCTTGCACCAGAGCGGATATCACCACCACAGCGAGGCAAAATATCACAAACAGCAGTACCGGGTTGGGCAGTCGGTTGCCTGCTGCTTCGATGCCATTCAACCAGCGCTGGCTCAGGCTGGGTGACGATGGGTGACTGCGCATGATTCCACTCCCGGTCTAACAATCCTGTATCATACCGGCACATTTTACCGCTGGGCAGCGTCAACGGCGGGTCATTGAGAACGCGATTGTGGATCACCCCTCGTCACAGCATCCCCCAGCAAAAATCCTGTTCGCGCTCTACCTTGCCATGATGGCAGTGGGAATGGGGCAAACCGTGGTGTTTGCGATTGTGCCGATGCTCGGGCGCGAAATGCATCTGGATGAACTGGTCTTTCGGCTGCCGTTGCTTGGTATCCAGTTTCAGCCTCGGGAGCTTGCGATTACGTCGCTGTCGGCCATGGCTGCCGTGATCTTCTTTTTTGCCGCCCCGTTTTGGGGGCGTCTGTCGGACCGCTTGGGACGTAAGCCGGTCATTTTGATGGGGCTGTTGGGATACGCCCTGGGCTCGACGGTTTTTAATCTAGCCTCTTACGTTGGTTTGTCCGGCCTGCTTGGCGGTGCCGCCCTGTACTTCCTGTTGGTTGTCAGTCGGGCGTTCCATGCGCTGGTAATGTCTGGCACCCACCCCGGCGCTTCGGCTTACATGGCCGATACGACGAGCCCCAGCGAACGTACCAAGGGAATGGGGCGACTACAGGCGGCAAATCAGCTCGGTGTGATGATCGGCCCTGTGCTTGCCTGGTTTGTGCACTTCAGCTTTCTTGCCCCGTTATTTGTTCAGGCAATATTGGCTTTGTGTGCCGCCGTTTTGGTCTGGCGATTCCTACCGGCCTTGCCGCCGCCACCGCAGGAAACGGGTGAGCGTCGCCGTCGGATGTCCTATTTTGATCCTCGCTACCGCCTGTTCATCTTGATTGGCTTCACGGTGTTCAGTCTGGTGGCGATGGTACAGCAAACACTCGGGTTTTATTTTCAGGACACGCTGGGGGTGGATAGTGTGCGGGCAGCCCAGTTGTTCTCGGTGGCGATGGTGGTGTCCTCCGCAACCATGTTAATGACCCAGTTTTTGCTGGTTCAACGGGTCCGCGCCAAGCCGATAACACTGCTTGTCAGTGGTATGCCTTTTAGTTTCTTGGCCTACCTCATGTTGGCCAACGCCACCCAGCTCAGTCATCTCATGCTGGCAATGTCGATGATTGGCCTGGGCATGGGCCTCACTGGCCCCGCGTTTACCGCGAGTGCGTCGCTGGTAGTCGAGCCCCGGGAGCAAGGCGAATTGGCGGGCATGCTCGGCTCAATTATTGGTTTGGGTTTTGTATTTGGGCCGCTGCTGGGTGGCGCGCTCTACAGTGTATCGAGCCATTATCCTTACTGGGCAGCGGCCCTGGTCATGTTGGTCATGTCGCTGCTGCTGACCAGGCATTGGCGGCGGCAGTGGTTTTCTGGTAGCGGCGGCGCTGTCTAATTTCTAAACAGATTTCGCCGACCGGCGGGATTGCTATCTCTCGGCCTGTTTCAACAGATTTATCCACAAGCTTATTCAAGATATCTGGGGAAAAGTCATTTTTATGACAAATGCTCAAATTTTGCGATGCGACACCTAGATGTGGTCAGATTTTTATCTTTAATACAGGGTAGGGGGATTGGTTGCTGCAGGAGTGTGTTTTGTCTTGCCTTTGCGCGCCAAGTTGATTATCTCTGTATAACGCAGTGATTTGAGCGCTGCGTCACAATATTGGCTTGCAGCTCGCGTTGGCCGCAAGGCAGAGACAGGAGGAATTCATGGATCGTATCACGGCCTCTTCAGTCGCATTGCTGACCTGCGGTCTGCTCAGTGCGCCTTTGGCGAGCGCTCTGGGGGTAGGGACTGCGTCAATGGAGTCAAAGTTGGGTGAGCCGCTACGGGTCAAAATCCCGATCTACGGTGCCCAGGGCTTGAGCACCGAGCAGGTATTGGTCAGGCTTAACCCCGCATGGGATTCGTCCTCCGAGAGCGCGATGGGCGGGGTCAACGTCAGTGGTCTAACGGTGGAAAGCCAGATTGACGAAAATGGCCAGGGGCAAATCTGGCTGACGGGCAAGGAAAATGCCCAAGAGCCCTTTGTTAATTTCAGTGTCGAGTTGCGTTGGCCCAGCGGTGCACTGACCCGGGAGTACACGCTTTTGCTGGACTTGCCGGGCTTGGTGTCGATATCCCCGCCACCTCAGAAGCGCCCGGAGTCTCCCCGCCGCGAAACACCGTCCGTTCTGCCGTCACCGACCCGCAGAACACCGACTCCCGAGCGATCCGCTTTCGTGGCCACCACCGAGAATTATCGAACCCGACGGGGCGATAGTCTGTGGGCTATCGCCTCGCGGTTACGCCAGTCTCGGGGCGGCAACATCAATACCCTGATGGAGCAGATTTTTGCGGCCAACCCCGATGCCTTTGTGGGCGGTAAGCCTTCGCTGCTCAAAGAGGCTGTGTCCCTCGACCTGCGCCCCAGTTCATTAAACGCCGCGACGCTGCCAGAGCAGGGGCAAAGGGCGGATGCTGCTGGCGCGGCGAATGTGGCGGTGGCAACCGCGGCCGCGCCAACCGCGACCCAGAGTCAGCAGGCAGCAGAGGAAAATCGTGCCGATGGCAGCCCATCAATCGTGGGGGCAGGTGCTGAGCAGCCGGAGCGAATTGCCGAACCCTTTTCAATTACCGCCGATGCTGTCGGCTCGGAGTCTGCCGCAGAAGTGCAAATGTTGCAGCAGAACCTGGCGCTGATGTCCGAGGATATGGCGGCCATGCGCGCTGAGCTGCAGGCCGTGCGAGACGAGCTGGCCCAGGTACGGGCAGAGAAATTAGCCCTGGAAAGCCGCGCGGTTGTGCAAGGGCAAGAGGAGGCGGAGGCAAGCCTGCCGGAGGCTCCGTTAGCGCCACAGGTCAAAGCAGATAATGGCACCGGCTTCTCTGGCTGGCTGCTGGGTCTGGGCGCCAGCGTTGCAGTGGCGCTGCTGCTCTTGCTGCTGCGTCGACAGCGCAAAGAACCCGAGCAAGACGCGCCATTGCCAGCATCTGCGCCAGTGGAGTCCGATAACTTTGATGAAGTTTTCATGGACATTGGCAACCTGCCCAAAGGCGCTGCGCCTGAAGGGGCGGCCCAAGCGACATCCTCTGCAACAGAGGCGGAGGTGCCTTCTCAAGAAGAGGCGGTCTTCGACCTCGACTTTGGCGAGGTGGAGGACGTGGCCGTGTCACTGCCAGATTTGGGCGATACCAGCGAATTGAGCACCCAGCTCAGTCTGCTGGAGTTTTATGCCCAATTGGGGGATAGTCCGGCCTTTGAAAGCTTGCTGGCACAGATCGATCAAGCTGCGTTGTCGCCGGAGAACCTTGATGTCATTAAACAGGCCGCGGAAAGTCTCGAGCAACAAAAGCAGTTGCGCGCCTGAGGACACCCTTACCGAAGACGGCTGCCAGCTGATTTATAGCAACGCAGATTTTATTGTTGTTGATAAACCGGCTGGCAGTAACCTCCATCGAAACGACCGGGGTGAGAGCCTGGTTGACCGCTTGAAAAAAGCCCTCGGCCTCAACAGCCTATTTCTTGTACACCGCCTGGACGATGATACCTCAGGGCTGCTGATGCTGGCCAAACACCCTGCAGCTGCACAGGAGTTTGGCCGGCTGTTTGCAAATGATGGTGTTGCCAAGTGCTATGTCGCCCTCGCCGACGGCAAGCCAAAGAAAAAGCAGGGCAGGGTGGTTGGCGATCTGCTTAAGGCCCGCAATGGCAATTATCGCCTCAGCCAGGACCGCGTTAATCCTTCCCGTACCCATTTTTTCAGTTATTCCCTCAGCCCAGGCCGACGACTTTATCTGCTGCGACCCTACACCGGAAAAACCCACCAGTTGCGGGTGGTGATGAAGAGCCTCGGGGTGCCGATTCTGGGGGATCGGCGCTACGGCCCTGCGGAGCAGCAGGGCTGCTGGGATCGGCTATATCTGCATGCTTATTCGCTACAGTTTTCACTGGCCGGGCAGCCCTATGAATTTCAGCGACTGCCCACAGTGGGGCGCGAATTTGCCGTTGGAGCCTGTCAGGCGGCCTTGTTAGACTTGGCGTCGCCCTGGTCGCTGGCCTGGCCCGATCGTTCGTGCCGCTAGCGCGCCGCCAGGCGAAAGATTCTGATAATCCAATACTGTGATCCCAATGAAAAAGCTTTCTCAAGAAACCCTCGCCAAACTCAATCGCGAGACCTCCACCATCGCCTGGCGTGAGCTGCAAGCCTTTTACCAGCGCGGCGATGTGCTGGTCGCTTCGCCCGACCTGGATTTGGTGGCGGCGGCGGCCGCGATGGTTGAGGACGACACTGTCAGTGTGGCCCGTTGGTTAAAGGATGGCGACTTGATAAAGGCCAGCCCGGCGCAAAACGATGCCTGGCTGGAACACGATGCCACCGTGTGGGCGGTCGTCGTTGCGCCTTGGGTGCTGGTGCAGGGCGAGCGGAGTCGGGACTAATGGCAGCAAAAGAAGAATTTTTAGCGTCGCTTTCGGTTCGCTTGCGCAGCTTTTTCGAAGACCAGGCCGCTGGCTTGGACGTGCCACCCGCCCATCTTTACCGGCTTGAAGGGCGCATGGAATTGGCCCAGGAGTTAGGCCTGATTGAGAGTGCCGAGCTTCGCGAACTGCTGGTGACCTTGTGCCGGGAGATACTCTGTGAGCACGCGGCCAAAAGCTACCTTGATGACCAGCGGATTATTCTGCACTTGCATATGAAGCCAGCGCCGGTAACACCCAGCACGCGTGATGACTGAGCATGCCCCATTCTGCTGCTGAGCTAGATACTTTCTGTGACGCCCTCGCAACGCGCGGACGACACAACGGCCATCGCTACCTGTTGATCTGGGCGGGCGATGAGGACTGGTGTCAACAGCAATGGCGCCGTCTCTCTTGCCACACGTCACAGCGCTGCGCAGTTATTGAGACGGGGCTTACACGGGGGCAGGCCGTTCTCGGCCAGGAGTTTGATTGTGCGCTGATCGACTGCCGGCAAGTCCGTCGGGTAAACGATTGGTTAGCCGTTGCCGGTACCCTGGTGGCTGGTGGTCTATTGCATTTGTTCGCACCACCGCTGGGTGATTGGCCGGGTGAGTTTTCCGCTAGCCAGGCGCCTTCGAACCACCGTATTCCCAGTCGTTTTTTGCGCCGTTTCATCGAGTTGGCCAGCGGCGCGCAAGGGGTGTTTGTGTTGTCCGAGCAGGGGGAAATACCGGCGCTTCCGGCAGAAAATCATTTGCCCTGGCGGCGGTCGCTGCCGAGCTTGGATCAGCAGGACGCGGTGGCGGCAATTGTTCGGGTAGCCACCGGGCGCAATAAGCGGCCGCTGGTTATCACCGCGGATCGGGGGCGAGGAAAAACAGCGGCCCTGGGAATGGCAGCTGCCGAGCTGCAGCAGCGACAGCCAGGCGCCACGGTGTTGTTGGTATCGTCGATGGCGGCGTCAGTGGCGGTTGCCCAGCGGCATTACGCCCAGCAAACCGGTGCATTTGTACAGGGTGATTCGGGCCCGTCGTTGCCGCATTCGCCACCAGATGCGGCACTGGAGAGCACGGAGGCCTGGGATCTGGTCATGGTGGACGAGGCGGCGAGTCTGTCTGTTGGCCTGCTGGAGCGATTGACGGAACGCTTTCCGCGGCTGGTGTTCGCCACAACGGTCAGCGGTTACGAAGGCAGCGGACGTGGCTTTGAATTGCGCTTTGCCGACCGATTAAAAGCCCTGCGACCGCAGGCCCGGCGAATGAGCCTGGTCCAGCCTTTGCGCTGGGCCGCTGATGACCCGCTGGAAGCTTTTTTTAACCGGGTATTTGTAATGGCGTCGACGCCGCGGCCGGCGACTGAGGTGCCCGCAGTAACAGGCGGCGGCGAAGCCTTATTAGCCTGGACGGCCATCGATGAGCTGATGACCGACGAAGCGCGGTTGTCCGCCGTGTTTTCCTTACTGCTTCAAGCCCACTACCAAACCACACCCGCCGATTTACAAGCCTTGCTCGACTCGCCGCTGCCGCTGCTTATTGCGCTGCGTGACGGCAATGTTATTGGGGTTTGTGAGTGTGTCGAAGAGGGTGGGCTGCCGGTGGCGATGGCGCAGGCGATCATCGCAGGTCGGCGGCAACCGCCGGGCAACCTGGCCGCTCAGCGGCTGGCCCGGATGGCCGGTGACATCGAACTGCTCAGCCAGCCGAGTTGGCGGGTTCGCCGCATTGCGGTTGCGGCTGAGGCGCGCCGGCAAGGACTGGGGCAGGCGCTGCTCGCCGCCGCCACAAAGAAGGCGGCAGATCTTGGTCAGCACTATGTCAGCGCGAGCTTTGCTCTGAGTGATCCATTGATCGCGTTCTGGCAGCGAGCCGGGTTTGCTCCCCGATACCTTGGTAGCCGCCGGGACAGCAGTAGCGGCAGCTATTCGCTGGTGGTGGCCCGTTCATTGACGGCCCTCGTGGAAACCCCTCTGGCGGTCCTGCGAGACGACCTGGCGAACAATGTGGTTGATAGTTTGGCGCTGGTGCAACGATCACTGGATGTTCCCAGTGCGATACGGCTATTGTCCGTGTTGCCTGCGGCGCCACCGTCTGCCGCCGATCAACAGCGGCTGGCGCGCTATCTTGCTGGGGAGCTGACATTTGAGCACTGCGCCAGCGGCTTGCGGCGCATGCTGCCCAGTGCAGGCCTGGTCAGTGCGACGGGTAGAGAGCAGCGCGTTGTGTTGGGATGCCTGGTCTGGGCCAAAAGCTGGTCGCAATTGGCCGAGATGGAGGGGCTTGCGGGGCGGGCCGCCGTGGAGGCGGAGTTCAAAGCGGCCTGGCGTCGGGCAGTGTAAATCTGGTGCTGTAGCCGTTATTTCTATTCAATTTTCAGACATGGGTAATTAAGGAGTCACCGATTATGGCCAGTATTTTTAGTCGCATCATTGCGGGCGAACTGCCGGGACATTTTGTCTGGCGAGATGAGTTGTGCGTGGCGATCATGACCATCGAGCCGGTGCGGCCCGGTCATGTGTTGCTTATTCCCATTGAAGAGGTGGATCACTGGGACGATTTGCCAGAGTCGCTGGCGACCCATTTACAGGGTGTTGCTCGCAAGCTCGCCAAAGCGCTAAAGACGGTCTATCAGTGTCAGCGAGTGACGTTATCGATTGTCGGACTGGAGGTGCCTCACACCCATTTGCATTTGTGGCCAATCAATCAGATGGGCGACGTTCATCTGTCCCAGGCGAGTATAGCTGACCAGGGGGCACTGGCCAGCGAGGCAGAAAAAATTCGTCAGGCCCTGGCTGGCTAAGGGTCAGAGAAGATTGTGCTTGGGCAGGTCCCAGCGCTGAAAGCGCTGGCCCAGGCTCGACATGGGCGGCAGTTCGGCCAGCTGTCGGCGCAGCAAATCCATACCTAGCGCAGCCGTCCACATTTGAAAAAATTCCCGGTCAAAGGGCAGCAAAAAACGCGCGGTCTGCAAAGTATTGCTGCCGCCCCAGGCGATCCATACCGTGCCCACAGGCTTGTCTTCGCTGCCCCCGCCAGGGCCTGCGATACCCGTTACGGCAATCACCCTGTCGGCGCCGGTGACGGCCAGTGCTCCGGTGGCCATTTCGATCACAACTTCCTCACTGACTGCGCCGTGTTCATTCAGGGTCGCCGGGGACACATTGAGTAACTTCGTTTTCAGGTCATTGCTGTAACTCACCACGCCACCGGTAAAGGCATTGGATGAGCCCGGCACCGTTGTGATTTGTGAGGCGATCAAACCACCGGTGCAAGACTCTGCAGTGCATAGGGTAAGGTCCTGGCTGCCGAGCTGCGCAAGCAGTGTGGCGGGCAGACTGGTGGGAATGACGCCCAACAAATGATCGTGCAGCAGCTCGGCAATGCGATCGCTCCAGTGCTGTAATTCTTCGTCGTTGATATCAGCGCCAGCGCTAAGCTTGACTTCCAACACCGGCATGGAGGCGCGAAAGCCAAGTTCAATACCTTGGGGCAGGTCGGTCAGATGCTGGTTGACCAACTCCTGAATGGACGATTCACCGAGACCAAAAACACCAAAGCGCCGAATACGTCGGTGGTCTGAGGCAAAACGCTGTTGTAAGAGAGGCAGAATGACCTCGTCGAGCATGATCATTAATTCGCTGGGAACACCGGGTGTGGCCAATACCAGGCAGCCCTTGTGTTCCAGCGAAATGCCCACCGCGCTGCCCCGGCGATTATCGATAATATCGCAGTGCTCGGGCAGCATGGCCTGCTTGCGGTTGGCCTTGCCGAGGGCAAAGCCCCGGGTTTCGCACCAGTTTTGCAAATGAGCCAGAGCGGCGGGATGCTCGCAGATGAGGCGGCCTGTTACCCTGGCAAGGGCCTGAGAGGTTAGGTCATCAACTGTCGGGCCCAGGCCTCCGTTAATCAGCAACACGTCGGCTCCCTGGCAGAGCCCATCAATTTGCTCGCAGAGCAACTCCAGGTGATCGCCAACGGTGACTTTTCGTTCGATTTCCCAGCCTAGCGGCGCAATTTTTGTGGCGATTTTGGCGGAGTTGGAATCAATAATATCCCCAGCCATGAGTTCATTGCCGGTCAATAACAAGCGCAGGCGCATAGCGATGAATTCCTGAATCAAAAAAATGATGTGAAGGGCGAATTGTAAACGGAGGTGGTCTAATTATCCCCTAGTATTGTCTGGAGAGAATTGCCAGCTTGAATGGTCTGAGGCAATGCAGCAATCCTGCCTGCGCACCAAGGCTGTGCAACTCGCTGGGCTCGTAGTAATGTCGACGCATCACCACTGACCTATTGGAGAAACATGATGAAAGCGGCTTTGGGAGCCATTGTGGCGGTTTTGGCAGTCGTCGCGCTGCTTGCGGTGGATTATATGAACTATCAGCGGCAGTTGGCACAAAATCAGCAAATACAACAACTGCAGGAACAATTGCAGCTGGCCAATATTCGCAACGAGGCGCTGGTGAATCGTCTTGATGAGATGGAAGGGCAGGTGCGAAAAATGGAAAGCGCCAGCCTGGGCGGCGTGATCGATAGTGCCAATGCGGCGCTGATTGAAGGCTGGTCTGCGATGGTTGATGCGGTAGAGCGCCAATTAGAGCAAGCCAAGCAGAGTATGGCGAAGGATAAAGCGTCCTCTAGTCAGTCAAAAGCTGCGCCATCAGCGCCGACGGAAGACGGCGAGGGGCCGCTTTAATTGCGGCGTTAGTGCTGAGCTTGCCTGGTGAAAACAGGCTGGATAGCAGTGAGTTGGGAGGTGTTTGTATGCCTGAAGTAACGCGGCCCGTTCGGTCAGTCGAGGTCAATTACCTCTGTGACGGCTGCGGCCATGGTATGGTCCGCTGCACGGGCGAGATGAATCCGCAAACTGGAGAGACTCCCCATGCCTGTGTGATCTGCGGATTTGGTCATACTTTCAAGTGGATAAAGTATCCGAAAATTGATTTTGTGGGCTTGGATGAATAGGGGATCGGTCCAAACGGCGGTGGAGAGCGGTAGCGCCAAGGGAGAGGCCGCTGCGCCCGTTGTATGGGCGCAGCGGTAGGGCGCGCTCGCGCAAGAAACCGCCTTGAATGCAGGCGACTCACCGTGGTGTTTGCGGCGCTTCGGTGCCCCACGTGGTGGGTGCTAGTGGTTCTTAGTAGCGCAGGCGGGCGTCGAGCTCATCGACCATTTCTGCCCATTCCGCATCATCGTCCAGTGCCTGCTTGAGAAAGTCGGCCTGACTTTTTTTCCAGAAACTGGCTTCGTGCAATTCCAGGTCTCGGGGAATGGGGCGGTGACGAATGATAAAACCTTCAACGTCTTCGTCGCTGTCAGGCAAGCCGAGCTGACGAAACAGGCTGTTCATAGAGTGGATTTCTGGGTCCAGCATGGGTGGCTAACTTCCCTTCCTTTCAAGTGTTATTTGTGTCGAGGTTCTGGCCAGTTTGCCAGCGTCAACGTTGTTATTCTAGATTGAGTTTCAGGGCCTGTTAACACCCATTGAGTTGCACCTGCTGGAGGGCCTATTTGCCTTCACCTGGCGATGCGCCGGCCGGCCTTTCAGACGCTACGCTCGTGGGGCAAGCTTTCGCATATTTGAAATTACCCGACCTCTTTCTTCGTTATTGAATTGCCGGATTTATAGTCACAACAGACGGGTGTTAACCGGCGCTAACATCCGGGCAAAGCGTTAATTCGCATTCCTGCATGCCAGCCGCCGTCGAGCACAAATTCTGCGCCGGTGGAGTAGCTGCACTCGTCAGAGGCTACAAAAACCGCCATATTGGCAACTTCAATGGGCATACCCACCCTGGGTAGCGGGTGATACTTGTAAAAGCCAGTCATATTTTCGTCGGGCAACTCACCTTCCTTCGTGGCGCCGTGCATTGCCGTATAAATGCCGCCGGGGTGAATGCTGTTAACGCGAATATTAAATTTACCAAACTCGATAGCGGCCGTTTTGGTCAGGCCTCGCATTGCCCACTTGGTCGCACTGTAGGCGGCAATTCCGTTTTTTGCCTGCAAACCGTCGATGGAAGAGATGTTGATGATATTGCCGCCACCGGCCTGCTTCATATCTGCCAGTACCGCTTTCATCCCGAGAAAGGTACCCAGCTGGTTGACCTGAACGACCCGCATAAAATCCGTTTCGCTGGTATCGTCGATACTGTTGATGTGCAAAATGGCTGCATTGTTTATCAGGATTTCCACCTTGCCCAGACGGCGGGCAAAGTTCATCAATGTCTGCCATTGGCTCGCATCGCTAACGTCTAAATGGTGATATCTGGCCTGTTCACCCAGTTCATCGCACAGCGCCTGACCTTGCTCATCAAGCACATCAGTAACGATGACCACGGCGCCTTCTTCCACAAATCGCCGCGCAATGGCCGCGCCGATACCGCGGGCGCCTCCCGTAATGACGGCGAGCTTATTGGTCAGGCGATGCGAGCATTCCATGGGCAGGAGCTGATCTCCGGTCGGTTAGATATGTGAGCGCTGAGTGTCACTGCATGGGTGAATTCTAAAGGGGAATTGGGGAATACGCGCATTGCGGGATGTGCTGATTGCGATGTAAGGGCGGCGCGAGGTGTCACTCGGCAGCGCGTCGATTCCACAGGCAAAAAAAGGCCGCTGAGATAGCGGCCTGAGAAACGTCTGTGTCGCGATTAGCGCTTGTCCAGTGGGACAAAATCCCGTTGTGCTGGGCCAGTGTAAAGCTGGCGTGGACGGCCGATGCGGTAGCTGCCGCTGATCATTTCGTTCCAGTGGGCAATCCAACCCGGGGTACGGCCCAGGGCGAAGATCACGGTGAACATGCTCACTGGAATACCAATGGCCTTGAGGATGATGCCGGAGTAGAAGTCGACATTCGGGTACAGCTTCTTCTCGACGAAGTAGTCGTCTTCCAGCGCAATTTGCTCCAGGCGCTTGGCAATTTTCAGCAGGGGTTCGTTTTCCATGCCCAGTTCTGCCAGTACTTCGTCGGCAGCTTCTTTCATGACTTTGGCGCGCGGGTCAAAGTTCTTGTAAACCCGGTGGCCGAAGCCCATCAGGCGGAACGGATCGTTTTTGTCTTTGGCGCGGGCGACAAATTCGTCAATGCGTGACTCATCGCCGATCTCCATCAGCATGTCCAGTACCGCCTCGTTGGCGCCGCCGTGAGACGGTCCCCAAAGTGCAGCGATGCCTGCTGAGATACAGGCAAAGGGGTTGGCGCCAGTGGAGCCGGCCAGACGTACGGTGGACGTGGAGGCGTTCTGCTCGTGGTCGGCGTGGAGCAGGAAGATCTTGTCCATGGCTTTGGCCAGAACTGGATTGACGTTGCTGGGCTCGCAGGGGTTGCCGAACATCATGTGCAGGAAGTTCTCAGAGTAGCTGAGGTGATTCTGCGGGTACATGAAGGGCTGACCGATGGTGTATTTGTAGGTCATTGCCGCCAGGGTAGGCATTTTCGCAATCAGGCGAATGGCCGAGATTTGACGGTGTTGCTCGTCGGCAATGTCCAGCGAGTCATGGTAGAAGGCGGACAGGGCGCCGACAACGCCACACATGATGGCCATGGGGTGAGCATCCCGGCGGAAGCCTTTGAAAAAGGTGCTCATTTGGTCGTTGACCATGGTGTGCATGCGGACTTTATTGACGAAGGCGTCTTTTTGAGTGCTGGTGGGCAGTTCGCCGTAGAGGAGCAGGTAGCAGGTTTCGAGGTAGTCGGAGTGCTCAGCAAGCTGCTCGATGGGATAGCCGCCGTGAAGCAGCACGCCCTGGTTACCGTCAATGTAGGTGATTTTGGATTCGCAGGCTGCGGTGGACACAAAACCCGGATCGTAGGTGAAATAACCGTTGCCCGTCAGTGGGCCGACTTCAATTACATCTGGACCAATAGTGCCAGAGAAAACATCTAATTCCAGCGTTTTACCATCGATGTTCAGACTGGCTTTCTTATCGCTCATTGTGACGGGCTCCTGTACCTTGTGAACTAGCTTTTGGCTTGTCTTCCGCCGTCTGGACGTCTGCGCGGTGGCGCGGATGCCAACTTTGGAAGCCCTGGGGGCTGCGAATGTGCCGCGTGGGATAGGCGGCCGCAGTGACCCTTTGAAGGACTGACAAATATAGAGTGCTCGCTGCTTTTGTCAACGAGACGCGCATTTTAGCCTGAGTCGCCGGGAGAAGGAATTGCTATTTGGATTCTTGCTTATTTGTGCGTTGTTGTGGTGCGTTAAGTGATTTGTGTCAACATTCGCACAATTCGATAAAGGCACAAAAACGGTGCACGATAATCGCTTAAGCGGTTGAAATAAGCATGATTTCAAGGCCATTTCCCTGACGCTTGTCGTTTGTAATTGCCATTCGATGGCCCTATAATGCGCGGCGTTTCTTCTGGAGTCTCGCGCTCTTGCCTCGTGGAAGAAATCCGGGTTGGAGAGGCCCGGTTTTGCTTGATCCACTTCCTTTTAACCGCCTGTGTTTCTGGGCTTCAAAACAAAAGTGTGACAAACCGTGAACGATAAACGACCTGTGAATCTGGATATCGGGACGATCGCTCTGCCGATCACCGCATATACCTCAATTCTGCATCGCGCCAGTGGCGTATTTCTGGTAGCCGGCATGGCCGTGCTGATTTGGCTGTTGGGCACAAGTCTCAGCGGCCCAGAGGGCTTTGCTCAAGCTAAGCAGTGCCTGTCTTCTTTTTGGGGCAAGTTGGTTGTCTGGGCCGTATTGGTGGGCCTGAGCTATCACGCTGCGGCGGGTGTAAAACACCTGATTATGGACGCTGGTATTGGTGAATCCATGAAGGGCGGCGAGACCGGTTCCAAACTGGTGTTGGCGGTTACGGCAGCAATGGTCATTTTGACGGGGTTGTGGGTATGGTAAAGGCAGTTACAAGCTTTGGACGCAGCGGCGTCGCCGATTGGTTGATTCAGCGGGTCAGCGGTGTTGTCTTGTTGGCCTACTTGATTGTAGTGGGTGGTTATCTGGTCATGAATGGCAGCGGGCTCGATTACGCTACCTGGAAAGGCTTTTTCGATTCTACCTTTATGAAGGTGTTTAGCACTGCAGCAGTGCTCTCAGTCGTCTCCCATGCGTGGATCGGTTTGTGGGCTGTCTCTACAGATTATCTGACAGAACGCTTGATGGGTGGGCGCGGATTGGTTCTGCGTCTGGCATTTCAAGCTGCATCGGCTGTCGTTCTGTTTACGTACCTCGTTTGGGGTATGAAGATTCTGTGGGGGTAATAGATGTCTACTATTCGTACTATTTCGTTTGATGGCGTAATTGTTGGCGGTGGCGGCGCGGGTATGCGCGCGGCACTGCAGTTGGCCCAGTCTGGTTACAAGACCGCCGTTATTTCCAAAGTCTTCCCAACGCGCTCGCACACGGTGTCGGCTCAGGGTGGTATTACTTGCGCGATTGCCAGTAACGACCCGAACGACCAGTGGCAGTGGCATATGTATGACACGGTTAAGGGTTCCGACTATATCGGCGACCAGGACGCCATCGAGTATATGTGCAGCGTGGGTCCCGAGGCGGTGTTTGAGCTGGACCACATGGGTCTGCCGTTCTCCCGTACTGAAGAAGGCCGAATTTATCAGCGTCCTTTCGGTGGGCAATCCAAAAATTTCGGTGAGGGCGGTCAGGCTGCCCGCACTTGCGCGGCGGCTGACCGTACTGGTCACGCACTGCTGCACACGCTGTATCAGGGCAACCTGAAGAATAACACCGTCTTCTTCAATGAGTGGTATGCCACTGATCTGGTGAAGAACCAGGACGGCGCGGTTGTGGGTGTTATCGCAATCTGCATCGAAACCGGGGAAGTG
This sequence comes from Spongiibacter taiwanensis, assembly GCF_023702635.1. Taxonomy (NCBI): domain Bacteria; kingdom Pseudomonadati; phylum Pseudomonadota; class Gammaproteobacteria; order Cellvibrionales; family Spongiibacteraceae; genus Spongiibacter; species Spongiibacter taiwanensis. Next base: position 90,534 of record NZ_CP098455.1, read on the forward strand.
GTCCACGTCAAATCCAAGGCCACTGTTTTCGCCACCGGCGGCGCAGGTCGTATCTATCAATCTACTACCAACGCCCACATCAATACTGGCGACGGTATCGGCATGGCCCTGCGTGCAGGCTTCCCGGTGCAGGACATTGAAATGTGGCAATTTCACCCCACCGGTATTGCCGGCGCGGGTGTTCTGGTCACCGAAGGCTGCCGCGGTGAAGGCGGTTACCTGGTAAACAAGGACGGCGAACGCTTTATGGAGCGTTATGCGCCCAACGCAAAAGACCTGGCGGGCCGCGATGTGGTTGCCCGCTCCATGACCCTGGAGATTATTGAAGGCCGCGGTTGTGGTCCCAATGGTGATCACGTTTACCTGAAACTGGATCACCTGGGCGAAGAGGTTCTGGAGAGCCGTCTGCCCGGTATCTGTGAGCTGTCCCGGACCTTTGCCCACGCTGACCCGGTCAAAGAGCCCATTCCGGTTATCCCGACCTGTCACTATATGATGGGTGGTATTCCCACCAATATTCACGGCCAGGCCCTGACCGTTGATGCCAACGGCAATGACGTGGTGATCCCCGGACTGTATGCCTGTGGTGAAGTTGCCTGTGTATCGGTTCACGGCGCTAATCGCCTCGGTGGTAACTCGCTGCTGGATCTGGTGGTGTTCGGTCGCGCATCTGGTCTGTTCATTGAGAAGGCCCTGCGTGAAGGCATCGACATGCGCGACGCGTCCGAGAGCGATGTTGAACAAGCCATGTCGCGTCTGAACAAGGTGAACAACACCTCAGGCGGCGAGAAAGTTTCCGCATTGCGCGCCGAGCTGCAAAGCGTCATGCAGAATCACTTCGGTGTATTCCGCAAGGGCGACTTCATGCAGGAAGGCGTCAAGAAGCTGGCTGATCTGCGTGGCCGCATTGAAAATGCGCATCTGGAAGACAAGAGCAACGCGTACAACACAGCGCGGATCGAAGCCCTGGAACTGCACAACCTGTTCGAAGTGGCTGAAGCGACCGCCATTGCTGCTGAAGAGCGCAAAGAGAGCCGTGGTGCCCATGCGCGTGAGGACTTCCAGGACCGCGATGACGAAAACTGGCTGTGCCACTCCATGTATTTCCCCGGTGAAAAGCGTGTCGGCAAGCGTGCGGTGAATTTCGCACCGAAGACCCGCGAAGCTTTTGCGCCCAAAGTACGCACCTACTGATTTAGGGGAGAGAGAAAATGTTGAAAGTCAGCCTCTATCGTTACAATCCCGAAGTCGATCAAGAGCCCTATATGCAGGACACCGAGATCGACACCGGTGGCAAAGACCTGATGGTGCTGGACGTACTTGAGCTGCTCAAGGCTCAGGATCCGTCTCTGACCTACCGCCGCAGCTGCCGCGAAGGTGTGTGTGGCTCCGACGGTATGAACATTAACGGCAAGAACGGTCTTGCCTGTATCACGCCAATTTCCGAGGCCCTGAAAAATGGCAAAGGCGGCAACACCCTGGTGCTGCGCCCACTGCCTGGTCTGCCGGTCATTCGCGACCTGATCATCGACATGAGCTTGTTCTACAAGCAGTACGAGAAGATCAAACCGTTCTTGATCAATAACACGCCGGCGCCCGCAATCGAGCGTCTGCAATCACCCGAAGAGCGTGAAAAGCTGGACGGCCTGTACGAGTGTATTCTGTGTGCGTGCTGTTCTACTGCCTGTCCGTCTTTCTGGTGGAACCCGGATCGCTTTATCGGTCCGAGTGGTCTGCTGCAGGCCTACCGTTTTCTGGCAGACAGCCGGGACACGGCGACCGAACAGCGTTTGGCCGAGCTGGATGATCCGTTCAGTGTATTCCGCTGTCACGGCATTCAGAATTGCGTCAATGTTTGCCCCAAGGGACTCAATCCCACCAAGGCAATTGGCCACATCCGGAATATGTTGCTGAGCAGGGCAACCTGATATTCCGCCCGATTTTTCGGGAAATTTAATCTGCGCAAATGTGTCCTTGGGCGCCTGGCAGTATCGGGCGCCGCAATGAATACAACTCGGTGCTTACCGGCACTAAACGAGCATATAACGTATTGAAGGGAATGGGCGTTCCCTGTGGTAACACTGGAGTCTGCCGCATACACTAATGCGGTAAGACCAGGCAGGGTGGGTCGAGCCTTATCGGGCCCGGCGCCATTCAGGCGGCCACTTCCCTCGCTTTTAGGTGGACAAGAATGCAGAAAGCGTCAATGGAGCTGCTATGGAAAAGCTCCCATATTTCAGGTGGTAATGCGAGCTACGTCGAAGCTCTTTACGAAACTTACCTCACTGATCCCAATGCCGTTCCGGAAGAATGGCGCAGCTATTTCCAGCAATTGCCGCGTTCCAGCGAGCAGACCCTCAACGATATTCCCCACAGTCCTATTCAACAACACTTTGCCAAGTTGGCCCGCTCATCTGTGCGGGTGAATGGTGCAGCAAGTGGTGGTGAAATCAGCGAGCACGAACGCAAGCAGGTTAGAGTCATCCAGCTGGTCAGCGCCTATCGCCAGCGGGGCCATCAGGAGGCCCAGCTCGACCCCCTCGGTTTGTGGCAGCGCCCGCGAGTACCCGATCTCGAATTGCAATATCATCAGCTGACTGAAGCCGACCTGGATACCGTATTCCAAACCGGCAGCCTCTATATTGGCAAAGACAGTGCCACCCTCCGGGAAATCTACCAAGCAATTCGTGACACCTACTGCCGATCCATCGGTGCCGAATTCATGCACATTGTCGACACCCGTGAGCGGGCGTGGATTCAGCAGCGTATGGAGAGCGTACGCTCCCAACCAGAATACAGTCTCGAGGCTCGCCAGCATTTGCTGGAGCGGCTGACCGCGGCGGAAGGCCTGGAAAAATCCTTGGGCTCGAAGTACCCGGGTACCAAGCGCTTTGGTCTGGAAGGGGGCGAAAGCCTTATTCCGATGATGGACGCCGTCATTCAACGGGCCGGCTCCTACGGCGCCAAGGAAATGGTGATCGGCATGGCCCACCGGGGTCGTTTGAATCTGCTGGTCAACATTCTGGGGAAAAACCCCGCCGAGCTGTTCGACGAATTTGAAGGCAAGGTCAAATATCAGGGTTCTGCAGACGTTAAATACCACCAGGGTTTCTCTTCCAATGTGATGACCCCGGGCGGTGAAGTCCACTTGGCGCTGGCCTTTAACCCGTCTCACCTGGAAATCGTTTCACCCGTCGTTGAGGGCTCAGTGCGGGCCCGTCAAGATCGACGCAATGACCCAGTGGGCGACAAAGTGGTACCCATCGTGCTGCACGGTGACGCCGCTTTTGCTGGTCAGGGTGTGGTCATGGAAACCTTCCAGATGTCCCAGACCCGGGCGTACAAGACCGGTGGCACAATCCACATCGTGATCAACAACCAGGTCGGTTTTACCACCAGCCGCCAGGATGACGCCCGGTCCACTGAGTACTGTACCGACGTTGCCAAGATGGTTCAGGCGCCGATTTTCCACGTCAACGGCGACGATCCCGAAGCGGTGCTGTTTGTCAGCCAGCTGGCCGCAGATTTCCGTCAAGAATTCAAGAAAGACGTGGTAGTGGATCTGGTCTGTTATCGCCGTCGCGGCCACAATGAGGCCGATGAGCCCTCGGGCACCCAGCCGTTGATGTACTCCAAGATTTCCAAGCAGAAGACCACCTGCGCGCTGTACGTGCAAAAGCTGGTTGATGCTGGGGTGATCACTAGTGACTATGCGAGCGCGCTGGCCGACGACTACCGTCAGGCCTTGGACAATGGCGAGCACGTGGCCAAGAGCCTGGTGAAAGAGCCGAATAAAGAATTGTTCGTCGACTGGTCGCCCTACTTGGGGCACGCCTGGGATGTACCAGGTGACACCCGGATCGATGCCAAGCTGCTCAAAGAGGCCGCCGACGGTGCCAACCGGATTCCGGAAGGGATCAGTGTTCAGCGCCAGGTGGCCAAGATTTATGAAGATCGCGCAAAAATGGCCGTTGGCGCCATGCCGATCAACTGGGGCTTTGCCGAGACGCTGGCCTATGCGACCTTGCTCAAGCAGGGCAGCCATGTGCGGATCACTGGTCAGGACGTGGGACGGGGGACCTTCTCCCACCGCCATGCGGTGATTCACAACCAGAAAGACGGTGAGCGCTATGTGCCCCTGCAAAATCTTGCTGAAGATCAGGCAGATTTTGCCATCTATGATTCGCTGCTGTCGGAAGAGGCTGTGTTGGCCTTTGAATACGGCTACGCGACTACCCGCCCCAATGCCCTGGTAATCTGGGAAGCCCAGTTCGGTGATTTCGCCAACGGTGCCCAGGTGGTTATCGACCAGTTTATTAGCAGTGGTGAGCTCAAGTGGGGGCGCCTGTGTGGCCTCACCATGCTGCTGCCCCACGGCTATGAAGGGCAGGGGCCTGAGCACTCCTCAGCGCGTCTTGAGCGCTTCTTGCAATTGTGCGCCGAGCACAATATTCAGGTTTGCGTGCCATCAACACCAGCTCAGGTGTACCACATGCTGCGGCGGCAGGTGGTACGGCCGCTGCGTCGGCCATTGGTAGTGATGTCGCCGAAGAGTTTGCTGCGCCACAAAGAAGCGATTTCTACCCTGGAAGAGTTGCATAGCGGCCAGTTCCAGAGTGTGATCGATGAAACCGACAACCTCGACAAATCCAAGGTGACCCGCCTGATTTTGTGTTGCGGCAAGGTTTATTACGACTTGCGTGATGCCCGTCGGGAGCACGGCAAAGATTCCATTGCCATTGTTCGTCTGGAGCAGATTTATCCCTTCCCCTACGACGATCTGCGCGCGGTGATTGCCCAATACCCCAATCTGAAGAAGGTGGTGTGGTGTCAGGAAGAGCCTCGCAACCAGGGCGCCTGGTACAACAGTCGCCATCGCATGGCCCGGGTAATCCGTAGCTTCAAGCCAGAGAAAAACCTGCTTTTGGGCTATGTTGGTCGGGAACCGTCGGCCTCACCGGCGGCGGGCTACATGGCCCTTCACATTGAGCAGCAGCAGAAGTTCATCACCGAGGCCCTGAAACTCTAGGGCCTCGATGGTTTATTTCTCCACATTCTAACGATATTGCAGCGACCCATACGACAGGATAGAAGATGAGTACAGACATTAAAGCCCCTACTTTTCCAGAATCTGTGGCCGATGGCACCATTGCCACCTGGCACAAACAAGTGGGTGAGGCTGTCAGCCGGGATGAGCCCCTCGTCGATATTGAAACCGACAAAGTGGTGCTCGAAGTTGTTGCGCCTGCCGACGGCGTGTTGAAGGAAATTCTCAAGCAGGAAGGTGATACCGTTCTCAGTGATGAGGTGGTAGCCGTGTTTGAAGAGGGCGCTGCCGCCAGTGCGTCGGCGCCTGAGAAAGCGGCTGAACCGGAACAAGCTCCGGCTGCTGAAGGTGAGCTCAAGGCAAGCCCCGCTGCCCGTAAGATGATTGATGAGCAGGGTCTGGACGCCAGCCAAATCAAGGCGACAGGCAAGGGCGGTTTGATCACAAAAGAAGATGTTCTCAATCACAAGCCCGCCGCCGCGGCGGCTAGCCCCGCGCCCGCTGCTGCCAAATCGGCCGCACCGGCACCGTCTGCTGCAGTGGATATTCCTGCCGGTGACCGGGTTGAAAAGCGCGTGCCGATGACTCGCCTCCGGGCCCGCATTGCTGAGCGCCTGCTGGACGCCTCTCAGAACACAGCGATGTTGACCACCTTTAACGAGGTCAACATGCAGCCCGTGATGGAACTGCGCAGCCAGTACAAAGAGCTGTTTGAAAAGACGCACAACGGCACCCGTCTGGGCTTTATGGGCTTCTTTGTTAAAGCCGCTTGTGAAGCACTGAAGCGCTTCCCGGTGGTGAACGCCTCTATCGATGGTGGTGATGTGGTTTACCACGGCTACCAGGATGTTGGTGTTGCTGTGTCTACCGATAAAGGTCTGGTGGTTCCCGTACTGCGCGATGCCGATAACATGAGCCTGGCGCAAATCGAAGACAAGGTTCGTGAGTTTGGTCTGCGCGCCCGGGACGGCAAGCTGGGTATCGAAGACATGACCGGCGGTACCTTCACCATTACCAACGGCGGCGTATTTGGCTCACTGATCTCTACCCCCATTTTGAACCCGCCGCAAACTGCCATTCTGGGTATGCACAAAATCCAAGAGCGGCCGATGGCGGTGAATGGCAAAGTGGAAATTTTGCCGATGATGTACTTGGCGCTGTCCTACGATCACCGTTTGCTCGATGGTAAAGATGCGGTGCAATTCCTGGTGGCTATCAAAGACCTGCTTGAAGATCCGGCCCGAATTCTGCTTGAGGTCTGATCTCCGGCGCTGATAGCGACTGAACGCATGGCGGTGGATAGACCACCGCCGCTGATACAGAAAACAGGATGATGCAATGGCGAAGTTTGACGTAGTAGTAATCGGTTCCGGTCCTGCGGGTTATGTTGCCGCAATTCGCGCCGCCCAGCTGGGCCTGAAGACGGCATGTATTGAAAAGAACAAAGGCAAGGCCGGGCAGGTCGCCTTTGGCGGTACCTGTCTCAACGTGGGCTGTATTCCCTCCAAGGCACTGCTCGATAGCAGCCACAAATACCACGAGGCAAAGGCGGATTTTGACGTGCACGGCATCAGCACCGGCAAGGTGGAGATGGATGTGCCAGCCATGATCAAGCGCAAAGACGCGATTGTGAAGCAGCTTACCACCGGTATCGGCGGCCTGTTTCAGGCCAATGGCGTTACCGGTATTGAAGGTACCGGAAAGTTGCTGGCGGGCAAAAAGGTCGAAGTGACCGACCCCGACGGCAAGGTGACCACACTGGAAGCCGAGCACGTGATCATCGCGGCGGGCTCGGTGCCCGTTGAAATTCCCCCCGCGCCCCTCGATGGCAACACCATCGTCGATTCTACTGGCGCCCTGGAGTTCGATGCGGTGCCCAAGAAACTGGGCGTGATCGGTGCAGGTGTTATCGGTCTGGAGTTGGGCAGCGTATGGTCTCGGCTGGGCAGCGAAGTGGTGTTGCTCGAGGCGCTGGATACCTTCCTGCCCGCCATGGACCAGCAGATTGCGAAGGAGGCCGGTAAGGTCTTCAAAAAGCAGGGCCTGGATATTCGCCTCGGCGCGCGAGTAACCGAAGCCAAAGCCAGTCGCGGCAAGGTGAAGGTGACCTACACCCAGGCAGACGAGGAAAAGTCGGAGACCTTCGATAAGTTGATCGTCTGCGTGGGTCGCAAGCCCCTGAGCACCAACCTGCTTTCGGCAGACTGCGGTGTTAACCTGGACGAGCGCGGCTTTATCTTCGTTAACGATTACTGCGAGACCGATGCTCCCGGCGTTTACGCGGTGGGCGATATCGTTCGCGGCCCCATGCTGGCCCACAAAGGCTCAGAAGAGGGCGTGATGGTGGCGGAGCGTATTGCCGGGCAAAAAGTCACCATGAATTACGACTGCATCCCATCGATCATTTATACCCACCCTGAAATTGCCATGGTCGGTTTGACCGAAGAGGCGCTGAAGGCGGATGGCGTTCCCTACAACGTGGGTTCCTTTCCGTTTTCGGCCAGTGGCCGGGCGATGGCGGCAAACGACACTGGCGGCCTGGTAAAAATGATTGCCCACGCGGAAACAGACCGCATTCTGGGCTGCCACATTATTGGCCCCAGTGCGGCTGACTTGATTCAGCAAGTGGTTATCGCCATGGAGTTTGGCTCCTCCGCAGAGGATATTGGCTTGACCGTCTTCGGTCACCCGACTCTGTCTGAAGCTGTCCACGAAGCGGCTCTTGCCGTCAGTGGCCACGCCATTCATATTCCAAACCGCAAGAAGCGGAAATAGATTTGCGGTGGTGTGCGAATTTCGGGAAAATGAGCTCCCGAAATTTGCGCGCTAGCGCAATGTGCAGAGGGAGCGGGTCAAAACACTGACAGGTTGTACCCCGCATAACACTTCCACAGACCGAGATGGTAAATCCAACATGAACCTTCACGAGTACCAGGGCAAACAACTGTTTGCTGAATACGGGCTGCCTGTTTCTAAGGGCTACGCCTGTGATACCCCGGAAGAGGCCGCAGCGGCGGCAGACAAAATTGGCGGTGACAAATGGGTTGTAAAAGCCCAGGTTCACGCCGGTGGTCGCGGCAAAGCTGGCGGCGTAAAGCTGGTTGACAGCAAAGACGAGATCAAAGCCTTCGCCGAAAAATGGCTGGGCAAGAACCTGGTGACCTATCAGACTGATGAAAACGGTCAGCCAGTGTCTAAAATTCTGGTTGAGTCCTGCACTGACATCGACAAAGAACTGTACCTCGGTGCCGTTGTTGACCGTGGCAGCCGCCGCATCGTTTTCATGGCCTCCACCGAAGGTGGTGTTGAGATCGAGAAAGTTGCTGAAGAGACCCCTGAGAAAATCCTCAAGGCGACCATTGATCCCCTGACAGGCGCGCAGCCTTACCAGGGCCGCGAGCTGGCCTTCAAACTGGGTCTGAACCCCGCTCAGGTAAAGCAGTTCGTCAGCATCTTCCTGGGCCTGGCAAAAATGTTCCAGGAAAAAGACCTGGCCCTGCTGGAAATCAACCCGCTGGTTATCACCAGTGAAGGCAACCTGCATTGCCTGGACGCCAAAGTGGTTATCGACGGCAATGCAATTTACCGTCACAAAGACCTGCAAGCGATGCACGATCCGTCCCAGGACGACGCCCGTGAAGCGCGCGCTGCAGAGTGGGACCTGAACTACGTTGCCCTGACTGGCAACATCGGCTGCATGGTTAACGGCGCCGGTTTGGCGATGGGTACCATGGACATCGTGTCCCTGCACGGCGGTTTCCCTGCAAACTTCCTCGACGTAGGCGGTGGTGCAACCAAAGAGCGTGTAACTGAAGCGTTCAAAATCATCCTCGAAGACAGCAAAGTGAAAGCCGTTCTGGTCAATATCTTCGGCGGTATCGTCCGTTGTGACCTGATTGCCGAGGGTATCATCGGCGCGGTAAAAGAAGTGGGCGTCAGCGTTCCTGTTGTTGTGCGCCTCGAAGGTAACAATGCTGAACTGGGTTCCAAATTGCTGTCTGAGTCTGGCCTGGCCATCATTGCCGCTACCAGCCTCACCGACGCTGCCCAGCAGGCTGTAAAAGCAGCGGAGGGTAAATAATGGCTATTCTGATCAATAAAGACACCAAGGTAATCTGTCAGGGCTTTACTGGCGGTCAGGGGACTTTCCACTCTGAGCAAGCGATTGCCTACGGCACCAAAATGGTTGGCGGTGTAACCCCCGGTAAGGGCGGTACTGAGCACCTGGGTCTGCCCGTATTCAACACGGTTCAGGACGCAGTCGACGCAACCGGCGCAGAAGCCTCTGTGATCTACGTTCCCGCCGCATTCTGTAAGGATTCTATCCTTGAAGCAGCTAACGCTGGCATCAAACTGATCGTATGCATCACCGAGCACATCCCTGTTATGGATATGCTCGAGTGTAAAGTGAAGTGCGACGAGCTCGGCGTACGCCTGATTGGTCCAAACTGCCCCGGTGTGATCACCCCCGGTGAGTGCAAAATTGGCATTATGCCTGGCCACATTCACCTGCCCGGCAAGGTCGGTATCGTATCTCGCTCCGGTACCCTGACTTACGAAGCGGTTAAGCAGACAACTGACTACGGTTTCGGCCAGTCCACTTGTGTGGGCATTGGTGGTGACCCGATTCCCGGTTCTAACTTCATCGACATTCTGGCGATGTTTGAGCAAGACCCCGGCACCGAGGCCATTGTCATGATCGGTGAAATCGGTGGTAGCGCCGAGGAAGAGGCCGCCGCTTACATCAAGGCTAACGTAACCAAGCCTGTGGTTTCCTACATTGCTGGTGTGACTGCACCTCCAGGCAAGCGTATGGGCCACGCCGGTGCGATTATTTCCGGTGGTAAAGGCACCGCAGATGAAAAATTTGCTGCGTTGGAAGATGCCGGTGTTAAAACCGTGCGCTCCCTGGCACAAATTGGTGACGCACTGAAAGAAGTAACTGGCTGGTAAGGTCGGTTCTGCTTCAAAAAAGGCGGCTTAGGCCGCCTTTTTTGTGCCCGAAAATTGAGTTTCCGCATGGGCGTTCTGGTGCTGGTGTCTGGTGTTGGTGCTAGGTGTAGCTGCTAGGTATGGATGCTTGCCCAGTTTTTGTAATCACTGCTAACATCTGGCTGTCGGCGCTCGGAATCAGCAGGCTTAATTGACCTGCAGTCATGCGGAAACATTGAGTCAGCGCGATCCGCGTATGGCGATCTTCGAGCCACTAATAAGAACAAGCGTGGAGAGAGAAAATGTCCCCCATTGACGGGCCCGAAGCCACCCACGAGGTGTTCAATCAATCTCAGCCGCTGCAGGATTACAACCTGGTTGATAGCGACCTTTGTCTGCGCCAGACCCTGGCGGCCTTTCAGGGTGAAGCGGCCGACCCGCGTTTAGTAACCCACGGACAACGCTGCGGCAGCGCCGAGGTCATCCAATGGGGCTATGATGCCAACGAGCAGCGACCCCGGCTGGAAAGTCATGATCGCTTCGGTCATCGTCTGGATCAGGTGTTCTTTCATCCCGCCTATCATCAGCTGATGGACCTGGCTTTGACCAGTGGGGTGCATAGTCTTCCCTGGCAGACACCCGGCAGTCACCGTCTGCGGGCGGCACTGAATTACCTGCAAAATCAGGTGGAAGCCGGCCATGCCTGCCCGCTCACCATGACCTTTGCGGCAGTGCCCACGCTGAAAAAAACACCCGCGATTGCCGAGCGTTGGTTGCCCAAGCTGCTGTGTAATCAGTATCAGCCAGACAATATTCCCTTCTATCAAAAACACGCTATTACCCTGGGAATGGGAATGACGGAAAAGCAGGGTGGCTCGGATGTTCGCGCAAATACGACTCGGGCGACACCATTGGGTAGCGCCGGCCCCGGCGAACTTTATAGCCTGACCGGCCACAAGTGGTTTCTGTCTGCTCCCATGTGCGACGCCTTTTTGATGCTGGCTCAGGCTGCGGGCGGATTGAGTTGCTTCCTGGTGCCGCGCTGGCGCGAAGACGGCGTGAAAAATGCGCTGTTGCTGCAACGGTTAAAAAACAAAATGGGCAATGTTGCCAATGCCTCCTCCGAGGTTGAGCTGCGCGGTGCCCACGGCTGGCTGGTGGGTGAAGAGGGTAGAGGGGTTCCGGCGATTTTGGAGATGGTGTCCCTGACCCGGTTTGATTGCATGATCGGCTCCAGTTCAGGCCAACGCCAGGCTGTGGCCCAGGCGGTGTTTCATGCTCGTCAGCGGCGCGCTTTCGGTAAGGCCCTGATTGATCAACCGCTGATGCGCAATGTGCTTGCCGACCTGCAGTTGGAAGTGGAAGGCTCTCTGGCCATGACGCTGCGGATGGCTGCGGCCTTGGACCAGCCTGACGACCCGCACGAGCAAAATCTGCTGCGTCTTGGCACGGCAGTGGGAAAATACTGGATTTGCAAACGCACTCCCGGCCATGCCTATGAGGCGATGGAATGCCTCGGTGGCAATGGTGTGATTGAAAATTGCATTATGCCCAGACTGTATCGGGAAGCCCCCATCAATGCCATCTGGGAAGGCTCCGGCAATATCCAGGCTCTGGATATATTGCGTGTCATGCAAAAATCCCCTGAGGCAATTCAGGCCTGGCATGCCGAAATTGACCACTGCCGGGGTTACCACCCCGGGCTGGATCAGATGGTGGACTCGCTGACGGCGCTGTTGGCTCAGCCGCAAACATTGGAATTCCAGGCTCGCACTCTCGCCAACACCCTGGCGCTGTGTTTTCAGGGCGCCATGTTGCTGCGTCACGGTGACCCGGTGGTTGCCAAAGCCTTTTGCGATAGTCGCCTGAGTGCCAGTGCGCCGCTCTACGGCAGTCTGCCGGCGTCGATTGATGTCGGCAGCATTCTTCAGCGGGTTCTGCCCACCGATATCGACTGCGGTTAGACCGAATTTCCCCTGGGCTGCCCTTGAATTTTTGGCGGTGGTCCCCATCTATTTGACAGCTTGAGAGCGCGTCGCCGTGCTCTTTTTTGTACCAAGTAGATCGCGGGAAGAAGCCATGTCCACAGCAGAAAAAGAGACTCTAGGGTTCCAGACTGAAGCCAAACAGATGCTTCAGTTGATGATTCACTCCATGTACAGCAACAAGGAAATCTTCCTTCGGGAGCTGGTTTCCAATGCCTCTGACGCCGCAGATAAACTGCGATTTGAGGCACTTGCTGATGACAGCCTGTTTGAAAATGACCCCAATTTGCGGGTGCGGGTCACCGCCAACAAGGACGCGGGTACGGTGACGATTTCCGATAACGGCATCGGCATGAGCCGCGAGGAAGTCATTGCCAATCTGGGGACAATCGCCCGCTCTGGTACCGCAGAATTCCTGAAAAACCTCAGTGGCGACAAGAAGAAAGACTCTCAGCTGATCGGCCAGTTCGGCGTGGGCTTTTATTCTGCTTTCATCGTCGCTGAGCGGGTTGAAGTATTCACCCGCCGGGCTGGCGCGCCCGTCTCGGCAGGTGTGCACTGGGAGTCGAGCGGTGAAGCCGATTTCACCGTAGAGGATTGCGAACACGCGCCGCGCGGCACCACTGTTGTGCTGCATCTGCGTGAGGAAGACAAAGAGTTTGCCGATGACTGGCGACTGCGCAATATCATCAAAAAGTACTCTGACCACATCAGTATTCCGGTGGAAATGCAAAAGGCGCCGTCTTACTCAGAAGATGAGGATGACAAGAAGCAAGACGAAGCGCCTGAATTTGAAGCGGTCAATTCCGCTACCGCCCTGTGGACTCGCAGTCGCGGCGAAGTCAGTGACGAGGAATACATCAGCTTCTACAAGCACATTAGCCACGACTTTAGCGAGCCGCTGCATTGGAGCCATAACAAAGTGGAAGGCAAGCTGGAGTACACCAGCCTGCTGTATCTGCCGGGCAAGGCGCCGATGGATCTGTGGCACCGGGACGCGGCGCGCGGTTTGAAGCTCTACGTGAACCGTACCTTCATTATGGATGATGCAGAACAGTTCCTGCCCCTGTACTTGCGCTTTGTAAAAGGGGTAGTGGATTCCAATGATCTGTCACTGAACGTTTCCCGGGAAATTCTCCAGCAGGACCCCACTGTCGATGCCATTAAAAATGCGCTGACCAAGCGCGTGCTGGATATGCTGGAGAAGTTGGCCAAGAAGGACAGCGAGAAGTATCAAACCTTCTGGAAAGAGTTTGGTCCGGTGATGAAAGAGGGACCGGCGGAGGACTTCAGCAACAAGGAAAAAATTGCCAAACTGCTGCGCTTTGCGACCAGCCTGGATGGCAAAGCCGAGCAAACCCACTCACTGGAAGACTATGTTGGCCGAATGAAAGAAGGCCAGCAGAAGATTTACTACGTGGTCGGTGAAAACCATAAGACGGCCGCTAACAGCCCGCACCTAGAAGTGTTTCGTAAAAAGGGCATTGAGGTGTTGTTGTTGTCTGACCGAATCGACGACTGGCTGATGAATCACCTGTCAGAATTCGATGGCAAAGCCCTGCAGGATGTCGGCCGCGGTCAACTGGATCTCGGTGAGTTGGAGGGTGAGGAAGAGAAGAAGGCCAAAGAGACCCTGGCCGAGAAGCACAAAGACCTGGTAGAGCGGGTGACGGAAGTATTGAAAGACCGGGTAGAGGAAGTTCGCGTTACCTCCCGTCTCACCGATTCGCCTGCCTGTCTGGTGGTGGCAGAGCATGATATGGGGGCGCAGATGCGCCGCATTCTCGAGGCGGCTGGCCAGGCCTTGCCGGACAGCAAACCGATCTTTGAACTCAACCCCGAGCATCCACTGGTGCAGAAGCTCGACGCCGAGCAGGTTGAGGATCGCTTTGCCGATCTGGCCGATATTCTGTTTAACCAGGCTTATCTTGCCGAAGGCGCTCAATTGGAAGACCCGGCAAGTTACGTTCACAAGCTCAACAAACTGCTGCTGGAACTCAGCAGGTAATAAAGCTTGGTTTGAGGCGGCTTCGGCCGCCTTTTTTATTCCAATACCAATTCGGGGTGATAGACTGCTAGAAAAAGAAGGAAGAAATTCTACTATGGCAGATCAAAAGTATCGCGTCGCCATCGTCGGCGGCGGCAGTTTCGGCACCGCCATCTCCAACATTGTTGCTGATAATGGCCACGATGTTCGGTTGTGGATGCGTCGTCAGGAGGCGGTGGACGAAGTCAATCAACGTCACGAAAACAGTGATTATCTCCCGGGCATTGCCCTGAATTCGGCCCTGCGGGCCAGCGCCGATCTGGCTGAGGCGGTTGCCGGCTGCCAGGTCGTGTTTATGTCGGTGCCCAGCAAGCCCTGTCGCAGCGTGGCCAAACAGTTAGCTGAGGTGATTGAGCCAGGCGCGATCGTGGTCAGTACCACCAAAGGCATCGAGCTGGAAAGCAACAAATTAATGAGCCAGGTACTGGAGGAAGAACTTCCCGGGCACCCTATTGGTGTGATGAGCGGGCCCAATCTGGCGAAGGAGCTGGCCTCCAGAATGATTACTGGCACGGTTATCGCCAGTTCTGATCCCAGTGTGTCAAAAGCCGTGCAAAGCCTGCTGCAGTGCGGCTATTTTCGGGTTTATGCTGGCAGTGATATGTACGGTGTGGAACTCGCGGGCGCGCTGAAGAACGTTTATGCCATTACTGCCGGCATGGCGGCGTCGATGGATTGCGGACACAACACCATCAGTATGTTGATTACCCGTGCGCTGGCTGAAATGAGTCGTTATGCGGTGCACAAGGGCGCCGACCCTATGACCTTCTTGGGTCTGGCTGGTGTTGGCGATCTTTTTGTGACCTGTACATCGCCTTTGAGCCGCAACTATCGGGTAGGCTATGAACTCGGCAAGGGCAAGACGATCGAAGATGCTGTTGCCAGCTTGGGTCAGGTCGCCGAGGGGATTAACACCCTGAAGTTAATGAAGGAGCAGTCAGACCAGCTGGGCATCTACATGCCACTGGTCAACGGCCTTTACGATATCGTGTACAACGGTCGTACTGTCGATGAGGTGATCGGCGGCATGATGTGGTCCGAGCAAAATCGGGATGTTGAATTCGCAACAAGGTAAGCCAGGCTGTTATGGAAGTACTTTTGATCCGTCATGGTGAGGCTTCCTGGGATGCCAAGTCAGACATGGAGCGTCAGCTCACTTCTCGTGGAGAAGTGCAAGTGGCAGCGGCGCGGGATTGGCTGGCGGCCGAAGGCTGGCAGCCTGATCAGGTATGGGTGAGCCCTTATCGGCGAGCCCAGCAAACCGCCGATATTGTCAGTGCAGACTGGCGTGTTCGGCGTCGCAGCATTGCCTCTCTCAGCCCCGACGCTTCCCTCAATGAGCTGGAAACCCTGCTGGAGACTTTCTCTGGTGAGCGCCTGATCCTGGTGGGTCACAACCCGCTGTTGAGCAATGCGGTGGGGCAATGGCACCAGGGCGCTCCGGCGAGCTACTGGGGTTTGCAACCCGCCAGTATGGCCCTGCTGCAAGCCGAGGTCATTGCCGCCGGTACCGCAGAGCTGAAATGGCTTCGCCACTTCCCTAATTATGACCACAATGGCCGTTGACGAAAGGACCACCGCCCAGGAGGTTGAGTTTGTCGCCGACGGTTTGACCCTTCGGGGCAAGTATTGGCCGGGGCATGGCCAGCCCATCCTCGCGTTGCACGGTTGGATGGATAATGCAGCCAGCTTCGACAGCCTCGCCGCAGCGTCCGCGCTGCAAAAACACCCCTTTATTGCCCTGGATCTCCATGGCCACGGCCTGAGTGACCACAAGCCCCCGTCAGGCAGCTATGGCATCTGGGAGGACCTTCGCGGTCTCGCTCAGGTCACTCAGCAACTCCGCCAGGATTTTTCCGCCGAACAACTGATATTACTGGGTCACAGCCGTGGGGCGATTGTGGCCAGTCTGTTGGCCGCGACGCTGCCAGATCAGTTTTCGCATCTCATCTGCCTGGATGGTTTTGTCGCCGATGCGGCCAGCGGCGATGACTTACCCGAACAATTGCGTCGCCATATTGTCGATTTCGCGGTGCCGCCAAAGGGCGGGTCGCCCTGCGGGGATCTTGAGCGACTGGTGGCAGCGCGGATGAAAAAAGGGTTGATGTCAGACCAGGCAGCCCGCCGGCTGGTTGAGCGCAACACCGAGCTCAGATCCGATGGTCAGCGCTATTGGCGCAGTGACCGCCGCCTGGCACTTGCCTCTCCAGTCAAACTGGTAAAGAGCCAGTGGCAAGCGGTGGTAGACGCCATTACCGTGCCCACCCGGGTGTTCGCAGCGAGCCGGGGTCTCGGTCCGCGGTTGGTATCACTGCCGATAACCTTGCACGAGGGGATTGAGGTGGTGCCTGTTGATGGCGACCACCACTGTCATATGGAAGGGGAGATGACAGAGGAACTGGCGACTCAGATTGCGGCCTTTTGCCGACAGCGCTAGTGCAGTGTACGGGAGAGTAAGTTGTGCGCAGCGCTGATGGGGTTTGTTGTGGTAGCGCGCCCCGGTGAAAGGTTGGGCGCGCATGCTATTTCTGTGTTGACGAATTCTTCGCCATCGTCGGCGGTATTGATCACCGGCCAGGCTTTACTTGCCAATCAGCGACAGGAATTCGCTGCGGGTGGCCTGGTTGTCTTTGAATACGCCCAGCATGGCACTGGTGCGCATCACCGAGTTCTGCTTCTCCACGCCACGCATCATCATGCACATATGGCGCGCTTCAATGATCACACCCACACCGTCAGATTTGGTGACCTCCATGATGGTGTTGGCAATCTGGGTGGTCAGACCTTCCTGAATCTGCAGACGGCGAGCATACAGGTCGACGATGCGCGCCACTTTGGACAGGCCGAGCACTTTGCCATTGGGGATATAGGCCACATGACATTTGCCGATGAAGGGCAGCAGGTGGTGTTCGCACAAGGAATACAGCTCGATGTCTGAGACCACCACCATTTCATTGCAGTCCGACTCGAACAGCGCGCCATTCACAACGTCATCAATGCTGCGCCGGTATCCTTCGGTAAGAAACTCGAAGGCCTTAGCCGCGCGCTCGGGCGTATCCAGCAGGCCGTCCCGGGAGGGGTCTTCACCGATCTCTTTGATAATGTCTGCAAACGCTTTTTTCACAATGTTTGTTCCGTAGCGGTGAAGGAGGGCAGGATGGTATCAAAATCGTGCCCCCCTGTTAACTTCAATGGCGGGCTCGGTATTTCGCGCTGCGAAGGTGTGGCCAGCCGTGTAAAATACCGGTTTTTTTCAGGATGACCGTCGTGAGCGAATACACCGAATTGAAACAGTCTCTGCACACCCTGCGAGATTATCTCCGGTGGGGTATGAGTGAGTTTGGTCGGGCCGGACTGTTCTTTGGGCATGGCTGCGATAACGCTTACGATGAGGCGATGGTGTTGCTGGCGCACGCCCTGAGCATTCCGATAAACAGCCCACCTGAATTACTGGATGCCCGACTAACAGACGCTGAGAAAGACACGGTGCTCAATCTGTTTGCCCGGCGAGTCAGTGAACGTCTGCCTGCGGCCTACCTGACCAAAGAGGCCTGGTTTGCCGGCCTGAGCTTTTATGTTGATGAGCGGGTGCTGGTCCCCCGCTCGCCAATTGCCGAGTTGATAGAGAAGGGCTTTGAGCCCTGGTTGGGTGGCGTATTCCCTCGCCGCATTCTGGATTTATGCACCGGTAGTGGCTGTATTGGTATTGCCTGCGCCTATGCCTTTGAGGACGCGGTGGTCGACTTGGCGGATATCTCCGAGGACGCCTGCAACGTGGCCCAGATCAATGTGGCGCGCCATGAACTGCACCACCGGGTGAACGTGGTGCAATCGGACCTGTTTGGCGCGCTGGCCGGGGAGCGCTACGAGCTCATTGTCAGTAACCCACCTTATGTCGATGAAGAAGACCTTGCCGACATGCCCGAAGAATACCGCCGGGAGCCCGTGTTGGGTTTGGCCGCTGGGCGGGATGGCCTGAGTATCACCCGGCGCATTTTGCAAGAAGCCGCGTCGCTGCTGACAGACGATGGCCTGCTGGTGGTGGAGGTTGGCAACAGCTGTGTGGCGCTGGATGCGGCCTTTCCCGAGGTGCCCTTTACCTGGGTGGAGTTTGAACGGGGCGGGCACGGGGTGTTCGTGATTGACCGTCCGCAGTTGTTGGCCTACGCCAATGCCTTCACTGTCGCTGGCGGCTCTGACTAAGCGGCGCCTTTGCCGTATAATCCCCGCCTTACTTTATGAAGCGCCCGCTATGCGCACTGATCGGAAGCGACTATGTCTGGAAACACCATCGGCAAATTGTTCACCGTTACCACCTTTGGCGAGAGTCACGGTCCCGCACTGGGTGCAATTATTGACGGGTGCCCGCCGGGGTTGGCTCTCAGTGAATCCGATTTGCAGGTTGACTTGGACCGCCGCAAGCCGGGTACGTCGCGCTACACCACCCAACGCCGGGAAGAGGATCAGGTCAAAATTTTATCCGGCGTGTTTGAGGGCCAAACCACCGGTACTGCCATCGGTTTGTTGATTGAAAACACCGATCAGCGCTCCAAGGACTACAGTAAGATCAAAGACCGTTTTCGGCCAATGCACGCCGATTACAGCTACCAGCAAAAATACGGCACTCGGGATTACCGGGGCGGCGGCCGCTCTTCGGCCCGCGAGACGGCCATGCGCGTTGCTGCTGGTGCGATTGCGAAAAAGTTTTTGGCCGAGACGCTGGGGCTGCAAATTCGCGGTTACCTATCTCAATTGGGGCCGATTAAAGCGGAGAAAGTGGATTGGGATGTGGTTGAGACCAACCCCTTTTTCTGTCCCGACCCAGACAAAATCGGCGAGATGGAAACCTTCATGCAAGCCCTGCGCAAATCCGGCGATTCCATTGGCGCCCGGTTGTCCGTTGTTGCCACCGGGATGCCGGTGGGGCTGGGCGAGCCGGTATTCGACCGCTTGGATGCCGATATTGCCCAGGCGCTGATGGGCATCAATGCCGTGAAAGGGGTGGAGATTGGCGCCGGCTTTGATTGCGTGACGGCCCGAGGCAGTGACCATCGGGACGAGCTGACCCCTGAGGGCTTCACATCCAATAACGCCGGCGGCATTCTTGGCGGCATTTCCAGCGGCCAGGACCTGGTGGCCCACATTGCCCTCAAACCGACCTCCAGCATTTTGATCCCGGGACAGACCATTGATGTTGATGGCAACCCGGTTGATGTTATCACCACGGGCCGCCATGACCCCTGCGTGGGCATCCGCGCGGTGCCGATTGCTGAAGCGATGGTCGCCATTGTGCTGATGGACCATTACCTGCGAAATCGCGCGCAGAATGGCGCCGTAGCCTGCTCCACACCGGTAATCCCCGCCGCCAAGCCCTGAAATGATTTCAGGGCTCCCTTACTGGCGTCTGTCCGGGTTTTATTTTTTTTATTTCGCCCTGCTTGGCACCTGGCTGCCATATTGGTCGCTGTATCTGAAGTCCCTTGGGTTTAACTCCGCCGAAATTGGAATTCTGGCGGCGTTGCTGATGGCCACTAAAATACTGGCCCCCAGTTTGTGGGGCTGGTTGGCGGATCATTTTGATCAGCGGACTCGGGTGATCCGGGGCGGTTCGCTCATGGCGGTGATCGCCTTTGCCGGGGTCTACCTGGGCGAAAGTTTCTGGTGGCTGGCCGTGGTGGTGGTGACGTACAGCTTTTTCTGGAACGCCGTACTGGCCCAGTTTGATGTCTTGACCCTCAGTCATCTCAGCGGTCGCTATACCCGCTACAGCCAGATTCGGGTGTGGGGCTCAATCGGTTTTATCTGTGCAGTGATGGGAGTGGGCTGGTGGTTGGATCGCCACCCGATCGTGCACTTGCTGTACTTGATCACCTTACTGCTCAGCGCGATCTGGCTGGCCAGTCTGCTGGTTTCCGAAGGCAAGGGGAATCGGCCATCATCGCATGAGCGGGGCAGTTTGCTGAGTATTCTGAAGAAACCGGCGGTAATGGCCTTTTTTGCCGTGTGCTTTCTCTTGCAGGTGTCCCACGGGCCGTACTACACCTTTTTCAGTATTTTCCTTGAGGATAGGGGCTACTCCAAGGCGATGACCGGCGCGCTATGGTCCCTTGGCGTAGTGGCAGAGGTGCTGCTTTTCCTGGTGATGCACTGGTTGATGGCGCGGTTTTCCCTGCGTCAGATTATTCTCGTCAGCCTGCTGTTGTCGGCATTGCGCTGGTGGATGATCGCCAGTTTTGTCGATGTATTGCCCCTGCTGATTATCGCCCAGTGCCTCCATGCCGCCAGCTTCGGCAGCTTCCATGCGGCGGGCATAGAGGTGATCCGCCACTTGTTTCCCGGCCACCACGGGCAGGGCATGGCGCTGTACAGCGGCCTGAGTTTTGGCGCTGGCGGTGCCAGTGGTGCTGCGCTGAGCGGTTGGCTTTGGGATATTGACCCGTACACCTGCTTCATTGCCGCGGCGGGGGTTGCCGGGGTCGCTGTGGCCGTGTCGGCGCTGAGTTTGAAAGAGTCGCGTTTGTCACAACGCTGAATAGCGCTGGTTGTGGCTCCGAGGCTTTTGTAAACTGCTGCGATTGCAATCGGGGGGAACATCGGCCAATGGCAAACGAATCAGTGGTTTACGGGTGCATCACCGACATGATTTACCTGGACGACAGCGTTGATATCGACAGTCGTCGGGCGATCAATCGGGGCGCAATGGCCCATCTTCCCAGCGTTGAAGACTGGCCCTTGCTGTGCCGTGAAATGTTCTCCGCGCCGCAGCAGGCGGTTGACCTCGGTTCCTGCCAAACCGATGTGATCCATTTCGGTAGTTCCTATAAAGGGGTGGAACACGAATGGAGCAACTGGATCAAACAGTTTGAAAGCTTGCTGGACAAAATGTATTGGGCAACGGCCACCGTTCACCTGCAAACCGCTTTCAGTGGCAGCCACACTTTTTTGTGGCAGCCAGAGGCGGGCATTCATCGGCCGGGAGAGGCGGGTGGCCATCTGCGTTGTGAGTGGATTAAAGAAGACAGCTTGAGCTGAACGCGGCTGAGCTGGCCGCACAAATCAGGGGAATCATGAAGCATTACTTTGCGGTGTTTAAACGCTATCGCACACCTGTTCTGGCTGTGTTGGCCACATTGATGCTGGTGTCATCAGCGATCTGGAGTTTTGATATTCCCTGGCAGGAAGTCGCTCAGTATTTTGTCGTTTGCCTGTTGGGGGTTGCCGTGATTGCCCTGGCCGCTGCGGCACTGGTCACTGTGATTAAGCTGCTGCGCTAGCGACGGCCCCAAGTGGGCGCGCTTCCAGAGCAGCCGCTCTAATTACCAGTTTCTGCCGGTCAGGCGTGCCAGGGCCTGCCCGTCAGGAGACCGCGTCGATATCAATGTCCAGTTTTTCGGCGATATCATCCAACTGATCGAACAAATCATCGAGTTCAGCCCGTTGGGGCACTTCGATGGTAATGTGCGCTTCAAACAGGGGTTCACCGCTCATTGGCGCGCTGGTGACATTGGAGCTCATTTCCCGAACATTGATATTGCGCTGGACCAGCGCGCGGCTGATTTCGCGCACGATGCCCTGGCGATCGGGACCGAGCACATGCAGCGACAGGGTTTCCGGGGCGCTGGTTTGAGAGTGGCTGCCCGGCTGCAGGTGAACAACCAGGCCGCTACTGCCTAGGGCGTTCAGCGCCGTGCTGAGCGAATCGACCTTTTCTGTCGCCAGTTCTACTCGGGCGATGCCGGCAAATTGCCCGGCCAGCTGGACCATGCGGCTTTCCAGCCAATTGCCGCCGTGCTGACCGACAACGTCGGCAAGGCGCTCGATCAGGCCCGGCCGGTCGGCACCGATAAAGGTGAAAACTAAAGTGCTGTTCAAGGGAAACCTCGCTGCCCGTATTATCATTGGTTTGGCCGGTGACGGGGCTGAACTGCGCAGCGCATCGAGCGTCGTCGGCGGTTGTCTAGTATAGTCTCAAAGCGGTTGCCGTCGCAGCGCCGGTGCCAACCCAAGTAACGCGTTCGGGGCCAATATATGAAAGTCATTGTCGATTTCTGCCTTATCCCGATGGTGGGCAACACGTCGCTTACACCGTACATTGCCGAGTGCCAGGAGATTATTGCGGACATGGGGCTCACGCACACCCTTCACGCGTTCGGCACCAATATTGAAGGAGAATGGGATCAGGTCATGGATGTGGTGAAACGCTGCCATTGGCGGATCCATGAAATGGGGGCGGGCCGTATCTCCAGTACCCTGAAGATCGGCACCCGTGTAGACCGGCCCCAGTCCATGGTGGAAAAGGTCGATAGTGTCAGGGCGTTTCTCAACAATCAGCGAGGAGAGAATTAATGCCGGTACGGTTTTGGGTTTGGAGCCTGATTGCGCTGTTGCCAGTGGGGCACCTCAGTGCCACCGAGCCACTGGGGCAGCAGTTATCCTGGGACGGTGTGCTGGAAGCACCCCATCGCAGCGCTGAGAATCGGCAGCGCGACCGCTATCGCCATCCCCTGGAAACACTCACGTTTTTCTCGGTGCAGCCCTGTGATGTGGTGGTAGAGATCTGGCCCGGCGGCGGCTGGTATAGCGAAATTTTAGCGCCAGTGCTCAAGGATTGCGGCAAGCTTTACGCGGCGCATTTTCGCCCGGACAGCAAGGTGGAGTTCTTTCGTCGATCCCGGCAGGCCTACGAAAATACCCTTGCGACCCACCTGGAGGTTTACTCGCAGGTAACCGTGACCAGCCTGGAGCCGCCGGAAGCGATAACCATTGCGCCGCCCGGATCGGCAGACAAGGTGCTTACCTTCCGCAACGTCCACAACTGGTTGAAGGCAGGCACCGCCCAGACGGTGTTTGACAGCGCATTTGCCGCGCTCAAACCCGGTGGCATTTTTGGCGTGGTGGAGCACCGGGCCAGCCCCGGTACCTCCCTGCAGAAAATGATCGAGTCGGGTTATGTCACCGAGGAGAAGGTCATTGCCCTGGCCGAGGCCGCTGGCTTTTTGTTGCTCGATGAGAGCGAACTGAATGCCAACCCAAAAGACGACCACGATCACCCCGCTGGGGTGTGGACCTTGCCGCCACGGCTGCGCCTGGGGGATGAGCAACGCGAACACTATCTCGCGATTGGCGAAAGCGATCGCATGACCCTGAAATTTGGTAAGCCCGTTCATGAGCAGTGATGACTTCCTGGAAATTCCCTGGCAAAAGCTAAGCCCCGAGGCGCTTGAGGGGATGCTGGACGAGCTGGTTAGCCGGGATGGCACGGATTACGGCGAGGTGGAGTGCAGTCAGGAGGAAAAACGCCTCCAGCTTCGCCAGGCTCTGGAAGCCGGTAGGGCGGTCATCGCATTTTGCCCGACCAGTGAGAGTTGGACGGTGTTGCCGCGCCACCCGTGAGCGATGCAGCAAAAGAGACAGAGATTGCGTGGAAGATGAGCGAAGCCCCTTTACCAGAAGTGACTGACACCCTAGATACCAGTGGTCTGTTCTGCCCTGAACCGGTGATGCTGTTGCATGCAAAGATGCGGGATATTGCCGTGGGGGAGGTGCTCGAAGTGATTGCCACTGACCCGGCAACCCAGCGAGATATCCCCAAGTTTTGCCACTTTCTTGGTCACACCCTGGTTCATCAGGAGAGCGACGCCACGCGCTTTCGCTACCTCCTCCAAAAAGCCTAGTTGGCGCGAACGGGTGGCCGCGCTCAGCTCAGCAATTGCTGTAAGGCCCGGGTTGCGATCTGGCCGCCGGCTTTGATTTGATTCGCGATGTGATACTGGAAGAAATAGCGAAAGTTGCCGCTCTGCTGGGCGGAGTAGAGACAGGGATCACCGGACAAAATCGGGAATTGGGTGGCCTTATCGGTATCGGCGATCATCGCTTCCAGCCGACCATCGCCATAAAGGCGCCAGCTCACCACCGGCTCCAGGGCAAAAGACTGTTCTTCGCCGGTGATCATCGCCGCGTGGGTGCCGACCAGGTCGGCAAATTCCTGAACCAGTCCGTTGCTGTCGCTGTTGGCCGGCATAGCCTCAAGGGCCGCTCGATACTGGGGCGGAATCTCGGAGAAGGTGCGCTGCGGCGCGGGCGCGTAATACCCCTGGGACTGACCATCCTGGGGGTTTTGCAGATCGGTGCATTTGGCAACACCGGTTAGCCAGGGCACCAGCGCAACAAAGCGTTGATCGGCCAGCTGAGCCCAGGCCAAAATTTTGATGGCAAACAGCTTTTCCGTCGACAGAGCGTGATGACTGTAGAGAAGGCAGTTGCCTTCAAGGTCTGGAATAATCCGCAGGATTCTGCGGTTGTCGGGGCGCTGAGCGCGCCGGGGAAAGGGGAGAATGGTCGCTGATGAAGACGTGCCGGTGTTACGTGGAGCCATAACTTCTTCCTCACGTATCGGGCGTTGCGACGGAACCGCAACACAGTCCCTTTCTGATAAAATTACTCCTTGTTGTTAGCTTTGCCAAGCCTTAGATCATTTTTCTCTATGTCTGCGTATTACTTCGCCTATGGCTCCAATATGAATCCGGCTCGCATGCAGGCCCGTGGGCTCGTCTATGACCGGGCGCTTGCCGGGCGCTTGCCGGGGTATGCGCTGAGGTTCAATAAGCAGTCCCACAGCCGCCCAACCGTTGCCTATGCCAACATTGTTCCGGCCAGCGGCCGCTGTGTTGAGGGAGTGCTTTACCAACTTGCTGAAGTCCGGGCGCTGGCGGCGATGGATGTTTTTGAGGGAACGCCGGTCCGCTACAGCCGGGAGCGAATGGTGCTGCTCACTGATGAGGGGCCGGTGGCGGCTTGGGTCTATGTGGCTAACCCCGCATTTATCAACAATGCGCTATTGCCGGAGAGCAACTACCTGAATCACCTGTTGGCTGGTGAAGCCCATCTGTCGGCTGATTACCTGGCCTGGCTGCGTGAACACCCAGCCCATCGGTCTGCAGAACCGGCTAGCGAAGAGGGGCTGCGTTTCAATGTCTGAGGCTTTGCCGCAGTGGGAGCTGGCCCCAAGGGTAATTGACGCGCCCCCGGCAATGACCAGCGAGTCGGTCTGCGCGATATTCGACCAGCTGTTCTCTGACGACTTCAATACCCGGCTCGTTGCTGGTGGCGAAGAGCCGTTTTATCAAGCGAGTCGCGAGCCTGGGCAAGCTCACCGGGTAATTTTTCGCCATGATTATGTCGCCAGCGCCCTTCATGAGGTGGCCCACTGGTGCATTGCCGGTTGTCACCGCCGGGCCGAGGACGACTACGGCTACTGGTACAGTCCTGATGGTCGGGACAGCGATACCCAACGGGCTTTTGAGCGAGTTGAAGCCCGGCCCCAGGCGTTGGAGTGGCTGTTTAGCGATGCCGCCGGGCTGACCTTTCAGGTCAGCGTAGATAATCTGGATGGTAACCCGGATTTTGACGCTTTTCCGTTCAAGCTGGCCGTCTGGCAGATGGTGCAGCAGTTAATCCGCGTTGGCTTACCACCCCGTGCGGCTGCTTTTCGAGAGGCGCTGGCAGCGGCCGCTGGTCGGTCTTATCGGCCCTTATGTGCGAAGGCCTTCCAGCTCGGTGATCTGTGTTGAGACAACACCCGCTGCCAGGACGCCCACTTGAGCCGCGCTTCTTTGCGATTGATGCCTCGATTTTCATCTTCCGGGCCTATTTTGCAGGACAGCCCCCGGGGCTGATTAGCGGGGATGCCGAGTTTGCCCAACGCTTTGGCGCAGTAGCCGGGTTTCTCCGTTTTTTGCTGTCGTTTCGTATGTCGATATGCGAAACCCCAACGGGCGGTGAGAGTGAAAAGTCGGTAGCTCACTACGCGCTGCTCGCCTTCGATGAAAGTCTGGGAAGGGGTTGGCGAGAGCAGTTGTATCCACTCTACAAAGACAATCGGGCGCTACCAGACGCGGACCTGGCGCGCCAGCTTGCCGCTTGCCGTAGCATCGGCCAGGCGCTGGGTTTTCCCTGTGCGGCAAATCATCTGTTTGAAGCCGACGATCTGCTGGCCGCTGGCGCGGCGGTGGCCCGTGAGGCGCAGCTGCCGCTCACGGTGGTGAGTGGCGACAAAGATCTTGGTCAATTGCTATTGGCTGCCGACGATCTGTGGTGGGACGGTCGCAGTGCGCCAATCAGCCGCCAGCGTTGGCAGGCGCGTCAGGGGCTGGCGCCAGAGCACTTGGCAGATTTTCTGGCACTGGCCGGCGACCGGTCTGATAACATCCCCGGTGTTCAGGGTGTTGGTAAGGTTGCAGCTTTGAAAATAATTAATAAATACAATTCATTAGAGTCAGTATTTTCTAATCTAAATGAGATTTCGGTGATGCCGCTGCGCGGTGCGGCCGGGGTGGCAGCGCGACTTGAGGCGCAAAAAGACGAGGCATTCTTATTTCGGCAATTGTGTCGGCTGCGGGCCGACGCGCCGAGATTGGGCGAGCTGGAGGCCTATCGCCTGGAGCCATTCTTCCCGCCGCGGTTGGCTGAGTGTCTTGAGCAGATCGGCATGCCAGCGGACTATATTGATAACCTTCAGCAGCGATTCTCTCCGCTGTTTAAACCGGCCAATGGGGGGCGGGCAGCGTGAAAATCATCGCCGACGAAAACATCCTCGGAGCCGAGGCCTGTCTCGGTCAGTTCGGTGACGTTGAGTTGGTTGCGGGCCGCAGCGTGACATCGGCGCAACTGGTTGGTGCCCAAGCGTTGATTGTGCGCTCGGTGACCCAGGTCAATCGGGAGCTGCTGGCCGGCAGTGGGGTTGGTTTTGTCGGTACCTGCACCATCGGAACCGATCACCTCGACACCGCCTTTTTGCGCGAGCGGGGTATTGCCTTCTGCAGCGCTCCGGGCTCCAACGCGGATTCGGTGGTGGATTACGTGCTCAGCGCGCTGGCCAATCCCCCTGGCCTGCTGGAGGACCTGTTACAGGGCGCCCGGGTGGGAATTGTCGGTCTCGGTAATGTGGGCCGCCGGCTAGCGACAAGATTGCAAGGGCTGGGCATTGGCTGTGACGCCTATGACCCGTTTCTCGATCCAGCGGTTCATCCCATTCTTCGGCCCCTCGATGCACTAAAACGCTGCCGCGTGCTGTGTCTGCATACACCCCTGACGACAACGGGCCCTTTTCCTACGCGGCATTTACTGGACAGCCATTGGCTGGCGGCGCTGCCGGCCCGCGCGGTGATTTTGAATGCGGGCCGGGGCGAGGCCCTCGCGACTCAGGACCTGCTGAGCTTGAATGCGAAGCGCCCAGACATCCAGCTGGTCCTGGACGTCTGGGAGAATGAGCCCCGGGTGGATCCGGTGCTGGCGGGGCAATGCTTGCTGGCCACGCCACATATTGCTGGCTACAGCGCAGATGGCAAGCTTAAGGGCCTGCATCAGGTGGCGGCCGCCCTGGCCAGGCATCTTGGGGTGGCGTTTGTGCCGCCAGCGCCACCGCCTGATCTGCAGCAGGGTGTGGGTATTGCGCTGCAAGGCCACACCGTGGCCGAGAAAATTCGCAGTGGCATTGCTCAGGTCTACGACATTTGCAGTGACGATCAGCGGTTTCGGCAAGGTCTTGCTGAGCCAGAGCCAGCTGCTGCCTTTGATCGCCTGCGCAAAACCTACCCTCGTCGGCGGGAACTCAATACGGCGACCTTGATCGGTGGTAAAACCGCTTCAGCGGCAGACAGGGCCCTGTTCAAGGCCTTGACCGGCCAATGATTGCAGCAAATTTATGATCAGGAGAATGGCTTGTTTACGCTGGGTTTAATCATCAACCCCTACGCCGGCAGCGGCGGGCCTTTGGGTTTGAAAGGCAGCGACGCGATTGCGGGGCAGGGCGCGGCAGACGCTCACAGCCGCGCCCACGCTCGCGCGCTGCGCTGTTTGCAAATATTGGCAGCCACCGCGTTGGACATTGAAGTATTGGGGTATCAGGGGGTGATGGCGGAGAACTGTGCGACAGAAGCGGGGCTCGCCTTTTCTGCCATTGGGCACAGTGCAGAGCGTGATCGGAGTGCTGGTGAAGATACTCGGAACGCAGCCAGGGCACTGAAAACTCACGGCGTCGATCTGATTCTGTTTGTTGGTGGCGACGGCACGGCCCGGGACATCTATCAGGCGGTTGGCGACAAGTATCCGGTATTGGGGCTGCCGGCGGGGGTGAAGATGCATTCCGGCGTGTACGCGGTGAGCCCGGAGTCGGCGGCGGAGATCGTGGTTTCGCTTATCCGCGGCGCGCTGGTAGAAATTGCGCCACGGGAGGTGCGTGACATTGATGAGGCCGGGTTGAGTCAGGGGCAGGTGCGTTCTGCCCACTATGGAGAGCTGCTGGTGCCCGCCATTGGCGGATTTTTACAAAACGTCAAAATTGGTGGGCGCGAGTCTGAAGAGCTGGTGCTGGCCGATATCGCAGACTACCTGCAGGAAGAGCTCGACGACCAGACCTTGTATCTTCTTGGCCCTGGCAGCACCACGGCGTTTTTAGCTGATGCCTGGGGGCTAGAGAAAACCCTATTGGGGTTTGATGCCATGTTGGCAGGGCAGTGGCGTGGCCGGGACCTTAGTGCGGCGCAAATCACGGCCTTGCTTGATAGTCATCCCGGCCCGGTAAAAGTGGTTATCACCCTGATCGCCGGTCAGGGGCATATATTGGGCCGGGGCAACCAGCAACTCACTCCAGAGCTGATCCGGCGTATTGGTCGAGAAAATTTCATCATTGTGGCCAGTAAACGCAAGCTCACCGAACTTAACGGCAGGCCGCTGCTGGTAGACAGCAATGACGCCGCCCTGGATCAAGCGTGGCGGGGCTACGTGCCGGTCATTACTGGTTATCGGGACGCGGTGATGTATCGGGTGGGGCTGGCAGATGGCTGAGGGGCTTGGCCCAACGCGAGATTCGGTTGCCGCGAGTGCGGTGGAGACCGCGCTGCTGGCGGATATTCACCGCTGGCCCCAGCGAATTGCCAATCAGGTCGATGGTCTGCGCCTGTTTCATGGCCGCGGTCAGTGCTTTGCGGGCTTGGAGTGGCTTACGGTCGATTACTTTGCGCCGGTACTTTGGGTGGTTTGTTACCGACCGCCACCAGAGGCGTTCTGGCGGGTCTTTGCTGCGCAGCTTAGTCGCGTTATGGGCCCCCAATGTGAGGCAATTATTGTTCAGAATAGATATGAAAAGCCTGTAGTAAGCTATTGTTTAAAAGGAGAAATTCCGGAAGAGGGTTTTGCCTTCGAGAGTGGGGCGCGCTTTGCTCTGCAATTTTCCGGTCGACAAAACATTGGTTACTTTATGGACATGGCGCCCCAGCGAGCCTGGCTGTGTGAGCGCGTTAAAGGGCGCCGCGTGCTCAATCTGTTTGCCTACACCTGTGCTTTCTCCGTGGCGGCAGCCAGGGCAGGGGCGGCGGAGGTGATCAATGTCGATATGAGCAAGGCGGCATTGCGTCAGGGCCAGAAAAATCACGCCCTCAACAACCTCGACCATGGTGATTGCCAATTGCGGTTTGCCAGCTGGGATATCTTCAAATCCTGGGGTCGCTTGTCGCGCCTGGGACCCTTCGATGTGGTGGTGTGTGATCCGCCGTCCCAGCAGAAGGGCAGTTTTGATGCCCGCCGCCAATATCCCAAGCTGCTGGGTCGCTTGGCATCGATGGTATCTCCGGGGGCCGATTTGATGCTATGCCTGAATGCACCTTACCTGTCTGGGCAGTTTTTGATCGATGCCATGGCCGAGCAGTTTCCCGTCGCCCACTATATGGGGCCAGTTGCGGGGCGAGCCGATTTTCCAGAGCGGGATCCGGAGCGGGGGCTGAAGGTACTGCATTTCCGCTGCCCGGACTAGCGACAGCGGAATTGCTCAGGAGGCGGCACTGGCCCGGCGGGTCAGCACTTTGCGATAGCCGTCGAGGAAGTTGGCGAAGCGGTTGAGGGCGTCGGTGAGATCGACTTTGTTGGGCAGAAAGACAATGCGCAAGTGGTCGGGTTTGTGCCAGTTAAAGCCGCGCCCCTGTACCAGCAAAATTCGCTCTTGATTCAACAGGTCTAGTACCAACTGCTCATCGTTTACCACGGGGTAAACCGCAGGGTCGAGCCTGGGGAACATGTAGATGGCACCCTCGGGTTTGGTGCAGCTTACCCCGGGAATATCATTGAGCATCCGGTAGGCGATATCGCGCTGCTCAAGCAGGCGACCACCGGGCAGAATCAGTTCGTTGATGCTCTGGTAACCACCGAGGGCAGTTTGAATGGCGTGCTGGGCGGGCACATTGGCGCACAGCCGCATCGACGACAGGATATTCAACCCTTCAATGTAGTCTTTGGCTTCGTCCTTGGCGCCAGAGACAATCAGCCAGCCACTGCGAAAGCCCGCCAGGCGGTAGGCTTTCGACAGCCCGTTAAAGGTCAGGCACAGGACGTTTTGCGAGATGCTGCCCAAGGGAATGTGGACAGCATCGTCGTAGAGAATCTTGCTGTAGATCTCGTCAGCAAATATCACCAGTTTGTACTTTTCCGCGATGGCGACCAGCTGTTCGAGCATTTCCCGGCTGTAAACCGCGCCAGTTGGGTTGTTTGGGTTGATGATGACGATCGCCCGGGTATTGGCGGTGATTTTGCTTTCAATATCCTCCACCGAGGGCTGCCAGCCGTTGTCCTCGTCACAAAGGTAATGCACGGGTTTGGCGCCAGACAGGGATACCACCGCCGTCCACAACGGGTAATCCGGGGCGGGAATCAGCACCTCATCACCAATGTTGAGCAGGGCCTGGGTCGCCATGGTAATCAGCTCGCTGGCACCGTTGCCCAAATAAATATCGCCGACTTCGACGTTGGGAATGCCGATTTTCTGGCACTCCTGCATGACCGCTTTGCGGGCGGAGTACAGTCCCTTTGAGTCGCTGTAGCCCTCGCTCTCGGGCAGCATGCGGATGACATCCTGAATGATTTCGTCCGGCGCGTTAAAGCCAAAGGGCGCCGGGTTACCGATGTTGAGTTTGAGAATCCGGTAACCTTCTTCTTCGAGCTCGTTCGCTCGCTGCAACACGGGACCGCGAATGTCGTAACACACGTTGCTCAGTTTTTTCGATTTGTAATAACGGTCCATGCTGCTCATCTTATCTGGTAGCAACCAGATTCTTGGGGTGAATCGAATAGCTTGACCGGCCGGGGCCAATGGTTAAGCTTGCTGCGATTATACGGCCTCAGACGGCCCTAAGTGGAGGAGTCTATGGAAAAAATAGAAAAGACGGACGCCCAGTGGCGCGCCGAATTGCCCGAGGACGTTTTCCAGGTGTGCCGCAAGAAGGGCACCGAGCGGCCTTTTACCGGCGAGTATTATCAGGAGAAAGGCGAGGGGGTTTATCGTTGCCGCTGCTGCGGCGAGGCGCTCTTTGAATCCAGCACCAAGTACGATTCGGGCTCGGGCTGGCCGAGCTTTTATGCCCCTGCCGACGAGCAAGCACTGGGGGTGAATCGGGACACCAGCCATGGCATGGTGCGCGAAGAGGTAGTCTGTGCCCGCTGTGACGCCCATCTCGGCCACGTTTTTGGCGACGGCCCCGCGCCAACCGGCCTGCGATACTGTATTAACTCGCTGTCTTTAACCCTCGACCGGAAGGAATGATCTTTCGTTGTACTTAAGCGCTTCATTTGTCGAGGAAATTTTCTGTGACAGTTTTTTTGCCCGAATATGCAAATCGCGCTTGACGGGGCTGGGATGGCTCCCTAAAATTCGCGCCACTTTCAAGCATCCAAGGCTCGTAGCTTGAGAGGTTTGCGGCGTCCCCTTCGTCTAGTGGCCTAGGACACTGCCCTTTCACGGCAGTAACAGGGGTTCGAGTCCCCTAGGGGACGCCATTTAATTTTGCGCTGAAGGTATTGCCTTGAGCGCGCGGGAAGAGAAGCCATTGGCTTCAACGTATTTTCAGTAAAGCTCCTGAAAAGTGCTCTTGACGGGCTGGGGGAGTGCCTCTAAAATTGCCGCCTCTTTCGGGGTGAGCAGGTAAGGCGCGCTGAAAGACTTGCGGCGTCCCCTTCGTCTAGTGGCCTAGGACACTGCCCTTTCACGGCAGTAACAGGGGTTCGAGTCCCCTAGGGGACGCCATTTATTTTGCCTTGCTGGTGTTCAGCTCGGCGCCAGGTTAACACCTGATTTGCGGGATTAGCTCAGTTGGTAGAGCGGTACCTTGCCAAGGTACAGGTCGTCGGTTCGAACCCGATATCCCGCTCCAATTTTATAGCGAGTCTTTGGCTCGCTTTTTTTATGCCCGGGTTTTGATACCGGGCCCAGCTGGTCTCAATGCAAGCCGAATATTTGTGCGCGCAGGTCGCGATAACGGGTATTTGGCTCGGCGGCGGCCTTTTCAAAATAGCGATCTTCCAGCAGCTGGTAGCGATCCATTTCTTCGTCACCGAGATAATGCAGGCATTGGCCGCCACAGAACCACAGCAAATCCCGGTGCATTACCGGTGTAATGTCGGGGTAGTGACTGATAATCCGCTGCAGAATTTGGCCCGTCAGCTCGATATAGTCCGGGCCGTGGCCAAAGTCGGCTAACACCGCCTGCAGATCGTCCAGGAGTTGCTGATTGCTCTCCTCAGTGTGGCCGGGATGATTCGGCACAATGGCCAGGCACTGCTGCTGCAGTTGAGTCACTAACTGGCGGTAATATTCGATTCGAGATTGCACGGTCGCCTCGCAGGTCAAAAACCTGCGCAGTGTATTCGATCTCGCTGCCGTGGCAAAATAGGCGCCTTTTTTTCACAGCTTACGGGATTCCAGTTATGGTTCCAGCCCTGGCAATTTCGGGATTGCGCAAGGTCTACGGCAACGGTTTTGAAGCCCTCAAGGGAATTGACCTCCAGGTGGCCGAGGGGGATTTCTTCGCCTTGCTCGGGCCCAACGGTGCCGGCAAGTCGACCACCATCGGGATCATTTGCTCCCTGGTCAAAAAGACGGCGGGCGAGGTGGCGGTGTTCGGTCACACCATCGATACCGATCTGGCGGCGGCCAAGCGCGAAATCGGCGTGGTGCCCCAGGAGTTTAATTTCTCCAACTTTGAATCGGTTTGGGACATTGTCATCAATCAGGCCGGTTACTACGGTCTGCCACGGGCCCTGGCGGCCGAGCGGGCTGAAAAGTATCTGCGCAAGCTTGGCCTGTGGGACAAACGTAAAAATGCCTCGCGAATGCTGTCAGGGGGCATGAAGCGACGCCTGATGATTGCCCGTGCGCTGGTTCACGAGCCTCGCCTGCTGATTCTGGATGAGCCCACCGCCGGTGTGGACATCGAACTGCGCCGCTCCATGTGGCAATTCCTCACCGAAATCAATCGGGAGGGCACCACTATTATTCTTACCACCCACTATCTGGAAGAGGCCGAGAGCCTGTGCCGCAATATCGCCATTATTGATGATGGCCGAATTGTGGAGAACACCAACATGAAGGCGCTGCTGAAACAGCTGCACCGGGAAACCTTCATTCTTGATGTGGCCCAGCCACTGCC
Organism: Spongiibacter taiwanensis; assembly: GCF_023702635.1. Taxonomy (NCBI): domain Bacteria; kingdom Pseudomonadati; phylum Pseudomonadota; class Gammaproteobacteria; order Cellvibrionales; family Spongiibacteraceae; genus Spongiibacter; species Spongiibacter taiwanensis. The sequence goes on from NZ_CP098455.1 coordinate 124,014, forward strand.
TGCCGAAGTCAGCCTCCCGGGCTTTGAGGCCCGGCGCAGCGATGAGCAAATGCTGGAAGTGGTGCTAGAGAAGGGACGTTCTCTCAACGAGGTGTTCGCGGCGTTGGGAGAGCAGGGCATAGTGGTCACCAGCATGCGCAACAAGGCCAACCGCCTTGAGGAGCTGTTTGTATCGCTTCTGGCAAATAATTAGCGGTAGAGGGTTGAGTCGATGACATACGCCGAACAATGGATCGCCTTCAGCACTATCGTGCGCAAGGAAGTGCGCCGGTTTTTGCGAATTTGGATGCAGACATTGCTGCCCCCGGCAATCACCATGTCGCTTTATTTTATCATCTTCGGCACCCTGATCGGCTCGCGCATTGGGCAGATGGGTGGCTTTACCTACATGGAGTTTGTGGTGCCGGGGCTGATCATGATGTCTGTGATCACCAATGCCTATTCCAATGTGGTGTCCTCCTTCTTCGGCGCCAAGTTCCAGCGCTTTGTCGAGGAAATCCTCGTTTCGCCAATGAGTAATGCCACCATTCTGTGGGGCTTTGTGCTCGGTGGTGTCGCCCGGGGTTTGGGTGTCGGGGTGATTGTCACGGTGCTGTCGCTGTTTTTTACGGACCTGGATATCAAACATCCGCTGATCACCGTGGCGATTGTGGTGATGAGTTCGGTGCTGTTTTCTCTGGCGGGCTTTATCAATGCCGTCTTCGCCAACAACTTTGATGATGTGTCCATCGTGCCGACCTTTATCCTTACACCACTGACCTACCTGGGTGGGGTGTTTTATTCCATCGATCTGCTGCCGGAGTTCTGGGCCGACGTCTCCCGTCTCAATCCCATGCTGTATATCGTCAATGCCTTTCGCTATGGGGTGCTCGGGGTGTCTGATGTGGGTGTCGCCACGGCGTTTGTGATGGTCGGCGGCTTTACGGTGATGGCCTATGCCTACTGTATGTTTCTGTTGTCCAGGGGCACGCGCCTGCGCCAGTAGCGCAGCTGCCTGACAGGGAGAATTCCGATGAGCGGCGTCAAACACGGTCCACTGGGGGAGAGCGTCAATTATCCCACCGAATACTCGGCGGATTTGCTGCACCCCATCCCCCGGGCGCCGGGTCGCGATGCGTTGGCGCTGACGGCACCGATCCACGGCAGCGATGTCTGGACGGCCTTTGAGCTGTCCTGGCTCAATGCCAGTGGCAAGCCGATGGTGGCCTGCGCCGAGTTTTTTATTCCGGCTGCGTCGAGCCATATTATTGAATCCAAATCCTTCAAGCTGTACCTGAATTCGCTGAATCAGCATCGCCTGGGTCATCCGGACGACCTGGTCGCCCTGCTCAAGGCAGACCTGTCGGCACGAGTGGGCTGCGCGATCGATCTGCGCCTCTACCTGCCAGACGACTGGCACAGTTTACTGCCGGTAGCGGCGCCCCCCGGCCTCTGTCTGGATGCGCTGGAGGTTCACCCCCAAAACTACGAGCTTGGCGATTCACCGCTGAAATCGACCGGTAAAAACAGTGTTGCGGAGTGTCTTTACAGCAACCTGTTGCGTTCGCGCTGTCCGGTGACTGGGCAGCCCGATTGGGCGACGGTGATCATTGATTACTGCGGCCCGCAACTCTCCCATGAGGCGCTACTGCTTTACCTCATCTCCTTTCGCCAGCACGATGATTTTCATGAGCATTGTGTAGAACGAATTTATCGGGATATCTGGCGCGATTGTGAGCCAGAACGGCTGACTGTCTCTGCTCGTTATTTGCGCCGTGGCGGGCTGGATATCAATCCCTGGCGAAGCTCTGACCCACAGGCTTGCGGGGCGATGGCTCGGCTGGTGCGGCAATAGAGCAGTCGTTTTGTGCACTGGGTCCCAGTTTTGCACCGGCTAGGTAATTCACCGGATTCTGCGAAATTCACCCCTGCCCGGATACTGCTGACTACGGGATCGGTCGGCCGGAGGGCGATGTGCGAATTGCCGGATATTTGGTCGGTTACAACGTTCAGGGAAAGCTTTGTCATTTGGTGGTAGATGTACTGCCACCCAAGTCCAATGCGCTGGTCTTCGCTGATTTACTTCGCCGTCGCGATTCACTGCGTCGCCCCGTCTACGACCTGTTAATCAGCACTGGCGATCAGGCCACGCCTTATTTGTGCTTGCCCGCGCTCCCGGAGGAAGTCGCCAGTCACTTCCAACAGGGCGACCGCCTACCGCTAAGGGATCTGTCCAGCCTCAGGGAGATCCATGTTGAGGTGAGGGAGATCGATATGGAGGAAAGTCACAATGAGTTTTAACCGAGAGCAACGGGCGGCCCATTACGTTGTCTGTGGCCCCCATGCCAGCCTGGTCATTCACAGCCGTCAGCGGCAGGTGCAGTTTGGTGCCAATTTTCTCTCCCAATTGCCCAGCGCAATTCTCACCCATGTGGGTGACGACCAGCGCTGCGGTCTTGGCAACAGCGAAATGCAATATTTCATGTCGCTGGCCCAGCGCGATCCCCTCGAGTAAATCTGCCATCGCCTTTTGTAAGGCGAACGCAATTCCTGCTTTTCTGGGCTGGGCTGCCTGTTTATGATGTAGCGCCTACCGCAACTGACATCCGCCCAGGAGAGTAACATCGTGTTTGATAGCCATCACCGGCAAGCCTTCGTCAATATGCTGCAATTGCAGGACAAGATGAACTGCAAAGTGCATCCCGAGTGGGTAAGCCAGGGCTTTGCGTGGTACCGGGCGGCTTGGATCGAATGTGCGGAATTGATGGACCACCAGGGCTATAAGTGGTGGAAGAAACAGCAGGCCGATGTGCGCCAGGTTCAGTTAGAGGTTATCGATATCTGGCACTTTGGCATGAGTGCGCTGTTCCAACCCGATTCCGATGTTGAGGCCCTTGCCGATGGCATTTTGGCAGAGCTTGAGGGCTGGCAACCGGGTGCACGCGATGTGCTCACGGCCACGGAGGCGCTGGCCGAGCACTGTCTTACTCATCGGGCCTTTTCCGTCGCGTTGTTTTGGGACCTTCTGGTAGCGGCGGGTCTGGACTTTGATCAGCTCTACAAGCAATACATCGGTAAAAACGTGCTCAATTTCTTCCGTCAGGATAATGGCTACAAGGCCGGGACTTACCAAAAAACCTGGGCCGGCCGCGAGGATAACGAGCACCTTTCCGACATTCTTGACACCCTTGATGCGGGCAGCGACGACTTTGCCGGCCAGGTGTATCAGACGCTGCAATCTCGCTATCCCGGATAAATAGCGGTGAACAACAGCGACGGCATTTCAACCTCTGCACTGGCCAGGCGATTGGAGCTGCCGGTGCAGCAGCTGTTCAGTGCGCTGAAAGACCACAACTGGATCAAGAAAGTGGATGACGGCTGGGCGCTGACGGGTAAGGGCGAATTCGAAGGTGGCCGTTACCAGAATAGTAAACGTTATGGCCGTTATATCGTTTGGCCGACTTCACTGCTGGACCATCCACTGCTAAAAAATTTGGAAAAAGGCCGCCTGGTCAGCGCCGCTGCGGTGGGCAAGCCCTATGGTCTGAGTGCCCAGCAAATAAATCGGGTGCTGGTCGAGCTGGGCTGGCTGCGCCCGGCCAAGTCGGGCTGGATGCTCACCAAAATTGGCAAGCAGCTTGGTGGGCAGCTATTTGAGAATCAGCAAGTGGGGGCGGAATACGCCCTGTGGCCTGAGGAGATTGTGGATCAGCGGCCGCTAAAGCGGTTACTTGACCAGCTGCGCGCCCCTGAATCGGCGGTGTCGGAGCAGGATCTTTTCAGTCAGAGTGCGCCACCGCCGACCCTCGATGGTCGCCAGATGGATTCATGGCCGCACTGGCAAATTGCCCAGTGGCTGTACTTGGCTGGTTTACGCTTTGCGTGTGATGCGCCGCTGCCGGTTGATGAGACGTTAACAGCCGACTTTTATCTGCCGGATTTTGGCGTGTATCTGGAGTACTGGGGGAGCGATAGCGAGGCAGAGATTTTGGCCCAGCGAATGCGCCGGGTGGAGGCATGTAAAAAGTTGGGCGCGCCGGTAGTGGATGTCCACCCAGACGACTTACCCCACCTGGATGACTACCTCAGCCGGCGCTTGCGCGAACTCGCGGTCGAGTTTTACTGACCGGAGCCGAAGCGGCGGTTAAAGCTCTTTGTCGATGGCGTCAGCGAGGGCTAAATCTCTTGCCGATAAACCGCCAGCATCGTGGGTGGTAAGGGCAATACTGACTTTGTTGTAAACGTTGCTCCACTCGGGGTGATGGTCGATCTTTTCCGCGCGCATGGCGACCCGGGCCATAAAACTGAACGCCGAAATAAAATTCTCAAATTCGATATCCCGGCAGAGTTTGCCGTCGCGCAGTTCCCAGTGGGGTAAAGCCTGAAGGGCTTCCTGGGTTTCCAGTTCAGTCAGTTTTACTGTCATCGACCACGCTCCGCTGCAGGTAGGCACCACATTCCATATGGTCAGTGTAAGGGAACTGATCGAACAGGGCGAAGCCATCCAGGCGGTGGGATTTTGTTAATAATTGCAAATCGCGCTGCAGAGAGTGTGGGTTGCAGGAAATATAGACGATATGGTCAAAGCGGCTGATGAGTGCGCAGGTCGCTTCATCCAGGCCAGCCCGCGGCGGATCGACGAATACCGAGCTAAAATCAAAGCTCGCCAGGTCGATGTCTTCCAGCCGACGAAATTCACGTTCGCCATTCAGAGCACTGGTAAAGTCTTCGCTGGACATTCTCGCAATGCGGACATTGTCAGTGCCGTTGGCGGCAAAATTTTCCCGCGCTGCCCGCACTGAGGTTTTCGAAATTTCGGTCGCCAATACCTGCCGAAACTGCGTCGCTAAGGGCGCGGTGAAGTTGCCGTTGCCGCAGTACAGTTCCAGCAGGTCTTCATTTGGCCGATGGCCGAACTGCTGCTTTGCCCAGCTGATCATGGTCTGATTGAGCTCGGCATTGGGCTGGGTAAAGCCCCCCTCATACTGGCGGTAGTGATAGCGCTGGCCGTCAATCTGCAGGGTCTCATTGACGTAGTCGCGGTCCAGCACCACCCGCTGCTTGCGACTGCGTCCGATGACTTGAATATTATTGAGCGCCTCGCTGAGCTGCTCCGCCGCCTGCCGCCAGGAATCGTCCAGCTTGCGGTGATATATCAGTGTTACCAGCATGTCACCGGCCAGGGTGCTCAGAAACTCTACCTGAAACAGTCGTTGGCGCAGGCTTGGCTGTTTGGCGATCGCGTTGATGAGGGTGGGCATCAGTGCCCAGATGGCCTCACTCGCCACCGGGAATTGGTCTACCCGGATTGGCGTCTTGGGGTCTTTCGGATCAAACATCGCATAGAACAGGTCGTCGCCTTCATGCCAGACCCGAAACTCGGCGCGCATCCGATAATGGGCCGGGCGGGAGGCAAACACCGAAGCCTCCGGCAGGGGGATGTCGGCAAAAATCTGGCGGACGGTGTTGACCTTCTGGTCGAGCAATTTTGGGTATTCGCCGGTGGGCAGCTGAGTAAGAAACATGGGGCAGGGTGGGGTATCCGAGTCTGTCAAAGGTGAGAGGGAGGTGTTAACCCAATCGCTGGCGATTGCGTTGTTCCCAACATTGCCGGGCCTGGGCGATGGCGTCTTCCTGGCTCAGTTCGGGCATGCGCAATTGCAGGGCGATGGCCAGGGTGCCGATGATGGCCAGCTGGCCGTATTCGGGAATGGCGTCGCCCCGCCAGGCCCGGCGCAGGTGCTCGGCGGAGATGTCTGTCTGCCATTCCTGCCGGCCATCAATCATTTTTGGCCAGGTTGCTTCGCCGAGTTGTCCCTCACGCAGTGTTTTAACGCGACACACCGCTTCTGGTTTGCGCTCGGCCTCGCCAGCCTCACCTTTAAAGACAACGGCATTGGCCTGCCCGAGCAACGCTGCGGCCTGCTGGTGGCTGTCCGCATACGCCGGATGGAAGATACTTTGTACGGAGTACGCTGCGCCGAGGGGATTGATCAGTCGCGACAGCGTGTGAACGGGCGAGCGAAGTCCAAACAATTGGCGCAGGTCCATCATGCTTTGCAGGCCAGGGCAGACCAGGGACAGGGGCAGATAGACAAAGCGCGTTTGATCCAGGGCTGCGCTGGCTTCGCGCCAGTCGTGGGCCACACATTCGCCGAGCTCCTGCAGGATTTGCTCGGCGTAGCGCCGCTCAGCGGTGTGTCCGGCGGCGCCGTGCATTGCCACCCGTATTCCGCTATCTGCCAATGCCAGGGCGGCGAGCAGATACCAGGCCTGCTGACGGCGCTTGCCTGCATAGGAGGCCCAGTCCAGATCGACCGTAATGCCCGTGCTGGGAATATGCTGACGTACCGCGTCGACAAAACCCGCAAGCTCGTCAGGGCTTTCCTCTTTGACTCTGAGCAGCATCAGGAAGGCACCGAGCTGAACATCCTCTACCTGGTCGTCCAGAATCATCGACATGGCCGCTGCCGCTTCCTCTCGGGTGAGCGAGCGGGAACCCGTCTTGCCTTTGCCAAGAATGCGAACGTATTGGGCGAAGGGATGCTCTGCTGTCATAGTTGGCTCGCGAAAATCCGAATTAAAGGCAGTTGTCGGGGCGGGGCAGGCCGGCGATTTTGCTCAGCAGTTTTGCCGGGCTGCCGGGAAACAGGCGCAAAAAATACAGACTGCTGCCCTGTTGTTCACCTAAGTTTTGGCGAGCATATTTTACCAGTGGCCGCATTGCCGGTGATAGGCCAAACTCCTGGTAAAAGCGCTGGACCAACTCGATCAACTGCCAGCGCGGCTGGTCCAGGGTGATGCCTTCGCTGGCAGCCAGCGCTTCGGCAACCTCTGCATCCCAGTCAGCAAGGTTTTTTAGAAAGCCATCTTTATCAACGGGAATGTCCCGGCCCTTTACCTGCAGCGCTGACATCTCACCAACTCAGGGTATGAGGGTGTTTGGCGGTGAGCGCAACAAAGCCTGCCATATCAATTGGGGTAAAGTGATTCGTTGCGGTTAACCCGCGCAGGCTCGCGTCATCAGTTAATACGTAGGCCTTTAGCCGTAGTGGCGTATCCGGCAGCGCCAGGTAGGTGCCATCGCCGACCAGAACGATTTCATCCTCGCTCTGCAAACAGGCGCCCGCTCGCTGCAAGCTGTCAATTGATTGGAATATATGCAGTGTCATAGTTTAGAAACTCTGGATGATGTCGCTAGCGGCCAGCTTTTGCTGCAGCAGCGTCTTGTCGATGCCTCGTGCATGCCCGACCAGCTGCGCGGGTGACAGGCCTAGCGCGGCGAGATCGTCCGCGAGGTAAAAAACCTCATCCACATCATAAAGGGGCAGGGCGTTAATCGCGCCCAGTAAGGACTTTTTGTGCTGGCCGGCCGGTGCTTGATTGGCCATGAGCTGATAAATGCCTCGGCCGCAAAATACCAAGCTCACTTGCTGATCAAAAGCCGCGCAAGCCAGCGCCATGTCCAAGGCTTCTTTGGCCGCGGGGCCCTGATATGGAGGTTGGGTGAATAGATAGAGAAACTGCATTACTGACCTCCAAACTGCAGCACGCGATCAGCTTGCAAGCAGGCTTCAACCCACTGCCCTAGGCCGCTAATGCTAAAACCATTGGCCAAGTTGGCATTGCCCAGCTCATAACGCTGGGCCTCTCCTTCGTCCGCTACACCACGGCGCAGTGCGCTGGAAATACAGACGTTCAGCACCGGCGAGGTTTCGCCGCCCAGAGTCTGCCACTGCCGCCAAAGCGGCATTTCGTCCTGGGGTGGCGTGATCAGCGTGTTGGCGTGATTAACCCCATCACCAAAGAAGAAAACGCTGTGCAAGGCGTGCCCCTGCTCAAGCAAAGATTGCGCAAAGTGCAGGGCAAGGGGGGCGGAGGGGTGCCCGGGGGCAGCCGTCACCAGAAGAGCGTATTGGAGTTTCATTGGGCGCAGCGTCAATACCTGAAAGAAATCGGCCCCAATGATTACTCATTGGGGCCGCGAGCTAGCGAGTTTGTAACAACTCGATATCAATCGTCGCCGCTGAATGCGCCAAGCAGGTGGAGCATGTGGACGAACAAGTTGTAGATGTCCAAGTACAACGCGACGGTTGCGCGAATGTAGTTAGTTTCACCACCGTGGATAATGCGGCTGGTATCAAACAGGATCAAACCCGACATGATGAACACGGCCGCAGCGGAAATAGCCAGGGATGCCGCCGGTACCTGGAAGAAGATATTGGCGATGCTGGCAACCACGATAACCAGCAAACCCACCATCAGGAAACCGCCCAGGAAAGAAAAGTCCTTGCGGGTGGTCAGCGCGTAAGCAGACAGGCCAAAGAACACCAGCGCAGTGCCACCGAGGGCTTGCATCACCAGCTGTGGGCCGTTAGCCAGGGACAAATAGGCTTGCAGCATTGGCCCAAGGGCCGCGCCCAGTAGCGCGGTAAATACAAACACGGCTGCCAGACCTTTGGCGGAGTCAGCGGTTTTGTGAACAACGAAAAGCATAACCAGGCCGACCAGAGACAGCACCAGTGCGGTGCCGTGACCGATGTTCAGCGCCATGGCGATACCAGTAAACAGGGCGCTGTTCAGCAGTGTCATGCCTAACAGGAGATAAGTGTTGCGCAGTACCTTGCTGGTATCCAGGGCACCGGCGGCCTGAACGTTCGCGTGATACAGGGTTTTCTCTTGCATTGTGAGCTCCGAAGTCACCAAAAAAGTGGGGTTTCGGCATTTATGATACTGAGGATGGGGGGTAAAGCAAAGCAAAACTGGTGGGGGAAAGATGGCGGAGGGGCAGGGATTTGAACCCTATCTGCTTGTTATGCGCTCTATATAAATCAATGGGTTACGACTGAAAATAGCGCATTTGATGTGCTTATTTAGTCCCGAAGCGGTCCCAGCATTCCAGTGACAATATTTAGCGTGGGTGTGAAACCTTCTCTATATAAGGGGTTTCGCCAAAATGTGTGGGGGGTTCGGAAAAGCGTAATTTTTGTAATTTTTTGCGGAGGCCGTCTTATCTAGTTGTTTTTAAATCGAAAACCCGAAACGGTGAATGTAATTATTGTGTTGGTGAAGCGTAATTTAGTTACACTATTTTTAGTAATATTTGGGTAAAATAATATCTATATAAATCAATGAGTTAAAAATTAATTACGTTTTTGGTTACGGTAAATTACGGTTATTTGTAATTTTAAAATCCTTTAATAACAATGGCTTATGACGTAAAACAGGGGGTGACTACAAAAATTACGCTTTTCCGATGCCCCCCCTGCACCTCAGAGAACACCCACCGCCCAATCTTTCTGCACGGACATATAAATTCGCAATAAATCAGTGGCTTACGGCTTTGCACCAAAGCTGTGCCGCGCCTGATTTTCAGCTGATTATGCATCTGCAAAAAATCTTGGACATAAAGCGCGGAGGCGCGGCGGGGGGCGAATTGCGCGCGCCGGGGGCTGGCCCCCCTCCCTGCCCCTGTCGGGGCTTAGGCTGCACTGAATTGGTGCGTTTTTTTGGGCCGAATGTGTCCGGGGAAGAGCTGGTGGCTCGGTAAAATGCCGACCCATCCAGGGGTGGGGCGTTTGGCCACCCCCTTGGTAGGTGCTGCGAGGGCTGTGATTTTATTAACTTGACGCCCCTTATATGCTGTGGAAGTCTGGCTGAGAACCACTAATTACGGGGCTTTGACGATGGATCAGATTATTCCTTTTTACTTCCAGGGCAGCCAAGTTCGTACGCTCAAAGACGAGAACGGGCAGCCATTATTTGTAGCTACTGATGTTGCGAGTGTGCTTGGGTATGAGCGCCCGGAAAATGCTGTAGCGAGGCATTGCGCGGACTCCCTGAAACGGGGAGTCCGCAACTCGCGCGGAGAGATGCGACCCACAGATTGCATCTACGAGCCTGACGTTTACGCCATGATCTTTGGCAGCAAGCTTCCATCTGCCAAGAAGTTCCAGCGTTGGGTCTTTGAAGAGGTGCTGCCAAGCCTGCGGCGCGATGGTTACTTCCGCACAGACCGGAAGTACAACATGGAATTCCCGTTTGATATGCCTGCCATGACTCGCCAGTTTTCGGCGGGGCTGACCTACCTGGAGCGCTCCGGGGTTCCTAAGCACCGGGCGGTGGCGATGTCGAACCGCATGGTGGCTGAAGTTACTGGCATTGATGTCCTGGAGATGCTTGGCGCCAAGGAAGAGGCGCTGGCAGAGAATCCGAAGGTGGCTCAGTTCTGGAATATTTACGAGGCGGTGTGCTTGGATGAGAAGGGCAACAACATTCTGAACCACAGTAAGGATGATGCGTACATTGCCCTGAACCTGAATCACTTTATCGATGTGGCCGCAGAGAACGGCTTTGATGTGCCGGAAGGCGTGAAGTCTGCCCTGAAAACCAGCGTGGATCGCCGCTTTGTAGAAACCAAGCCGGTGAACTCCCGTATCACTGGCGGCACGGTTCGATGCTGGGTGTTCTGCACGAGCAATCCTGACCTGGTGGATTTCCAGAACGAGCGGCGGCTTCGACTAGTGGAAGAAGATACCGAGTAAATATCCGCTGGCCATCTTACTCAAACGTCAATTGATGAAGCTTCCAGTTCTCCGTGAAGGCAGTGTCGCCTGTGTGAAGGAACTGTATGTCGCAGTACCAAGTCATTCGGATATTAGCGTTGTAATGATTTTTTGTATCGACATGCGACTTTATCGTGTAACGGCCCCTATTTTTCCGAATGGTTATGTAGTCGTAAAAGGGGAAGTCAGCATCTTTGGGGCTCAGCATCTCCGACCTGACAAGGTCTTGGCACTTGATGCGAGCGGAAATATCTAAATCGGAGTCAATGTCGTCGAGTTCGTCGTAGTGGCTTCGGAACTTTTCTGGCAGATTGTTGTGCTCATTGACGCACCATCCTAAGACGGTTGTGAAGAGGAGGTCGGCGTTCTTTTGTGGAGCGAAATCGTTAAGGCAGACTTTAAATTGTTCCAGGTTATATCCTGAATTGCCCTCGCTTTTTAGAAACTTGTCTATGACTTTTGGCCGATCACTTGGGGTCAGAGCTATATAGTCAGAAAGATTGAGCTGAGCGATTTCGCTTTCGGAAGGGAGGCCGTCATCGAACAACACAACGGCTACGCCCAAACCTATAAAAATAGAACCAACCCACGAACTCCATTTCATGCTGCTTTCCATTTGTTGAGTGATTTGGTGCACGCTAGCAAGGAAAGTGCTATTCTGCCACTACTACATCGAAAGCGGTATCCGCACCCGTCAGCCTTGCGGTTTTTTTGTGCCTTTTATTTGGGCATGAACGCCTGTTATGGCGGGATGATAGGGCCGAATACAATACCCTTCGGGGGAATAAGCCCAGCCGCCTTTCGACGGTAGTTGAGTCCCGCCGCCCTCATTCAAGGTGGCACACTACTAAATCGAAAGGAGGCCATGTATGGCTGCTCAAAAACATGCAAGTTGTAAAACTCCCTCCCATTCAGCCGAGGCTGTCTGGCGGCAATCGCCCATCTCCCGCAGTGCCTTTTTGTTCTTCTTCCACTTTGTTGACTACACCCACGCCTGCAGCGTTGATCAAGATCCCCGTGAGTTCTGGCCGGAAGTGTTCCGCCTTCTGGATTTGGCGGCGACAATCCCCGGACTGAAATTGGACAGACGCATAGCCGATCTGGTGGAGCGCCTGCAGCCCGCAGTGGACGCCTTTGATTTTATGGAATGCGCGGTGGTTCTCAGTGAGTGGCTGATGGAACACGAGGGGGAGGTGTGAGATGGCTGGCAAAAATGGAAAATCGGTCACCCAATCGCGCGCTGATGACGGCGTTCCAGCAAGATTCACTATTTTCGGCTTTACGCCGATTTGCCCTCACTGCACGTACCCTGCCAAGGATATTTACACTTGCTACCTTACCCGGTGCGCCACAGAGCTGTTTTTGTCCTGCAGCAACAGCCGTTGCGGGCATCGTTGGGTAGCGTCATTAACGGCGACGATGACCGTGTCGGCTTCAAAAATTGAGAGTCCAAAGGTCCGGCTGTGCAAGCAGCCGCGGGGAAGCCTTTCGGCAGTGTGAGGTGGTGGGCGGCTAGTCAGAGCTGCCGAGGCCTTCGATTCGGTATTCATCAAACCGCATGACCTCTTCGCCGATCCAATCGTTCAGGGCGCGGTAGCGTTCCTGCAGGGGCTCGACCTCGTTGGCGGCGAAGACTTTTGCGGCTTTCTCGGGATCCCCGAGGCCGCTGGTGTTGGTGGGAATGACGCCCATGAGCTGGGGCGGTACGCGGTGGCCGGCCATGAGGTCGTCCCGGGTGACGTTTTTGATGTTGAAAAACTCATCCTTTGCACTGACTTCGCTGATGGGGATGATCTGCATGCCGTCTTTTTTGCCGTTGGGCGCGTACATGAACAGGTTCTTGAAGTTACCCGGGCCCTTGCTTTCCTTCATGGCCTTGCGGATCGCGTCCACATCCTCGCCATTCTGGCTGGCGTCGGTCATGTACAGGATGAAGCCTGCGTGGCTGCCGTTGTCGTAATAACGGCGGCGGAATATGGTGGCGCTCTCATTCAGCCAGGCACTCTGCAGGCTGGACATATATTCCGGCACGCCGTACATCTCTTGATTGATATCCGGTTGCAGTAGGTGGAACACCGAACCGGCCGCAAATTCGTGGGGGTTGCCCGCGTCGTGGATAAACCAGTAGGCATCTTCTTTGCCGCGGCGGGTGAATTTGCTCAGGCTGTGGCGCAGGCGGATGGGTGTGCCTAATCGGCTGGTTTCACGCTCCAAGTAGGCATTGCCGAACACCAGGTCATCGAGGACGAACTTTTCAAACTCCTGACGACTCAGCAGCGGGTGAGGGCGGAAGGTTTTCACCAACACATTTTTTTTCACCTGGATAGCACTGGAGTGGTGAGGGTTGGCCCGGTAGGTTTTGGCCAGGCCGTTGACTGATACCGGCGGCTCATACCATTTGCCGCTAAACCACGACTCGGTGTAGCCCAAGATATCCCGGGCGGCCAGCACCGGCTCGGCATCGCCAAAGGTGAACACCTCGGTCTTGTGTTTTTTGGCGGGTTTGGCTTTCGCGGTGGCCATTAGAAAATCTCCAATATGCTGTTGTTGCCCGCGCTCTCATGGAGCGGGGCGTTGTCGAGTGCGTGCATGAGTGCCCAGGCCAAATCCGCATGGCCGCTTTCGTTGGTGCGGCTAGCCTGGTAGGTCATCTGTCCGCCGCCGGCGGTCATGGTCCGCTTGATCATCAGCATGGCGTGAACCATATCGGTCCAGCCGTTATCAAATTCCAGGCGGCCATGGGAAATAATGTCTTTGGCCTTGAGCACCATTTGGGCCTTGATGCCAGGGTTGTAGTCGTAACCCACAGCGCGGGGGAAAAAGCGGCGGACCATATCAAAAACGCCGGTGCCAATCGCGGTTTTATCGATGCCAATATGGGTAACGTTGTAAATTTCGGTCAACTTTTTTATGCGCTCAGCTTGGTCGACAAAGTCCATGCCCACCCAGTTAAGCTTATCCAGAATGCGGTGCTTGCCGCCCGGTACCGGCGAAGGGGCGACCACCACACAGCTGGCGTTGTCACTGGTCCGCGACGGGTCATAGCCTATCCACACATCGCGGCTGCCGATCGGTCGGGGAGCCAGTGGCTTGTAGTCATCCCAAGCCACCCAGCTGTCCACCATGCAGGCCGTCAGTTCAGTGAAGGAAAACACCGAAAAGGTGTCATCCACAAACTGGCACATAAAGAGGTTTTCCATTTCCTCTGGGCTGTATTCCAGGCGCAACTGGTCAATATCAAACAGGTCGCAGCCCTTAGCCTCGGCATCCAATAGAGTAACGATTTGCCGCCATTGGCCGTCTTCACACATGCGGCCGGGTGAAAGCTTTTTGTGGGAAACGTCCAACTGGATCTGGTCTTCTTTCTTGCGCCCCCGGTTAAACAGCGCACCGGTCCAAAACGGATATGCCTCGTGGTTAACGCTGGAAGGGGTAGAAAAATAGGTCTGCCGCCACTTTTTGTGAGCCGCCATTCCCGAGGCCACTTTCCTCAGTTTCTGAAAATTGTTTGTCCAGAAATATTCATCGAAATACAGATGGCCGTGGTAGCTCTGTGCGGTGTTGCTGTTGGTAGACAGGAATATCAGCTCCGCACCATTGGGCAGCACAATCGGGTCGCCAGTCAGTTCTACGTCGCCCCATTTCTTGGCCGACTGCACCACATAATTTCGGAACACGTGCGCCTGAGCTTTTGAGGCTGATATAAAAATCTGGTTGTCTCCGGTTTCTGCAGCGTCAACAAAAGCCTCGTTGGAAAAATAGTAAGTTGCGCCGATTTGGCGACTCTTTAGTACGTCTCTGATACGGCAAATGGTCTTTTTACTGAGCCAAATTTTCTGGTAGCCAAATATCTCATCCATGAACCCTTCTTTGATGCGGTCCAGCGCTTCCGGCGAGATCTCATTCTTGATTTTTTTATTGCTGCGCCGCTTTCCCCTGTTGCGATTGCGAACGTTTGGGTTTAAATCTGCCTCGTTGCCGCCATCGTCATAGCGACGAATGCGGGCTGTGCGCTCAAGGCTTTTGGTCAGCACCTCGATCTCTTTCAGGTCCTGATCGGTTTTTTCATCTTTCTTCAGCAGCTGGCACAGCCGGGCATCGATTGATTGCTCAACCCGCTGCACCACGGGCGCATTGTCCCAATCGTCCCGACGCTTCCAGCTGTGAAGGGTGGCGCCGGGCACAGATAACCGCCGAGTAATCTCGGGAATGCGGTAGCCCTGCCAATAGAGCAACCGCGCTTCTGTTCTGTCATCTGAGGCCGTTTTCATGCGCTCAGATTACGGGCAAACCTGCCGCCCCCTTATGTAGCCAAGGTGTAAAGCCCTTGTTTACTCCCGCGCCGCCTTGGCGTGTCAAAACAATTCCGCAACGCTACCGCTCAATAGCTGATTTCACAGCCCAACAGCCACCAAAGCGGATGCAGAATATGAAATCGAAATTTTTCCGAGTTGCCGTTGAAGGCCAGACCACCGATGGCCGCGCCATCACCCGCGAACAGATTGTGGACATGGGCAGCACCTACAACACAGAAAAATACGGCGCCCGTATTTGGCTGGAACACTTGCGGGGCCTATTCGCCGAAGGTCCATTCCCCGCCTTGGGTGACGTGGTAGAAGTCAAAGCAGAAGAAATCAAAGAGGGCGAGTTGAAAGGAAAAATGGCCCTCTACGCCGCCATCGATCCGACCAAAGAGCTTATTGCGATTAACGAAAAGCGCCAGAAAATCTACACCTCTATCGAGTTGGACCCCGACTTCGCTGGCAGCGGCCAGGCCTATATGTACGGGCTGGGCATTACCGACAGCCCCGCCAGTCTGGGCACTGAGGCCCTGAAATTCTCGGCGGAGAAACCGGCAGAAGAAAAGCTGTTGGCCAGCCGCAAAGCCCGACCCGAGAACCTGTTCAGCGCAGCGATGGAAGTCGACATTGTGTTTGAAACCGAAAGTAAGCCGGACTCAAAAACCGACGAAAGCGGGCTCTTTGCCAAGATCAAAGACATGTTCAAAAAGCAGTCCCGTGACACACGCGAAGAGTTCAGCGCTGCCATCGATACCCAAAACGACGCCATCACCCTGGTAGCGGAAGAGGTAGTCAAGCTGTCCAGCAGCCTGGCCGATTTAGCCGATAGCGTGAAGGCGGGTGGTGACACCAGCGGACTGCAAACCCAATTCTCCGCCCTGCAGGAAGAGCTGACCACGCTCAAAACCCAGCTCGGCAAAGAACACAAGCATAGCCAGCGCCCGTCCGCCACCGGTGGTGACGGCGAAGTCCTGGCAGATTGTTAACCCAACAACCCCGAAAGCAACAGGCCGACAGCACAAAGACTTTGATTAGGAGCAACTGGCATGCGTAAAGAAACCCGCGAAAAATACAACGGCTATTTGGCCCAGCAAGCCGCGCTGAATGCCATTGCGCTTGAAGATATCAAGGGGGGCACCAAGTTCAGTGTTGAGCCCTCAATTTCCCAAACCTTGGAAGACCGTATTCAAGAATCCTCTGCCTTCCTGCAGAGCATCAACGTGGTGCCGGTTACCGAGCAAGAGGGCGAAACCCTTGGCTTGGGTACCAGCTCTACCATCGCAGGCACTACCGATACGGATTCAACCGATCGCGCTACAACCGACCCCACCGGGCTGAACGCGTTTGGTTACCGTTGCGAGCAAACCAACTTCGACACCCACCTGAAGTATTCCAAGCTGGATATGTGGGCAAAATTCCCCGATTTTCAAACCCGCATCCGCGATGCCATTCTGCGCCAGATCGCCCGCGACCGCCTGATGATCGGGTGGAACGGTACCAGCCGCGCTGCCACCTCTAACCGTGGCACCAACCCGCTGTTGCAAGATGTGAACAAGGGCTGGATTCAGTATGTGCGCGACAATGACGCCGCCCGCATTATGAGCGAGGTCGAAGCCGCCTCTTCCGCTGTTAACGTCGGCACCAACGCCGGTTATGACTACCAGAACCTGGACTCGCTGGTGTTCGATGTGGTCGAAAACCTGCTGGACGAATGGCATGCCGAAGACACTGGCCTAGTGGCCATCATGGGCCGTCAACTGCTGGCGGATAAATACTTCCCCATCATTGATGACAACAACACGCCCACTGAGAAAATCGCCAGCGACATGATTATTTCCAGCAAGCGTGTTGGCGGTCTGCCAGCGGTACGGGTGCCTTTCTTCCCGGCGCGCAGCATCGTGGTGACCACATTGGACAACCTGTCCATCTACTGGCAAGAGGGCACGCGCCGCCGCACCGTGGTGGACAACGCCAAGCGCGACCGCGTGGAAGACTACCAGTCCATCAACGAAGACTACGTAGTGGAAGACACCGGCGCCTTCGCCGCTGTCGAGAATATCAAACTGTGGAACGGCACTGCCTACGCGTAAGCGTGGGTAGCTGCCGATACAGCTAAACCACTAACCAGCAATAAACGGGGCGAACATGACACCAGCAGAGCGGCACCGCCAGCGCATGGCGGCCAAAATCGAAGCCGAGAAAAACGCTGATCCAGCCAACACCCAAAACCACACCGCCTACGAGCGGCAGCTGGTTTTGCTGGCTGAACATAAGCGTCAGCTGAAAAGCATTCAAAGCATCGAGAAGAAAATTGAGCTTAAAAAGCAGCTGATTCCTGATTACGCAGCCTACATTGCTGGGGTTCTGGAAGCGGATGCCGGTGGCGCGGATGAAGTTGTCACCACGCTTTTGCTTTGGTGCATCGACGCCGGTTATTACGAAGGCGCGCTGGAGCTGGCTGAATATTGCCTGCGCCACAACCTGCCCACGCCAGACGCGCATCAGCGCACCATGGGCACGGTGATCGCCGAAGAGTTTGCCGATTACAGCCTTAAAGGGGCAGAGGGCATCACGCTGGCCATGCTGCAGCAAGTTCAGGAGCTGACCAAAGAGCAAGACATGCCCGACCAGGTGCGCGCCAAGCTGCACAAGGCCATCGGCTATGAGCTGAGGGAAACCGACAAGCCCGCCGCCCTGACTGCGCTGCAACGCGCCCTGGAGCTGAACACCGCTGCGGGCGTGAAAAAAGACATTGAAAAACTGGAGCGGGAAATTAAAGCCGCTGCCAGTCAATAAGAGGGTCGCCCCGCCGACGGAAGACCCGGCTGGAGGTTTTGAAATTGGTCAAAGCTGAAAGCCGGGCGCTTCTTAACGCAAAGGGCACATCAATATAGGTGAGATAATGGGCAGTTTTATCCCCAGCGGCCAAGCATCCCCCAGCAACGAGCCCGACCTGCCCAACATCCCCTTTTTTCCAACTGTCAGCCCGTCGCTTTTCCGCGATGCCATGGACGTAGACACCACCGTGTCTACCGAGCGCATCAGCATGGCGCTGCAGCTCTCTCTGATGGAAGTCAATAACAGCCTGGCGGTGTGGTCTGCCGCGCAAATTGAACTGGGCAATGCCACCCTGGCCGCCACCAAAGACACCGTCTATGGCGAGGACGAACAGGCCGTTAACCATCAAGAAAAACTCTACCAGTCTGCCGTGTTCCACCTCGCTAAAGCCCGCGTGGTAGAGCACATGCGCGACTTTGACAGCACCGCCGCCGGTCACAACAAAGCCGACGAACTCAGCCAACCCATTGACGACTTTAAGCGCGAGGCCCGCCGCAACGTGCGGGCCATTATGAGCCAGCCCGGCACCGTAGTGGAGCTGATCTGATGCGCCAGATCCGCACCCTGCAGGGCGACACCGCCGACCTGATTTGCTACCGGGAGCTGGGCCGCACCGCTGGCGTCACCGAGCAGCTGCTTGAACTCAACCCACGGCTGGCCGACTACGGCCACATACTGCCCGCCGGGCTTCTGGTGAACCTGCCAGACAAGCCCGTGCAGGAAAAATCCAAAACCCTCAACGTGTGGGACTAACCATGAACGTTAAGCAGCTGTCTGAGCATATTGTTAAACCGGTACTCATGGCTCTGGGCATGTTCAGTGGCGAGGCGTTTCTGTTGCTGCTCGGTACTGCCGCCCAAGAGAGCGGGGGTTTTAATTTTATCCGCCAATTGGGCAACGGACCCGCCCTGGGGCTGTGGCAAATGGAGCCCGCCACCCATGACGATATTGTCGAAAACTACCTGCGTTACCGGCCGGAATTGGCCAGCAAGGTGATGGAGCTGGCAGGTGTCACCGAATTTCACAGCCGCTATTTACTGATCAATCTGGCCTACGCCTGCGCCTTTGCCCGCTTGCACTATCGCCGGGTAAAAGAGGCCATCCCGCTGTCATTGGATGGTCAGGCCCGTTATTGGAAAGACCACTACAACACCCATCAGGGCAAGGGCCACCCACAGGAATTTATCGACAACTACCAGCGATACGTAGCGGGGCAGTTGTGATGGACTGGAAGAGCGTAGGCCAGCGTGTTGCCAAAGCCGCGCCCCTGCTGGGAACCGTACTGGGAGGACCTGCTGGCGGTGCTTTTGGCGCTGTCGTTGCTGGCGCTCTCGGCGTGGATAATCAGCCTGATGCTGTGGCGGCTGCTATGGCATCCCCTGAAGCGCTGGTTAAGCTCAAGCAGATTGAGGCTGATCATCGAGCCGAACTTGAGCAGATAGCCGCCAAGGTCGCATTGGCGGAACTCAAAAACCAAGAGCACGCCCGGGAGATTCACAAGCATTCACCCATGCCGGCCATTGTTACCGGTGCGCTAACGGTCATGGTTGCGGTGGCGGGCTGGCTGTTGTTCCACGTCGAGATCCCGGCAGCCAACCGCGATGTGGCCTATATGCTGTTTGGGCAGCTGCTGGGCTTATGGGCCGCGTCCGTTACGTATTGGGTGGGCACCACGCGCTCCAGCGCCGAAAAAACCCGTTTACTGAAGTCCGGGGCCTGACGCTGCGGCGTTGCGGTTGAATTATTGCCACAAGATACAGTCAAGGATTAAGAATGGCTGATGAATCACTGCGAGTCGTTTGGGAGCGCCTGGACCAATACCGGCAGGCGATTAGCGACCTGGAAAAAAACGATATTCGCCACGACACCCGGATTGCCGACATGAACACCAACATGAACGCAAAAATAGATGGATTGGCTGCGCAGGTGGCCACCTTTATGAGTGAGTCGAAAGTTTCCAGCGACGAAACAGCGCGTAAGCTGGACACCGTCATTGCTAACCAAAATCAGAAAGCGGGCGCCTTCCGCGCCAGCGCTTATATTATCGGCCTGATCCTGGCTGTTGTGCCCATCGTTGTGGCCCTGATCGCGCTGCTGAGTAAACCGTAATGGAATTACTCGCCGCGCTGCGCAATCACATTCTCGACAGTCCGCTTGGCATCAAGGCCGACAACCTGGTCACCTTTGCTAAAGACGGCGAAATCGTCAGCCACCAAGGCGACATTAACCACCATTTTGCCATCCGCTACGACGCCAACATCATTGTGGTGGATTACGGCAAAGCGCCCGATATGTTGTTTTACATTGTGCTGAACTGGCTCAAGGCCAATAACGCCAACCACCAGGCCAACGCAATCCGCTTTAACGCCGACATCATCGACCACAAAAAAACTGATGTAGAAATCATCGTCCAGCTCGAAGAGCTGGTGGGCGCCAACGAGGTAGAGGGCGGTATCCAGCTGGTACACAACGGCGTTGCGCCCATCGATGTCGTGCCCCTCAGCGCCGGGGAGTGGGAGCTGTACATTCCGCCCGATCCTGACCCCGTGGCCGACTGGGTTGCCCAGGGCGAATAGTGGCCACCGAATATACCGACAGCACCCTCAACGACTGGCTCAGCGCTACCCTGGCGCCATTGTCACCGGCCAGCCGCCGCCAGCTTATGCGCGATATCGCCCTCTATTTGCGCCAATCCCAAAGCCAGCGTGTTGCCGCCCAGAAAAACCCCGATGGCACCGCGTTTGAGCCCCGCAAAAGCCGCCTGCAGAAGCCCGGCATTCGCCGCCGAGCCATGTTTGCCCGCATCCGCACTCGCAAGCACCTGCGCTACCGCGCCAGCGCCGACGAGGCCGCTGTGGGCTTCCGGGGCCGGGTGGCCGCTATTGCCGAGGTGCACCAGCACGGCCTTATTGCCGAGGTAGAGCAGGGCGGGCCGCTGGTGAAATACGCCCAGCGGGAGCTGCTGGGTCTATCAGACGCCGACATGAGCCACATCGACACCCTGGTTAGCAAGCACCTTTCTGGCCGGTAAAAACCACCCCATAAAATACCCCGCCAAGCCGTAAACCCGCCCGTTACACCGCCGCAGCCACTACGCGCGCGCATAAATCATCAACAATCACAGCCATGACCGAACTCGAACTCATCAGCGACCTGCAGCGCCGCATTGCCAATTTGATCACCCTGGGCATTGTGCACTCGGTGGACGGTATCTTTTGCCGGGTTGCCATTGGCGGTGATGCCAACAACCTCACCCCACCCATCAAGTGGCTGGCAAGCCGCGCCGCTGATGAAAAGAGCTGGTCCCAACTCGACGTAGGCGAGCAGGTCATGCTGCTGTGCCCCTCGGGCGACCCCGGCAACGCCGTGGCGCTGCCCGGGCTTTACAGCGCCGCCAAGCCCGCCCCCAGCACCGACCCCGACGAAACCGTGAGCGTGCTGCCCGATGGCGCCGTGTTCAGCTACCACCACGGCAACCAGCATTTATCCGTCACGCTGCCAGAAGGTGCGACCACCGAGCTGATAACCGACGGTGGCCTGCACATTGTGGGCGACACCGAAATCGACGGTAACGTGACCATTAACGGCACCACCCACAGCACCGGCGCTATCACCACCGACGACGACATGGCCGCCGCTGGCAGCATCCATGCCGACGGCGATGTTTCTGATGGCACCCGCTCAATGGGTTCCGACCGCGACATTTACAACACCCACACCCACCCCAATGGCGTTATGAACACCGACGCGCCGAGTCAGCAGCAATGAACGGCGTAAACGCAAAAACCGGCAAAGCGCTGAGCGGGGCAGAGCACCTGCGCCAATCCATTGCCGACATTCTCACTACGCCAGTGGGATCCCGGGTAATGCGGCGGGACTACGGCAGCCTGGTGCCGCTATTGATCGACCAGCCCCTCAACCCCGCCACCAAACTGCGGCTGTTTGCCGCCACGGCCCACGCCATTGCCAAGTGGGAGCCGCGCTTTAAGCTCACCAAAACCCGCTTTGGCCAGGCGGATACCGACAAATTTGAGCTGCACGTTGAGGGCATTGATGAATCAGGCCAGCAAGTGCTGACGGGAGTGCCGCTGTAATGACCACCACATTTTCCGCCATCGACCTGTCCCAGTTGCCACCGCCCAACGTGGTCCAACCCCTGGACTACGAAACCATCCTGGCAGAAATGATTGCCGACATGCGCGCCCGCCACCCGGATTTTGACGCCAATGTGGAATCAGACCCGGCCTATAAAATTCTGGAAGTGGCCGCTGCCCGCGAGCTGAATATTCGCCAGCGGGTTAACGATGGCGCCCGGGCCATTATGCTGGCCTACGCCACCGGCTCAGACCTGGACCAGCTCGCCGCCAACAAAGAACTCACCCGTTTTGTGCTCGACCTCGGCAACCCCAACGCCATCCCCCCGGTGCCGCCCACTTATGAGTCAGACGCCGACCTGCGCCGCCGGGTGCAACTGGCTGACGAAGCCCTGACCACGGCCGGCAGCCGGGGCAGTTACGTGGCGCTCACACTGAACGCCGACGCCAGCGTTAAAGACGCCGACGCTGAAAGCCCAAACCCCGGCGAGGTGACCGTGTATGTGCTCAGCCGCACGGGTGACGGCACCGCCGACAGCGGCTTGATTGAGACGGTAGAAGCGGCACTGAATGACGAAGACAAGCGGCCCATGACTGATAATGTCACTGTGCTGTCGGCCACCATCACTACGTACGCCATCGAGGCCGTGCTCACCATCTACCCCGGCCCCGATGCTATGGTAGTGCAGGCCAACGCCATTGCCGCCGCCCAGGCCTACGCAGACAGCATCCATAAGCTGGGCTACGACATTAAATTGTCCGCCGTCTATGCCGCCTTGCACCAGCCTGGAGTGCAGTCAGTTGATCTGGTCCAGCCCGCTGCCGATGTCGCCATCGATACCGGCGAGGCCGCCTATTGCACCGCCTTTGATATCACCGTAGAGGGCGAAGCCGGTGTCTGATACCAGCCTGCTGCCCAAAAACGCCAGCGACTATGAGCTGGCGCTGGAAGCCGTCACCGCCCGGATCGGTAAAGTGCCAGTGGTAATGCGGGAAGTCTGGAACCCCGATACTTGCCCCTATGCGCTCTTGCCCTGGCTGGCCAGCGCCGCCTCGGTAGATGCCTGGGATGCCAACTGGACCGATGCTCAAAAGCGCGCCGCTATCAAGGCCTCGCTGGCCGTGCATCGCCGCAAAGGCAGCATTGGCGCCGTCAAGCGCGCCCTCAATGCCATCGGCCTCGGCGTGAAGGTGCAGGAGTGGTTCAATCAGGACCCACCCGGCGACCCCTATACGTTCAACCTGATTTTTGAAACCGACCAGACCGGCATCCGCTTTGAAGATATCGACAAAATTCTGGCCGTGGTCGACAGCGCCAAAAGCCTGCGCTCACACCTGAATCAGATCATCCCCATTGTGATCAGCCGCAACCAGCCCGCGTTCGCCACCGCCAGCAACAGCGGCCACGAAGTCACCGTTAATCAATACGCCGCCCCCATCGTTGTCATCAACGAATTGGTCGTGCCCGTCACCGAGGCCTGAAATGGAAGTTAAAAACTACTTCGCCTTCACCGCTGAAAATAAGCCCATCCCGTTCTGCACGGCTTACCTCTACGAAGCGGGCACCAGCAACTTGGTAACTGGTCTGACGGATAAAAACGGCAACCCGATTGATAACCCGTTTCAAGCAAATAAAGATGGGCTTGTCCAATTCAGCGCTCCCAACGGGGCTTACGACCTGAGATTTAAAGCAGGGCTAAGGGATTACAGAATTCGAACGACTGTTTTAGATTATTCGCCAATATCTGATGCCGCAGAGCAAGTCGTTGAATTTAGAGACGAATGGCTTTCGGGATCAATTAGAAAGGTAAAAACAATAGAAGAGCTGCAAAACGCGATAGATAGCAACCCACTAAATCAAAACTTCCATTTAACGGATGTTATGAGGGAGGGCGGATGGGTATGGTCGACCGCGGACTGGTCAGCACTGGCAGAGATTGACACCAGAAACGCCCTTGTCATTACTCGATCCGGCGAGGACGGATCAAATGGAGCATTAATTCGCCAATTCGGGGCGCTTGAATATCGATTTTTCGGCCCAGCCGGGGAAGATGAGGCGGAAGATACCGCTGCTTGGCTCTCGTGTTTTGAAGTAGCGGATCACTTACGGCGAACTCCTGTAATAAACCGGGTTCCGGATAGCGATCCGTTGTCTATCACTGACAAATCGTGGCGTATCTCTGAGACTGCGAGACAGTTCCGGGGCAATATAAGTAAAAACAGAGCTGGAAGAGGCTTGGTTTTTGAAGTCGGCTGTAAAATTCGAACCAGCGTCGTACCGGCACTGCACATTAATAGCAATGAATCACCCGGCATTCTTGAAGAGTATACCGTCCTGGGACAGTGCTGCTGGATACTTGATGGAGTCCATGATTTTACAGAGGGTGTTGTTAAACTCACGCGCCTCAGAAATTTCGATATTTCTAACCATTCGATCTGTCCAGCAAATGAAGTCGAATCTGGCTTCCTATTTCATTTCGACGGCACCTATCTTGGTACGGTTGCCAACTGCAACGCCGCTGGGCGTAATATCATGCTGCTTGACACATTTGTTGATTCAGACACCGGTCAGCAGGACACCGTGAGATTTGTGGGATGTGCAAATTACGGCATAGCTGTTGGGTTTCTGCGGCATTCAGACAATGGTCGGCATAGCCTTGTCTTTGAATCATTGAAGTGCAACGCTGGATATCCAGAGTACGCTGGAAAAAATGTGCGCGGGAAATTGGCTGCGCCAGCAGCTGCTGGCGACAATGAGGTCGTTGTTACTGACATCGATGGGCTGGTGGCAAATTTCAGTTTTATGGTTGGCCAGAATTCGCGGGCCGAGATCGTCACAATATCTCCAGAATGGGATGGTGTTAACACTACAATTCCACTCTCTACACGATTGCGCACTGAGAAACTTCTGAATGATCCGACGCTGTTTGGGCATTTTGGCCTGCATCTAAGCAGCGTGCGGATGGTAGAGCTGGACACACCGCACTTTGAAAGGGGATCTGCGGGGCTGGTAGTCGACGCAAGCTGTGAGCTGATTAGAATCAGAAATTACCACAACAGCTGTCGATCTGTAGTCCTATGCCGAGGTGGCGGCGTTGACTATATCGAGATGGATACTGGGTATTATCAGGGCCCCTACGACTGGGGCGTGTTTTACGGGATATTGTGCACTCCAGAATGTATCGCGGCGGGTGCTCCCAAGCGTCTGGCTATGCGGGGGCGTCATTTTATTGCAGGTGGCAATACGGTAAACCTACAAAAGTCTAATTATTATGGAGACAGATGGACCTTCGACTGCGAGCAAATTGCAGTGGCCACCATCGCTACAGCCGATGTTTACGAAGGGTTCGGTGTAACCGTTCCGGTCGAGCCGACTAACGAATTTATTGCAAACGGCGAGAGCGTTTTTCTTGGAGAAAATGCCATCCTGATCGTCAGTGGAGATTACTTCCCCCATGCCACGCAGCTTATTGGAGATTTGACAGGAAACATATCTGCAGGCGATTTTGCGGGTCTTGGTGGCGCAGCGTTGTCACACACAATCGCAGTCAAGGGATCTGATATTACAGATATTGACGACGGCATGGCGCGTAGTGGCTACAGAATATTGGTCGATAACATCTTGAGGGCCGCGATGCGGCTTGACGGTACATTTAAAGGCGATTGTTTCAACACGCTTAAAGAAGAAGAGGAAGGCGGCGGAACAATAAATATAGAGAATGGAGTTGCTACCACGCTGATTCCTGCTAGTCGTCTCGGGAAAGGATACCAGGCTCGAGTAATCGTCGGTAATTCTAGTCTTTATTGCTATGGCGAGTGCACGGTCCATCGCTATAACAATATTACTCAGACCGCAGTGCAAAGCGCCGCCAATAACGTGAATGTTATTTTTTCGATAGACGCCAGTGGCAATCTACAGGTCACTCAGAATACCGGTGCTCCACGAGATATTAAGTGGTCCTTACTGAACCAACGAAAAGGATAAATGCGATGACAAAAATCTATGTCCAGTTCAAAGATTCGGCCGGTAGCGTGTCGCCAGCTGTCTGTTTGGAATCGGATGCTGAATCGATCAAACAGAAAATAGCAGAATGCTCGACTTACATGTCTACAACGCCAGACTCTTTGGCATGCAGCTTTCCGAGGTTCCTAGGTATGTGCCACGAAATTTTGGCGGGGCAGACCGATATGATGTTGTGGAATCAAAAATCGGTAATTAATCCAAATGACGATGGATCTCCAGATTGCGAGATGTTCATTGTGAACTGTTCGAATTGGATTGTTCGTGATGCAGTCCGGAATCAAGTATTTCCTGCAGACGAATGGGGACAAGAACAGACTTAATTCCCAGTAAATTTTCATCGCAGAAGATTTTCTTAGATTGGGCTTATTACCATGCCAAACTTCAAAACCATCCACACCGCCTACGCCCTAGAGCGCCTTGCTGCCGCTGAAATCAGCGGCGAGCCCATCAACCTGGTGGAGATCGCCGTGGGCGATGGCAACGGCAACGAGGTCTATCCCGACGAAGGTCAGGCTACCCTGGTGCGGGAGCGCTTCCGCGATGTGGTCAACCGCGTATATCAAGACCCGGAAGACAACACCCGCTATACCGCCGAGCTGATTATTCCTGCCACGGAAGGGGGGTTTACCCTGCGGGAAATTGGCGTGTTTGACGACCAGGGCGGGTTATTCGTTGTTGGCAACTTGCCGGAAACTTACAAGCCTACTGATGCCGATGGGGCCTTTTCCGATACGGTGGTCCGCGTTGAATTTGCCGTAAGCAATGCGGCGGTGATTACTCTGCAGGTCGACCCCAACGTGGCGGTGGCCACCCAAACGTGGATCATCAACAACATCAAAATGGCCACGCTCACACCAGGTGGCACCACGGGCCAGGTGCTGCGCAAGCAATCGAATACCGATGGCGATGTGGACTGGCAAGACCCAGACGTGGCCAATATCACCGTGGACACCATCGAGGAGGAACAGACCCTGGCCGACAGCCAAACCCAGGTGGATTTGGCGGTGGTCAGCACCCGGGGGCTGGCGGTGTACATTGACGGCCAGCGCCTTTACCCCGGGGCAGGGGCGGACCAGTGGCAGAAGGCGGCGGCGCCCAATGACGAAACCCGCATCATACTCGGCCAAAGCTACACCGCCGGCACCAAGATCATTTGCGCCCAGAACGAGCCCACCGGCAGCGCGCCTGCGCCGCTGGAAAAGAGCAAAAACCTGTCTGATGTGGCCAGCGTGGCGACCGCCCGGGCAAACCTGAGCGTGTACAGCAAGGCCGAGGCAGATCAGAAGGCACCCCCGGGGCTGGTGGGCATGTTTGCCCGCAACTCTGCACCCACGGGCTGGCTCAAGGCGAACGGCGCACTGGTGAGCCGCACAGCCTATGCCAACCTCTTTGCTGCAATCGGCACCACCTTTGGTGCGGGCGATGGCTTTAACACCTTCGCGCTGCCGGATCTGCGGGGGGAGTTTATGCGAGGCTGGGATGATAGCCGCGGCATTGATTCCGGCCGGACTTTTGGCTCAGCCCAAGGCTCAGATAACAAGGCCCACACCCACTTTTCGTTTACCTCAGACACCGGCTCAGTTAACCCGCAAAGCAGCCCCATCACCGCCAGCAATAGCCCGGTGCCAAAGAGCGCGACCGGGGGCGAGGCTAACGCCCATATTGCAGGTAAAACCGCCACGCCATCGGTGGGCCTCACATCGTCAGCGGGTGGCAGTGAGTCTCGCCCGCGCAATATTGCCATGCTGGCCTGCATCAAGTATTAAAGGAGCTGCGCATGATTGTTTATCAGCACGACGCTGCAGGGCTGTATCAGGGCGAAACCGAAGCCGACGAATCGCCCCTGGAACCGGGCAAGTTTTTATTGCCCGCTCGATGCACCGAAACACCGCCACCGTCTGAAGTGCCCGAGGGAAAATGGCCGCGCTGGAACGGTCACAGCTGGGATCTGGTTAACGCGCCCGCCCAAGCAGAACCCGAAAACCCAGTGGCCAAGCTCCAGGCCTTTTTGCAGCAAAACCCCGACGTGGCACAGCTCATTTCCCAATAGCCCACCATCTTACCCCGCTGTATAGCGGGGGTTTACTCCTGCCGCTGCTTTAACGCGCATGGCAACCAGCGAAAAATGCGGGTAACGCAATCATTAATCGCTGGAGACCACCATGTCTGACCAATATCACCACGGCGTCCGCATTATCGAAAAATCCGAAGGGGCGCGCCCAATCCGCACCGTAAATACGGCGGTGATTGGTCTGGTGGGTACCGCGCCAGACTCCACCCCAGCGGTGGCTGCCACCGGTCAAATTGGTGTTGTCGCTTCAGACACCGCCATCGCGCTCACCTCAGCACTGATCGGCCAGGCTGGCAACAGCGTTACCATTACCGTGATTGATACCGGCGAAGTGGACGAAGCACTGGCGGTAGCAATCGACGGCAACGACATCACCGTTACCCTCGCCACCGACGGCACAGGCGATGTCACCAGCACCGCCGCTGATGTGATTAACGAGCTCACCAGCGAGGCGTCCGCCCTGGTCACCGCCGCCAATGCCACCGGCTCAGACGGCACCGGCGTAATGATTGCCGAGGCGAAAGTCACCCTTACCGGCGGCGTCAACGAACCCTTCCCCCTGAATACTCCCGTGTTGGTGCTGGGCAACCGGGCCAAAGCCGCCTTGCTGGATAGCACCGGCAAAGGCCTTGGCACCTTGCCCGCTGCCATGACCGCCATCTTTGATCAGATTGGCGCGATGGTCGTAGTAGTGCGCGTGGCAGAGGGCATTGATGATGCCGCCACCACCACGAATGTGATTGGCTCGGTGGTAGACGGTAAGGCCACCGGCCTGCTGGCCCTGAAAGATGCCCAGGCCCAACTGGGCGTTAAACCTCGCATTCTGGGTGTGCCGGGCTTGGATCACCTCACCGGCGTGATTGCGGCCATGGTGAGCGTGGCAGATGATCTGCGCGCCTTTGCCTATGCCTACATTAGCGCCGACACCATGGAGGCCGCTGTTACCGCCCGCGATAGCTACGGCTCAAAGCGTCTTATGCTGCTATGGCCTGAATTTACCGGCTGGAACACCGCACTGAATGCCGAGGTCGCGCTCACCTCAACCGCTCGCGCACTGGGTGTGCGTGCCCGTGCCGACAACGAGGTGGGCTGGCACAAAACCCTGTCCAACATCGAGGTTAACGGCGTAACCGGCATTTCCAAATCGGTGCATTTCGACCTCACCAACGTCAACACCGACGCCAACTACCTCAACGGCAACGAAATCACCACGCTCATTCGCAGCAGTGGCTTCCGCTTCTGGGGTTCGCGCACCTGCTCCAACGACCCGGTGTTTGCCTTTGAGTCTGCCGCCCGCACTGGCGATATTCTGGCTGACACCATTGCCGAGGCGCACATGTGGGCGATGGATAAGCCCATGAGCAAGGTGCTGATCAAAGAGATTGTGGAGGGCATTAACGCCAAATTCCGCAGCCTCAAGGCCAGCGGCTACATTGTGGACGCCTATGCCTACGTGGATACCGATCTGAACACCACCGAGCAGCTGGCAGCGGGCAAGCTCACCATCAGCTACGACTACACCCCCGTGCCGCCGCTGGAAGACCTCACCTTCATCCAGACCATTACCGACCGTTACCTGGTGCAACTGGTCGCCTAAGCGCGCCTGACGCCATCCACTCAATCACCGGAGAGCAACCATGCTGCCCAAGAAACTCAAGAACTTTAACCTGTTTGCCGACGGTGAAAACTTTGTTGGCAAGGTGGACGAAATCACGCTGCCCAACCTTGAGCGCAAAATGGAAGAAATGCGCCCCGGTGGCTTTAACGCCCCGGTCGACAGCGACATGGGCATGAACAAGCTCACGTCGTCTTTCCGCCTGCACGAAATGGCCGCCAGCGTGTTGCGTCAGTTTGGTGTAACCACGGTAGACGGCGTGGCCCTGCGCTTTCTGGGTGCCGCTGTGAGCGATGGTGACACCAGTCGCACCGATGCCATTGAAG
Organism: Spongiibacter taiwanensis; assembly: GCF_023702635.1. Taxonomy (NCBI): domain Bacteria; kingdom Pseudomonadati; phylum Pseudomonadota; class Gammaproteobacteria; order Cellvibrionales; family Spongiibacteraceae; genus Spongiibacter; species Spongiibacter taiwanensis. Next base: position 153,827 of record NZ_CP098455.1, read on the forward strand.
TGGTTATGCGCGGGCGCTACAGCGGCCTGGAGCTGCCCAGCGGCTACAAAGCCGGGGAGTCGGGCATGCTCAACTGCACGGCCAGTCTCAGCTATTTCAAATATGTTGTGAACGGCGAAACCCTGATCGAAATCGACGTGATCAACATGATTGAAAACGTGGGCGGCACTGACCGCCTGGCGGGCCAGCGTAACGCACTGGGGCTTTAATAGATTCTTAAAATCTTGAGGCGGCCATGATCCTGATTCTTTTCTTAATGCTTTTATCGCTGCTGCTGGGTTTTGCGTTGGGTTGGGAGAAGGCGCATCTAACGGTAGCGAGAGAGTGTGAGTTGCTTGGCCGCTTTTATGTAGAGAAAAAAGTTTATCACTGCCATTTACAGGCATCTGATGAGGAAACAGGGGCAAACCATGACAGAAAAAAACCACAGCCTGATCACGCTGAAAAAACCGATCAAACGCGGTGAGCAGGAAATTACCGAACTCACTCTGCGCAAGCCCAATACCGGCGCACTGCGTGGCTGCCGTCTTTCCATGCTGCTGAACTCCGATGTAGACAGCCTGATTACCGTGTTGCCGCGTATCACCGAGCCTGCCCTGACCGAGCAAGACATTGCCGACATGGATGTTAAAGACCTGGTCAGCTGCGCCGGGGAGGTAGTCGGTTTTTTGACCGAATAGGGCAGCAGGCAGGCATGCCACTGCCCGACCAGGTGGAAGAGGCCATGGCAAATGTTGCCGTAATCTTCCACTGGCCGCCCTCAGAAATGGCAGCAATGCCCTTGGCCGACCTGGCCATGTGGGAGCAAAAAGCGCGGGACCGATCCGGCAACACTAAACCCAACTGAACCCGGTAACGCACATGAGCAATAACCTCAATAGCACGCTAACGCTTCGCATTGTTGATCAGTGGAGTGGACCTGCAAAAAAGCTGGCTGGCATCAACAGTGAGCTAGCAAGAAAACTCTCTGCAACCGGAAACGAGCTCAAAAATATTGGCAACCAGCGCAAAGCGGTGGCCCGCCTCAAAGAATATGAGCTTGCATCCAGCAAAGCCAAAGAAGCATCAAGTCAAGCTGCAGAAAAAGTAAAGCAGTTGCGCCTTGCCCGTGAAAAAGAAGCGGAACAGCTAAAGGTTGCCCGTGCCGAACTGCATAAGCTGCAGGACTTGAAAGCCAGCGGCGTAAAAGTCGATGCGAAAGAGATCGCCAATTTAAAGCGCCAGGCCAAAGAAAATAAAACCCTCATCCGCGAGCATGAGCGGGCAGAAAAGGCCCTGGAACAAACCACCAAGCAGCGGCGTCTTGCGGCGGAGCGGTCGGTGGCGCTGCGGAAGAAGCTAAAAGCAGAGGGCATCGAAACAAGGGAGCTGGCTGCCGAACAAAAGCGCCTGGGCGCCGCCTACGCTCAGACTCAAGACAGAATAAAGGCGGTGGCCAGGGCTCATGGCCAGCTGGAAGCCGCCGAATCAAAGCACAACGAGACTTTGCAGAAAGCCGCTAACACCACCATTGTGGCGGCAGGGCTGGACCGGGTTGGCCGGGGTGCGCTGAATTTTCTGCGCGGGCCCACTGCCCAGGCCATTGCGTTTGAATCAGCGATGGCAGATGTGAAAAAGGTGGTGGAATTTGATAACCCTGCCCAATTCAAAGACTTTGCTGCCACCCTCCTGCAGATGACCCGCAGCATTCCCATAGCCAAAGAGGGGCTGGCCGCCATTGCCGCCCAAGGTGGGCAATTGGGCGTGGATCGCGGCGCGCTGCCGGGCTTTGTTGAAACCGCCGCCAAAATGTCTACCGCCTTTGACATGCTGCCCGATCAGGCCGGTGAGGCCATGGCCAAGCTCAGCAACGTATACCAGGTGCCGATCGCTGAAATGGGTAACCTGGGTGATGCCGTCAACCACCTGTCTGACAACACCGCCGCCAAGGCCAAGGAGATTGTGGACGTACTCTTGCGGGTGGGCGGTACCGCCACCCAGTTTGGTCTCACTACCGTGCAAACCGCTGCCCTGGGTGACGCTTTTGTGGCCCTGGGCAAAAAGCCCGAGGTGGCTGGCACCGCCATTAACGCCATGCTCAACAAGCTGCAAACCGCCACCAAGCAGGGGGCCAAGTTTCAGGACGCGCTGGACGAAATCGGCATCTCTGCCGACACCATGGAATCCATGATTGCCCAAAACGGGCAGGGTGCGCTGGATGAGTTTCTGGCGGCACTCTCACAAATCGACAAACAGGCCCGCGCCGGGGTGCTCACTGATCTGTTTGGGCTTGAGTATTCCGACGATATTTCACTGCTGGCGGGCAATCTGCAGGTGTACAAAAAGGCATTGGATAAAGTAGCCGACAGCGCAGATTTTGCTGGCAGCATGTCCAGAGAAGCTGAAAACCGCGCTGCGACCAGAGAGAACCAATTAATCCTTTTGCAAAATCGCTGGGATGAATTTCAGACCAAGCTGGGTAATGAGCTGTTACCAGTAATCGATTGGGTTGCTGGTGCGGCAACCCGATTAATTGATGCCCTCGACTGGCTAACCGATAAATTCCCCGGCGCCAGCAAGGTCGCAATGATATTAGTGGGTGGATTAGGTGCGCTTGCCTTGGCAGTGGCGCCGGTGTTGGTGGCCATTGCCGCCCTTCGGGTGGCCATTTCCGGGCTGGGCGTGAGCGCTAAACGGGCGGCACTGCAAAATGCGGCCGGAGGTTTAGGCGGTGCAGTAGCCGGCGGCGGCAAGGGCGGTGGCCTGAAGGGTTTGGCGCGGGGGCTGGGCTCTAAGGCCGGGTTAATTGGTGCGGGTATTGGTGCGCTGTCCATCGGTAGCACGTTGATGAGCGACAACCCCAATATCAATAAAGGGCTGGAGGTCTCCAAAGACCTTGGCGGCATGGGTGGCGCACTGGCTGGCGGTGCGGCCGGTGCGGCACTGGGCTCAGTGGTGCCCATTGTCGGTACCGCCATTGGTGGCCTGGTAGGCGCCATTGCCGGTGGTATGGGCGGCGAGTGGTTTGGCAACAAGGTGGGCGACTGGGTGTTTGGCAACAAAGGCGCTGACGTCGCCAAGGCCAGTGTGCCGGTCAGCAGTGGGGCCCCGGTGGTGGCCGCTGGCGCCGCTGGTGGCCAGAACTATACCGACGCCAGCCAGTACACCATTAACGTCCACCAGCAGCCCGGCGAAAACGCCGATGCCCTGGTGAAAAAGACCATTGATGAAATTGACCGCCGCAAAACCCGCCGCCGGGGTGGGTCATACGCGGACCACTCGTGAGGGCTAAGCCATGCTGATGTCGCTGGGCTTGTTTGTATTCTCCATAGACTCGCTGGCCTATGACCGTCTGCAACGCAGCACCCAATGGCGTTGGGCGGCCAATAACCGCTTGGGTGAGCGTCCCGCCCATCAATTTACCGGCCCCGGTGAAGACCGCATTACCCTCAGCGGCACCCTGGCCCACGACATTACCGGCGACGGTCAGCGCCTGCAGGATCTGCGCGACCTGGGCGACAGCGGCAAAGCCTGGGTGCTGATGCAGGGCGATGGCGTTCACCAGGGATTTTGGTTTATCGACTCGGTGGAGGAGAACGCCAGTTATTTTTTCCCCGATGGCACCCCGCGCAAAATTGAATTTACCGTGGTGCTCAATCGCAACAATGACGGCGAAACCGACACCATCGGCACCCTGGCTATGAACGGCACCGGCAACCCCGAAACGGCCCGCACAGCATGACCCCCATTGCCGCCATTACTGCCAACGGCATTGCCCTGGCCACCGAGGTGCAAAAGCGCATTATCAGCGTGAGTTACCACGACGCCAGCGGCACCACAGCCGACCAGCTAGTGCTGGAGCTAGACGACAGCGACGGCACCCTGAACATTCCCCCCAAGGGCGCTGAGCTTACCCTGCAACTGGGCTACAAAGGCAAAGCCCTGCACAACAAGGGCACATTCACCGTAGACGATGTGGAGCATGCCGGCCCGCCGGATAAGCTGATCATCACCGCCCGCAGCGCTAACTTCCGCGAAGAGTTCAAAACGCTGCGCTCTACCCACTGGGAGCCCGGCACCACCCTGGGCGCGCTGGTGGCCACCATCGCCGAGCGCTACAACCTGGCGCCAAAGGTGGCCCCCGATCTGGCCGATCTTGCGCTGGCGCAACTCAACCAAACCGCCGAATCAGACAGCGCCTTTCTTAACCGCATTGGCAAACAGTTTGATGCGGTGGCCACCAGCAAAAACGGCTACCTGTTGTTTTTCCCCAAAGGGCAGGGCGCCACCGCCAGCGGTGCGGCCTTGCCGATGGCTACCATTGCCAAAAACCAGACCACCGACCACCGCTACAAAACGGCCGACCGCAACAGCCGCTTCACGGGCGTCACCGCCCGCTGGTACAACAACGACACCGCCCAAACCGAGACCGTCACCGTGGGTGAGGCAGGCTACACCAAACAGATCCGCGACCCACTGCCAGACGAGCAGCAAGCAGGGGAGGCAGCAAAAGCCGAGTGGGCACGTATTCAGCGCGGTGACGCCACCATGAGCATCACCGTAGAACCAGGCCGACCCGAGCTGGTAAACGGCCAGCCAGTGGCACTGAGCGGGTGGAAAGGGGATATCGACGCCCACAGCTGGGTGATCGAGGATTTGAATCACACCGCCAGCGACAGTGGGCTCGTCACGGCGGTGGAGTTGGTGACTAAAAAGGGGTGAGGTTATTTTCTAACGCTCTTTCCCTTGTCTGAGTTTCTCACTGAGACCGTTTCGGGCTGATGCGATTCGGATTCAGTAGGTTTTGGCTTTGGGGTAGTATCTTCGTTCGACATTGGAGGCTCCTATGGGTGGTATCTCATATCAACAACGGGTTATTTTTGAACGGGTTTCAGAGAACAACGAGAAATTTGCTCGACTCAATAACGATATGAAGAACAGAGCAAATTTTATTACCGCAGCCTCGACTGCCATTGTCGGCATCATCACGGCAGCGAAATTTTTACCAGACTCCGCATCGAGCCGCGGTTTTGAGTTTGCATTTTTGAGCTTGGTTTGCCTTTGCTCAATAGGCATATACTGGTTTGCAGCCTTAATCTGGAAAGGCGGCAACACCGCGCTCACTGGCACATTCGACGTGGATAAACTGTATGACTCGTATATCTCAAAGGACATCGATGTGGCGTACTGCAACATGCTGACTGATCTATGCAGCGCCTTTGAGCAAAACGAAAAGGAAAATGCAGCGCGGGGCCGGTATTTAGACAGGATGGTCCAGTTTTTTATATTGCAGCTTGTTTTTCTTGCCATATCCATTGGCTGGGCGTCCTTCGCTTCCTTGCTTTGACTAATGAGGATTGCGGCAACTAGTCGCCAACTGGGAAATAGCGCTGGATTCTGAAGGGTAGAACACAAGCCTATACTTCGCCACTAATGTTTTGAACCTACCCAAGTACTCACACCGATATGCCGCCGCAGGCGGCATCCAGTCATCAGGCCCTTTGGCGCCTTTCTCCCGGTTGGCTCCAGCATCCACAGCCAACAAGTTATCCATGTCATTGGCGAAGGCGCGCTTCTGTGCCCTTGTCCAGCCGCCGGCACCGTGTCCATGCGCCCAGGCCAGCGGCACGATGTGATCAATATCCAAATCGGAGGCTTTATCAAAAAGCTGTCCGGTGTAGGGGTCTAGCCACGATCCGTGGCTAACTGAGCAGCCTTTATTGCGCTTGAACTTGACCGGCACTTGGCTATCACGAATCAGGACCTCAGCGCGGGTGTCTTGGCAGTCGTTATCCGCATCTACCCAGTGTGGCCAGTCAGCCCGGTCATAGAGACTGGAGAAAGCACGACCTTCATCAACGGCTTCGGTTTGTGCCTTTTCGACTAGGGATTTAACAGAAGTGCAGGGTGCGCGGTGGCAGTGGTATTCGCCGGTCTGGCGATTGTTATGGCCGCCGTTGCTATCGAGACCACCGCCGTGAGGAAAAGCGCTGGGCGCAAAAATCAGGAGAGAAACTAAAAACAGTCTATTTAACATAACGCAAATGCAATCCGTGCATGCTCGTTTTCTTACCCTTTATTTTCTAGCGCCTGGCGAAGTCCCGCGATGTGTAGGGCCATGCGTTCGAGGTGGAGGAGGTCGTCTAGGGTCAGGTGGCCATCTTCATAGAGTGATTGAATTCTTAATAACGTCTCTTCCGTTCTCTGTGGTTCAGAATCTTCCAGGCGCTTATCTCTAAGCCAAACAGGTGGATTAAACTCAAACAACTCGCAAATAAGAACTATGTTCTCTGCCGTTATATTCCCTGTTCTTTTCCACTTCGATACGGCGCTCTCTGTTACCCCCAGTGCTGTGGCAACTTGTACCTGAGACACGCCCGCCTCATTGAACAAGGTTGCAAGCCACTCCGAATTCTCGGCGAGTATGTTGTCGTCTCTATTACGCATCTTTCCCATAGGTCAAGTTTATACGAAAAACCGTTGACATTTACTGTCCAGTTGGTTCAGTATTCTCCGAAAAGGTGAACCTTTAGGAAAGTATATGTCCGCAATTCAACGCGCAATCGATCTCCTCGAAAGCCAAAAGTCCCTAGCCGATTTCTTGGGGGTGACAGAGAGCGCCGTATCCAAATGGAAACGGACAGGTGTTGTTCCTCCACACCGCTGCCGCGCCATAGCGCAGGCTACAGATGGTGCTATTTCAGTTCACGACCTGAGGCCCGACATCTTTGGTCCTCCTTCTCCTGTGAAAACTGAATCCTAAATCCAAACAGTTAGAGCGTCTTGAATATCCGATCACAGACCACTCAGCGAGGCGAAAACCATGAGTAACGCAACCAGGGTAGTAAATCTGATCAACTTCCACGGGGTCACCATGATTGTGGTGGAACATGAAGGGGTGCAGTACATCCCTTTCAAACCCCTGGTAGACCTCTCCGAAACTGACTGGCGGAATGCAAAAAAGGCCGCTTTTTCGGTTGATAACGCGATTTTGTTTGGCTCCAAGCTGCTAAAAGACCCCATTTTTGCAGCCGAGGGGGGTGATATCACCCCCCAGAAAGAGAGCATTTATATCCGTCTTGACCGTTCGCGGATGTTTCTAGCGCGCATTCAAACAAGCCGAGTCCGAGCGCAAGGCAACGAAGAGGCCGCCGAAAAGCTCCTGAAGCTCCAAATCGAATGGGCGCAGGCTCTCCACTCCTACGAAACCAACGGCGTCGCCTACAAGCGCGGCAAGGGTGAGGCGGTTAGCCAGCTCGACAAGCTGATTCGCTCTCGCAACGCCACCAATGACGCCAAGGAAAAGCAATCCATCTCCCTGCTTATCCGTGACCACCTGAATGAAATGGGCGCAGCCGTCGATGACGACATGCCGCTTTTCCAATAGCCGAGCCATTCCACGTGGTTGATATGAATATCAAAGCACCCCGCATGCACGCTGAGTTGCTGGTTCTGAAATCTGTGCGACGTTGGTGGAGCAACTACCAACAAGGAAGGAAATAAGCATGGAAATAACAAACCTACAGAATCGTTTGGCCCTGATCCGTCGCTACCTCGATAAGTGGGCTGCCAGCCCGCGCCATAACCGCCAGGTTGTGGCGGAAATCGTTGTCGAAAAATTTGACGAACTAGGGCTGAAAGAACAACTGGCGGGCACCGGGGTCGAGTTTTCCCATGGGGATGACGCGGTAGGGGATATGCGGGCGCATGCCCAAAAGCTTTGGCGCTGGCTGGGGGCCTACGAAGAAGCCAAGCCCGCCCCAGACAAACTCTGGTACATGGAGCAGGCCATTGTTGCCGCCATGCCACAAGACATGCGCCTTCATTACCTACGTGATGTGTATTCAGAGGCCGGTGTTGCTGTCTCCATTCGGATCGATGGGAGTAGCGCTGCGCTCGCGGCTGATCTGCTGATTAAGGAACAGTCAGACGCTGCTCGCTCAGTGGTAGCGCTGCTGGATGGCATCGACCCGGGCGAACTGGATAAGGCAGATAAAGAGTTGCACGAAGCCCTGTCGGCCACCGTTAGCGCCATCAACTACGTTAAATCCCTGCGCGCGGGAGGTGCCCAATGAGCCGCCTGGTGCCATGCCCCCACTGCCTCTGCGACAGCTACATCCGCGACAGCGAGCAGATGACCCGGCTCACCCGGGAATTAACGCTGATCTGCAAAAACCCGGTTTGCGGCCACACCTGGGTGGCCCATTTAACCGCCACCCGGACGCTGTCCGAGTCGGCAACTCCCCACCCCTCGGTTCACCTTCCGGTGACCAAGGGCCTTTTCTCCAAAAACTAACGCAGGTGCGACCATGAGCAATGTATTGCCTTTCAGCCCAGAAACCACTGTCAGCAACGCAGCCATGAGCTATGTGCTGGCACACCGTAACCAGCATCTGGCCAGCCGCGAGGGCAACGAGGCGCTGGTGTCGCGCTGCCAGGCGCACCTCATGATGGCCTTTGATATCACCGCCGACCGGGCACAAAAAGAAGCGGCCCTGGCATTGGCCGAGGCAAGCCATACCGGCGAGGTGTGGCTTGACGCCGAGGCGACCACGGCGTTTTACACCACACTGCGCACCAAGGACGGCCGCCAGATCATTGTGAGTGCAGACCAGATTCTGCACGCCATTACCGACTTTTTCTCACTCCAATAACGAGGCCCCACATGAACGTGACTGTGAATGCACAGGGACTGGCTGCCGCCCTGAAAAACAATCTTGCGCAAAAGCGCAGCACCCTAAACATCTATGAGCATGTGCTGTTGATTGCCACCCAGTCGCCCGCTGAGCTTCGGGTGATCAGCCGGGACGGCAGCCAGGAGCGCGAGGTGGTGATTGCTGCTGAACGGGTAGAGCAGGGCGGTAGCGTTACCTGCCACGCTGAAAAGCTGCAGGCGGCTGTCACCGGTTTGGCTGGGCCTGCGACGCTCAGCACCGAGGGCAGCCCCGGCACCGAGAAGTTTAAAACCGTGCTGCAGCAGGGCCGTCGGCGGTTTCAGATTTTGTCCCTCTCGGCAGACATTTTCCCGAAGGGGCAGGCAATGGGCCGGGCAATGACGCCGGTGCTGGACCCGCAAGCGCTGGCCAAGGCCATTGCTACCGTGCAGTACGCCGCGGCGGTGAATGATGTGCGGTTCATGCTGCTGGGCGTCCACCTCAACGAAGGCGACGTGGTGGCCGCCGACGGGCACCGGTTGGCCTGTGCGTCTGTTGATGCAGATTTCAAACCCATCACCATCCCCCGGGACAGCCTGAAAAACCTGATTGCCGCGCTGATGGAAGAGGGCGCCGAGCTTCAGTACAGCGACAGCGCCATTGAGGTGACCCACGCGGCCGGCCGGTACCGGTCCCAGCTGCTGGACTGCCAATACGTGGATTACAAGCGGGTGATGCACATCCCTGAAACGGGCGTGAAGGCAACCCTGGACGCCACCCATATTTCCCCGGCCTTGAGCCGCCTGCGCAGCTTTGTGCCGGTGGGCACCAACATGCTGGGCTGCATGATTGAAGACAACCTGCTGACGCTGAGCGCCGGGGACGACAGCAAGAATAAGGGCGAGCCCGCAGCCAAGGACGAGGCCCCAGCGACCTGCCAAGAAAAGTGGCCCAAGGTGTATATGAATCTGGCCTACGTGAACGACGCCATGCATTCCATCAAAGGCGAGTTTACCTGGCTCAATTCTGGTGCCCACAACGCCCAGGTGTTGTGGACCGGCAATCAGGAAATCGTGCATGTGCTCATGCCGATTCGCATGTAGATCGAGCCATGAAAACCAGTGACCAAAACGGAGAAAGCATCATGAATGAAGCCATGTTGAGAAACCTGACCCTGGATGAGCTGGAGTGTCATTTGCGTGTGACCGAGCAGGGCAGCCCGGCACATATTGCAGTGTGTATGAAGCTCGATGAGCTGGATGTGCCGGACGCCCGGCATGAGCAAGCCGTTACCCGCCTGACTGAGCTCAAAGCTGGCGCGAACAATCTGTCCAAGGCGATAGAAAGTATTTCTAACGCCGTCCGCGATCAGCTTGGCGGGCTATTCGACGACGCAGAGCAGCTCAGCGCCGACATAACTACGATTCAGCACAGCCTGCAATTCTAAGGGGCTGCCATGATCCCAGCGGTACACAACGATATCACCCAGCGCCTGCTGCGGGATTATCAGTTCAAAGAGCGGGCAGGGTGGTTGCGGTCGGGCATCTGCCCCAGCTGCAGCAAAAAAGAGCTCTACGCCAAAGCGGAAAGCCCTTGGGTTATCCGCTGCGGCAGGGAAAACAACTGCGCCTGGTCTGGCCACATTAAAGAGCTTTACCCCGATGCGTTTGAGAAATTCAACGAACGCTACCAGCCCACCGACGATAACCCCCGGGCCACTGCCGACGCGTACTTGATGCAGGCCAGGGGCTTCGACATTACCCGCATTGCCGGCTGGTATGAGCAGGATCGCTGGTGGAGCGCCAACGTCATCGGTAAGCAGTCGGGCACGGCCACCGTGCGCTTTATGATTGCCGACGGCATCTATTTCGACCGCTTTGTTGAAGAGCTTTGGGTAAATGACAACGGCGAGAAGAAGAAGCGCAAGGCCTCATTCAAAGGCGATTATAAAGGCTTGGCCTGGTTGGCCCCGGGGCAGGAAATTGCTCAGGGCGACGAGGTGTTTATTGTAGAGGGCATTCTGGATGCCATTGCCCTTTACCTGAACGGCTACAAGGCCTGCGCCATTCTGGGTTGCACCAACTTCCCCGCGGCGTTTTTTGATGAGCACAAGCATAAAGACGTGCGCTGGGTGTGGGCGCTGGACGGTGACCACGCTGGCCGCAAGTGGACTCTGCGCCACCATACCCGCCTGGCTGAAACCAAAGAAAGTTCCAGCGCCGTCACCATCCCCCAAGACAGCAAAGGCAAAGACGACTGGAACGACCTGCACATGCAGGCCCGCCTCACCGACAAGGACATGGCCCGGTATCGCTACCACGGCAGTTTGCTGATTGCCGCCAGTGCCAGCGAAAAGGCCTTGCTGATGTACAACCACCACCAGCGGCAGGAGTTTAATTTTGAGTTTCGCAGCCGGGTGTACTGGTTTGCCCTCAACCTGGATAAGTTCAACAAGGCCTATAACAGCCTGGCTGATGGCGACGAAGGCCTGACTGAAAAGCAGATGCGCGATAAGGCCCTGGAGCTGAGCAACAGCATTTGCGAGATCGCCAACTGCCACTTTCAGTTTTTGTATTTTCAGGCCAACACCATCACCGATGAGAGTTGGTACTACGCCCGCATCACCTTTCCCCACGGTGGTCTGCCGGTCAAAAACACCTTTACCGGGGGCCAGCTTTCCAGCGCCAGCGAGTTTAAAAAGCGGCTGTTGTCGGTGGCGGCGGGCAGTGTGTTTACCGGCACCAGCCAGCAGCTGGACACTATTGCCAAAGACCAGCTCTACAACATTAAAACCGTGAACACCATCGACTTTTTGGGCTACAGCAAAGAGTTTGGCATTTACGTTTATAACGATGTGGCGGTGAAAGATGGCCGCCTGATTGCCATTAACGACGAGGATTATTTTGACGCGGGCAAGCTGGCCATCAAGAGCCTGAACCAATCCGTTCACCTGGCTATTGCCAAGAATGCCGACAACTACCGGACTGACTGGGTTCACCACATTCATGTGTGCTTTGGTGAAAAGGGCCTGGTGGCGCTGGCGTTCTGGTTTGGTGCCTTGTTTGCCGAGCAGATCCGCGAGACTCAAAAAAGCTACCCGTTCTGCGAAATCATTGGCGAGCCCGGCGCCGGTAAAACCACCCTGATTGAATTCCTCTGGAAGACCTTTGGCCGGCGCGATTACGAAGGCTTCGACCCCAGCAAATCCACCGCGGCGGCCCGGGCCCGGAATATGGGGCAGGTGTCCAACATGCCGGTGGTGCTCATTGAGGGCGACCGGGACGAAGATACCGCCCACGGCAAAAAGTTTGACTGGGATGAGCTGAAAACCGCCTACAACGGGCGGTCGGTGCGTAGCCGGGGAATGAAGAACAGCGGCAATGAAACCTACGAGCCGCCATTTCGGGGTGCCATTGCCATCAGCCAGAACGCCGCTGTGCAGGCCAGTGAGGCGGTGCTGCAGCGGATAGTGCATCTGCGCTTTACCCGGGCCGCCCACAATGACGACAGCAAGCGAATGGCCCACGAGCTGGAGCACATGCCCCTGGAGCATGTGAGCAGCTTTGTGCTCGAGTCAGTAAAGAAAGAGGCCGATGTCATGGCCCTGATCACCGAGAAAACCCCTGAATTTGAAAAGCGCCTGATGGCCCAGCCCGGCATTAAGAACGTGCGGATCGCTAAAAACCACGGCCAGCTGTGTGCCCTGGTGAGCGCCCTTGCGCTGGTGCTGCCCCTCAGCAAAGAGCAGGTGCAGGCCGCCCAGCGGGAGCTGCTGAACATGGCCGTGGAGCGCCAGCAGGCCATCAGCGCCGATCATCCGGTGGTGCAGGAGTTCTGGGAGCAATACGAATTTTTGAATGGCTCCGATAAAGAACCCAAGCTGAATCACAGCAAAAACGACGACCGGATTGCCATCAACCTCAACCACTTTGTTGAGCGCGCCGTGGAGCACCGCCAGCAGGTGCCGCCCATGACCGATCTGAAACGCCTGCTCAAAGGCAGCCGCCGCTACAAGTACCTGGACACCACTGTGGTCAACTCTGCCATTTCCCTGAACGGCACAGAGGGCAAGTCGGTGCGCTGCTGGATTTTTGAAAACAAGGAGAGAACCGCGTGAGTGAATTTACCCAGGACCCCGGCGTGGCCAGCTATGAAGAGCTGGTGGCAGGCGGCAATGCGCTGGCCATTGCGCTTCTGGATGTGCTGTTGCAAGTGCATCGGGAAGACGAGGCCAACAACCTGATGACCATCGCCGCCAAGCCCCTTAGCCAGTGGAAAGCGTTATTCGACCGCACCGGCTTTGCCCGGCTCCCGCCGCTGTCTGAGGGTGCCAACCATGACCGCTGAAAAACTGTTACCCGCCGCCATGATGGTGCTGCAGTTGGGGTCAGCGACCCCCTACCTGATGTGTGGCGACTGGCGAAAAGGGCTCTATTGGCTGTTTGCCGCAGGGCTCACCTACGTGGTCACGTTTTAGTGACCCAAAACTAAGGAAGGAGAACCACCATGTTGATATTAACCCGACGGATAGGCGAGACCCTGATTTGCGATGACAACGGCAAGCTCACTGAGGTGACCGTGTTGGGCGTGAAGGGCAACCAGGTGCGGCTGGGGGTGCAGGCCCCGCGCCATGTGGGTGTGGACCGCGAGGAAATTTACCAGCGCAAGCAGGCCCAGAAAAAAGCACCCGACACCATGACCGACCGGCGCAAGCACCTCACCGCCATTTAACCAAGGCGGCACCGGAGAGCGGCAACTCCCCGGTGCCTACTGACCGCAACAGGGGCAAGACCATGCAAATAGTAAAGACCCGCGCTGAAGCCAGCGCCAAGAAGCCTACCACCTTTCCCGACTCGGACAAGGTTTCATTGCTCAACCACAAGGTGGCAATGCTGGTAGAAGAAATCGATAGACTCGAGGACACCAAAAATTACCTGCTGCGCCGTTTGGCAAAGGCCGAGGACATCGCCAATAAACTACGCGGCGACGAAGACGTTGCCATGTGGTTTTGGCAAGACAACGGCGAAGACCACCCCGAGTCCATGGTGAATTCCCTCACCGTGGTAATGACCGCCGGAGATCTGCGCCGGGAAATTCACCGCCAATTGGCACCCATGCGCGCCCTGCAGCACCGCGCCACCGCACTGGCCCAGGCCGTCGAGTTCTACGCCCACCAGGCCAAATACGCCGGCAGCTGGCTGGGCGGTGACCCATTCCACGTCATGGAAGACGGCGGCCGCGTGGCCCGCAATGCCTTGGCTTTTGCTGAGAAAGGGGGTGTGGCATGAGCGTTTATTATCGTTATTTCAAGGTGCTTGATGCCGCAACCACGCAGGCGATTGAATCGCTGGTAGATCAGCGAAATCAATATCAGCAATCAATCCATGAAATCTCCAAAGCAGTGGGCGCAAGTGATACTTACTTCTATGATCGCGCGCACGGCTTTGCCGGGTTTGGGTTTTCTGAAACTCCCGATAAAACCCTGTGGAGGAAGATAAAAGGCGGCGATATTTTCTATCCAAAAAAGTCATCCAAGGCCGGAAAAGCCCTGGCAAATCGGATTGAGGCGCTGTCCCGCCCAAAGTCGGTTCACACTGCATTGAGCACTGCAGGGATCGAGACCGGCCCATTTGGTGTTCTTATGGATGGCCTCAGATGTTATAGCGCAACCGTTTGCGGATCGCAGAAAAAAGGCTGGTTTGCGGTTATTCCGTGGATGGATATAGACCCCAGGCTCCTTGAGGAGTACCGCGCTGAAAGAGCGTCTGGAATATCCGGAAACGGCAACTACGAACACCTGCTTTGGACACCGCCGGAAGAATGGGTGGAGGTTAAAAAGTGGGAGGTCGAGCGGGCTATTGAGGGGGTGGAGCTATGAACATCGAAAAATCCACCATCACCAAACTGCGGATTACCGGCGCTACAGCGCTGGACCCCATCACCGTGATTGCTGAAGACCTTGGCCCCCGCCAAGGCAAGATCATCATTGAGTGTTACGGCCAAAGCTGGAGCGCCTACTGGGGTGGCATGGGCAACCGCACCATTGCCGAGTTTTTTTGCTCCTGTGACGCCGGATATTTGTCGGACAAGTTATCCAGCATCCCAAGCCAAATTCCAGATTACGACAACCTGGATAAATGGCTTAAATCAGAAGTGATCAGGCTTCGCCGCGAGATAGAAATTCCAAAGGAGGAAGCCAGGCGCTATTGGGACGAAATCGAACTCTGGTGCGACAACGACGAAGCGTTTTTGCGCTCTGATAGCGGCGCCAAGCTCGCCAGTGAAATCATTGGTGACGACTGGTGGCTCTCCATCCCGGATGTTCCAAATCCCGATTATCAATACCTGTGCCGCATCATCAATGCGGTTAAAGCGGCGCTGAAATCTCAGATGGAAGAGGGGGTGACGGCATGATCCGACAAAACCGCTACACCGTCCTCAAGAACACAGATGTGTTTGCCTACCTGTCTGCAGATGACCACCAGTGCATTATCGAGATCCTGAAAAAGATCAGTGCGGGCAGGCAAGCCGCAGAAAAGCCTGATCAGGAATATCTGGTAGTAGAAAGCGACTGGCCGGAATACGAGCCCACCTGGCAGCGCATTCAGCGCCGAGTCGATGGAAATGATGGCGAACAATGGCCGCTTCCCCACCACAAGGGGGCGCTGGAAAGAGCTATTCACGACTTTGAGCGATTGGCTAAACAGCTGGCTGAGCAGGACGACTATAGCTGTGGACTCCCGGAGGGAGATGCCCAGTCGCTGAGGGAAGTTGCCATGCTTTTAGATGGCTACCATGAACGCCATTCGACTGATCTCACCGCACCGGGGACCATGGCTATACCTGTGGATGCTACGAGGGACGGCAAGAAGCCGCACATCAATAGCGCTATGAAAGCAGAGTGCATCGGTCAGTTTGCATGGCAAGAGCAAGCCGACTACTACGACGAACAGGGAAATGTGGTCGAGCATGTGGCGACCCGCATTGTGCCATGGGATCTGTGCAAAGAGATTTACCGGCGCATGGCGATGGCTGCCCACCGGTCATTGGGACCGGAGTCCGCGGGATGAAATATCTATGTGCGGCCTTCGTCATCGTTGCGCTGTTGCTGACGGTATTCGCCATGGCGGCCTGCAGGATCGCCAAGGATGACCAGCCATGAAGGGCGGGGCACTGTCACGCCGTGCGGCCATGCTTTGCCAGGCACCGGAATTTCGCCTGTGGCTGGACCGCATGCGCAACGCCAAATACCCCATCGACATTCCCGACGGCACCCACACCGAAGAAGACGCCCGCGACTTCTTTCTGGAGGCCTGCGGCATAGAAAGCCGCGCCGAGTTGGACCACAAACCCGAGGCGGCGACGATGTTTTACAAAATTAATCAGGCCTACCAGAAGTATCTGGGGCAGAGGAGAGCATGATGAAATCCGTAAAGATATTTAGCTCTAAGATGGTGACTAATTCTGATATCAGGCGGCAAGTATTTGAGTCGGGTGGCTACGGCGAACCAATTGTTGTCTACGGTCCTCAGGCATGTGGAAAAACCCGAAACGCAGAAGCCGTTGCAAAATATCTAAACCGCCCAGTTGTTATTGATGATTATTTATTTGAGCGATCGCTGCCTGATGGTTGTGTGGCCCTGACATACCTGGAACCACCGCAGTCAAAACCGTTTCATGGTTTTAGAGCGATTAAGTTCTCTGATATTGAAGGGAAAATATAACCATGGCCTACGCCGAAAACACCAGTGTGAGCACCGACAAAAGCCGCGCCGAGATCGAGCGCACCCTGCAGCGCTATGGCGCTGATCAATTCATGTATGGCTGGGATCAGGATAAAGCCGTGGTCGGCTTTCGTATGGCAAAGCGCCAGATCCGCTTTCTGCTGCCCATGCCGGATAAGCGCGATCGCAAATTCACCCACACCCCCACCGGCAAACTGCGGAAGGAAACGGCTGCATTCACCGAATGGGAACAGGCCTGCCGCCAGAAATGGCGCGCCCTGTCGTTGGTGATTAAAGCCAAGCTGGAAGCGGTAGAGGCGGGCATTGCCGTGTTTGAAGACGAGTTTATGGCCAACATCGTGCTGCCCAATGGGACCACCGTCAGCCAGTTTATGCTGCCCCAGATCGCCCAGGCCTATGAGTCGGGCCAGATGCCCAAACTGTTGCCGGACTTGGGGTAGGGCGATGGAAGAGTTAGCGCGAGTAAAAAGCCCGGTAATGCGCTATCACGGCGGCAAGTTTCGGCTTGCCCCCTGGGTAATGTCATTTTTCCCCAAACACCACACCTATGTGGAGCCATTTGCCGGTGCGGCGGGAGTGCTTTTGCAGAAGCCCCGGTCAATCAGTGAGGTTTATAACGACTTGGACGGTGAGGTGGTGAACGTATTCCGGGTGCTTCAGCAACCCGACACCGCCGCAGCGTTGGAGCGGCTACTGGCCCTAACCCCGTACGCCAGGGATGAGTTTAATCTCAGCTATGAGCCTTCCGAATGCCCCGTAGAACAGGCCAGAAGAACGCTGATTCGTGCCCATCAGGGCTTTGGGTCTGCGGGCGCCACCAAGCATAAAACCGGTTTCCGGATTGATTCTGCCCGGGCCTATGGCACCTCCGCGCATATTTGGGCGAAGTATCCTCGATGCATTTCCCAGTTCGTTGAGCGCCTGCAGGCGGTGGTGATTGAAAACAAGCCCGCGCTGGACGTGATCGACAATCACGACCGCCCTGACACGTTGTTTTTTGTTGACCCGCCTTATGTTCACTCCACCCGGAAAATGCGGGCGGGGGGGGGGGTACTACAACCACGAAATGAGTGATGAACAGCACGTTCAACTGCTTGCGCGCTTGATGGTGGCTGATGGCATGGTGGTGATATCAGGCTACGACAGCGAGCTCTACAACGACATGCTGGCAGGTTGGGAGAAGCATTCCACTACCGCTCGGATCAGCGCCGGGAGAGGCACGACAACCCGCACAGAGGTGGTGTGGCTAAATCCGGCCTGCATCGAGAATCGGGCGCAGCAAGCCCTTTTTTGAGTTATGGAGACTGAAATGTCCTTTTGTAAAGATTGTGAAAGAGATGACTGCTTGGGTGGTATTGATTGCTTAGCCGCGGCGGTAGTCGATCAGAAGGACGCCATCTCGAGTAACGGAAGCTGTGAGCGCTGCGGTAAATGTGGTAGCGCGGAAACCTATGCCAACCAGGTAATGATGCCTCTGCAGGGAAAGGTTCGGTGCATTGACTGGTGCATCCATCAAATCGTGGCCGCGCTGAATGCCGGCGGCGTTGAGACGGTTGCCTGCTGTTGTGGGCATGGCGCAGAGCAGGGCCGTATTGACTTGGCAGATGGCAGAATCCTGCGGATCGAGACGCCTTCATAACCCCCAGCTCAGCGGCGGCGCAGCCGTCCGAGCGTAACGAAGTGAAGCGACTGGAGCGGATTGTTATGGGTGAATTAACTCAAGACGAAGTGAACGCCTTGGAGACAGGAGCGGAGGTAGTGGTGCTGTGGTCGGGCGGTAACGGCCCTCACAAATATAGGGTGGTTAATGATAACGGCTTGGTGTGGGCGGAAGCACCCCACTCGCCGGGCTACAACTCAGGGTTTCTCGACTTCGTTGGGCCGGAGAAATACCACACAAAAGTGTTTTACCCATAACGCCGCTATTCCCGGGCCGCTAGGTCCCGGGCAATGCAAGTGTTATCGCTGGAATTCGGCAACCATGGCGGGAATGTCGATATCATCGGGCACTGGCCTGGGCAGGTCCTGAAATTCTGTGTAGTTCCCCAGGGCCTCCCGATCGCTGCGGGCGGTGCCATTGACGGCCAGAAAGGTTTTCCCCTCGAGGAGCCACACCGCGGTTTTCTGGCTGCCGCCGACCTTATAGGGGCAGCCGATAAAGTCCCGGTTATTCATCTGCTTGTGGGTGCACCAGGCGCCCTCGGCATAGGGAAGGTGCTGGGAGTAGGCGTAATTGATGACGTCCAGCTGTTGGTCATAAGGTCCAGAACAGGCGGTAAGGGCGATCAACAATAATAGACTGGCGCGGCGCATGGAACATCTCCCTGTTCTGTGAGTGGCAATTCTTGAACGGCGGGGGCCTATCTCTCAATGTAGGCCGCTAATTAGTTATTTTGGGCGATAGTAATGGCGAAGGGTTGGGAAGTCCACGGTGGGATGCTGCGGGTCTATTTCTATTACAAGGGGGATAAATGCCGGGAGCCGCTGAACCTGCCGCCAACGGATCAAAACAAGGCCTACGCTGAAGGCCTGGTGGCCACCATCAAGCACGAGATCCGGCAGGGCATTTTCGACTATGCCAGCCGATTTCCCAATTCGCCGCGGTTGAAGCAAAACACGTTCGGCCACTACTTGGATATATTCTATGAGATCAAAGCCCGCAAAGTGGCGGCGTTGACGATCGAGAATTACCAGCGCTGGGGCAGGGGTTATATTCGCCCCCAGTGGGGCCACCGGCTGGTGGAGGATATCGACACCATCGACATTGAGAAATGGATCAGCGCAGCATTACATGAGCTGGCCAGTAAGAGTATCAAAGAGATCCTGCAGATCATGTCTCAGGTGTTTGACCTGTACGGCACGCGGCACCGCGTTCACTACAACCCTACCAAGCCGATCCGCGTGGCGCTGCCAGACTCGGAAGACCCGGACGTGTTCAACCGGAAGGAAATCAACCTGATTCTCAACACGCCCACAGAGCGGGAGTCTGAACGGAATATGGCAGAGTTTTGGTTGTGGTCCGGCCCGCGCACCGCAGAACTGATTGCCATGAGCTGGGATTATATCGACCTCGATGCCGGAATCGCCCGCTATGAAATGGGTGTGGTGGAAGGGCAGTACAAGGCGACCAAGACCCGCCGATCAAAGCGCACGGTCGAGCTGCTGAAACCGGCCGTCGACGCGTTGCGCCGGCAGAAAGCCATCACCGGCGACCTGGACCCGATCACTGTTGAGATGACCGATCGGGATAACCGCACTATCCGCAAGGTGAAATTCCGTCCGGTATGGATAAGCACCGGTACCGGCGAACCATTCATCCACATCAAGAGCTACCGGGAACACTGGTGGACCAAACACCTGGAAGCGGCCGGGGTTCGCTACCGGGGCCCCAGCCAGTGCCGTCACACCTTCATCAGTCAAATGTTAACGGTGGGCATGCCCATCAACTGGATTATTGCGCAGGTAGGCCACACGTCAGAAGCCATGATCCGGAAGCACTATGGCAAATTCATTCAGGAAGACCAGCCGGTCAATTTCTCACAGCTGGCAAATACCAAACTGGGGTTTACTGGGCAGGAAGAATAATTGCCAGGCTCTAAACGTCGTCCAACAGCTCGCCAGTTTGGAGAAGGTGGAGAAAGCCCGCTTCGTAAGTGATCGAAACACCCTGGTTGTGAGCCTTCAGCAACTTGGCTGGCCCGGCGTTGTTACCGGTCACCAGTAAATCTAAAGCCGTTGTGACGCTAGATCTTACCTGCATTCCGCCTTCCACGGCGGCAGCAACCAACCTGGCTTTGTCCCCAGCTGAAAATCCGGTAAAGCAGACCTCAAAGGCATCGATACGATTGGCGCTGGAAGGTCTTGCCGTTGGGGAAGGGGTGTCTTTTTGAAATTGAACTAACGCGGCTTGCGCTTCTTCAGCTGAGTCACTGGAGAACAACACCCGATCGAGGCGCGGGGTTTTATAACGACCGCTGGCCTCATCAAAGAACTGAAGGTACTCGCGGCCATTTCTGAAAAAGACCTGGGGCTCATCGATTGAGAACAGAGAAATCTTGCCAGCCGCAGAGCAGTAAACATAGTGCATTCCGTCGCACCTCGCTTATCGCCAGTCCCAGAACGGTCCCAAAATCGTCCCATTCCAAACTGCTAGTCTCGGGAAGCCCCGAATTACGCGGGTTTAAATGGCGGAGGGGCAGGGATTTGAACCCTGGGAACCTCGCGGTTCGCCGGTTTTCAAGACCGGTGCAATCGACCACTCTGCCACCCCTCCGCGGCAGACGAGATTATACAGAGCTTGGTTTTGGAAACAAGCGCCAGACAAAAAAGAACTTAAAAATCAGCTCGATGGCGCGACCTCTGAGTAAACTGCAGCCCGCACAGCAGGCTTGAGGCGAAAAAAAGCCCGGCAAAGGCCGGGCTCCGAGGTGACCGAAATCGGGTCAAATTTAGTTGCGCGGATCGTTCGCGGCTCTGGGCAGCACGGGTCGGTCAGGGTTGGGGCTGGCCATTACGCTTGGGTCCAGCGCCGGAGGGCGCGGCCGATTGGTCGTAATATCCACCTGGCTGACGGGCTTGGGCGCCACTCTGGGGTCGTTCGCTGCGCGTCCGGTGGGTCGAACACGCTCAGTGCTACTGGGCACGGTTGCCGCAGGCGCAGATGCCGGGGCAATGACTGGGGCGGGCGCATCGACCTCCGGGGTCGCTTCGGCGGCAACGGGGTCTGCCTTGTCGCTGGCCTGGTCACCCTCGGTGCCAATTTCCGCGGCATTTGCTGCCTCGAAAGAGGCCTTTGGTGCCTGCTCGGCGGTCTCTGGGGCGGCCGGTTGGCTGGCTTCTGCTGCGACCGAGTGCTTCGATTCCTCAGGGTTTTCGGTGGCCTGTGGTTCTGCAGTGGCGGCCACGTCTTCTTTCACGTTGGCCTCCACTGGCTCTGCCGGAGCTTCTGTGGCAACGGCAGGCTCGGCGGCCGTAACCTGCGCCGCTGGGGTTTGGTCCGCGACCTCTTCAGTGCCCGCGGTATCAGTAGCGGCGGTTTCTACTACTGATTTTTCAACCACAACCTCCGCTGTGACTGAGGCGGGCGCCGGTGCGTCTTCCACTGCGGTTTCGGCAACTTCAGCGGCTTCGCTCGCTGCGATGCTGCTTTGTTCAACCGCATTCTGACGGGCTTCCTTGTCTTCCTGGCGGTTGGCGCGCTCGCGACGGGGGCGCTGTCTGCTTTCGCGAGCTGGCTTTTCCCGGGCAGTGTCTTCGCTTGCGTTCACCGGCGGGGTGATGTCAGCGCTTTCCTCGCCAGAAGCCTCATTGCTGCGCTGTTCGGCCGGCAAAGCATCTTCTGGTGCCTTGCTGCGGCGACGCTCTTGTGGTGAGCGCGGCTTGCGGTTGTTGGGACGACGCTTTGGACGTGCATTCTGGCTGCTATCCTGCTCTTGGCTGCTGTCGTCCTGGGATTGAGGGGCCGGCTTTTCCCGCTTTGGCGCATCTTCTTGATTGCTGGCGGCTTTACTGGTTTCGTCATCCCGGTTGCCGCGATTGTCATTGCGATTGCGGTTTTGCCGGTTGTCGCCGCCGCGGCGATTGTTGCGATTGCGCTGGTTGTTACGGCGCTCACCATTGCCCTTGGGCTGGCGTTTTTCTTCGCTGGGTTCTTGTGGCGCTTCAACCGGTTCTACTGGCGTCTCGAGTTTCGGCGGCTCACCGGCGAACAGGGTGGCAAGACCCTTGCCGAGACGGCTGAAGAAACCGGGTTGTTGGGGCGCCGACGGCGCGGCAGCTTCGGGTTTGGCCGCCACTGGTGCGACCGGGTCGGCGGCTGGTGCGACGGGAGAGGGCGCCTTTGGCGCTAATGTACGCACTACAGCAGCCGGCGCGGGCTGGGCCGGGGCGATTTCCTCTTCTTGCGCTTCGGCCTCTGCTTTCAACTCTGAAGCGATTTTGTAGCTGACCTCGGCTTCCTCTGACAGGTCATTTTCCCGCAGGCGCTGAACGTCAAAGTGGGGCGTTTCCAGCGTCGGGGTGGGAATGACCACCACGCGTACACCACAGCGCTGTTCAATGGCTTGAATGGCTTCGCGCTTTTCATTGAGCAGGTAGGCGCCGACATTGACCGGCACAATGGCACGGATTTCCGCGCTCTTCTCTTTATTGGCTTCTTCTTCAACCAGGCGGAGAATCGACAAGGCGAGGGATTTGGTGTCGCGAATCGTCCCTTGACCGCTGCAGCGAGGGCAGACTTTGGCGCTGGTTTCGCCCAGCGAGGGCCGCAGGCGCTGGCGGGACATTTCCAGCAGACCAAACCGTGAGATCCGGCCAACCTGAACCCGGGCGCGATCGGCCTCCATGGCATCTTTAACCCGGTTCTCGACTTCGCGCTGGTTTTTGGCCGCCATCATGTCGATGAAGTCGACCACGATCAGGCCGCCGATGTCGCGCAGGCGCAATTGCCGGGCAATCTCGTCGGCGGCTTCCAGGTTGGTCTGCAGCGCGGTTTCTTCGATATCGCCACCCTTGGTGGCCCGGGCAGAGTTGATATCGATTGATACCAGCGCCTCGGTCGGATCAATCACAATGGAGCCACCCGAGGGCAGCTGCACTTCACGGAGGAAGGCGGATTCGATCTGGCTTTCGATTTGGTAGCGGTTAAACAGCGGCACCGGGTCCTGGTAGAACCGAACCTTGTTTTTGTAGTGGGGCATGACCTGCTCAACGAAATGCATGGCTTCGTTGAAGGAATCTTCGCCATCAATCAACACTTGGTCGATATCGTCGCGCAGATAGTCGCGAATGGCGCGGATAATGACGTTGCTTTCCTGCAGGATCAGAATTGGGGCTTTGCGCTCGGTAGCGGCCTGCTTGATGGCGCTTGCCAAGTGGAGCAGGTAGTCCAAATCCCACTGTAATTCTTCGGAACTGCGACCGACACCCGCGGTGCGCACAATCACGCCCATGCCGTCCGGGATGGTAATGCTGCTAAGGGCGTCTTTGAGGGCGCTGCGATCTTCACCTTCAATGCGGCGGGAGATACCGCCCGCGCGGGGGTTGTTGGGCATCAGCACCATGTACCGGCCAGCGAGGCTGATGAAGGTGGTCAGGGCAGCGCCCTTATTGCCACGCTCTTCTTTCTCTACCTGGACGATAACTTCGGTGCCTTCCTTGACCAGATCTTTGATCTTGGCCCGACCGCTGACATCGGAGGGGGTGCGGTAGAAATATTCCTTGGAGATTTCTTTGAGGGGGAGAAAGCCGTGACGCTCGGCGCCAAAATCCACGAACGCCGCTTCAAGGCTGGGCTCCACCCGGGTGATGGTGCCTTTATAAATATTGGCTTTCTTTTGGACGCGGGTGCGGTTTTCAATATCCAGATCGTACAGTCGCTGGCCATCGACCAGGGCAACGCGCAACTCCTCTGGTTGAGTTGCATTGATTAACATTCTTTTCATGAGCAAATATCCCGAAATGCCGGGAATTGCTAGTCCGCTCATGTGACGGATCGTCTTCAAGCGCTTTGACTGGGCTGTCCTTGGGCCCTCAGGGGCCGGACCTGGTAACAAACTTCAGGTTTTTGGTTCAGCTCGGGGGTTCAATCCGCGCCAGTCAGGGGCTGGTCTTTCCAGCCCGTTCTTCGCACACTGCGCTCGGTTTTGGGAGGGCAGTAGCGGCGTGTTTCATCTATTACTATCGGGCGTCAATCGCACGCCAGTATTGGTAACGTCGTCTACGTCGCGTTTCAGAGTTCTGTCACATGCCGGTGACTAACAAATTCGGCAGTACTATTAAATTGTGCGCCGACACTAGGCTAGAATGCAGCCAGCGCACCAACTGTTCAAAAATTTAAGGGTGCTGCGAAACGATTCGCAGTGCGTACCCCACAGTACAGAACTGGCGGTTTTCCCTCACCTCATAGCCACGCTATGGCGGGAACCAAGCCCAATTCGTACCGGGCGGAATATATCAGCATTCAACTGGATTCTCAATGAGTTACGGGAGATTATCGTGGCCTCGGATGCCGTCATCAATCCTGCGGTTAAATTTCTGGCGGTATCCGCTGAGTTTGACGGTCAACGTATCGACAATTTCTTAGTTCGCGAATTAAAAGGCGTTCCTAAGTCAAAGATTTACAACATTATTCGGCGCGGCGAAGTCCGTGTTAACAAAGCGAGAGTGAAACCCGATACCAAATTGGTGGAGGGGGATACCGTGCGCATCCCGCCGGTCAGGCTGGCAGATCGGCCGGCAGAAAGCCGGGTTTCGGGCGACCTGGCAGACAAAATTCGCTCCTCGGTGTTGTATGAGGATGCCGGCCTGCTGATTATCGACAAGCCATCAGGGCTGGCAGTGCACGGCGGTAGCGGTGTTTCCCTTGGTCTGATCGAAAGTCTGCGCCAGGTTTTTCCCGAGCATCGTTCAATGGAATTGGTGCACCGCCTGGATCGTGATACTTCCGGCTGCGTGATGGTGGCAAAAAAGCGCTCGGTGCTTAAACAACTCCACGAAATGCTGAAAAGCAAGAAAGGCGTTGAGAAGCGATACCTAGCCGCGGTGGCGGGGAGTTGGCCAACCCGCAAAGTGCAGGTCAATGCGCCCTTGCAGAAAAATGTCCTGCAGTCCGGTGAGCGGATGGTCAGGGTGGAGCTGGAGGGCAAGCGGGCGCTGACCGAATACTCGGTGATCGCCAGGGAAGGGGGGGTGAGCTTGGTGGAAGCCCGGCCGATTACTGGCCGCACCCATCAAATCAGGGCTCACTGTCTGCATGCCGGTCATCCCATCCTGGGTGATGAAAAGTACGGCGATGACAACGCCAATCTGGCGGCAAAGCAGCGAGGGTTGCGGCGCTTGTTTCTGCATGCCCACAGCCTGGCGTTTGCCCTGGACGGGCGCCATATATCGGTTCAGGCGCCGCTGCCTACTGAATTAAAAGAATTTTTAGAAAAGTCAGGTATTTCTTTGTAATGCTTATTATTTTTGACTGGGATGGAACCCTGCTTGATTCTGAAGACAAGATTATTGCCTGCATGCAAAAAGCGGCAATAGAGTTGGGCTTACCGCCGCGCTCTGCTGGCGAAATTCGCAATATCATCGGGTTGGAGCTGAGCTTGGCGATTCGTCGCCTGCATCCGGATCTGAGTCGAGCTGCAGCCTTTGCGATGCGGGAGGCCTATTCCAAGGCCTTTACCAGCGCCGATGTCACGCCTTGTCCATTTTTTCCCAATGTCGAGGACAGCCTGCAGGCTTTGAAGCGTGAGGGGCACACCCTCTGTGTGGCTACCGGTAAAAGTCGGCGCGGCCTGGATCGGGTATTTCGCCATTTGCCGGTATCCCGTTTGTTCTCGGCAACACGTTGCGCGGACGAGACAGCATCCAAACCCGACCCACAAATGCTGTTGGAATTATGCGAGGTGTTTTCCGAGTCGCCCGAAGAGGCGTTAATGATTGGAGATACCGAATACGACCTGGAAATGGCCAGTCGAATCAATATGCCCCGCATTGGCGTGACCTACGGTGCGCATCAGATCAGTCGCCTGCGCCGGTGGCAGCCCCGGGCCTTGATTGACTGCATGAGCGAACTGCCGCCGATTGTTCAGCAGATTGCCCAGCGCAGTTCGGAGCATTATGGAATTTGGCCGCCGCGGCCCCAGTGAGCGGGCCGGCAGGGACGGCATGGCGACAGGAAGCGCCTGCGCTAACCTTCCGGAAATAGGCCGTAGCCCTCTTGGGCGAGAAAGTCGAGCAGGCGAATGACCGGCAGGCCTTGTAACGTGTTGGGGTCGGTTGCCTCAATCGATTTGAACAGGGCGATACCCAGGCCCTCAGACTTAAAACTGCCCGCGCAATCCAGCACATCCTCTCTTTCTAAATAGCCACTGATAAAGTCGGCAGACAGTGGCCGGAATTTCACCGTTACGGTTTCGCAGCTTTGTTGTCTGCGTCCAGTGGCGCTGTTGAGTAAACAGACGGCAGTGTGAAACAGCACGCTTTTTCCGGAGCAGGCGCTGAGCTGCTCAACGGCGCGTTGGCGGGTGCCGGGTTTGCCGAGGGGTTGGCCGTCCAGTTCCGCTACCTGATCGCTGCCGATGATCAGTGCGCGGGCATGATGCTGGGCGGCCGCATCGGCCTTCTCGCAAGCCAGGCGCAACGCGGTTTGTTGAGGTAATTCGCCCTTGATGGGGGATTCATCAATGTGGGTTGGGTGGCAGAGCGGGTCGAGGTGGAGTTTTTGCAGCATTGCCAGGCGATAGCGGGACTGGGAGGCAAGCACTAATAGCCGGCGATCCGGCGGAGTGGGGGTAGAATTCATTGGTGTCGATACCGGTGTTTTTGGGGTGGCAAGGTGTCGCAATAAGCGCGGCGTAAATGGGGCCATGGTGCAACGGCCCACTTCGGCGCAAATACTGACCCTAAATTACCGGATTTGTCGAGGAAACTCAGCGGTTTGCTTTGACAAGGCTAGGCGAAATCCCTATGATTGCGCGCCTATGCAAAGACAGCCCCTTCCCCGGCTGGTGGATGCGCGAAAATTCGCCGCCATCGGCACCGAGATAGCCGCTACGGAACCAGTTGTGGCGCTGACTCGTTTTAGGGAGGGATTGGCATCTGATCGTGGTGTGGTAGAGGTCGATTTTCACTTCTATCGCGACTTGCAGGGCTTTTACCGCCTCGACGGTAAACTCAATACTGAGGTCGATGTTGTCTGTGAGCGATGTTTGCAGGCAATGGCTATTGGTATCGAGGCTGATTTCCAGCTAGCGATTGTGTGGACCGATGAGCAGGCCAAGGCGTTACCCAAGTCTCTCGACCCTCTATTGGTGGGCGAAGAAGGATTGGTGCTCGCGGAGCTGTTACAGGACGAGTTGATTTTGAACACGCCCTTTGTCAACTACCACGACGTTGATCAGTGCTCGGCGCCGAACTCCGCAGAGTTCGCGCCCGCTGAAGACGAGGTGGAGGTTAAGGCGGAGGGCAGTTCGCCGTTTTCGGTGTTAGGGCAATTAAAGCCCAAAGACTAATTTTTAGTACGAGGAATTATTGAGCCATGGCTGTTCAGAAAAGTAAAAAGACACGTTCGCGCCGCGGAATGCGCCGTTCACACGACGCGTTGACTGGTGTTGCTCTGTCTGTTGATCAGACCAGCGGTGAAAAGCACCTGCGTCACAATGTGTCCGCAGACGGCTTCTACCGCGGCCGCAAAGTAGTTGCTGGCAAAGACGACTAAGTTGTTAAGTGGCATCACTGCGTCTCGCCGTTGATGCTATGGGCGGAGACTTCGGTCTCCGCTCCTCAATCCCTGCCGCTCTCGCGGCAATCAGCGAAAATCCCCGCCTACACATTACCCTCATCGGTGATAAGCACGCTATCGACGCCGCCATTCAGGGCAAGCGTTTCGATAGCACTCGTCTTGAGATTGTTCACAGTGATTGCGCGGTTGCGATGGATGAAAAGCCGTCGGTCGCGCTGCGCAAAAAACGTCATTCCTCCATGGGGATGGCGCTGGAAATGCTGAAGGATGGCCGCGCCAATGGCGTGGTCAGCGCTGGCAATACCGGTGCGCTCGTCGCCATGGGCTGTTTTATTGTTGAGCGCATTCCCGGCATTCGCCGCCCGGCCATCTGTGCGCCGATACCATCTCGCAGCGGGCACACCTTTGTTCTTGATCTGGGCGCCAACGTGGATGGCGATGCCGATGAGCTGCATCAGTTTGCGATTATGGGCAGCGCGCTGGCCTGTATATTGGACAACAAGCCGTCGCCCCGAGTCGCAGTGCTCAACATTGGCGAAGAGCTGTTGAAGGGCAAAGAGTATCTGCGCGATGCGGCCGAGTTGATCAGAAAAGACAACAGCTTGAATTATGCCGGCTTTGTTGAAGGTGGCGATATCCTCGGTAGCGCGGCCGATGTAGTTGTCTGCGAGGGCTTTGTTGGCAACGTCGCGGTGAAAGTGTGCGAGGGTACCGCACGGTTTATTGGCGAAGGACTGGCAAGCCAGTTCAAGCGCACGGTCTACGGACGTCTCGTGGGCGCGGCAGCCAAACCCTTGCTGCGTTCTTTTCGCCAACAAATCAATCCCGAGCGTTACAATGGCGCCGCCCTGCTAGGGCTGAAGGGCGTGGTAGTGAAAAGCCATGGTCGCTCCCATGCCCGCAGTTTTCAAAATGCCATCCGCCACGCTGTACAGGCGGTTGAGCTTGACCTTCCTGCCCGAATTGCCCGGCAGATCGAGGTGATGGTTGAGCATTAATTTCAATCACTGGTAGACCAAATAAGGAAGATGGAATGACAAGCAAGAAAGTCGCGTTCGTATTTCCGGGGCAAGGTTCCCAAAAGGTGGGAATGTTGTCTGAATTGGCCGCAGCCCACGCCAGCGTTCGGGCCACCTTTGACGAAGCTTCAGAGGCCCTTGGCTACGATATGTGGGATCTGGTGCAAAATGGTCAGCAAGAACAGCTGAACCTGACCGAAACCACCCAGCCTGTATTGCTGACCTCGAGTGTGGCCGTATGGCGTTTATGGTGTGAGCTCGGTGGCGCCAAACCTGCGCTGATGGCAGGGCACAGCCTGGGCGAATTCTCCGCGCTGGTTTGCGCCGGGAGCCTGCAATTTGCAGATGCGGTAAAACTGGTCCGCGCCCGCGGCCAGGCCATGCAAACCGCCGTTCCGGTGGGTGAGGGCGCCATGGCTGCCGTGCTCGGGCTGGATGATGAGCAAATTGTTGCGATTTGTCAGCAAGCCAGCGAGGCGGGTGTGGTTGAAGCGGTCAACTTCAACTCCCCGGGCCAGGTGGTTATTGCCGGCCAGGTAGCCGCGGTGGACCGGGCGATCGAATTATTAAAAGAAGCCGGGGCAAAGCGTGCCATGCCATTGCCCGTCAGCGCGCCTTTCCATACGTCACTGATGCGTCCGGCCGGCGAGAAACTGCAAGAGGCGCTTGCCCAGCTGAGTGTTGGCGCACCGGCAATTCCGGTAGTACACAACGTGCACGGTGCGACTGAGGCGGATCCGGAAAAAATTAAGGCGCTACTGGTTGAGCAAATCTACAGTCCGGTGAAGTGGGTCTCCTGCGTGGAGGCGATGCTTGAAGCCGGTGTTGAGACCACGGTTGAATGTGGTCCCGGCAAAGTCCTCAGCGGCTTGAACAAGCGTGTTCAAAAATCCCTGGAATGCTTGAATATCGAAACCCCCGAGACGCTGGATGCCGCCCTGGCGGCACTGCAAGCGTAAAATAAGGAGAGAACAATGACAGACAAAGTCGCCCTGGTGACTGGCGCCAGCCGTGGTATCGGCAAGGCCATCGCCCATTCTTTGGCCCAGGCCGGTATGCAGGTGGTTGGTACCGCGACCTCGGAAGCGGGCGCCGACGCCATTACTGCTGGTTTTAAAGAAGTCGGGTTGAAAGGCGAAGGTCGGGTGTTGAACATTGCCGATAGCGCGTCGGTCGATGCCCTGGTCAAAGAGATCAGCGACACTTTTGGCGCACCGCAGGTGCTGGTGAACAATGCCGGCATTACCAAAGACAATATCATGCTGCGCATGAAGGATGATGAGTGGTTCGATGTGATCGACACCAATCTCAACTCCCTGTATCGCCTCAGCAAAGCGTGTTTGCGCGGCATGACCAAGGCCCGCTGGGGGCGGATCATCAATATCAGCTCCGTGGTGGGTTCGATGGGTAATGCTGGCCAGGCGAACTACGCCGCAGCCAAATCTGGGATGAACGGATTTACCCGGGCATTGGCCCGTGAAATTGGCTCCAGAGGCATTACCGTAAACGCGGTGGCACCCGGTTTTATCGATACCGATATGACTAAAAAATTGCCCGAAGATCAACGTGACACTCTGAAGGCACAGATACCCATGCAGCGTCTCGGTGAGAGTGAGGAAATTGCTGCGGTAGTCGCCTTTCTTGCCAGCGAGGGCGCAGGCTATGTCACGGGTGAGACAATCCATGTGAACGGCGGCATGTATATGGCGTAAACATCTGTTCTGTAAGCGCTTTTTGCTTCGGAATGTGATTTTTTCGCCTTTTTCTATGCACAAGGGCTCGGACTCGGGTTAGAATTAGCGCCCAAGTGCTGAGCGGTACAAACACTAACTCGGTAGCTTGGCCTTTTTCGAAGCGATGGATGGTATTCCGGATCTCTACAGGTCAGCCCAAATTTTAATATCAATCAGGAGTCATCAACGACCATGAGTAGCATTGAAGAACGCGTCAAGAAGATTGTTGCAGAGCAACTGGGTGTGAAAGAGGAGGACGTACAAGAGTCCGCTTCTTTCGTAGAAGACCTGGGTGCTGACTCTCTCGACACGGTGGAACTGGTTATGGCCTTGGAAGAGGAATTCGAGACCGAGATTCCCGATGAAGAAGCTGAGAAAATCACCACCGTTAAACTGGCGATCGATTACATCAAAGAAAATCTCCAGTAAGCGCTGTTCCTAACGGTCCAGCCGTTGAAGAAGCCGTTTCTATTGAGTTAGGGCGGCTTTTTTTTTGCCCGGGCGCGACTGAATTAGCCCCGGGGTATCATCCGACAGTTTTCATCGCCGGGAGACAGTTATGGGCAAAAAGCGGGTCGTCATCACTGGGTTGGGTATGGTTAGCCCTTTGGGGAATACCGTTGCGGCTACCTGGGAAAACATTCTTGCCGGAAAAAGCGGCATCGCAGAAATTTCGCGTTTTGATGTCTCACAATACGCCACCCGATTCGGTGGCGAAGTAAAAAATTTCGATGTCGCCGACTTTATGGCACCGAAGGAGGCAAAGCGTTTTGACCCCTTCATTCATTACGGTGTTGCTGCCGCAGAAGAGGCCCTGGCCGACAGTGGTCTTGAAGTTACTGACGCAAATTGTCACCGCTTCGGCGCGGCCATCGGTTCGGGCATTGGCGGTATTGGCCTGATAGAAAATAGCCGGGTGATCATCGAAAACAGCGGTCCCCGCAAGCTTTCTCCCTTTACCGTGCCAGGCGCCATCATCAATATGGTGGCTGGTGTGCTATCCATAAAGCACAACCTGCAGGGGCCCACCTTTGCGGTGACCACCGCCTGCACCACGGGCACCCACAATATCGGCATGGCAGCGCGTGCCATCGCCTATGGCGATGCCGATGTCATGCTGGCGGGTGGCGCTGAAATGGCGACTACGCCGGTGGGTGTCGGCGGATTTGCGGCGGCCCGGGCGATGTCCACCCGCAACGATGATCCCCAGGGCGCCAGCCGTCCATGGGACCGGGACCGGGATGGGTTTGTACTGGGCGATGGCGCGGGCATGCTAGTGCTAGAAGAGTATGAACACGCCAAAGCTCGAGGTGCGACCATCCACGCCGAATTGGTCGGTTTTGGCATGAGTAGCGATGCCTTCCATATGACGTCGCCACCGGAAGATGGTCGTGGTGCATTGGCCGCAATGCGCAATGCCCTGAGCGATGCGAGTTTGTCTGCTGACTGTATCGACTATATCAATGCTCACGGCACCTCGACGCCAGCGGGGGATGTGGCAGAAAGCCGGGCAATCGAAGCACTGATGGGCGCGGCGGCCAGTCAGGTCGCGGTCAGCTCAACCAAGTCAATGGTAGGGCACTTATTGGGCGCAGCCGGCGCGGTAGAAGCAATCTTCAGTATTCTGGCCCTGCGCGACCAGGTTGCACCGCCAACGATTAATCTGGAGAACGTCGACGAAAACTGCCCCCTCAATTACGTGCCCAATACCGCGCAATCCCGGCAAATAGACTATGCGCTTTCCAATTCATTTGGTTTCGGCGGCACCAACGGCAGCCTGTTGTTTACCCGAAAGGGAATATGACCATCGGCGCGCAACGCCATTTGCTTAATGGCAATCGGCTGACCGGCATTGCCCCCGACAACCGGGGGCTTGCCTACGGCGATGGGCTATTTGAAACTATCCTGGTGCGTGATGGCCGTCCCGTTTGGCTGGACGCCCATCTTGACCGCCTTGAGCGCGGCAGTAAACTTCTTGAAATACAGTGTGATACCGATCTTATTTCATCTGAAATACATCACTTTGTATCGAGCTGTGATGCCCCTTTTGCGATTCTGAAAGTGGTCTTGTTTCGCCGCGCACAGGGGCGGGGCTATGCACCGACAACGGCAAAGGCGGAACGGCTACTAACGCTGTCGTCCGGCGCGCCCGCTCGGGTTGCCTGGCAGCGAGGGATCGAGGCCATCGTTTGTCAGCATCGATTGGCAAGTCCTTGCCTGTTGCCGGGGGTCAAGCACCTCAATCGCCTGGAGCAGGTTTTTGGCGCGCGGGAACTATTGCAGCGCCGGGCGGTGGAGGGCTTGATGTTTGACTCGCGGGGCGCCCTCATTGAAGGCACCCGTAGCAATGTGTTTATTGTGCGGGGGGGAGTGCTGGTGACACCCAGTCTGAACGAGGCAGGGGTTGCCGGCATTATGCGCGCTAAGGTTTTGGAATGGGCCCACCAAGGTGGTCAGCCCGTTAAAATTGGTCGGCTCGGTTACCCGGATCTGGCAGCCGCTGACGAAGTTTTTGTTTGCAATAGTGTGTTTGGTATTTGGCCGGTGACCAAGGTGGAGTGTTTGACCAAGTCGGTTGGCCCGGTGGCTCGACAATTACAACAAGAATTCGAGGAGCTATTTAATTGAGAAAATTGTTTCGCCTCTTGATGGCCGGCATGTTGCCGCTGCTGTTCTTGGCCTTACTCGCCGCCTGGTATTTCAACGCAAACCTTAATCAGTCCCTAGATCTGGATGACGAGCGCTCCTTTATTTTGCCGGTAGGAACTGGTTTTTCGGCGATGGTGAACCAGCTTCAGGCCGAGGGGCTGATTGAGCGCGGGGCGGCTTTGAAGCTTTACGGGCGGCTTTACCCCCCGGCTGCCCAGATTCGAGCCGGTGAGTATCGCCTGTTACCGGGACAAACCGTTGCCGAGGCATTGTCGATGATGCAATCGGGGCAGGTCGTTCGTCACCAGTTGACCCTGGTAGAGGGGTGGAGCCTCTCGCAGGTGATCAAATACCTTAGCGAGCAAAGCAGTTTGCAGACCCAAGCGCTGCCAGCGGATGAAACCCTGTGGGCGATACTGGGGGTGGACGACCCGATTGCGCCTCACCCTGAGGGTGCCTTCTTTCCCGACACCTATGACTATCATCTGGGCGAACAACCCAGCGTCATTTTGAATAGAGCGTATCGCAAAATGTTGCGGGTGCTAGATGAGGAGTGGCAGGCTCGGGATGCTGGCCTGCCTTACCAGTCGCCGTACGAGGCACTGATTATGGCCTCAATTATTGAGAAGGAAACGGGTGTCGCCTACGAGCGCGATGCGATTGCCGGTGTCTTTGTCCGGCGGCTTGCTGCTGGAATGCGATTGCAGACCGACCCAACCGTGATTTACGGCATTGGCGATGCGTACGCCGGGAATCTGCGGGGAACCCATTTACGAGACGAATCCAATCTTTACAACACCTACCGACACAATGGCCTGCCTCCCACGCCCATCGCGCTGGCCGGCAGGGAGGCCATCCATGCGGCAATGCATCCAGGTGAGGGGGATGCGCTGTTCTTCGTGGCCAAAGGTGACGGAACTCATCAGTTTTCGGCGACTCTGGCCGAGCACGAAGCCGCGGTTCGTCATTATCAGATTGAAAAGCGGCGAAGTGATTACCGGTCCGCGCCGCCGGTGAACAACCAGCCGACTTCCGAGGAGGCGGCGCAGTGACGGTATCCCAGGGACTTTTTATCACTATTGAGGGCACCGAGGGCGTCGGCAAATCGAGCAATATCTCGCTGATTGCCGAGCTCCTGTCTGAGGCGGGTATTGATTTTATTCAAACCCGGGAACCCGGTGGAACCCCGCTGGCGGAGGCGATCCGGGAGTTACTGGTGAGCCCGCGGGACGAAAAAGTCTGCGATATGACCGAGCTGTTACTGGTCTTTGCTGCCCGGGCGCAGCACCTCGAACAGCGGATTGCACCGGCGCTGGCTGCGGGCAAATGGGTACTCTGCGATCGCTTCACCGATGCCACGTTTGCTTACCAGGGCGCGGCCCGGGGCATGGGGGCTGACACAATCGCCCAGCTGGAGACGCTGGTGCAGGGTGAGCGCAGGCCGGACCTGACCTTGCTGCTAGACGCGCCGGTTGAAATCGGCATGAATCGGGCAGGCAAGCGCGGCGCGTTGGATCGCTTCGAGCAAGAGCAGATTTCCTTTTTTGAGCGTGTGCGCCAATGTTATTTGGCTCGGGCCGCCGCCGAACCGGAGCGCTATCGGGTGGTTGATGCGAGTCGGGATTTGGCCGCTGTACAGACAGATATTCGTGCGCTTTTCGCGCCAATGGTTCGCCAGGAGTCGTCGGCCAATGACTGAGGCGATGGTTCCTTATCCCTGGCAAACCCGCCATTGGCAGAATTTGACCGATTTGGTGACGGCCGGGCGATTGCCTCATGCGCTGTTACTTTCCGGTCCGGAAGGTATTGGTAAAACGCGGCTGGCGCGGGCCTTTGCGGGCCGCCTGCTGTGTGACCAACCCAACGCCGGCTTTGCCTGCGGGCAATGCCAGGCCTGCCGCTGGAATCAAGAGGGGCAGCATCCTGATTTTGTTGATATCAGCTTCGCCGAGGGCAAGAAGCAGATCAGCGTTGACCAGATCAGAAACTTGCAGGGCTTGGTGGTCCAGCGGGCACACCGGGAAGATGGTTATAAGATTGTTGTTTTGCGGCCCGCTGAGGCGATGAATATCAGCGCTGCCAACGCCCTGTTGAAAACCCTTGAGGAGCCAACGCCGCAAACCCTGTTAATTCTGATCAGTCATGCCGCCAGCCAGTTGCTGCCAACGATTCGTTCGCGCTGCATGCAAATGGCTGTTGCCGTCCCGGATACGGCCCAGAGCGAGCAGTGGTTGCGTACCTGTGTTGATGACCCCGCCCTTATTGGACGGGCATTGGCAGAGGGCGGGGGGCGTCCTCTGGCCGCTCGACAGCTGATCGAAAGCGGTGGTGTGGAGCGATTCGCTCAGCTGGATGAGGCCCTTACAAGCCTGCTGGAAGGCAACAACGGATTGCTGAGGGTTGCCGAGACGCTGGCCGAAGAGGAGCCAGAACAAAGCTTGCAATGGTGGGTGCGGCGTTTGCAAAGTTTGATTGGCACGTTGGCTGGTGTCGCCACTGCACTGCCAGCGCCCTGGCGTGACATGACGCGACTGGATAGCAAACTGGTATTTCAGCGATTGGACGATGCTCAGCGCAGTCTCAATCAGGTGTCTCGGGGGGCGGCCCTGAACAAGCGACTGCTCTGGGAGGGAATTTTGCTGGATTGGCGCAATCTCTGTCACAATACTCGCCGGTCGCAGCAGCGGTAATGGCTAGGGTCTTTGGAGTCTTTTGATGAGTGGTCCCCAGAGTGCAAAAAATGGCATCCTTTCTCTGACAATTCGGGACAAGGCGGTGCTGTATGCCGCCTACATGCCTTTTATCAAGGACGGGGGCCTGTTCGTGCCCACCACCAAGGTCTACAACATCGGCGATGAAGTTTTCATGCTGCTCAGTCTGATGGACGAGACGGAGAAACTGCCGGTGGCGGGGCGGGTGATCTGGATTACTCCCCGAGGCGCGCAGAGTAACCGGGCCGCTGGTATCGGTGTGCAGTTTATTGGCGAAGACAACAGCGCCAATAAAAAAATTGAGGCCTATCTGGCCGGCATACTCGAGTCTGAAAAGCCCACCCACACCATGTAACCGCGGGGGCACTGGGCCCCAGCGTCCCACCGCTAAGTCTTACTCGGATTACCTATGCTTGTTGATAGTCACTGTCATTTAGATCGAATTAACTTGGCGCCGTACGACGGCGATCTTGCCGCCGCCGTTTCCGCCGCTGGCGAGCGCGGTGTTGAGCGCATGCTGTGTATCGGCATTGATATGAACAATGCCCCCGACGTAGTGGGTATTGCCGAGCGCTTTGACAATATTTACGCCTCGGTGGGTGTTCATCCATTGGATATCAGTGACAGCCTCTGCGCTGAGGAAACTTTGCTGGCTCTGGCCGATCACCCGAAGGTGGTGGCCATTGGCGAAACTGGTCTGGATTATTATTACAGTCAGGAAAACAAGATCGCCCAACAGGAGAGCTTTGCCCGCCACCTGAGGGTGTCAGCGCGCTGTGGAAAGCCCGTGGTAGTCCATACTCGTGAGGCGCGAGAAGACACCTTGGCGCTCATCGCCGAGCATGGGGATTCGCAGGTTGCCGGGGTATTGCACTGTTTTACCGAGAGCTGGGAAATGGCCGAAGCGGCAATCGATATGGGTTACTACATTTCCTTTTCCGGCATCATTACCTTTAAGAATGCCGAAGCATTGCGCGACGTGGTCCGCCGGGTACCCATGGAGCGGTTATTGGTCGAAACCGATTCTCCCTATCTTGCGCCGGTACCCTATCGTGGCAAGAAGAACGAGCCCAAGTACGTACGCGAAGTCGCCGAGTGTGTTGCCGAGCTGAAGGGCCTGTCTCTGGGCCAGGTGGCCGAGGAGACCACCCGCAATTTTGACGCCCTGTTTAATTTGGCTGGCTGAGGCCGCTTCGCAACCCGGCGAGGGCCAGCCAGTAAATTACGTAACCGCTATTAACCTCGGAGAAGCACTTTGTCCCCCGATTCCCTCAGTAAAACCCCGTTGTACGATTTTCATCTTGCCCGAGGCGCAAAAATGGTGCCTTTTGCTGGCTACCTGATGCCGGTCCAATACCCGATGGGGGTGCTGAAAGAACATCTTCATACCCGCAGCGCGGCGGGTTTGTTTGATGTGTCCCATATGGGGCAGATTCGTGTCTCTGGGCCCAATGCAGCCGCGGCCCTGGAGGCGATGCTGCCCATTGATGTGTTGGGTTTACCTGTGGATCGACAGCGCTATGGTCTGCTGACAAACGAAGTGGGCGGGGTGATCGATGACTTGATGGTGGCCAACTGCGGCGACTACTTTCACTTGGTGGTCAACGCCGCATGCAAGGAGGCGGATCTGGCCCATCTCCGCGCGTCATTGCCTTCGTCGGTGAAGTGCGAATACCTTGCAGATCAGGCCTTGCTCGCGTTGCAGGGGCCCAGCGCCCGGGCGGTACTCGCTCGGTTGGCCCCGAGTGTGGCCGAGCTGGCGTTCATGGAGACGGCTCATATTGAGGTGGATGGAGTTGCGTGCTGGCTGAGTTGCTCGGGCTATACCGGCGAGGATGGCTTTGAATTATCGATTCCCAACGACCAGGTGGAGTCGTTGGCAAAACGCCTGTTGGCTGAGCCCGAGGTGGAACTGATCGGACTGGGCGCTCGGGATTCACTTCGTCTAGAGGCGGGGTTATGTCTGTACGGCCACGAGCTGAATGAATGCACCACCCCGATTGAGGCCAGCTTGCTTTGGGCAATATCGCCGGTTCGGCGCCCTGGCGGCGAGCGCAGTGGCGGTTACCCAGGTGCGGATGTTATCGGTCAACAGATTGAACAGGGTTGTCAGCGCAAGCGGGTGCTGCTGGATATCGATGGCCGGGCGCCGGTCCGCGATGGCGCCGAAGTGGTGTTGGACGATGGCACCGTTATAGGTCAGGTGTGCAGTGGCGGCTTTGGCCCCAGTGTGAGCAAACCCATCGCCATGGCCTACGTTGATAGTGCCGCCCTGGCGGCAGGTAATGCGCTGTTTGCCGCGGTACGGGGGAAGCGTATCGGTGTTACGCCGCGGGCCAAACCCTACATCACCCAGCGATATTTTAGAGGCTGACGCGGGGGCGGGCTGTCGTGGCGTTTCAACATGGAATTGTAGAGGGGTTTTACGGGCGCCAATGGAATTGGTCGCAGCGGATGTCACTGCCCACCTTAATGCGCCAATGGCAGCTGGATTGTTACATTTACGCGCCCAAGGGCGATGCCAGTCTGCGCAGTCACTGGCAGCAACCCTTTAGCCCTGAGCAGTTCAGCCGACTGCACCGTCTCGGCGAGGCGTTTCATCACGCAGGATTGCAGTGGGGGGTAGGGCTGTCTCCGGCCGGGTTACAGGCCACCTGCAATCAGGCGGATCTGGCAACACTTTCTGCCAAGTTGGCGAGCATACGTCAGCTTCAGATAGATACGCTCTGGTTACTCTTCGATGACTTGCCCGCTGGGAATCCCGAGCTTGCCGCTAACCAGTTGCGGGTGGCGGAGTGTGTTCTGGACTCCCTGCCGCAGACGCGCATTGCCGTGTGCCCGAGTTACTACAGCTTTGATCCCATTCTGGAAGAGATCTTCGGGGACTGTCCCGCTGGCTATTTCGAGCAACTTAATGCCGGGTTGCCGCCATCCGTTGATTTGCTTTGGACCGGCAACAAGGTTGTCAGTGAGTCAATAAGCGCTGCAGATATTGCCGCTGCCACAGCGACTTTGGGTCGGCCCCCGCTGTTGTGGGACAACTACCCGGTCAATGACGGACGCAAAACCAGCCGCTTTCTGCATCTGGCACCTTTCAGCCAACGAGCGGGGATCGATCCTGCGCGCTGTCGCGGGCACTTCAGCAACCCCATGAATCAGTTCAGCCTGAACCAGCTCGCACTGACCAGTCTTCATGCGCCGCTCAGCGATCCTTGCGATACCCTGGCGCTGTCAGACTGTGATATTCCTGCGTCCCTGCAATATTTGCTGGGCCGGGATTGGCAGGCCTTCCAGTGCCGTGGACTCGATGGCATGACCGACGCTGAGAAACAGCAGCGTGTGGCCGAGTATGGCGCCATCGATCATCCCATGGCCGTCGAAGTGGTGGAGTGGCTGAATGAAGCCTACCGCTTTGACCCCAATTGCCTCACAGAATAGGCGCGACGCTCTCCCTCATAATGTGCTTAATCCATATCGAGGGCTTGCCAATAGCGAGCCTATCAAGTACTTTTGTGATCCTGTGTTTACGGTGTAAACATAACAGTAACAAGTCCGACCGTGGCAACTGATTTGAGGAAGACTTCATGATCTATCAAGGCAAGGCACTCAGTGCCTCGTTTCTGGAAGATGGCATTGCCGAGCTCTGTTTCGATGCGCAGAGCGACTCTGTCAACAAATTCAATCGCTTAACGCTGCAGGAACTCGATGAGGCGACCCGCGCACTGGCGGAAGAACCGGGTGTGAAGGGGGTGCTGGTGACCAGCGCCAAAGACGTGTTTATCGTCGGCGCGGACATTACGGAGTTCACCGGCCTGTTCAAGCTTAGCGACACAGAGCTGCGTGAGTGGCTTTCTCACGCCAATGGCGTATTCAGCCGGTTTGAAGATCTAAGTGTGCCTACCGTGGCAGCGATTAATGGAATTGCCCTCGGCGGTGGTTATGAAATGTGCCTTGCCTGTGACTTCCGGGTCATGTCGAGCAGTGCCGTGGTTGGCTTGCCCGAGGTCAAATTGGGTATCAACCCAGGCTTTGGCGGCACGGTGCGCCTGCCGCGGTTAATCGGCTGTGATAATGCAATGCTGTGGGCCGCCACCGGGGATCAAAAACGGGCGGATGCGGCCCTGAAAGACGGGGGCGTCGATGCCGTGGTGGCGCCGGAGCTGGTAAAGAAATCTGCTTTGGACCTGCTCAAGCAGTGCTTGGCGGGCAAATTTGATTTCCAGGCGCGGCGGGATGAAAAGAAGAGCCCGGTGAAGCTCAATGAAATCGAACGCATGATGGCCTTTACCACAGGAAAGGCGTTGATCGCCCAGCAGGCTGGCAAAAACATGCCGGCACCGCTAACCGTCGCGAAATCAATGGAGCGCAATGCCGGTTTTAACCGTGACGATGCGATTGAAGTTGAAATCGATCATTTCATAAAGCTGGCGAGAACTCCCCAGGCGGCGGCATTGATCGGTATTTTTCTCAATGACCAGGCAGTCAATAAAACGGCCAAGGCTTACGCCAAAGAGGGCGGTGAAGTGAAACAGGCCGCGGTCCTGGGCGCCGGGATTATGGGCGGTGGTATTGCCTACCAATCTGCCTACAAGGGCACCCCGATCCTGATGAAGGACATTGCCGACCAGGGCTTGCAGCTGGGTATGAAGGAGGCGGGCAAACTGCTGTCCAAGCGGGTGGCCCGCGGCAAAATGGCACCGGAAAAAATGGCTGCCGTACTCAGCAGCATTCGGCCCACGCTGACCTATGACGGCTTTGACAGCGCGGATGTGGTCGTCGAAGCCGTGGTGGAAAACCCAAAGGTGAAGCAGGCGGTGCTGGCAGAGACAGAGCAGCATCTGCGTGACGACGCAGTGCTCGCGTCCAATACCTCTACCATTTCGATTAGCTTTCTGGCCCAGGCACTCAAGCGCCCGGAAAACTTCTGCGGTATGCACTTTTTTAATCCGGTCCACGCGATGCCACTGGTGGAAGTCATCCGGGGAGAAAAGACATCCGAGTCCACGGTCGCCAGAGTGGTTAAGTATGCACTCAAGATGGGTAAAACCCCCATCGTCGTTAACGATTGCCCCGGGTTCTTCGTCAACCGTGTGCTGTTTCCCTATTTTGCCGGCTTCAACATGCTGGTCAGGGATGGCGTGGACTTCCGTCGCATTGACCGGGTAATGGAAAACTTCGGTATGCCGATGGGGCCGGCCTACTTGATGGACGTGGTCGGCATCGACACCTGCAAGCACGCCGCTGCAGTAATGGCCGAAGGTTTCCCTGATCGGATGCAGCACGATTTCAAAGGGGTGTCTGACGCCATGTTTGATGCCAAACGGCTCGGGCAGAAAAACGGTCTTGGTTTTTACGCTTATCAGGAGGATGCCAAAGGCAAGCCTCGCAAGACCGAAGATGAGCAGGCCCTGGCCATTGCCGCTGCGGTGGCGACGGGCAAGGTAGAGGTCAGCGACGAAGACATCCTCGCACGGATGATGCTGCCCATGTGTATTGAGACCGTTCGCTGCCTGGATGAGGGGATAGTGAGTTCTCCGGCTGATGCTGATATGGGCTTGATCATGGGGATTGGCTTCCCGGTCTTCCGGGGTGGCGCGATTCGCTACATTGATCAAATGGGCGCGGCAACTTTCTGCGAGTTGGCAGACCGTTATGCCGAACTGGGCAAGTTGTATCAGGCCACTGATAGTCTGCGCAGCATGGCTGCCGACAAGAACAGCTTTTTCGGTTAAGCGGGCGGAGAATTGAGATGACTTATAAAGCAACAGACGTAGTAATTATCGACGCAGCCCGCACCCCGATGGGCCGCTCCAAAAATGGCGTTTTTCGCAATGTTCGTGCAGAAAATCTCTCTGCCGGGCTGGTGAATGCCTTGCTGGCTCGAAACACCGGTGTCGATCCCGCCAGTTTCGAGGATGTGATTTGGGGCTGTGTGAACCAAACCAACGAACAGGGCTGGAACATTGCCCGCATGGTGTCACTGATGACGGCGCTGCCCCACGAGGTCGCCGCCCAAACCGTCAGCCGTCTGTGCGGTTCGTCGATGTCGGCACTGCATACTGCTGCCGCCTCCATCATGAGTGGGCAGGGAGATACCTTCCTGGTGGGTGGGGTAGAACACATGGGGCACCTGGCAATGGATCACGGTGTGGACCCCAATCCTCAGGCGAGCAAATACGTCGCCCGGGCGGCCGGCATGATGGGCATGACCGCTGAGGCATTGGCGATGATGCACGGCATCGGCCGCGAAATGCAGGACCAGTTTGGTTTGCGATCCCACAAATTGGCGGCAGCCGCCCAGGAGAGCGGTGCCTTCAGCAACGAAATTCTGGCGATGGAAGGCCACGACGAGGCGGGCAACAAAATTCTTGTTGAAGCGGACACCACGGTGCGCGGCGACACCACCCTCGAGGGGCTGTCCCAGCTGCGCCCGGCCTTCGATCCCAAAAACGGCACGGTGACCGCCGGAACGAGCTCCCAAATCGCCGACGGCGCATCGGCGATGATCGTGATGTCGGGTGAGCGGGCCGCGGCACTGGGCCTCACCCCTCGGGCCCGGATTGTGTCGATGGCGGTTGCCGGGGTCGATCCGTCCATCATGGGCTATGGGCCGGTACCGTCAACCCACAAGGCGCTCAAGCGGGCGGGGCTGAGCATGAGTGACATCCAGACTGTGGAGCTCAACGAGGCCTTCGCAGCCCAGGCCTTGCCGGTATTAAAAGATCTCAAGCTGCTGGACTCAATGGATGAGAAGGTCAACCTTCACGGCGGAGCGATAGCGCTGGGACATCCCTTCGGCTGCTCCGGTACCCGAATTGTGACCACCCTCCTTAATGTCATGGAACAGCGGGACACCCAAGTGGGCCTGGCGACCATGTGCATTGGCATGGGGCAGGGGATCAGTACGATCATCGAGCGAGTGTAGAGTCGCCTTATTGCTGCGTTAGCCGGGGATTTGCCCCGGCTTGATCCTGTCTTGGTGCTGTGGCACAATCTCGAGCCTCGCGTGGCCGGAAGCTGCGCGATTTTTGTTTAAGCCGTTTTATTTCAATAGCTTAGATGGCTTGACGGGCGGATGTGGTGAAATTGGTATACACGCCAGATTTAGGTTCTGGTGCCGCAAGGCGTGAGAGTTCGAGTCTCTCCATCCGCACCATTTTCCAAGAATTTTAATAAATAGCTGATCGAGACCGCTATTTCTACAGCTGTTTATGTTGCCAGTTCTGTATTGAGGACCTCCCATGCAAGTTTCCGTCGAAACCACGTCCGGTTTAGAGCGCCGCCTTATTGTCGCTGTGCCTTCGCAGCGCATCGACAGTGCGGTTGATAGCCGTCTGCAAGAAGCCGCGAAAACAGTGAAGCTGAACGGCTTCCGTCCCGGCAAAGTGCCCATGCGGGTTATCCGCCAGCGCTACGGCCAGTCAGTGCGGATGGAAGTGCTGGGCGAGGTAATGAATGAGTCCTTCTACGAGGCGATCCAGCAGCAGGGCCTGAAGCCAGCGGGCCGTCCTGAAATCGAGCCTAAAAGCCTGGAAGAAGGGAAGGACGTCGAATTTGTTGCCACCTTCGAAGTATTCCCAGAGATCGAAACTAAGGATTACAGCGGTATCGAGGTGAAAAAACCCGTTGCCGAAGTCACTCCTGCAGATATCGACAATATGATTGAAAATCTGCGCAAGCAGCGCGCCAGCTGGAAGGCTGCCGAGCGAGCCGCTCAATTGGGCGACCAGGTTGATATTGATTACGCCGGCACTAAAGATGGCGAGGCCTTCGATGGCGGCAGCGCCGAGGGCAGCAAATTGGAGCTGGGCTCCGGTCGCATGATTCCCGGCTTTGAAGATGGCATTGTTGGGCTTTCTGCCGGCGAGGAAAAGACGCTGGCATTGAGCTTCCCCGAGGATTACCACAACGAAGCGCTGAAAGGCGCTGCAGTTGAATTCGCCATCAAGGTCAATGCGGTAAATGAAAAAGTACTGCCCGAGCTTAATGACGAGTTCTACGAAATGTTCGGTGTGAAAGAAGGCGGCGAAGAGGCCTTCCGCGCTGAAGTCGAAAAAAACATGACTCGGGAATTGAAAAACGCGAGCAAGGCCCGCATTAAGAATCAAGTGATGGAAGGTGTTCTGGACCTGCACAGCGATATGCAGGTTCCCAAGGCCTTGGTCGATCAGGAGATCGATGCACTGCGCAAGCAGCAGATGCAGCAGTTCGGCGCGCTTGCCGAGAAACTGAATCCGGCCGACATCCTGCCAGACGACCTGTTTCGCGAAAACGCAGAGCGTCGGGTGAAGTTGGGTCTGGTGTTGAATGAACTGATCAACGCCGAAGGTATTACTGCCAGCCAGGACAAGGTGAAAGCAGCCCTGGAAGAAATGGCCGAGAGCTACGAAGACAAAGACGAGATCATCAACTGGTATATGGGCAACCCCCAGCAGCTTCAGCAGATCCAGGCGATGGTTGTGGAAGAGGAAGTAGTAGAAAAACTACTTGAAAAATCAAAAGTTAGCGAAGAAACTTTGAGTTACGAGGAAGTCTTGTCGCCCCCTCAGCAGGAAGACGACGCGTCTTAAACCAGACGTCGCGACGTCCCCCTCCTTCAAGCGACTGAACTCACGTTCCGTCGCTTGATTTTTTTTGGGCATCTAATAACGTAGGCGAGGCCTACGACGCTTGAGAGTGGAGATTTATGTCGAATAATAGCTTTGATGGAATGAGTAAGAGCCAGATCAATAGCCTGGGCCTGATCCCGATGGTTGTTGAGCAAACCGCCCGTGGCGAGCGCTCCTACGATATCTACTCTCGTTTGCTGAAAGAGCGGGTGATTTTCTGCGTCGGCCCGGTTGAAGACCATATGGCAAACTTGATCGTTGCCCAAATGTTGTTTTTAGAATCGGAAAATCCCGACAAAGACATCCATCTATACATTAATTCACCTGGGGGCTCGGTGACGGCGGGTCTGTCTATCTATGACACCATGCAGTTCATCAAGCCCGACGTGAGCACGATGTGCATCGGTCAGGCGGCCAGCATGGGCGCCTTCCTGCTGAGCGGTGG
This sequence comes from Spongiibacter taiwanensis, assembly GCF_023702635.1. Classification (NCBI taxonomy): domain Bacteria; kingdom Pseudomonadati; phylum Pseudomonadota; class Gammaproteobacteria; order Cellvibrionales; family Spongiibacteraceae; genus Spongiibacter; species Spongiibacter taiwanensis. The sequence goes on from NZ_CP098455.1 coordinate 198,607, forward strand.
TCAGAAGGGTAAGCGCTTTATCCTCCCCAACGCCCGCACCATGATCCACCAGCCCAGTGGCGGCGCTCAGGGGCAGGCGACCGATATTGATATCCACGCCCGTGAAATTTTGATTATCCGCGAGCGTCTGAACCACCTGATGGCTGAACACACCGGGCAGACCTACGAGACCATTGCCAAGGACACAGAGCGGGATAATTTCATGAATGCCCAGCAGTCCTGCGACTACGGTTTGGTCGACCAGGTGCTCTCCGAGCGTAAACCAGCTGCCTGATCCTGGGGCAAGCCCTGACTTGCAAAAGGGGGGCAAAGCGGTCATCTTTAACCCTGTAGGTGCTGTGGCACTGGCCAGTTTTTTGCTGGCCGAATTGAACAAGGTGGAAACGCATGAGTAGTAAAAACAGCGGAGACGATAACGGTAAATTGCTCTACTGTTCCTTCTGTGGAAAGAGTCAGCACGAAGTACGTAAGCTAATTGCCGGTCCTTCCGTATTCATCTGCGATGAGTGCGTGGACCTCTGTAACGACATTATTCGCGAAGAAGTGCAGGAGGCTGCCACCGAGGGTGGTCGCGAAAAGCTTCCGGTGCCCCGCGAAATCAATGACACCCTGGACCAGTACGTGATTGGCCAAGAGCGTGCCAAAAAGGTGCTCGCGGTAGCGGTATACAACCACTACAAACGGCTGCGCCACGGCGACGCCAGTAAAGACGGTGTCGAGCTGGGCAAAAGTAACATCCTGCTCGTGGGTCCAACGGGGAGCGGTAAGACGCTGCTGGCTGAGACCCTGGCCCGGCTGCTGGATGTACCCTTCACCATCGCTGATGCCACCACGCTGACAGAAGCGGGCTACGTCGGTGAGGATGTTGAAAATATTATCCAAAAACTGCTGCAAAAATGTGACTACGATGTAGAAAAGGCTCAAATGGGCATTGTCTACATTGACGAAATTGACAAGATTTCCCGCAAGTCGGACAACCCTTCGATTACACGGGATGTGTCTGGCGAAGGTGTTCAACAAGCGCTGCTGAAGTTGATCGAAGGCACAGTTGCATCGGTGCCGCCCCAGGGAGGGCGCAAGCACCCCCAGCAGGAGTTTTTGCAAGTCGATACAGCGAACATCCTTTTCATCTGCGGCGGAGCCTTTGCCGGTCTGGATAAAGTCATTCGTGATCGCTCCGAGAAAGGCGGTATCGGCTTTAGCGCTGAGGTAAAGAGCAAAAACGATTCTCGCAATGTCGGTGAGGTACTGGCCGACGTCGAGCCGGAAGATTTGGTTCGTTACGGGTTGATTCCCGAGTTCGTTGGCCGTCTACCGGTTATTGCAACGCTGGAAGAGCTCGATATCGATGCCTTGGTCAGTATCCTGATCGACCCCAAAAACGCCCTGACCAAGCAGTATGCCAAGCTGTTTGAAATGGAAGGGGTGGAAGTGGACTTCCGCGAGGACGGTCTGCGCGCGGTGGCAGAGAAGGCCATGGTTCGTAAAACCGGTGCCCGTGGCCTGCGCTCGATTCTCGAGTCGGTACTGCTCGACACCATGTACGACCTGCCGTCTATGGATAATGTTAGCAAGGTAGTGATCGACGAGTCGGTCATCTGCGGTGAATCCTCCCCCATCCTGGTCTACAGCGAGCAACGCAAAGCTGCTCCTGAAGATTGATAGAGTTGCAACGGCGCAGCCCCTGCGCCGTTGCAATTTTGTCAGTTTCTTTACAAGTCAAGTCTTGTATTTCCCAGCTGTTATCCCCATCTTGGAGATAAGGTCAAAAGACCTCTAGAGTCACCGGAGCCTAGCGGTTTCAGGTGATGCCCTCAGCTCAGTAACGAGGCGACGCAATGGCTGAACAGCAAGCAACCCTAGAACTTCCTCTTCTTCCCCTGCGCGATGTGGTGGTCTACCCCCACATGGTAATACCGCTGTTCGTGGGACGGGACAAGTCGATTCGGGCCCTTGAACTGGCGATGAGCAACGACAAGGAAATCGTGCTTGCAGCACAGCGTGACCCGGATGTGGATGAGCCGGGTACCGACGACCTTTACGATATTGGCACCGTGGCCAATATCCTGCAGTTACTCAAACTCCCCGACGGTACGGTGAAGGTGCTGGTTGAAGGCGACTATCGCGCTCAGCTGAATTCCATCACCGCAGAGGAAGACTATTTCAAAGCGGATGTGTCTCCCTTGGCCGGGAAAGTGATTCCGCCGGAAGAGTCCGAAGTGATGCTTCGCTCGGCGGTTTCCCAATTTGAGAAATACATTAACTTGAGCAAAAAGATTCCCTCCGAAGTGCTGACCAGCTTGTCAGGCATCGATGAGCCGGGTCGCCTGGCGGATACCATTGCCGCTCATATGACTATGGCGCTGGAGCAGAAGCAGGCCGTATTGGAAATGGTTGACGAGCGGGAGCGCCTTGAGCACCTGATGGGCTTGATGGAAGCTGAGATCGATCTGTTTCAGGTGGAGAAGCGCATTCGCGGCCGCGTAAAGAAACAAATGGAAAAGAGCCAGCGCGAGTACTACCTGAATGAGCAGATGAAGGCCATTCAGCGTGAGCTGGGCGAAACAGAAGACGGCGTAAACGAGCTTGAAGAGCTAGAGAAGCGCGTTGAAAAGGCAGGAATGACCAAGGAGGCCCTGGATAAGGCTCGGGCGGAACTCGCCAAGCTCAAAATGATGTCTCCGATGTCGGCCGAGGCCTCCGTGGTGCGCAGCTACATCGATTGGCTGGTCAACATCCCCTGGCAAAAACGCTCACGGGTTAAGCACGACCTAAAGCGCGCCGAGGAAGTGCTCAATCAGGACCACTATGGTCTTGAGGAAGTGAAAGACCGCATTCTTGAATACTTGGCAGTGCAAAAGCGCGTCAAAAAGGCCAAGGGTCCCGTTCTTTGCCTGGTAGGGCCTCCGGGGGTCGGCAAAACCTCTCTTGGCGAGTCGATAGCCCGTGCCACCAACCGTAAATTCGTGCGCATGGCCTTGGGTGGTGTGCGCGATGAGGCTGAAATTCGCGGTCACCGCCGAACCTATATCGGCTCAATGCCTGGCAAGGTGGTGCAAAAAATGTCCAAGGTGGGTGTGCGAAACCCGCTGTTCTTGCTCGATGAAATTGACAAAATGGGAATGGATCACCGCGGCGACCCGGCCTCGGCCATGCTTGAGGTCCTCGATCCAGAGCAAAATCATGCCTTTAACGATCATTATCTTGAAGTGGATTACGACCTGTCTGACGTGATGTTTATCTGCACGTCAAACTCGCTCAATATTCCAGCGCCGCTGCTGGATCGTATGGAGCTGATCCGGATACCCGGTTATACCGAGGATGAGAAGGTCAATATCGCCCGCCGTTACCTGATTCCCAAGCAGTTTAAAAACAATGGGCTTAAGGCGAAAGAAGCGAAGATTGAAGATGAAGTTTTAAGGGATATCGTTCGCTTCTACACTCGGGAGGCCGGGGTGAGGGGGCTGGAGCGTGAAGTCGCAAAAATCTGCCGCAAGATTGTTAAGAATGTGGCACTGAGCGACGACAACACGCCAGTAGAAATCACCTCCGCAAACCTTGAGGATTTCCTTGGCGTGCGCCGCTTCACCTTCGGCAAAGCCGAAGAGGAAAACAAGATCGGCCAGGTCACCGGCTTGGCCTGGACCCAGGTGGGCGGCGAGCTGCTGACCATCGAGGCGGTATCGGTTGTCGGCAAAGGTCGGCATATCAAGACCGGGTCGCTAGGTGACGTTATGCAGGAGTCGATTCAGGCCGCCATGACCGTGGTACGCAGCCGTTCCAAGCGACTTGGCATCCCTGCGCAATACCACGAAAAACACGATATCCACATTCATATGCCGGAGGGGGCGACCCCCAAAGATGGTCCATCGGCAGGTATCGGCATGTGCACCGCGCTGGTATCGGTTATCACCGGAATTCCCGTGCGCTCTGATGTTGCGATGACCGGGGAAATTACCCTGCGAGGGCAAGTGCTCGCCATCGGGGGGCTGAAGGAAAAATTACTGGCGGCACACCGCGGTGGCATCAGGACTGTGGTGATCCCGGCAGAGAATGAGCGGGACTTGAAAGAGATTCCGGACAACATCAAGGCCGACCTCCAGATCAAACCAGTTAAATGGATTGATGAGGTGCTCGACATCGCCCTTGAGCGCATTCCCGAAGAGATTTCTGAAGAAGCCTACTTGGCAGGAATCGGCGCTTCTGATAGGGCGGTGGAGTCGTCAGAAGATAAATCTCAGGGACTTCGACCCAGCGCGCATTAAGGCAGAGAGATTCCTTGACCGCCCCTGACCGAGTTGGTATAAATCCTCCTCTTTGTCAGGCGGTACGGGGTTTTCGGCCTTTGGTGCCTGATTCATAGCCACGCGAAATCATAGTGTTTCATAACAATTCAAAGGGGAAGGATAAGTGAACAAATCTGAACTAATTGATGCGATTGCAGAGTCTGCTGATCTGTCCAAGGCTTCTGCCGGTCGCGCGCTGGATGCTGCCGTAGAAGCTATTACCAACGCACTGAAAAACGATGACTCTGTTTCCCTGGTGGGTTTCGGTACTTTCAGCGTTAAAGAGCGCGCTGCCCGCACCGGTCGCAACCCTCAGACTGGCGCGCCCATCGAAATTTCTGCCGCCAAGATCCCTAGCTTCAAAGCGGGCAAGGCACTGAAAGACGCCTGCAACTAAGTTCTTGCTGAAACGGATCTTTACAAGAAGGACAATACTTCGAAGCAAGGTCTGAACAATCGAAGGCGCATCCAAGAGGTGCGCTTTTTTTTTATCACACCGAGTTAACCACCAATGCTGCAAAACATCCGCAATAATATCCAAGGAACTGCCGCGAAGGTCATTATTGCTATCATCGTTGTTCCCTTTGCCTTTTTTGGTATCGACAGCCTTTTTCAGAGCGGCGGCCCCAAAGCAGTGGCCGAAATTAACGGCACCGAAATTTCGGAAGCTGAACTTGCCCAAGCCGTAGCAATGCAAAAACGGCGTCTGATCGGCATGATGGGGGATCAAATTGATCCGGGGATGCTTGATGACTCGGTATTGCGAGGTCCTGCCCTGAACACCCTCGTCAAACAGGCCTTGATGCTCGATACGGCTGAGTCTGCAAACGTGGTCGTTTCTAATGAGCAACTTAATGCGACCATCGCGGCGATGCCACAATTCCAGGAATCTGGTCGCTTCTCTCAGGCTCGCTATGAACAGATGTTGCGCCTACAGGGCTACAGCGGTGCACTGTTCAAAGATTTATTGCGTTCAGATCTGGTTATCCAACAGCTTTCGAATGGTCTTGCTGGCTCGGCCTTCGTAACTGATGCGCAGTTGGCCCGAGTTGTCGAGGTGCTTCATGAAACCCGGGACTATCAGTACATTCCGGTGCCAATCAGCAATTTTACCGCTTCCGTCACCGTGACCGATGATGAGATCGCAGCCTATTACGAATCGGCCAAAGACGAATTTCAAAGCGAAGAAAAGGTTCGTCTTTCGTACCTTGAGCTGAACGAAAGTCAATTTTTTAAACCCGTTTCCGAGGATCAAGTTCAGGCGGAGTACCAGCGCATGGTATCCGGCTTGGAAAAGGACACCGAGCGCGAGGCGGCTCATATTCTGGTCGAGATTACTGATGACCGCAGCCGCGAAGACGGGGCCAAACTGCTGAAGGAAATTAAAGCGAAGTTAGCCGATGGCGCCTCCTTTGACGAAATGGCGGCAAAATATTCTGAGGATGCAGGCTCTGCCAATCAGGGCGGCGTATTGGGATTCACCGCCGGTGATAGCTTTCCCAGTGAATTTGAAGATGCGCTGGCGACCTTGGAGCCAGGTGCGGTTTCTGGTGTGGTAGAGACAGATGCCGGGCTACACCTGATTAAATTAGTGAGCCTCCGTCAGCCAGAAGTACCCAGCTTTGATAGTGTGCGCGGGGAGATTACCGAGCGGCTCCGTGAACAAAAAGCCCGCCCTGAGCTGATTGCGAAGGTGGAGGAGCTTAAGGACCTGGCATTTAATGCGGAAAGCCTGGCGATGCCAGCAAAGCAACTTGGCCTTGAGGTAAAGCAGACCGACTGGCTGAGCCGGACTGATGAGGCAGACATTTTTTCTAGCGATCTGATTCGTCAGGCGGCATTTGATGCGACCTTGCGTGAGCAAAATCTGAACAGTGACGTGGTCGAGGTGTCGCCAACCAAGTACGTGGTTATTCACGTAGAAGAGTATGCAGCGCCCCAGCCGCTGCCGTTGGCTGATGTCAAAGAAGAGATTGTGGCCGCATTAACCTCTGAAAAGGCGCGACAGGCAGCAAAAGAGAAGGCCGATGCATTGGCAGCGAAGTTGGCCAAAGGGGAACGAGCTGAAGACCTTGCTAAAGCAGAGGGCTTGAAGTGGGAGGCTGTGGTTGCTGGCAAGCGGAACAGTACCTCCGTTGCCAGCGCCATTCGCAATAAAGCGTTTGCCGTATCCCGGCCGGCGGAAGACAGTGTCAGCACGGCGATTGCCCAGAATGATGACAGCTTCGTGGCCATTCAGGTTACCGGTGTCACCCAGGGCGACCTGGATCGCCTTGACGTAGCGAGCGCAACTGAAAGTAAAAAGTCGATGTATGAGCAGCAGATGGGGCAGGACTTCTCCGCTTACTTTAATTCGCTATGGTCTAATGCCGATATCACAATTCGTAAATAGCCATTATCTCGGCCCTCCGGGGCCGAGTTGATCAACTCATAAAAATAAGCAGCAGTACGCTATGAAAACAACGGTTAGCCCAGGCAATCTTGATGTCTGGTTTTGCTTTACAGGAGACAAACGTCTCAACACTTATCTGGGGGCGTATAACGCGATGCTCTCAGATAGTGAGCGCGAACAATATGAGCAGCTTCCACAGCAGGATCAGCGCCATGACTACCTGGTTAGTCGGGTTCTTCTGCGCACCGTTCTGGCTGGGTATTGTGATTGCGAGCCCAATGAGCTTGTCTTTGGTGTAAGTGAGTATGGCAAGCCCGAGCTCCTGTCTCCTGCTGGCCAGGATTTGCAGTTTAATACCGCCCATACCCATGGCTTGACGGTGTGTGTGGTGGGTCGCTCCTATCCGGTTGGCATAGACGCCGAGTATCATTCCGACAGCGCGAGTCTGCTCAGCGTAGCGGACGATTACTTCTCCTCCCAAGAGCTTCAGGCGCTTCACGAGAAGGATAGTGAAGAGGCTAAGCTGGCTGATTTCTTTCGTTACTGGACCTTGAAAGAGGCTTACTTGAAAGCGCGGGGGCAAGGTCTGTCGATCCCCCTCCACGATTTTTCAGTGGTTTTGAAAGATGGCGCCTTTGTTGAGTTTTGTGGGCCAGAGGCAGAGCGTTGGGATTTTCGACTGTTGTTACAAGATGCCAATTACACTGCTGCATTGGCGATGGGCGCAAAGATACAACAATTGCGCCTCCTCAAATGCATCCCGCTTGGGCCGGTAGAAGAGTTCAACGCTACCTGACCTAGGCATCCCGGTTTTCAAAGCCGATTTTCCTTTTCTGCCTTCCCTTGATCCCCCAGGAGAGAGTTGTGTATCAGATTCTGACCCTAAACCAAATTTCTGTGAAAGGCCTTAATCGTCTGCCACGGGAGACCTTTGAAATTGCCAGTGAGTTCTCCAGCCCAGATGCTATTTTGCTGCGTAGCCACAAGCTGGCAAAAGAGGATATTCCGGCCTCGGTGAAAGCAATTGCACGCGCGGGTGCCGGCACCAATAACATTCCGGTGAGTGCCTGCACCACCATGGGTATTCCAGTATTTAACACTCCTGGCGCCAATGCCAACGCGGTAAAGGAACTGGTTCTGGCGGGGCTTGCTTTGGGCTCCCGTGGGATCCTGCCGGGTATCGAATACGTCAACACGCTGGCGGATATGAAAGATGGCGCTGCCATGTCAAAACTGCTCGAGGCTGAGAAAAAGCGCTTTAAAGGGCAGGAGTTGCTCGGCAAAACCCTTGGTGTTGTTGGACTTGGCGCAATCGGCTCGATGGTCGCCCGGGTGGCTCTTGACCTGGGAATGAAAGTGATTGGTTATGACCCTGCGTTGTCGGTTGACGCGGCGTGGCGCTTGCCTAGCTCGGTTCAGAAAATGGAGAACCTTCAGTCACTGTTCGCCAAGTCTGACTTTGTCACCTTGCATTTGCCTGTGCTGGACTCAACCCGCAACCTGATAAACAGTGACATACTTGCAGTGGCCAAAGAGGGCGCGTGCCTGCTCAACTTCGCCCGCGAGGAAATTGTCGATGTGGCCGCGGTGGTTTCAGCGCTGGATCAGGGCCAGCTGCGCCAGTTCATCACCGATTTTCCCACACCGGCATTGATAGGTCGCAAAGACGTTATTCTGATGCCGCACATTGGCGCCAGCACCGATGAGGCAGAGGAAAATTGCGCGATTATGGCTGCCGACCAATTGCAAGATTTCCTCTGCAACGGGAACATTGTCAACTCGGTGAATTTCCCTGCACTTAGCCTGGAGCGGACCGGCGGCACCCGACTGGCTATCAGTAATCGCAATGTGCCCAAAATGCTTGGCAGTGTTCTTGGTATTCTGGCGGACGCCGAAATCAATATTCTCGATATGTTGAACAAAAGCCGGGATGAAATTGCCTATAACCTGATAGATATTGCTGGTGATATCAGCCCGGCACTGGTTAAAGAAATCGAGGCGCTGGAAGGTATCGTAAACGTGAGGGTAATTCGATAACCAGGCCACTCGTTAGAACCCGGCGGCCGGAAGGGGTAAAGATATGGCGGCATTGGACGACATTGCAAAATTGGTGAGTGCCCATACGAGCCAGCCTCCGCTGGAAAAATGGCACCCCGAGTTGAGCGGTGACATCGACATCGTCATTGGCTCAGACGGACGCTGGTTTCACGAGGGTGACGAAATTAAGCGGCGGGAGCTGGTAAAGCTTTTTTCGTCGATTCTGCGGCGTGAGGAAGACGGCTGTTACTACCTGGTCACCCCGGTGGAGAAGTGGCGGCTGGTGGTAGAGGACCTGCCGTTCACCGTAGTCGATATGGAAGTGTCCGACGATCCCATTCCTGCCATCGCCGTGAAAACCAACACCGGGCAATGGTTTGAGCTGAGTGCCGAGCACCCTTTGACTGTGACCACGTCAGCGGACCAGGAACCGCAACCCGAGGTGACCACCCTGCGCGGCATGGGCGCGAGGGTGAATCGCCCCTGCTTTTACCGGCTGGTTGCCTTGGCATCGGAAGAGGGTAGGGAGCTGGTATTGCACTGCCGGGGCGGGCGGTTCTCTCTCGGTAAGCTGTAGGCACGCGGGTTGCGGTGATCGGGCGACCTTTGCCCGGCGGCAAAAATCATCGGCATAAAAAAGGGCAGCCACTTGGCTGCCCTTTCTCGTTTCGGCTCGCTCACATGTTCGGATAATTGGGGCCGCCGAGGCCTTCTGGTGTAACCCAGACAATATTCTGCGCCGGATCTTTGATATCACAGGTCTTACAGTGCACACAGTTCTGACCATTGATCTGGAAGCGCGGACCGTTTTCATCCTCGACCACTTCATACACCCCAGCCGGGCAGTAGCGCTGGGCTGGCTCGGCATATTTGGGCAGGTTCTCCCGGATAGGAAGCTCTGGATCTTTCAGCGTCAGGTGACAGGGTTGATCTTCCTCGTGGTTAGTGTTGGACAAAAACACGGAGGTCAGACGGTCGAAGCTGATTTTGTTATCGGGCTTGGGATACTCGATCTTTTTGCACTCGGCCGCGGGCTTCATTTGGGCGTAGTCAGCCTTTCCATCCTGCAGGGTCCAGGGCAGCTTACCGCCAAAGATATTCAGGTCCAGGAAGGCATAGGCTGAACCAATGAAGTTGCCCCATTTATGTTGGGCAGGGCCAAAGTTGCGTTGCTCGTAGAGCTCTTTGTAGAGCCATGAGTTCTCGAACGCCGTGGTGTACTCGGTGAGCTCTTCGCCAGTCTTGGAGGCCTCGGTGATCGCTTTGTGAACCACCTCTGCAGCTAACAGGCCGGACTTCATCGCCGTGTGGCTGCCTTTAATTTTGGCGAAGTTCAGGGTACCTGCATCACAACCAATTAGCAGGCCGCCGGGGAAGGTCATTTTGGGAAGCGATTGCAAACCACCCTTGGAGATGGCCCGGGCACCGTAGGACAGACGCTCGCCACCTTCCAGGAATTGCTTGATCACCGGATGTTGTTTGAAGCGCTGGAACTCCTCGAAGGGCGACAGGTAAGGGTTGTCGTAGCACAGGTCGGTAATCAGACCGAGGGCAACCTGGTTGTCTTCAATGTGGTACAGAAAGCTGCCGCCCAATGCACCGTTCTCGGAAAGGGGCCAGCCGGCAGCGTGGATGACTTTGCCTTGTTCGTGCTTGGCGGGGTCAATTTTCCACAGTTCCTTGATACCAATACCGTAGTGCTGGGGATCTTTGCCCGCTGCAAGGTCGAATTTTTCAATGAGTTGCTTACCCAGGTGCCCGCGGCAGCCCTCGGCAAACAGAGTGTATTTGGCGTGCAGCTCCATGCCGGGCATGTAGCTGTCTTTCTTCTCACCGTCGTGGCCAATGCCCATATCGCCGGTGGCAACACCCTTCACTGTGCCGTCGTCGTGGAACAGAATTTCGGCAGCGGCAAAGCCGGGGTAAATTTCTGCGCCCATTCCCTCGGCCTGTTCAGCCAGCCAGCGGCACAAATTGCCCAGGCTGATGATGTAATTGCCTTCGTTATGCATGGTTTTGGGGACGGCAAAGCCCGGCACCTTGGTGGCTTTCTCGGCGCTGGTCATGAAATAGATATCGTCACCCGTCACCGGCGTGTGGAGGGGAGCCCCTTTTTCTATCCAGTCAGGAAAGAGCTCGTTCAACGCTGTTGGCTCAAAAACAGCGCCAGACAGGATGTGGGCGCCGACTTCCGATCCTTTCTCAACCACGCAGACACTGATGTCCTGGCCGGTGGACTCACTGAGTTGGCGAATTTTGCAGGCAGCGGCCAGACCCGCGGGACCTGCACCGACAATTAGGACGTCAAACTCCATCGATTCGCGTTCCACTGACTCTCTCCTCTAATAACGGTATGCCCTTGTATCTGGGCTATTTTTGGCAAAATCAAAAGGCGCAATTATAGGGCCGCAAAGCACAAAAGGCTATTTTAACCGAAATTTAAGTACGCAAGCGAATTATTTTGAATTGAGCCCGTAGACTCTGCTAAAATCAGCGTCCAGAGCGGCATAAGGCAGTAACACTTAAGCGAAATTAATCCTGTGAATGACGATCATTACAGGGTTGTTACCGCTGGTTTTGTTGACCTACACCGCTGCAGGCGTCAATATAGCGGCGCTTTTACAGGGGCTTGGTCCAGTCGAATCCATTCACGGGTTCGCAGCGTAAGGGCCTCAGCCATTCATTAAATTTACGCATGTACTGGGGAATCCATGAAGGTTCTTGTTGCTGTCAAACGAGTCGTTGACTACAACGTGAAAGTGCGTCCAAAAGCGGACGGCACCGACGTTGACCTCAATAATGTCAAAATGGCGATCAATCCGTTCTGTGAAATCGCTGTAGAAGAAGCCGTTCGCCTGAAAGAGAAGGGCGTTGCGACTGAGATCGTTGCTGTTTCAGTCGGCCCTAAAGTTGCCCAGGAGCAACTGCGGACCGCTTTGGCACTGGGTGCTGACCGCGCCATTCTGGTTGAAACCGATGTTGCTGTTCAGCCGCTGGGTATCGCGAAGCTGCTCAAAGCCATCGTTGAGAAAGAACAGCCCCAGCTGGTTGTTATGGGTAAGCAGGCTATCGACGGTGATAACAACCAGACTGGTCAGATGCTTGCCGCATTGACTGGCATGGGTCAGGGCACTTTTGCCTCTGAAGTTGCCGTAGACGGCGACAGTGTCAGCGTGACTCGTGAAGTGGATGGCGGTTTGCAAACAGTCAAACTGTCACTGCCTGCGGTTGTGACTACTGACCTGCGCTTGAACGAGCCACGCTACGCTTCACTGCCGAACATCATGAAAGCGAAGAAAAAGACGCTGGATACGACCTCTCCCGACGAACTGGGTGTGGATGTCACTCCTCGCGTTACCACTCTGAAGGTAGAGCCACCGGCTGAGCGCAGTGCCGGCATCAAAGTTGCTGACGTTGCTGAACTGGTTGACAAGCTGAAGAACGAGGCGAAGGTAATCTGATGAGTATTCTAGTCCTAGCAGAACACGATAATGCCTCTATCAAGGGCGCAACGCTGAACACCATCACCGCCGCAAAAGCGATCGGTGGCGATATCACCGTACTGGTTGCCGGCGAAGGCTGCGGCGCTGCTGCAGAAGCTGCCGCTAAAATCGACGGCGTGAGCAAAGTCCTGGTTGCCGACGATGCTGCCTATGGTCATCAACTGGCAGAGAACGTGAGCCTGTTGGTCGCTGAGCTGGGCAAAGAGTTTGCCTATGTTCTGGCGCCTGCCACAACTAACGGAAAGAACACGATGCCACGCGTCGCTGCATTGCTCGACGTAGGCCAGGTGTCTGACATTATCTCTGTAGAGAGCGGCGATACCTTCAAGCGCCCGATCTACGCCGGTAACGTGATTGCAACTGTTCAGAGCAGTGACGCGATCAAAGTGATCACCGTGCGGACCACAGCATTTGACGCTGCGGCAGCGGAAGGTGGTTCAGCTGCTGTTGAGTCTGTATCTTCCAGCCACAATGCCGGTACTTCCAGCTTTGTGAAGGAAGAGATTGCCAAGAGCGACCGCCCTGAGCTGACTGCTGCTGGTATCGTTGTTTCCGGTGGTCGCGGCATGCAGAACGGTGACAACTTCAGCCTGCTGTACGCGGTGGCCGACAAACTCGGCGCTGCCGTGGGTGCGTCTCGTGCCGCGGTTGATGCTGGCTTCGTTCCCAACGACATGCAGGTCGGTCAGACCGGTAAGATCGTTGCACCAGACCTGTATATCGCCGTTGGTATTTCCGGCGCGATCCAGCACTTGGCAGGGATGAAGGACTCCAAAGTGATTGTTGCTATCAACAAAGATGAGGATGCCCCGATCTTCCAAGTGGCTGACTATGGTCTCGTTGCTGATCTGTTTGAAGTGCTTCCTCAGTTGGAAAGCGCTATCTAAGCAGCGACACAGATACCTCTATCAAAGCCCGGCAACCGCCGGGCTTTTTTTTGTTCCTAAGTTTCGGTGAACCTCCTCAAACGCATTGAGTTGGGCGGCCGCATGGGGTAAAAGGGAATGATTGTCGTTTCAAAAGCCAGTTGTTATCAGGAGATGTAAAGTGAAGCAGTTTGTCTCTTCGTTATTGCTCAGCCTGGTCGTGATTTCAGGGCAGGCCCTTGAGCTTGACCCGAAAAACTCGACTCTCAATTTTGTCAGCGTCAAAAATGACGCTATTGCCGAGGTGCTTACTTTTGACGAGTTGTCCGGCAGCATCAGCGCTGCCGGTGAAGCGCAAATTTCTGTGCCGCTGGCCAGCGTAAATACCGGCATTGAAATTCGCGATGAGCGCCTGCGCAAATATCTGTTCAACACAGAGGAATTCGCCAAAGCGGTTTATACCGCGCAGTTAGATATGGCAGCGCTGTCGGCGATGGAAGTCGGGCAGCAGAAAGCAATGACCCTGGCTGGCGAGCTGGCGCTGTCGGGTAAATCCGGCAAGGTTGACTTTGATATCGTCGTTACCAAGACGGCAGAGGGTAGCTACTCTGCGGTCACCACCGCACCGGGCTTTGTTGATATTCGCAAGTTTGGCTTGATTGACGGCGTGGGTAAACTGCGCAGCCTGGCAGGCCTGAACAGTATCACCCTGGTCGTGCCGGTGACTTTCTCGGTGGTCTTCAAGTAACGGTTTGTCTATGCCTAATCCCGGCGCAGTTTGTCTGACAGGGCAATCGGCGTCGGGTAGTTCAGCACGACGATGTAAGACGACACCATAAAACTGACGATAGCAGTCGCTTGAATCAAGTGTGAAACTTCGTCGCTGATTAGCTCCAAACCCACCGCCACATAGGCGATCAACAATGAAAATTCGCTGATCTGCCCCATTCGAAAGCCCAAATCCCAGGCCAGTGCTTTGCTGCGCGTCATGGTTTTCATGAGATAGCGATACACCACGGGTTTTCCCGCCAGCATGAGGCCGGCCAGAATCAGGGTCGGCAAGGCAATGCTGGGCAGTAACGCCAGATCAAAGCGCGCCCCCAATGAGAAGAAAAACAGGATTAGAAAGAAGTCCCGCAGGGGCTTTAAGTTGATGGCAATGTACTGCGAAATAGGGCTGGTCGCTAAGCTGATGCCGGCCAGAAAGGCCCCCATTTCGGCGGATAAGCCAAGCCAGTGTCCCAGCTCAGCCAAGCCCAGGCACCAGGCGATAGCAACCAGAAAAATGTATTCGTGAAAGCGGTCGAATCGCTGTAGCAAGGGCAGTAACAAGTACCGCACCGCCAGGATGGCGAACGCCACCATCAGCGGCAAGGCGAGGAGGGTTTTCATGAGTGCCAGTGAAGAGAACTCCCCGCTGCTCATACTGAACAAGATCAGCAGCACGAAGATGGCAATCAAGTCCTGTAAGAGCAACAAGCCCACCATCAACTCACCCGTGATGCGGTGATGTAACACCGTCGTGGGTAGCAGCTTGATACCAATAATGGTGCTGGAGAACATCATTGCGGCGCCTGCGATCAGGCTTTCACTGACGCTGTAACCAAAGCCAAAGCAGACCAGAAAGCCTACGGAGGCAAAGATCAGCGAACTCAGCAAGGCGACCACTGTGGTTTTGCGGAGGGTTTTCGCCAGGGAGCTGGGCTGCATATCCAGCCCGAGTAAAAACAGCAAGAACAAGATTCCGATATTGGCGACTTCGGCCAACAAATTCACGTCGGTCACCCAGGCTGCGCCGAAAGGGCCTACCGCGGCACCCAGAACAATGTAGGCCATCAGCAGAGGCTGGCGGGTGTACAGTGCTATAGACGCCAGTAGGGCCGCGCCGGTGAAAATAATAAAGAAGGAAAATGTCAGCGAAGACGCCATCGGAAACCCTTAAAGTGCCGCTTGATACTTAAAAGGTAGTCGGATTCTGGCCATAAAAAAAGGCCGCGCAGGGCGGCCTTAATCTGGTTTTGCTGGGTGCTTCAACGGCGTCTGAACAAGGGGGTGGGCTGGTCAATGCTCGCCTGGTAAACCTCGTCAAAGTCAGCCAGGCTGGCGATGGCATCTTCCAGCTCGGTGTTCTCCAGTGCAAAGGCGTCGAACCCGCAGCGCTTGAGGAAGAACAGCTGATCGCGCATAAAGTCACCAATTGCGCGCAGCTCGCCTTTAAAGCCGTGCTGCTCACGCAGCTCCCGCCCGTAGCTGAAGCCTCTGCCGTCGGCAAACTTAGGGAAATCCACTGCAATGAGGGGCAGTAGGGCAATGTCATCGCCCAGGAGTTTGGGCGACTCGTCGCTGGCCAGAAAAACACCAACGTCACCCAATGCTTGCAGCTCGGCTTTCTCCGCCTGCCATAGCGCCAGCGGCACAATGACTTTACCTTGGTCCGGGAGCGATTCGGTATCGCGCCAAACTTGCCAATCGTCCTGAACCACGCCGTTGTTTTTGATGATATTAGGCATATACGCGCTCCTTGAAGGGGTCCAGTCCAACCCGGGTGAAGGTATCGACGAAATCCTCCTCTGGTTGGCGCAGGTCGACATAGGCGCCAAGGATCTTCTCAATCACGTCGGGAATTTCCTCCTGGGCAAAGGAGGGGCCAAGAATTTTTCCGATGCTGGCATCGAGTCCCTGACTGCCGCCGAGAGAGATCTGGTAAAACTCCTGACCTTTCTTGTCCACGCCAAGAATGCCGATATTGCCGATATGGTGGTGACCACAGGCGTTCATGCAGCCTGAAATATTCAGGTCGATTGGACCCAGATCGTAGAGGTAGTCCAGGTCATCAAAGCGACGCTGAATTGCCTCCGCCACCGGAATGGATTTGGCGTTGGCCAGGGAGCAGAAATCGCCGCCGGGGCAGCAGATCATGTCGTTCATCGTGCCCACTGTCGGGCTGGCCAGGTCAAGATCAGTGAGGGTGCGCCACAGGGTCAACAAATCGGTTTGCTTCACATCGGGCAAAACCAGATTTTGCTGGTGGGTGGTACGCAGCTCACCAAAGCCAAATTGATCAGCCAGGTCGGCCACCGACTCCATCTGTTCGGCGGTAATGTCCCCGGGCGCGATGCCAATCGGCTTGAGGGACAGGGTGACAATCCGGTAGCCCGGCTGTTGGTGGGCATGGGTATTCTGCTTGAGCCAGCGGGCAAACTCCGCGCTTTCCAGAGCCATCGCCTGCAGGTCCTGGTCGTCGAGTGCGGCGTAGTCTGGACGGGTAAAGAAGCCCTTTGCGCGATCGATTTCAGCGTCTGTCAGGGTGAGTTGGCCATCACGCAGGTAGGCCCATTCGGCTTCAACCTTTTCCTTGAAGGCTTCCGGTCCCAACGCCTTAACCAAAATTTTGATCCGTGCCTTGAACTTGTTATCCCGGCGACCAAGCTGGTTATAAACGCGCAGAATGGCTTCGAGATAGCTCAGCAGGTGTTGTGGCTCCAGTGCCTCGTGAATCACGCTGCCGATCACGGGGGTCCGGCCCAGACCGCCACCAACAATCACTTTAAAGCGGGTTTCGCCGGCAGCGGTTTTAACGATTTGCAGGCCGATATCGTGCACCATCACGGCCGCGCGATCTGCCTTCGAACCGCATACGGCAATTTTAAATTTCCGTGGCAAGAAGGCGAACTCGGGGTGAAAGGTCGACCATTGGCGAATAATCTCGCAGTAGGGACGGGCATCTTCCACTTCATCGGCCGCAACACCAGAGAACTGGTCGGCAGTAACATTGCGGATGCAGTTGCCGCTGGTCTGTACGGCGTGCATTTCCACAGTGGCCAGCTCAGCCAGAATGTCCGGCACCTCTTCCAGCTTGGGCCAGTTGAGCTGAATGTTCTGGCGCGTGCTGATATGGCCGTAGCCTTTATCGTAATCACGGCTGATTTGGGCAAGCTTGCGCAGCTGGCGGCTGCTCAATGTGCCATAAGGAATGGCGATCCGCATCATTGGTGCCAGACGCTGGACATACAATCCGTTCTGCAGGCGCAGTGGCAGAAACTGTTCATCAGTGATTTTGCCATCCAGATAACGCTGGGTTTGATCGCGAAACTGGTTCACCCGCTGATTGATAATCGCGCGGTCGTAATCGTCGTAAACGTACATAATTACCTTGTCTTGGAGTCTGAATAGGGCCGTCTGCAACGCCGGGTCGGCGGCGACTGGATACACCTACATAGCAGGGCGGCGCAATGGTAAATCTGGGTTAGGTTGAGTGCCAACGCTTTTTGCTGATATGGGATAACTGTTGAGCCGATAAACTGCCGGGCTAATTTTGACTGAGCACCAGGCGAACCACCGACGTGACGGTGATAATAAACACGATGACAAACAGTATCGCAGCAATCACGTAGTTTCGAAATTTGCCGTGCTGAAAGTCCCGCTCACGGTTCTTGCGACTTTGCACGCCGAACGCCGCAGACAATACGCTGCCAATCACCGCAAGGGGCCCCGGCGTATTGTTGCTGGTCTTGTCGTCCTGGTCTTGATGCTGAGCCACCTTTTACCTCGTTGTCGCAGTTGATGGAGGCTATTTTAAGGCGGTGAACCGGCCGGGAAAAGTGACGAATATGAATAAGCGATAGCGATGCGGTCGATATGCTTAAGTTGTCTGAAAATTTCTTGCTATAATCGGTCATCGATTTATAGCCCTACTGCCACTGCCGAGGTTACCCATGAGCGACAAAGACCAAGAAACCCGCGAAGATAACACTGCTGACGCCATCGCCGCCATTGCCATTCTGAGCTTGGTTGTGGCCACGGTAGTGTACTGGCTCTACCATATGCCAAAGTAAGACCCAGTATTACTGATCTAAAGAAAAAGGCCGCAAATGCGGCCTTTTTTGTGGCAGCCCCATTCGACAAAGGGCCGCCTTTGACTGGAACCCTCAGGGATCGTAATCCAGATTGGGTGACAGCCATTTCTCCATTGCCTTGAGCTCCATGCCCTTACGCTTGGCAATATCTGCGACCTGCTCCTTGTTGATTTTACCCACGGCAAAATACCTCGCCTGAGGGTGCGAATAGTAAAATCCGCTCACCGATGCCGCCGGAAACATGGCCAGATGCTCGGTCAGGCTGATCCCGGTGCGAGCACTGGCATCAAGCAGCTTGAACAGGGTTTCCTTTTCGGTGTGGTCTGGGCAGGCAGGGTAGCCCGGCGCAGGGCGAATGCCCCGGTAGGCTTCCTTGATCAGCTCCTCGTTACTGAGTTGCTCGTCCGGCGCATAGGCCCAGAATTCGGTCCGCACGCGCTTGTGCAAATGCTCGGCAAAGGACTCGGCCAGTCGGTCTGCCAGGGCCTTGACCATAATCGAATTGTAATCGTCACCCTTGGCCTCGTAGGCTTTTGCCAGTTCCTCCGCGCCAATCCCCGTGGTAACGGCAAAGCCACCCACATAGTCTTTCACACCAAGCCCTTCGGGGGCGATGTAATCCGCCAGGCTCATTTGCGGTTTATCATCGGGTTTAACGGCCTGTTGCCTAAGGTGGTGCAGGGTGGCCAGGGTATGACCATCCTCGGGATCCATCACCGCCACATCGTCGCTGCCAACTCGCTGTGCGGGCCAAAAACCGATGACGCCTTTCGCCTTGAGGCTGCCGTTGGCGATGATCTCATCGAGCATTTTTTGTGCGTCGTTAAACAGGTTGGTGGCCGCTTCACCCACAGTATCGTCGCTGAGAATGCGAGGGTACTTGCCCGCCAAGCCCCAGGAGATGAAAAAGGGCGTCCAGTCGATCGTTTCCCGCAGGGTTTCCAGCGGGTAATCGATAAATTCGCGCAGGCCGAGGAAGGCTGGCTCCGGTGGGGTATAGCTCGCCCAGTCGGTGGTGAACGCCCGTTTGCAGGCGTCCTCGTAACCGAGCAGGCGCGTTTTGCCCTGGCGACCAGCCCGGCGCGCGCGAACCCGTTCGTAGTCCTCTCGCTGCTCCTGAACAAACGCCGCCTTGAGGTCCTTGCTGATCAGCTGACTGGCAACCGACACACTGCGTGATGCGTCCGGTACATACACGGTGCCGTCGTTCTGATACTTGGGCTCGATTTTTACCGCCGTGTGCGCTTTAGAGGTGGTGGCGCCACCAATCATCAATGGCACCGACAACCCCAGTCGCTGCATTTCGCTGGCCACGTGGACCATTTCATCCAGTGACGGCGTAATCAGTCCGCTCAGGCCAATAATATCAACGTTTTCCTGTTTGGCGGTTTCGAGGATTTTTTCGCAGGGCACCATTACCCCAAGGTCGATTACCTCAAAGTTATTGCACTGCAGCACGACGCCGACAATGTTCTTGCCAATATCGTGAACGTCGCCTTTCACGGTAGCCATCAGTACTTTGCCGTTGGCCTTGGCACCCACTTCCTTGCCCGCTTCTATAAAGGGGTTGAGGTAGGCCACCGCCTGTTTCATTACCCGCGCCGACTTGACGACCTGAGGGAGGAACATCTTGCCGTCGCCGAACAGGTCGCCAACCACATTCATGCCGTCCATCAACGCACCCTCGATAACATCAATGGGCTTGGCCGCTTGCAGGCGTGCTTCCTCGGTATCCTCTTCAATGTAATCGGCAATCCCTTTTACCAGGGCATGCTCGATGCGTTTTTCTACCGGTAATTCCCGCCAGCTGAGATCTTCTTTGGCAGGGCCGGCGGTGCCATCGCCTTTGAACTGGTCGGCGATCTCGAGCAGGCGCTCCGTGGCATCATCCCGGCGGTTGAGAATCACGTCCTCCACCCGCTCGCGCAGCAGCTCGGGTAGATCATCGTAAATTGCTAACTGGCCGGCGTTGACGATACCCATATCCATGCCGGCTTTGATTGCGTGGTAAAGAAATACCGAGTGAATCGCTTCCCGAACCGGGTTATTGCCCCGGAAAGAAAACGACACGTTAGAGACCCCGCCGGAGATCAGCGCGTGGGGCAGGGCTTGACGAATAAAGGCGGTGGCTTCAATGAAGTCCACGGCATAGTTGTTGTGTTCTTCGATCCCAGTGGCCACCGCAAAGATGTTCGGGTCGAAGATAATGTCCTGGGGCGGAAAGCCGATTTCATTTACCAGAATGTCGTAGGACCGCTGACAGATATCTTTGCGCCGTTGGAGATTATCGGCTTGGCCGGCCTCGTCGAAGGCCATCACTACCACCGCTGCACCGTATTTCAGACACTGCCGCGCGTGGGCGCGGAACTCTTCCTCGCCTTCCTTTAAGGAGATCGAGTTAACGATTGGCTTGCCCTGAATGCACTTCAAGCCCGCTTCGATAACCGCCCATTTGGACGAATCCACCATGATCGGCACCCGGGAGATATCGGGCTCAGAGGCGATCAGATTGAGAAAGGTCACCATGGCCTTCTCGGCATCGAGCATGCCTTCATCCATGTTGATGTCGATGATCTGGGCGCCGTTTTCCACCTGCTGCCGAGCCACCGACAACGCTGCGTCAAAGTCATTTTCCAGAATCAAACGCTTGAACACGGCGGATCCCGTCACGTTGCAGCGCTCGCCGACATTGACAAACAGGGTCTCGGGGCCGATTTCGAAGGGCTCGAGCCCGGCCAAGCGGCATTTGGGCGCATGCTGGGGCAGGGGGCGCGGCGCGGCGCCGTCAACGGCTTTTGCGATGGCCTCGATGTGGGCGGGTGTGGTACCGCAACAGCCGCCGATCAGGTTGAGGTAGCCGCGCTGGGCAAAGTCGCGCAGCTCGTCGTGCATGTCCTCGGGGGTTTCATCGTATTCGCCAAACTCGTTGGGGAGACCAGCATTGAAGTGGCCGCTGAAGTAGCAGTCAGCTGCATCAGCCAGTTCCTCAACAAATGGCCGTATCTCACTGAATCTTCTACCACAATTACTGCCGACGATAAGGGGTTTTGCGTGGGCAATGGAGTTCCAGAATGCCTTGGGTGTCTGCCCCGACAGGGTGCGGCCACTGACGTCTGGAAAGGTCACCGAGACCATAATTGGCAGCTCAATACCGGTGTCCTCAAAGTACTGCAGCACCGCAAAGACCGCAGCCTTGGCGTTGAGACTGTCAAATACCGTTTCGATCAAAATAATATCGCTGCCGCCGTTGACCAGGCCGCGGGTCGACGCATAGTAATCGGCAACGAGCTGATCGTAGGTGATATTGCGGGCGCCCGGATCATTGACATCGGGGGAGATGGACGCAGTACGGGGTGTCGGGCCGAGAATGCCTGCCACAAAGCGTGGTTTGGCAGGGTTGCGGGCGGTTTCGGCATCGGCCACTTCCCGGGCCAGTCGCACACCCGCTTCGCTCAGCTCTTCGGCGATGTCGCCGAGTTCGTAATCCTGCTGGGAGATAGCCGTGGCGTTGAAGGTATTGGCGCCGATCAGATCGGCGCCCGCATCGAGGTAGGCCTGGTGGATTTCCCGCACCACTTGCGGCTGGGTCAGGG
The DNA here is from genome assembly GCF_023702635.1 of Spongiibacter taiwanensis. Lineage (NCBI taxonomy): Bacteria > Pseudomonadati > Pseudomonadota > Gammaproteobacteria > Cellvibrionales > Spongiibacteraceae > Spongiibacter > Spongiibacter taiwanensis. Next base: position 220,140 of record NZ_CP098455.1, read on the forward strand.
TCAACAGGTCGTTGTTGCCTTTCAGGTCGCGGTGATAATCCGCGAAACGCTCACCGCGATAATCCGCTTCGGAGAGTTTGTAGCTCTGCAGCATGCTGCCCATCGCCCCGTCGATGATTAAAATTCGTTCTTTGAGGGCATTAAGCAGCAATTCGCTACGATTGATCGCGTCGGTCATGAATATCCTGGTGAAACTGGCAAATGGTAAGACAATGCAAAGGTTTGCGGGCTGTGGCGGCAATCGCCTTCGTGGTAAACTGCGCAATTCTAGCAGATACTCCCGCGTCCATTGAAATTGTTTGCGAAAACAGCGGGATATGAAGAGGTGTATATGGCAAGCGAAGAAGTCGTCGCAATCGAAAACCCTGTTAATCTGACCATTACCGAGTCGGGGCAGGATTATTTGGCCGAGTTGCTCGCCAAGCAGGACGACGTCATTGGGGTGCGTGTTTTCATCACCCAGCCGGGCACCCCCAAGGCGGAAACCTGTATTGCCTACTGTCGCGATGGCGATGCCAACGACGGTGATGTGGTGGTGGAATACCCAAAATTTAATGCCTATTTCGAGGCCCGCAGCGTGCCGTTTCTGGATGAGGCGCTGATCGACTACGCCAAAGATCGCATGGGCGGGCAGCTCACCATCAAAGCGCCTAACGCCCGCTTACCCCGGGTGAGCGCCGACAGCCCCCTCGAAGACCGTATTAATTACGTGCTCTACAACGAGGTGAATCCCGGTCTGGCTGCCCACGGCGGCGAAGTGTCTCTGGTGGAGGTTACCAGCGACAAATACGCCGTACTCAAGTTTGGCGGTGGCTGTCAGGGTTGCGGCATGGTTGATGTGACCCTTAAAGAAGGCGTGGAAAAAACACTTCTCGACCAAGTGCCGGAATTGGCAGGTGTTAAGGACAATACCGATCACACCAATACCGAGAATGCTTACTTCAAATAACCGTCGCCGGCCTCCGGCCGGTGACCAGCGTGCCCGAATCAAATGAGACTGCCCAAAACCCGTACGGAAATTCAGGTCCGTTTCTCAGACCTGGATATGCTTGGCCATGTCTCCAACAGCGTGTATGCCCAGTACTTTGATCTGGCTCGGATCGATTATTTTCGCGAAGTGCGGGAATTCAGCGAAGTTCCGCAATACGTGGTGGCCAGTGTGAAGATGGATATGCTGCAGGAGATTCGCTTTGACCACCGGGTCGTCGTGGAGACCTGGGTAGAGAGCGTCGGAACCAAAAGCATGAACATTGCCCACCATCTTTACGCCAACGGTGACTGCGTGACGGTCAGTCGCAGCGTGCTGGTGGGGTTCGACACCCAAACCCGTAAGGCCGTGGCCTTGCCCACGGACTGGGAGCCCACCGATCCAAGTAAAATCCCCGAAGTGCCCGCCCGACTCAAACCCGGTATCGGGTAGGGCGCCGCAATGGCTCATTGTCCCTGTGGTTCTGGACTTGATTTTGAGCACTGCTGTGGCGTCCTCATCAGGGGGGAGCGCCTGGCGCAATCCCCCGAAGAGCTGATGCGTTCGCGCTATAGCGCCTTTGCTACGGGTGAGGTGGACTACCTGATCCACACATGGCTGCAACCACCGGACTCCCGGGATGCACTGGCAGCAGACATTACCCAAACGCGCTGGACCAGACTGGTGATTGTTTCTGCTCCGCCTGCGCGCAAAGACCAGGGCGAAGTGGAATTTGCCGCATTCTGTCAGACCGGTGAGGCCAGCTTCGACCAGCTTCATGAGCGTTCACGTTTTGTCTTCCAGAATGGCCGCTGGCACTACGTGGATGGCAAAATGTTGCCGCCAATCAAACTAGGCAGAAATGAACCCTGCTATTGTGGCAGCGGTCTGAAACGCAAAGCGTGTCATCCGAATTAGATCAACAGCCATGCGGATTCTGTCCTACAACGTTCACAAAGGTTTTTGCTCCGCCAACCGTCAGTTTCTGCTGGCCGATATTCGGGAGAGTATTCGTGCTGTCGATGCTGATGTGGTGTTTCTGCAGGAGGTGGTGGGCGAAAATCACCGCCATGCCCGGGCAATTGACAATTGGGTTCACGGTGGTCAGTTCGAGTTTCTCGCCGACAGTATTTGGCCCCATTTTGCCTATGGCAAAAACGCTGTGTATCAACACGGCCACCACGGCAATGCCATTTTGAGCAAGTTTCCGATTATCCATTCAGACAATGTGGATGTGTCGCTCTACCGCCAATCCCAGCGCGGCTTGCTGTTTAGCGAGGTCGAGTCGGGTGTGCATTTGGTCTGTGTTCACATGGGTCTGCTTGGCTGGGAGCGCCACCGACAGTTCCAATTGCTGGAGCGCGCTATCGCCGAACGGGTACCGGCTGCTGCGCCGCTGATTATTGCCGGTGACTTCAATGACTGGACGGGGGCAATCCACCAGCGGTTTAAACGCCATTTGCGCCTCAGGGAAGCCTTCACCCAGCTCACCGGCAAGCCGGTGCGCAGCTTCCCCGTCAAGCGGCCGTTTTTTCGCCTGGATCGAATCTACTATCGTGGTTTTGAGGCCGTCGAAGCACGGCGCCTCAGCGGTCCGCCCTGGGACCGGCTTTCAGATCATTGTGGCATTTATGCGGAGCTGCTTCCGGCTGATGCCGGTGCGCGGTCGTAAACTGAGAAGCCACCATAAAAAAAGCCCCGGGGGACCGGGGCAATGCCATAGATGGTATAGAAGCACTTTTACTACGCCGCTAGAAAATCTTTAGATCAAAAAAAACGCCCATCGGGCGTTTTTTTTCAAATGTACCAGCGTCTCACGAAGCCAATTCAGGCGGGAGCGCCGTCTGCACTTCCGACTATTGGTTACGCGTTGGCAGTACATCTTTGATTTTATTGCGTAATTTGCGCAGTGTGGTTTCGGTATCGTCCCAGCCGATACAACCGTCGGTCACCGAAACACCGTACTGCAATTGGCTCAAGTCAGCGGGAATACTTTGATTGCCTGGCTTGAGGTTGCTCTCGATCATTAAACCAATGATGGATTTGTTGCCCTCGAGAATCTGGTTGCCCACGTCTTCTACCACCAGAGGCTGCAACGCCGGGTTTTTGTTCGAGTTGGCATGACTGCAGTCCACCATAATATTCAGCGGGTGGCCGGCCTTGGTCAGCGCATCCTCACACAGTTTGATGTGGACTGAATCGTAGTTTGGGCCGGCGCTGCCGCCGCGAAGAACTACGTGAGCATAGGCGTTGCCCCGGGTGTGGATAACCGCGACCTGGCCATCGTCGTTCATACCCAGAAAACGGTGGGGGTTAACGGCAGAGCCAATGGCATTCATGGCAACGTCAACACCGCCATCGGTGCCGTTTTTGAAGCCCACAGCCGAAGACAGGCCGCTGGCCATTTCACGGTGGGTCTGCGACTCGGTGGTGCGGGCGCCGATCGCCGACCAGGCAATAAAGTCTTGCAGGTACTGGGGCGAAATGGGGTCCAGCGCCTCGGTGGCGGTGGGCAGGCCGATGTCGCAGATATCCATCAACAATTTGCGACCAATGTGCAGCCCCTCTTCAATTTTGAAGGTGTCATTGAGATGGGGATCGTTGATCAGGCCCTTCCAGCCAACCGTGGTACGCGGCTTCTCAAAATACACACGCATCACAATGACCAGTGTATCAGCGACTTCATCGGCCAGTTTCTTTAAGCGACCGGCATAATCAAGGGCGGCCTCAACATCGTGGATAGAGCAGGGGCCAACCACCACAAACAAACGGTGATCTTTGCGATCGAGAATATCGCGGATGGTTTGGCGGCTTTGGGATACCAGCTCCCGGGCACTGTCACTCATTGGCAGCGCGGCTTTCAGTCGAGCCGGAGTAATGAGGATCTCCTGGGCTTCGACATTCAGATTTTCGACAATCGGTTTAGACATAAGGCCTACGCAACATCAATTTCAAAAGAGCCGGGCATTTTACCCTAAAGGTTCGCTAAATAAATGCACAGCGAGGAAATTCGGCAGTAAAATACGCAAATAATTGGTCGCTGTGGATGTTAGCCGTTGTTGTTATTTCGCCTGTTTGCCCTTTTGCTGGTCTTGCCCCTTGGGAGTCAGGCCCAGTCGGGGGAAAAATACCCTTCGCACGACGATAACACTCCGGTGAAAGAGCAGCCCTTGCCCCTTGAAAAATGGTCGCCGCGCCCGCGAATACTCCCCCACGACGACCCGAACCAGCTGCCCTGTGATCAGGTCGGGCAGGTCAAACCCACCAGCGAGCAACACCGCCGTGACCTGCAGGCGCGCCGTCAGCAATGCTTGCAAAAGTACCGGGCTTTCACTCCAGGCGACGGAGTGCGCTAATGGCCCAACGCAAGGGGCCCACCACGTTCAAAGCTCGCCCCAGAAAGAAGACGCCACCGCAGAAAGCGTTCGAGCTCGATATTGTCGATCTCGCCGATGACGGCCGGGGAGTGGCCCGACACCAAGACAAGGTGGTGTTTGTCGTCGGTGCGCTCCCGGGAGAACGGGTCTCGGCCACCTTGGTGCGGCAGCAGAAGCGCTATGACGATGCCATCCTGTCGCAAGTGATCAGGCCATCTCCGTCACGAACTACCCCTTTTTGCCAATACATTGAACGTTGCGGTGGTTGCCAGCTCCAGCATCTGGAAATCGATGCCCAGCGCAAGGCAAAGGTGGATCGCTTGGCCAGAGCACTTGGCCAGACAATCGATACCGACGGGCTGGAGATGCTGGTGTCCCATGACAAGGGTTATCGGCACCGGGCCCGCTTGAGCTACCGCCAGGGTGTATTGGGATTTCGCGCAGCGGCCAGTCACGACGTTGTCGACATCGCCAGCTGTCCGATTCTCGACCCGGTGCTGGACCGGGCGTTTCGGGAGAAGCGCGGGATCTTGCTCGAGTATCTTCGGGATGCAGGGCCATCGGAGTTGTTGTTGGCAGTGGGTGAGGGCCGTGTTGGCCTCACCATCCAGCAAAAAGCCCCGCTCCACCAAGCGGCTATTGAACACCTGGCCCAGACGCTTGCACCTGAAATAATGCTGTTTGCTGTTCACGCCGCAACCGGGGGTTGGCGGGGTGAAAACGCGCCACTGGCGTATCCTTTGCCCGGGGATTTGTCGATCGCCTTTGAGCCTGGGGATTTTACCCAGGTGAACCCGAACGTAAATCGCCAGATTCTGCTCACCATCAGCCGGTGGCTATTGCCTCAACCCGGCGAGCGCATTGCCGATTATTTTTGTGGCTTGGGTAACTTCGCCCGGGTGCTCGCCAGCCACGGCGCAGAGGTCGAGGGTTTTGATATGGGGGAGCAGATGTTGCAGCGAGCCCAGATCCAGGCTGATGCAGAAAAACTGCCCATTCGGTACACACAGGCCGATCTTTTCAACCCGGCGCATTTGCGGTTGCCTCAGGGGGTTAAGAAAGCCGTTCTCGATCCGCCCCGGGCGGGTGCAATGGCCTTGTGCGAATTTTTGGCGGGCCGCAAAGCACTCGCCAGCCTTGCCTATGTTTCGTGCAACCCTGCCAGTCTCAAGCGCGACCTGGCAATTCTGACCGCAGGTGGATTTCGGGTCGTGTCTGCTCTGGCTGCCGATATGTTTCCCCACAGCCACCATGCAGAGTCACTGGTGCTGCTGCGCCGCTAACGGCAGTTTGGTGCTGATCACCAACTAGCCCGATTTTTTTGCCAGCAACACCACGAATTTAGGATCTGAGGCAATCACCTCAATCTTGCCGAACAGTCGTTTCAAGTCCTGGTGATAGCCCAAATGCCGGTTTCCCACAACGCAGAGCTGGCCGCCAGGGCTTAGGTGGTAATGGGCGTCTCTGAACATCTGCCGAGCGATGTGGTCGCCCAGATCGTACTCCTGGTGGAAGGGCGGGTTGCACAGCACCAGGTCAAAGGGCGCACCCTGGTAGGCGGTCATGCCGTCACCGGCGCAAAATTGGGCCTTGGTGGTCGGGTAATGTGCCGCCATATTTTCCCGGGCGCTGTCGATGGCCAGAAAGGAATCATCAAAGAAATGCAGTTGCGCCTGTGGCCAGTGGTGTAGGGCGCGCAGGCCGAGCAAGCCATTACCGCAACCCAGATCTGCGATTCGCGGCTGGCCCGGGGGCGAGAGCTGAGGCATCACCCCGATCAGCAACCGGCTGCCGCGATCCAGTTTGCCGCGAGAAAAGACATTGGCCCGATTAGACAGCGCAAGATCCCATTCAGGCAGGTTGGTGACCTGGCGATCTTCCTGAATATCGGCTGGACCCAAGGCTTCGCCAAAGAAAATCAGTCGCGCCTTTTTCCAGGCCAGACTGGGCTGGGTTGGTCCGGCAATGCTGTCGATCAAATCGATGGTTGGCCGGTCGATATGCTTGACCATCCCGGCACCGATCAACTGCGCGCCCGCATTCACCAGATCAATCAATCGTTCCAGCTGGAAGCGTAGCAGCGAGTGGCTCTTGGGCAGGCGGAAGAAAATTCGGCTGTATTGCCCCGTCGGCACTTCGGTGGCAGGCAGAAATTGAGGATTTGCCGCGCCGTTGCGCCCGGTGTTTTCCACGGTGGCCAGTTGGGCGACGGCAGAATCGCCCCAGCTGACGCAGCGGTATCCCTCTTGCTGGAGGGCCACCGCCAGGGCGCCGAAACGATCATTGACTAACAGCACCGGCTCATCGCCATCCGGCGGCTGATCGGCCATATGCTGTAATAGCAAGAGGTCGGCTGCATCCCAGGCCTGCAGCACTTCCCGGGGGCGGCGGGGACGACGCAACAATTGCGCCGACCCAAAGGGGGAGGTCATCAAAGTGTTGGACATGAATGCGGCCCGGCCCTCAGGCGCTGGGAGACTCGAGCAGCTGTCGCTGTAATTCGGCGATCTCTGGCGCGCCTAAGCCCAAACCGATTTCCAGGTAGTTGTCGACGGTCTCATAGTGCTCTTCAATGGCGATAAAGGCCTCTTCCAGAAAGCGGGCCTGAACACCAAACAGGGTGCGCACAACGTCGGCGTTTACCTGGTTCATACTGTGCTCACCCAGATATCGCACCGCCTGCTCAATGCGGTTTTGGGTAAAGTGATTGGTGGCTAGGTAGTCTTCCATTACCGTGCTTCTGGACACACCCAGGGCGGTCATAATCATCGCGGCAGCAAAACCAGTGCGGTCCTTACCCGCGGTGCAATGAAACACCATGGGATAGTGCTCATCTTCCATCAACATGCCCAGCCAGTCTCGGAACACGCCAGTGAAGCGTTCGACCATTTCGCGATTGGCCTCGATCAGATAACGGGCCATCTCTTCGGGTGTGGCGTCCTGCTGCATGAGGTGGCGGGAAATCTGCTCAACCTGGGCGGCGTCGACCGAAACCGGCATGGGCCGGACGATGATCTGGGTCTGATCCAGCAGGCTATGGGGCGACTCCTGGCGCTCCTCATCAGAGCGAAAGTCCACCACCTTACGGATACCCAGACGCTCTAGAAATCGCTGGTCATCATCGGTCAAGCGGGACAGCTTGTCCGAGCGATACAGTTTGCCCCATTTCAGGCTGCGGCCATCTTCGGTGAGATAGCCGCCGAGGTCGCGAAAGTTATGCGCCTTGTTAAAGGGCAGCTTGCGTAATTCCAGGCGTTGCTGGGGCGGCATCTGAGCGGGAATCGGCCGCGTCAGATAATCGTAGGGAAGTTCGACGGGTTCAACCGGGGGCAGCTTCATGGGCGTAAGGCACTAAGGTGAGATGGGGCGTCCGCAAGATTAAGGCATTGTACCTTGCCAGTGCCAGTATTGACCAACACTGGGCGCCCTAACGGGGTCGATAAGCGACTACGGTCCATCCTGCTGCGCCAATATTTCCCAGTAATGACACGCCGCCGAGTGGCTATCTGCTGGCGCCGATTCCAACGCGGGTTCGGCTTCCGCGCATGTGGGCTGGCGGTGGGGGCAACGGGTGTGAAACCGACAACCACTGGGCGGTGCCAGTGGTGAGGGTAAGTCGCCTTTGGCGACTTGTACGGGTGACGGCGGCACACCAAGCTGGGGCAGGGCAGACAACAGGGTTTTGGTATATGGATGCCGCGGCCCTTCATAAACTGCGGTTGCCGGCCCCACCTCGGCCAATTTTCCAAGGTACATCACCGCGATCCGGTCACTCATGTGGCGCACTACTGACAGATCGTGGGAGATAAACAGCATCGCCAGCCCCAACTCAGCCTGGATATCCACTAACAGGTTGAGTATTTGGGCCTGCACCGACACGTCCAAGGCGGAGACCGGCTCATCGCAGATCAGAATCTTCGGTTCGAGGGCGATGGCCCGCGCGATACCAATGCGCTGGCGCTGGCCGCCGGAAAACTCGTGGGGATATTTGTTGGCAGCACTTTGGGGAAGGCCGACCATATCCAGCAGGGCCAAGACCCGTTGACGGCGGCTGGCGCGATTGCCAACACCGTGAATCACTAACGGCTCTTCAATGAGGGTTTCAACCGGATGGCGGCTGTTTAAAGACTCGAAGGGGTCCTGGAAGATCATCTGCAGGTCGGCCCGCAGCGGGCGCATCTCCCGGTCTGATAGTCCCACCAACTCCCGGCCCTGATAGCGAATGCTGCCCGCCGTGGCCCGGTGAAGGTTGAGAAGGGCCTTGCCCAGACTACTCTTGCCACAGCCCGATTCACCAACCAAGCCCAGGGTTTCGCCGGCCTGCAGCGAAAAACTGACGCCATCGACTGCTCGCAGCCATTGGCGTGGTGAGAACATTCCCCCTTTGTGGGGAAAGTGGAGTTTGAGGTTTTCGACCTCTAACAGCGGTGCACTCATGCCTGCAGCTCCCGCCAGTGGTGGCAGGCAACCCAGCCGCTGGTTTCATCAGCCGGGGTGAGGGGCGGGTTCTCCTGTCGGCAGCGCTCATCTGCACGGTGGCAGCGGTTGGCAAAGCGGCAGCCCGCCGGCATTTCACTGGCTGACGGCACCTGGCCTTCAAGGGATCTCAAGGGCGACTTTGGCGGATGACCGGCGCCGGGCAGCGCGCCAAGCAAGCCCTTGGTATAAGGATGGCGCGGAGTGGAAAACAGCGCCGCGCTGTGGTTCTGCTCAACGACTTGACCAGCGTACATCACCGCAATACGGTCGCTAAGCTGAGACACCAGCGCCAGATCATGGGTGATAAACAGCATGGCCATGCCGCGCTCATATTGCAGCCGCTTGAGGAGCTGGACGATTTGCGCCTGGATGGTGACATCCAGTGCTGTCGTCGGCTCATCGGCGATCAGCATGGTGGGCTCGCAACTCAGCGCCAGCGCAATCATCACCCGCTGACGCATACCGCCTGACAGCTCGTGGGGGTAGGCATCTACCCGATCTTCCGGCGCCGGGATACCCACCTCGGCGAGTAATTCAATCACTCGCGCCCGGCGTTGGCCTTGACTCATTTCGGGGAAGTGCAGGGCCAATGCCTCGCCAATTTGCTTGCCAATACGGTGTACTGGATTGAGGGCGCTCATCGGATCCTGAAAGATCACCGCAATCTGGCGCCCGCGCAGACGGGCCATCGCGTTAACGTCGAGGGCATCCAATGCTTGGGATTGAAACTGGATCGATCCCCGGCTACGGCGCGCCTGGGGCTTGGGTAGCAGGTCGAGAATCGACATGGCCGTGAGGCTTTTGCCGCAGCCAGATTCACCAACCAGCCCAAGGGTTTCCCCTTGCCCAATTTGCAGGGAAACGCCACTGACCAGCTCCCGGTAGACGCCCTCGTCATCGCGAATTTCCACAGCCAGATCTGCAATGGCAAGCAGGCTCATTAGTTAAGCTTCCACGTTTCGTCAATTTCCAGCAGCGGCGCCGGGGGGAGGGGTTGACCCTTGTCCTTCAGGTCTTCAATCTGCCGTTTGGCCGCTTCGTCAATCCAGAAAAGGCCACCACTGCCGCCCATGGGTGAAAACAGCTGGTCGCTGGTGCGCGTCCCGTGAAAGGCGGGCAACTTTAACCAGCGCCAATAGGCTTCCCGGGTGTAGGGCACTTTAAACGTCGGGATATAGGAGCCCTGTTCATACACCATTTGTTCCAGCTCATGGGCCAGTTTTACCCGGGTCACTTTATCCGTGGCCGTTCGATAGGCCATGATTTTCTCGTCCATCTGGGGATTGTCGGTGTTGGTCACATTATTGGTCTGGGGCTTATGGGCGTTATCGGAGTGATAGAACTCCCAATATCGCGGCGAGAGCCCGGCACCGGACCAGGCCATCCAGGCGGCCTGGTGTTTGTTTTCCAGAATCTGTTTGAAGGCGGTGGACCCATCCAGCAGGTTGAGTGCTAACTCGATGCCGGCCTTGCGCGCCTCCTGGGCCAGTATCACCAGGCGATCATTGTGTCCGCTGCTGTAGTAGGTGACCCGAATACTCAAGCGCTGGCCATCCTTGACCCGAATGCCATCGGGGCCCCGCTCGCTCCAGCCAGCCTCGGTCAGGTACTGGTCGGCCTTGGCTAAATCAAAGCGACGGGCGCGAATATGGGTATTGGTGTAATCACCGTAGCCCTCATTGGCGGTTTGCATGCGCTCGTAATCGCCCCGCAATACGGTGTCGATCACCTTTTGCACGTTGAGGGCGTGAGCAATGGCGTAGCGGACCCGCTTGTCATCCAGAGGTGGGGCATCTTCATTCAGGAACAGGCCGTTAATCGGCTGAGGCACATCGTTGTAGAACTTGATCTTGGCCACGTAGCCCTGCTCGTAGATCTCACCCTGTGCTTTTTTATGCCAGAAGCGGGGCATCAGCAGCGGAAAGTTATCCAGTTCGCCTTTGCGAAAATATTGGTAGGCCACGTTGATATCGCGTATCACCTTCACCCGGATATGCTCTGGGTTAAAGCGATACTGAAAATAGCGCTTATTGTTGGCCCACCAATCTGCCTTGCGGGTAAATTCGACGTATTTGCCCTTGCGGACCTCACTGATCTGATAGGGTCCGGTATTTGGCTCGATACGCCAGTTGTAGTCCCGTACCCAGTTCTCATCCAGGATGTGAAAGTGCTCAGGAACGGGCGACAGGCTCAGATCAAACAACATTTCATCGGCGGGCTTGGCGACCGAACCGGCAATGCCGATGGTGTGATCGTCGTACTTCACCACCTCGGTAATCACCTCTGAGAAATAATTGTTATACCAGGGGGCCAGAATGAATTTTGAGCGCATGAACGACAGGGCGAATACATAGTCGTCCGCAGTCACTGGCTCGCCGTCTGACCAGCGCGCATCGGGGTCAAGCCGATAAAAGATACTGTGGCCGTCGTCACCGAAGGCCCAGTGGGTTGCCAACTCTGGGATCGGCTTTAGCGTGTTGGGGTGGAGGCCCACTAAGCCGAGATCATTGGCGCGCAAAAAACTGGCGAAACTGCCATTGGAGTCCGGCCCCACGAGGCGCAAGGTTAACGGGAAAGTGGTGACAAAGGTGCGAAAGCGTCCGCCCCGTTTCGCATCCGGGCTGGCGAAGATGGGGTCTTCATTGTTGGTTTGCCACTGCAGATCCGCAGGCAGGGCCTCTGGTAACCCGGCCTGCGCTGGTAGGGCGCATAGATTGGCGAACAGGACCAGCAACAGGCTGGCGACGATTTTACTCATAGTAACTGAACTGCTTCGGATCGTAGGCATCCCGAATGGCCTCACCCACATAGGCGACCAGCATCAGGATGACGGTCATGGCCACCACAACTGAGCCCACTATCCACAGGGACTCGAGGTTTTCGGTGCCTTGTTTCAATAGCTCTCCCCAACTTGGCGTCGGTGGCGGCAGGCCAAAGCCGAGAAAATCCAGCACCGTCAGGGACGTGATACCGCTGGCAACGGAGAAGGGCACGAAGGTCACCAGGGTGGAGACGCTGTTGGGTAATATATGGCGAAACATAATCCGGCTGCCGGAGGCGCCCAGTGCTCTGGCCGCCATCACGTAATCACGGGCAACCTCTTTATAGGTTGCTGTGCGCATGTACCAGGTCATGCCGGTCCAGCCGAAGAATGCCATGATTAACAGCAGGGTCCAGAAGCCGGGAGTGATAATGGAGGCGACAATCATGATGACGTACAGGAAGGGGACGTTCGACCAGATCTCTATAATGCGCTGAAAAATCAGATCGAAGGCGCCGCCCCAAAACCCCATCAAGCAGCCAATGGCTACCCCAACGCCATAGTTGAGGATGAGCAGCGCGATCGAAAATAAAATTGCGATGCGAAAGCCGTATAGCAACCGCGCCGCCACGTCTCGCCCGCTGGTGTCGGTGCCTAGATAATGTTGCGTTGCCAGAGACGAGGCGTGGGGCGGGAAGTCTCCGGCAATCAAATCGGTCTCTAATGGACCAAAGGGGATTGGCGGCATCAGCAGCCAGTTACCCTCATCCTGGTCGGCAAAATGCTGTTGCAGATCCCGGTAATTGACCTCGTAGGCGTAATCGAGGCCAAACTGCTCGCCGCTATACACATTGCTATACGTAGGGAAGTACCACTGGCCCTGGTAATGAACCAGCAAGGCGCGATTGTTGGCGAGAAGCTCTGCCCCCAGGCTCAGGGCAGTGAGCAGCAGTAAGAGCCAGGCCGAGTAATAGCCGCGTCGGCTGCGCTTGAATCGCTGCCAGCGCTTGATTGCAACGGGATTTTTCAGGCTGAAGATGCTCATGCGGTTGCAGGGCCACCAAAGCGAATACGGGGGTCCACCAAGGCCACGCACAGGTCCGAGAGAATATTGCCGACCATATACAACAAGGACGAGATCACCAGAATGCCCATGACGACCGGGTAATCCCGTTCGAGAATCGCCTCGTAACCCAACAAGCCAATACCATCGATATTGAAAATGGTCTCAATCAGAAAGGAGCCGCCAATCAGCACGGAAATATTGTTGCCAAAAGAGGTTGCGATGGGAATCAGGCTATTGCGGGTGGCATGGCGCCGTACCGCCTGATGGCGAGACAGGCCCTTGGCGGCGGCGGTGCGCATATAGTCGGCAGACTGGTGATCCATCAGCGCATTTTTCATCATGAAGGTGGTCATGGCAAAACTGCCGGCCATGTAGGCGATCAGCGGTAGCACCGCATGGTGGAAAACGTCCTGGACCCGTCCCCAATAACTCAGGTCATCGAAATCATCGCTAACGAAACCGCCCAGCGGAAACCAGTCCCAGTAGCCAGCAAACAGCGAAATAGCCGCAATCCCAATAACGTAACTGGGCAGGGCATAGCCGAAAAAAACAACCCCGGAGGACCAAGCGTCAAAACGGCTGCCATGATACATCCCCTTGAGCAGCCCGAGGGGAATGCATACCGCATAGGTAAGGATGAGGGTGGTGATGCCGAAAAACAGCGATACCGGAAAGCGCTCTTTGATGATGTCCCAAACGGGATCCTGATAGCGGGTGGAGTGACCTAAATCAAACTGCAGCACCTTGCCCAACCACTCTGCATAACCAGTTAGCACTGGCTTATCAAAGCCATAATAGGCCGCAAGATCCTTGAGCTGTTCCTCCGAAAGCGTGCCACCACTGCCTTGGTTTTTTTGCATGGCGCCACTTTCGCCCCCCAGTTGCGCCTGGGTCATCATCCTCTCGATCGGCCCGCCGGGAACCACCCGCGTGACCGCGAAAACCAGAAGGGTGATACCGATGAAGGTGGGCGCAATGAGCAGAAACCGGCGAAGGAAATAAGCCGCCATAGACCTCGCTTAGATCAAATCAGGTGACAGACCGTTGCTAACTTAAAGGCCTGCGCGAGTGATGTCTACATAAAGTGTGAGGGACTGGCCGGGGCGCAGATACTTACTGGGATTGATCTTGTTCCACTCCAGAATATCGTTGACGGTTACCTTGAAGCGATTGGCGATGCGTGCCAGAGAGTCGCCTTTGCGGACCTTATACCCGACCTTGCGAATCATTCGGGAATCAATTTCCTTCTCCACCCAGACAGAAAGACGCTGCCCAGGGCGAATCACATTTTTCTGGCTGAGGCGGTTCCAGGAGGCCAGCTCTTTCGTGGAGGTATTAAACTGGGCCGCAATATGGCTGAGGGTGTCACCAGGCTGAACCGTGTAGAACTGCTTAACGACTTCGGTGCTCTCGTTACCGCTCACCAGACTATCGCCATTGCGCGCGTCCGGGATTAACAGCGTTTGACCGATCTGCAGCGTGCTGCTCTTGAGCTGGTTGTTATTTTTAATGGTGGCCACATCAACGTGGTGAGCGCGGGCGATTTTGGTCAGGTTATCGCCAGAGCGAACCTTGTATTGCTGCCAGCTGATCCGCTTTTCCGGCGGAATCGACGCCAACCGTTGGCGGAAGCTGTCTGCGCTCTCGCTGGGCACGAGCAAGCGGTGGGGGCCTTCCGGTGAGGTCATCCAGCGATTAAAGCCGGGGTTCAAGCGATACATTTCATCCACCGAAATGTCCGCCAGCTTGGCCGCCTGGGCAAGATCGATCTGGCTGCCGGTGTTCACCACCGCAAAATGGGGGGTATCCGCCAGTTCGGGCAAGCTGATATTAAAGCTGGCAGGGTTTTTGTAGATCTGTACCAGAGCGAGAAATTTGGGGACGTAATCTTCTGTCTCAGAGGGCAAATTCAGCGACCAGAAGTCGGTGCCTTTGCCGCGGGCGCGATTCTTCTTGATGGCTCTACCCACCGTGCCTGACCCGGCGTTGTAGGCGGCAAGCGCCAGCAGCCAGTCACCATCAAAACGCTTGTTCAAGCTCTCCAGGTAATCCAGTGCTGCCTCGGTTGCATCAATGACATCCCGGCGACCGTCGAACCACCAGTCCTGACGAATGCCCACATGCTTGGCGGTACTCGGAATGAACTGCCACAGTCCCGCAGCACGACCGTGGGAGTAGGCGAGCGGATCGTAAGCGCTTTCAACAATGGGCAACAGTGCCAGGTCGGTGGGCAGTCCGCGCTTTTCCAGCCGGTGCATGATGTAGTGCAGGTAGCGCGAGCTGCGCTTGCTGACTTTAGTCAGGTAGTAGGGGTGTTTGGCGTACCAAGCCTGCTTGTCTTCAACTTCAGCGTGATTTGCCAGATCTTGTAATTCGAGCTGATCTGCCAGGCGCACCCAAATGGAGTCGTAAACCCGCGGTGTGACGGGTTTGGCGCGTACCTGCGCCACCAGGGGCTGAGCAGAGGCGACGACGGTTTTGGCGGCTGGCTTGCCGTCGTAGCGGTAACCTTTGGAGTTGTGCTTACGCTCGACTTTCTCTTCCTGGATGCCCACCAACTGGCAGCTGCCGTCGCGAACAGAGCCAGCATTGCTGCACAACCGCTGCTGGCCAGAAGTGCCTGACCTCGCAGTATCGGGGCGCTTTTGTACCGGGGCACAGCCACTGACAAGCAGTATCGCCACGCTGAGAAGAGCTAAAATTAGGCCGCTATTTTTTGTCATAATTAGTTTTAATTATCGATTGTAAGCCCTTGTTGCAGGTCAAAAATTGTCTTTCCAGGAACGCAAGCCTGCAAATATCTGGACATCAGTCCAGCGTTGCAGCTGAGCCCAGCTGGCTACGTTGCGTTGTATTTCCTGGCTTTTGACGCGCAGAAAAGGGTTGGTTTGCCGTTCCAGCTCGATGGTGGAGGGAACGGTAGCAATACTTTTTTTACGTTTTTTCTCAGTTTCTTCGAAACGCGCCTTAAGCGCAAGGTTTTCAGGCTCAACCGCCGAGGCAAAAACCAGGTTGCTGAGGGTATATTCGTGGGCGCAATAGACCCGTGTGGCACCCGGAAGTTCGCTCAGTTTGGTGAGGGAGTTGAGCATTTGCTCGGGGCTACCCTCAAACAGCCGACCGCAACCACCGGCGAACAAAGTGTCCCCGCAAAACAGGATTGGGTCGCAATTATCGGGCTGTGCGAAGTAGGCAACGTGATCGAGGGTGTGACCGGGGACTTCGTGAACCGAAAACGCAATGTCAAAAATGTGAACCCGGTCGCCATCGAAAAGGCGGCGATTAATCTCCGGGACGGAATTTTGGGGACCATAGACGGGAAGATTGGGCCATTTTGCCATCAGTTTGGCGAGACCACCGACATGGTCAGGGTGATGATGGGTGATGAAAACTGCGATAAGCTCTAGATTGGCGCGAGACAGCGCCTCGATTGCGGGCACAGCATCGCCGGGATCAACCAGGATCGCTTCATTGCCCCGGCGAAGGCACCAGATATAGTTGTCCTGAAACGCCGGTATGAGATCTATCGTAATCGTGTTCTGCATAATTGTTCGCTAGGGTAATAAACCCGTTTTTATCTGGCAAGAACAGTGCCAAAAACTTGGGCTTTAGTTCATGAAATCGTCACGGAGGAAGGGATATGGCCAGTTGGCGCACTCAACACTCCCCTGATGTTCTGCTCCCTGCACTGCGGCAGTGGTTCAAGTCTTCGGTGGGCCGAACAGTGCTTCAGGAGGAGCGACCGTTAATTAACCGCGCGGTCAGCGATAATGATATTGCCCACTGCAACTTGCTCAAACTTAGCGTCATTCCCGACGGCTGTCCCCTGGATGCCGAAGATTATCGGCGTCAGTTCCATCTGGGCAGCCCCGCACAGTACGGCTTCAGTCAAGTGTTGGATGCTATCTGCGATTTTCAACAGCTGCCGATTGCCAACGAGTCCCAGGACGTGGTGGTGCTGCATCACTTGCTGGAGTTTGTCGACAATCCCCACCGGGTGCTCAGAGAAGTGGAGCGGATCGTCGTACCTCATGGCAAGGTGGTAATTTGCGGCATCAACCCCTTTTCGCTGCTGGCAATGCGTGGCCTGCTGGGCAAGGTCAAGCGCAGCG
Organism: Spongiibacter taiwanensis; assembly: GCF_023702635.1. Taxonomy (NCBI): domain Bacteria; kingdom Pseudomonadati; phylum Pseudomonadota; class Gammaproteobacteria; order Cellvibrionales; family Spongiibacteraceae; genus Spongiibacter; species Spongiibacter taiwanensis. The sequence goes on from NZ_CP098455.1 coordinate 236,902, forward strand.
CGATGTGGCAAAACCACCGCCTGACGATTCATCGCATCACCGACTGGCTGTCGTTGCTGGGCTTTGATGTGCAAGATGTCTCCTACGGTTTTCATCGCCTGCCCATCAACAAACCCGCTGTGTGCATGCAACATCGGCCCCTGCCAACCACCATCGCGATGGGTGGCATTTTTGTGCTCAGCGCGACAAAATACCGCGCGCCGCTGACACCCTCGGCGGACTCCTTGCGCAGCCGCGCCCAGATTCTGCGCCACCCAGCAATGGCCGGCGCAACCCGCAACATCAAGACATGAGACACCGATGACACAAACCGCAAGAACGGTTGAGATTTTTACTGATGGCGCCTGCCGGGGGAACCCGGGGCCCGGTGGATGGGGCGCCGTGCTGCGTTGGGGGGACGCGGAAAAGCAGCTCTATGGCGGCGAAGCCGATACCACCAATAACCGAATGGAGCTGTTGGCCGCGATCGAAGCTCTGCAGGCCTTGAAGAAACCCTGTGAGGTCGTCCTGACCACTGACTCCCAGTACGTTCGCAAGGGCATTACCGAGTGGATTGAAAACTGGAAGCGGCGTGGCTGGAAAACCGCAGCAAAGCAGCCGGTAAAAAATGCGGACCTATGGCGGCGGCTGGACGAGCAGGCAAGCCGGCATAGCATTCAGTGGCAGTGGGTGAAGGGGCACAGCGGCCACCCTGAAAACGAGCTGGCCGACGCCCTGGCCAATCGCGGAATAGACACCTTGAGAATGAAAAAATGAGACAGATTGTTCTCGATACCGAGACCACCGGCCTGGACCCCAACCAGGGGCATCGCATTATTGAAATCGGTTGTGTTGAGCTGGTGGACCGTAAACTGACGGGCCGCCATTACCACCAATACATCAATCCTGGCCGGGAGGTGGACGCCGGCGCCGTTGAGGTGCACGGTATCACCAACGAAATGCTGGCAGACAAGCCCACATTCTCTGCGATTGTTGATGATTTTCTGGATTTCATCCGCGGTGCGGAACTGGTGATTCACAACGCCCCCTTTGATGTTGGCTTCATTGATGCCGAACTCCGCCACGAGCTTCGCGAGGAAACCGTCAACAGTCTGTGCACGGTGGTCGACACCCTGGTGATGGCCCGTCAAAAGCACCCTGGCCAGCGAAACTCGCTGGATGCATTGTGCCAGCGCTACATGGTGGACAACTCCCAACGGGACCTCCACGGCGCCTTGCTGGATGCCGAAATTCTCGCCGACGTCTATCTCCTGATGACTGGCGGTCAAACCAAGCTGGCCTTGTCGGCAGAGGAGGGCGACGATGGGGAGGCTCGATCAGATAACGCCATCCGCCGGCTCAGCAGTCAACGCCCACCGCTGAGGGTGATTTCTGCCAACTCTGAGGAGCTGGCAGCCCACAACAAATTGCTTGATATTGTCGACAAAGCCAGCGGCGGCACCAGTCTTTGGCGCCGCACGCCAGAATAATTTTAATGAGCACTGCCGGATTGCGCGCTGGGAAAGCGAGCAAAATGGTGGTAAATAGTCTTAAATATCGGCAGCTTAAATGCACAAATAAAGGTGCTGAGTCAAAATTTGTCGGCAACGAGGTCAGCGCGTGACCCTTAGATTTGAAATCAATTCCAGCTCGATGGGGCTCGTCTCCGAAGAGCTCAATAAAACGTTGCAGCAGGCAACCGGGGCATTTGAGACCTTTTTATCAGAGCGCCATAGCCTCGACCTGCTGTCTCAATGTGAGGCCGACCTTCGCCAGATAGGCGGCACCCTTCGACTGCTTGAAATTAAAGGCGCCGCATTGATCGCCGACGAAATGCGGGCCCTGGCGCGCAATATTATTGGCAATACCGAAGCCGTACCCGAAAATCAGCTCAACGCACTCTCCACTGCGTTTTTTGTACTGCCCCGGTATTTGGAGTCGGTGCAGAACAACCGGGCCGAGTTGCCGGTACTGGCTCTGAGTCATGCCAATGAGCTGCGGGCCGCCCACGGCCAGCTGCTGCTTCCTGACAACTACTTTTCCGGCCCCAGCCCGTTCCTGTTTTCACGTGATTCAAAGTTGCGAGTGACCTCCGACCCGGTGGCAGATACCGAGCTACCCAGTCAGTTGCAACGCCAGCGGCAGATCTACCAGACCGGACTGCTGGGCATGTTTCGCGACAACGAGGTTCAGCCCCACGCGCAATTGATGAGTCGCGCATCGCGCCGGCTGTGCGGCATGGCACAACCGGGGCCAGAACAGCGATTTTGGCTGCTGGCCAATGCGCTGCTTGATGCCTATTGCCAGGGCGGGTTGGAGTTAACCGCCCAGCGCAAGCGTGTGCTCGCCGCGGTTGAGGGCCAGATCCGCGCAAAATTGAAAGAACGGCCGGTTGGCAACGAAGTTCTTGAGCAGGAAATTGTTTTTTTGCTGCAGCTGTCTGGCTGTACTGAGGGGCTAGCCGGGCGGGTTATCAAAGCCGCCGGGATTCGCCCGGAACAGCACACCGACGCCGAGCTTCGGGATTTTCGGCACCAAATGCTGGGGCTTAGCTACGATACCGTTTCATCGGTGCTCAATGAGTTACGTGCCGAGCTGCGGCACGCCCGTGATGTACTGGAGCTGCTTGCCCAGCACGGCAGTTCTGAAGAAGAAGAGATATCACCTTTGTCTCAGCTCCTGCGGCAGAGCAGCGATGTACTCAGGGTGTTGAACCTGGGGAGCCTGGCGGACCTGCTCATCGGGCACCGCGACAAGCTCGATGCCATGGTGGGCCTGGACCTGGCCGGTAAAACCGATGAACTGGACGACCTGGCCGAGGCGCTGTTGTTTGTGGAGTCCAGCCTGGCCCAAATTGAGCGGCGGCAATTGACCACAGAGGATTTCGCCGACCTGTCGCCAGAGAAGCGCGACCAAATCTGTGCCGACAGTCAGCTGGCTGAAGCGCGGGGCATTGTTATTCAAGAAGCAAAAGACATTATCAATCTGGTCAAACGCTCGATTGCCGCCTACGCGGACTCGGGCTTTGACAGCAGTCATATTGCCAATCTGCCGGATTTTCTGCACTCGGCCAGGGGGGCATTCAAGTTGATGTGCATGCCCAAAATCACCGAGATCATGCGTGCCTCTGCGGTGTTTATGGACCGTTTTGTGCGGCGCAGCAATGTCGAAATCAGCGAAGACAATCGAACCCTGGAAACCTTGGCAGACGCCATGATCAGTATCGAGTACTACCTCAATGAACTGACGCGGCATCACCAGGCCGATGAGCGTATTCTGGCGCTTGCCGAAGCCTCATTGTCGGAGCTTCGTGAAAAGGTGGTCACCGTATGAGTCTTGATCAGTTCCTGTACAGTGCCTGTGGTGCCGGTTTTATTCTGTGCCTGCTCAGCTTGATGCTGCTGCGTCGCCGTCCCCTGGCGGGCCTGATTGCCTTGATCATCACCGTTTCAGCCACGGTTGGAATTGCACTGCTCAGCCGCGATGTGCTGAGTTACCGGCGCCTGGGCGACGAGGAACTGGTGGCCAAAGTCTTTATCGGTCAACGGGACAAGCAGCGCTACGTGGTCAGCGTGGATCAACGCAATGAAGATGCACTGCAGTCTTTTATGATTGCCGGTGACGAGTGGCAACTGGACAGCCGTGTGCTGAAATGGGACAAAGAGCTGGCCCGGATCGGCTTTGATAACCTCTTCCGTTTAGAGCGCATTTCTGGTCGCTACCAAGACATCAATGCCGAAACGTCGGCGGTCCGCACCGCGTACTTGGTGAATTCCTCGGCGCCCGTCGACGTATGGCACTGGGTCAGGGAGATCGACTTTTTGTGGCAATGGGTTGCAGCGGATTATGGGAGTGCGGTCTATGCCCCCATGATTGATGGCGCTCAATATTCTGTTTATATGACCTACAGCGGCCTGAGTATTCGTCCGGACAATCCCATTGCCCAGGCCGCCCTCCGGCAATGGTCGCCTTGAGCCCCAGGTCAAGGCGCTCTAAGATCACCCCCTTTCCGATAAGTCCGCCAGGAGTCACCTTTGGAATTTTTATCTAGTTACGGCCTGTTTCTGGCAAAAAGCGCCACCGCGGTGGTCGCTATTGCCTTGGTCATTGGCCTGATTGCCTCTGTCAGTCAGCGCAATAAGAAACAGGCGGAAGGTCACATTGAAATCGAGCGTCTGCACGAGCGTTTCGAAGACTGGGAGGACTTGATGCAGTTTCACCTGCACGACGAAGCCAGTTATAAAAAGATGCACAAAGAGAAAAAGAAAACGGCCAAACGCGAAAAGAAAGGGAAGGGTGAAGCCGCTGCTGGCCGCAAGCGCCTCTTTGTGGTCGATTTTGACGGCGATATACAAGCCTCCGATGTTGAACTGTTGCGCCACGAAATCTCCGCAATCCTGACCGTGGCAACCCCCGATGATGAAGTCTTGCTCCGTCTCGAAAGCCCCGGCGGCATGGTGCATAGCTACGGTCTGGCGGCATCCCAGCTTCAGCGCATTCGCGATAAGGATGTGCAACTTACCATCGCCATTGATCGGGTCGCTGCCAGTGGCGGGTATATGATGGCCTGTATCGGCAACAAGCTGCTCGCCGCGCCCTTTGCCGTGATCGGCTCAATTGGCGTGGTGGCCCAGCTCCCCAACTTCCATCGTCTGCTAAAAAAGCACGAAGTGGACGTGGAGCTACACACTGCCGGGGAGTTCAAGCGGACCCTGACCATGATTGGTGAAAACACCGACGAGGGACGCAAAAAATTCATCGAAGAACTAGAAGAGACCCACATCCTGTTCAAGGAATTTGTGAAGGAAAATCGCCCCCAGTTAAACATCGAGGAAATCGCCACCGGCGAGGTTTGGTATGGTCGCAGAGCACTGGAAAAGTCCCTGGTAGATGCCATCCAGACTAGCGACGATTACCTATTGAGTCGCCGGGCCGACAGCGATATTTTCCAGGTCAAATACCGATTGAAGAAGTCAATCGCAGAGCGCGTTGGTGTCGCCACTCAAGGTGCCGTGGACAGGGGCACCACCGCGCTGCTGGGTCGGCTTCGTGAAAGTAGATTTTTTCAATGAGCGAAACCTATAAAGCCCTGCAAACGCGAGAAGAAGATGGTCGTTACCTTACCGAAGTGGTCGAGCTGGAAAGGTTGCCTCTGGAACCCGGCCAGGTCCGCTTGCAGGTTCATTACTCCTCGCTGAACTATAAAGACGCCATGTCGGCCTGTGGTAATCGGGGTATCACCCGGCAATACCCCCATGTGCTGGGCATCGATGCGGCAGGGGAAGTGTTGGAGTCAAATTGTGCCGACATGCCGGTTGGCCAAAAGGCCGTCGTTACCGGCTACGACCTGGGTATGAACAGCGATGGCGGTCTGGCCCAAGAGTTGTGCTGCCCAGGCCAGTGGTTGGTGCCTCTGCCGGAAAACATGGATTGCCGGTCAGCCATGGCTCTCGGCACTGCCGGTCTCACCGCCGGGCTCTGTGTGTCGCGCATCATCGCCGTAATTGGAGACCTCAAGGGAAAATCTATTCTGGTGAGCGGTAGCAGTGGCGGGGTGGGCAGCTTAGCGGTGGTGCTGCTTAACCACCTCGGTGCGGAAGTTACGGCGGTTACCGGTAAAAAAAGCCAATTTGACTGGTTGAAATCCCTCGGCGCCACCCATGTGATGGCCAGGGCCGAGCGCCGCCAGCTTGATACCCGCCCCATCAGTAAGGCCATTTATCATGGCGCAGTGGATACCGTTGGCGGAGAGACCCTGGCGAATATTCTCAAGGTGATCCACCCCGGTGGTGCGGTGGCGTGCTGCGGTATGGCCGGCGGGACTCAATTTGAATCCAGTATTTTCCCCTTCATCCTGCGTGGCATTAGCCTGCTCGGTGTCGACTCGGTGGAAATTCCGCTCGCGGATAAAGCGGCTGTTTGGCAGCATTTTGCCGACGAATGGGCCTTACCGGAGGCGGCGCTTGCCAGCATTGTCACTGATATTTCCCTGACAGAAGGCGCCGCTATTCTGGGCGACTTTCTCAAGTCGTCCGTTGTTGGCCGATACCGCGTGAATGTCGGCTAGGTTATGACGGCGAAGCAGCAACCCACATTGATCGGATACTGCCGAGGCATTACTCGTCTTGAACTGGTCATCATGGTGGTGATTCTGTCCGTGCTGGGGCTGGTCGTCGCCGAGCAGCTGAGCCGACGGCTCAACCAAGCCCGACAGGAACAGATGAGCAGCGATATGGAGCGGATAGCTGCGGCGCTCCACCAATACAAGCTAGATAACAAACGGTACCCCACGACCGATCAGGGCTTGGCAGCACTGTTGTCGGCCCCCGAAATCTGGCCGCTGGCCAAGTATTGGCACGGCCCTTATTTGACCAGAGACTCTCTGCTGCAGGACCCCTGGGGGCGCTTCTACCAGTATCAAAGTGAGTTTGCACCACCTTCCTTTGTGCTCAGATCTCTCGGTGCTGATGGCAAAGAGGGCGGCGAGGGCGCGGCTACCGATACTCTGCTTCGCTACCAAAGCGCCGATGGTCAACGCTAGAAAAGCAGCGCCGTTGAGACAAAAAGGGGCCATGCGGCCCCTTTTGCATTCCTGCTTTGGGATCAATCAAATAACCAAACCGCAAGCATTGCAACGGTGCTCATGCTGACCGTGTAGGGCAGGGCCATCACGACCATGCGACCATAGGACAGCCGAATCAACGGGGCGAGGGCGGAGGTCAACAAGAACAGGAAAGCAGCTTGCCCGTTGGGCGTCCCAACACTGGGGATATTGGTGCCGGTGTTGATGGCAACCGCTAGGTGTTCAAGTTCTTCTCGGGTCAAATTTCCCGCATCAAAAGCAGCTTTCACCTCATTGATATACACCGTCGCCACAAAGACGTTATCGCTGATCACGCTCAACAGGCCATTGGCGACAAAGAACATCAGCGTTCGGAACTGCCCCTCGAGGGCCAGCACATGCTCAATGATGGGCTTGAACAGGTGTTGCTCGTGAATGACGCCGACGATGGCAAAGAACACCACCAACAACGCGGTGAAAGGCAGCGCCTCCTCAAAGGCATGACCAATGCGATGTTCTTCGACCACGCCATTTAAAGCCGTTTGCAGCACAATGATCGTAAGACCAATCAGGCCAACAGGAGCAATATGGGTTGCCAACCCAATTACGAGGAAAACCCCCACCAAACCCTGAACAATCAGCGTGGCGATATCCGCCTTGGAGCGCACCTTGTCTTGCTCGGCATCGTATTCCACCAGCACGCTGCGCACCGACTGCGGCAGCGTAGCGCCGTAGCCGAACTTGCCCGTGACCTCCAGTAAAATACAAGTGATTAAGCCAATGGCCAGGGTCGGCATAGTGACTGGCGACATCACCTGAATAAAGTGTATGAAGTCCCAGCCCATCTTCTCTGCAATCAACAGATTTTGGGGCTCTCCCACCAGTGTGCAAACACCGCCAAGCGCGGTGCCCACTGCGCCGTGCATCAGCAAACTGCGCAGGAAGGCGCGGAACTGGTCGAGGTCGGCCCGGGCGTTTTCTTTGACCTGCTGGTCATCACCGTGGTCGTGATCGCTATGTGAGAAATGACCGCCAGAGGCAACCCGGTGATAAACCGAGTAGAAACCCACGCCCACTGCGATGAGCACCGCCGTTACCGTCAGCGCATCCAGAAATGCACTCAGCATCGCGGCCATCGCCGAAAACATCAGCGACAACATGACCTTGGAGCGAATCTTTAGCAGTAATTTAGTAAAAATAAAGAGCAGCAGGCTCTTCATGAAATAGATACCGGCGACCATAAATACCAGCAGCAGGATCACCTCGAAATTGTTCTTGGCCTCAAGATATACCGCCTCTGGTGAGGCCATTCCAATCACGATAGCCTCAATAGCGAGCAATCCACCCGGTTGCAGGGGATAGCATTTCAGCGCCATCGCCAGGGTGAAAATAAATTCAGCAATGAGAAACCAGCCGGTGACGAAGGGCCCTATGGTAAATAGTAGGATCGGGTTGAGAATCAGGAATCCAATTATCGTTTTTTTGTACCAGAGTGGCGCGTTTCCCAGAAAATTTCCGGCGAAGGCGCGCGACATGGTGGATTGGTCCATAGCATCGTTATCCTTTTTGTATACCAATGTGCATTCTGCACATTTTTCGACAATTATAGCCGCCGGAATAATAATACAGACCACAGCCCATACAAAGCGGGCAACCGGGCCATTCGGAAAAAATCCATTTTGCAGGCGTATTACGAGTTTGATAAAAGATTGGGGCATAGGGATAACAGGCGTATCAATACCACACACTTTTCCATACTTTAACTCAAAGGACAGCCCGCTTAGCCCTAGTGCCGTAGCGCATTGGTATGTCGTTAAGGAGAGTTCCTAGAAAAAGGTGGCCTTCAATGCGGTGTACACCCGGTTTTCATTGGGTGGCCCCACAACCTGGTCGATACCCATGGCAGCCAGTTCACTCAGTGCCTTTTCGCGTTCAGACCCAGGGATTTCTGCAGTAAGTAACCTGGTTTCAGAGTGGTTGCCAAGAAAGGGAACAAGCTCGCTGGCGTTACTGATGATGGATACCCTCAGTTCGCGCATCAGCCGCATCCGGTCTGGGTCATAGCAACCAAAGGCCGCAATCACGGGGTCGGGCTCCCGCAAGCTCTCAATAATGCTGGGGTGGCGAGTCCAGCTACCATAGCGAAGCGCGTATACTCGGGCGTGGTCGCCTTCGGCTAAATCCCGAAAAGCATAATAAGCGGCGACATAAGGAGACAAACTCCAGGAGAGAATGGGCGTCGGAAAACCGTAGTAATGCAACTTTCCCAGATAATCGGATAGCTCACGGGGGCCGCTGATCTTAACCAGCGTTTTTTCATAGAAAGACGCCTGTTCAGCAACCTCGGGCAACAACTCGTCAAAATATCGGGAAAGACTCATGGCCGTCCCGTCGGTCAGCCGATGGAAACTAGTACGAAGCTGCCATTCAGGATTGCTGTGCCCACGGAAATAGAATGGTTTTCCCTGGTGAATCAGTGACGTAGCCCATTGTTTGTAGTCATGCCATGACCGAAACAAACTAATTTCCTAGCAAAAGAACCATTTAATCGAGAGGCGAGTATCTAACGCCAGATTTCTTTAGTTCAATGTACTTTGATTTGGCCTCTGCGTTAAATCAAAATATCATTAACTTCGTATAATGTATATTATGTTAAATCATGGGTAAGGAGGAAAATCTCTGTCTAGACCGACGGTTCACCTGCGCTTTATCCTTCAGACTCCACAACAGTGCCGAACGTATTTTGTTAAGGCTGATTATCTGAAGGAATCGCAATGCCAAGGAAGTTCTCACTCGCTGTACTCCTCAGCGTCTGCTGTAGCTCGTTGAACGCAGGAAAGTACAGCGTTTTCACCATTGATAAATCGCTAGACGATAAGCGACGCCAGCACAGCCAAAGTGAGTGCAGGGCCTACACCCGAAACTTCCAGTATCTCGAAAAGTGCATCAAGAAAAGTTCTTGCGGCACAGCCAAGAAGAAACAACGAGCAGCTCACCACCACTGGAACATGCTCTACCATAAGTATTGTCTGTAAACATGCGCAGCAGATCGCACGCAGCTGGGCACAGATCACCCGCCGACCTGCCATAGCGATTGAAACCCTCTGGAGCAAGCCGTGGTGAATGCAGTCCACTGATTAACGGCCGGTAGTAATTATGCTTACAGACTACGCCGCCATCATTTTTTATTCTCACCCCTAGTGCACGCTAAACCTGCAAGTTGCATTAGTGTTCCTGTGTCACTGCTCAACCTTAATAACAGGCAACCACACGGTTGCCGGAAAAATATCAAAGGAACCCCACAATTACGCTGTTGTCACTGTAATTGTCCTAGCTCCGGTGTAGTATTGATGCGAATTATTAAAATGATCTGGAAGTTACTCTCTGTGCCACGTCTCGCATTCTCTTGTTACAAGCTAGCCCGCTCGGTCCCTGGTGCGCTTCTCTTTGCTGGTCTGCTCCTCGCACCAAGTCTCCACGCACTTACCCCTGCGCCAGAACACAAGCAGGCAATCACGGAAATAGTGAAGCAGCTGGAAAGTCGGCATTACGTCAAGCTTGACGTCGACGACGCCTTTTCCTCTCGTCTGCTCAACGCCTACTTGGACGACTTGGACCCAAATCGCCAATATTTTCTGCAAAGTGACATTACCGAGTTCCAATCGTATCGCTCGCTGCTTGATGATCAATTGAAGAAAGGTGACCTGACTGCGGCTTACAAAATTTTCGATCGGTATCTGGAACGGATCACCCAGCAGCTAGGCGTTACGGTTAAAGAACTGCCCAAATTGGTGGCAGATTTCGACTTCAAAAAGCAGGAAGAAATTACCCTTGATCGCTCAGAAGCGCCCTGGCCCCAATCCGAAAAAGAAGCCAACGAAATCTGGCGTAAACAGGTAAAGAATCGCGTGCTCAGCCTTAAATTGGCCGAGAAAAAGGACGAGGACATCGTCGAATTGTTGACCAAGCGCTTCAAGAATCAGCTGAAGCGGCTTAGCCAGATAGAAGCCGAAGATGTGTTTCAGAGCTACGCCAACGCGGTCGGCTCTCTTTACGACCCTCATACCGACTATTTCTCCCCTCGCCTGTCCGAGAACTTCCAGATCAATATGAGTCTGAAGCTGGAGGGGATCGGCGCGGTTCTGCAAATGGAGGACGATTACACCAAGGTCGTGAGGCTGGTGGCGGCGGGCCCCGCAGACAAGCAGGGACAATTGCACCCCTCTGATCGCATCGTCGGTGTCGCCGAGGGCAAAGGCGGCGAAATGCAGGATGTGATTGGTTGGCGATTGGATGATGTTGTCGACCTCATCCGCGGCCCAGCAGGCTCTATCGTCCGGCTGGAAGTGATACCTGCGGTAGCTCAGAGTGAAGAAGAGCGCATTGAAATTGTGATCGAGCGGAATGAGGTAAAGCTCGAGGAGCAAAGCGCGAAGGGCGAAATTATTGAAGTTCCGGGTCCGAATGGCGAGATGCACAAGATCGGCGTGATCAATGTGCCCGCTTTCTATCTGGACTTTGAAGCCTTCCGGCTTGGCGATCCCGAATATCGGAGCACCACCCGAGATGTGAGCAAGATTCTCGAAGATTTGCTGAATCAGGATGCCGAGGGCATTGTCATTGACCTGCGTAACAACGGCGGCGGCTCTCTGACCGAGGCCAACGCTCTAGTGGGCCTGTTTATTGAGTCCGGCCCCACGGTGCAAATTCGCCATTCCAGTGCCCGCATTATTCGTGAGGGGAAGCGTCGCAGCTCCCCCTACTACTCTGGCCCCCTGGCGGTGCTGATCAACCGGATGAGTGCGTCGGCCTCAGAGATTTTCGCCGGTGCCATTCAGGACTATCAACGTGGCATCGTGCTGGGAACCCAGTCCTTCGGCAAAGGCACAGTGCAATCGGTTAATCCGCTTAGCCACGGCCAACTGAAACTGACGGAGTCCAAATTTTATCGGGTGTCCGGTGATAGCACGCAAAACCGCGGTGTCATTCCCGATATTGCGTTTCCGCCTATCTACGACAAGGACGAAATCGGCGAGAGCATTCTGGATAATGCGATGAATTGGGACCGGATCCCGTCCGCCCGCCACAACTACTATTTCGACCTGAAGTCTGCCCTTCCGAAATTACAAAGCAGTCACGAGAAGCGCATTGCGACGGATCCGGATTTTGTATATCTGCAGGAACAGATTTCCCAGATCGAAAAATTGCGCAACCGCAAAACTTTATCCCTCAATATGGAAACGCGTAAGGCTGAGCGCGAAGAGCAAAAGACCCTCCGGCTAGCGATGGAAAATCGTCGCCGCATCGCTAAAGGCGAGCCGCCGCTGGAGAAGCTTGAAGACGACGACAGCAAGAGCGATGATTTGGCAGCGGCAGAAGAAAGCGAGATTAATGCTGCTGAGGACGAATCGAAGGACGACGAAGACAAAGAGCCAGACCCGATGGTGATAGAAGCCAGCCGCATTCTGGTCGATGCCATCCCCTTCTTCCGGCCCGAACGTCTGGCCATTGGCCCCTAGTAATTATTGTTGTCGCTTCACAGCCGCACATTGGTGTAACTGAAATGAAAAAGCCCGGGACACGCTCCCGGGCTTTTTTCTTGCGGCGACGGCACACACTCTTGACGGCCACCCCAGTCGGCGGCCCGAGTTAAAAACTATCGCGTGGCTTCGCGCATCGTCACAAATTCCTCTGCTACGGTAGGGTGAATGCCGATGGTACTATCGAAATCCGCCTTGGTTGCACCAGCCTTGATTGCCACCGCGATACCTTGGATGATTTCTCCTGCCTCATCCCCCAGCATATGGGCGCCAATCACTTTGTCACTGCCCCGCTCCACAATCAGCTTCAGAAAGGTCTTTGTCGGATTGCCGCTCAAGGTGTGTTTGAGATGTCGAAAGTGCGACGTGTACACGGCAATATCTTTGCCCTGCTCTCGGGCGGCCTCTTCACTTAAGCCGACCGTCGCCAGGTTTGGCAAGGAAAAGATCGCGGTGGGGATATTGGCGTAATCAACCGCCCGGTCATCACCGTTGAACAAACGGCGAGCGAGATTCATACCCTCTGCCAACGCCACCGGTGTGAGTTCCACCCCACCAGTGACATCACCCAGGGCATAGATGCCTGGCTCCTGCGTTTCAAACTGGCTGTTGACCTCGATATAGCCGCCGCTGGTGATCGACACCGCGGTATTTTCAAGCCCCAGGTTTTCCAGCGCCGGGCGTCGTCCCGTGGCAAATAGCACGGCTCCGGTGTCCAGCTCACCGCCACTGGTCAGCGAGAGCCGATACCCCTCCCCGGCTTTCGCAATGGCCGCCACGTTTTCATTGAAACGCAGGTCGATGCCCTTGGTACCCATCTCGCCGGCCAGTTGCTCTCTTAATTCACTATCAAAACCACGCAGAAATAGCTCACGCCGATAGATCTGGGACACCTGAATGCCAAGGCCGGCGAGGATACTGGCAAACTCTGTTGCAATATAGCCGCCGCCAACAATGGTGATATGACCCGGCAGCGTGTCTAGATAAAATATTTCATTCGAGGTGATAGCGTGCTCACGGCCCGGTATATCCGGTACATACGGCCAACCACCAACAGCGACGAGAATTTTGTCGGCGTGAAAAACCTGCTCGCCAACCTGAACACTTTTGGGACCCAACAGCCTGGCGTGACCTCGGATGATGTCGACCCCGGGCTTTTCGAGCAGGCCCCGGTAGATACCATTGAGCCGCTCAATTTCTCGAGTTTTGTTGTCTCGCAAGGTCGCCCAGTCAAAGCTGATTTCGCCTGCTTGCCAACCAAAGCCACGAGCATCCTGAAAATCGTCGGCGAAGTGAGCGGCATAACTAAAGAGTTTTTTGGGTACGCAGCCAACATTGACACAGGTGCCACCCAGATAGCGGGACTCAGCCACTGCCACCCGAGCGCCGAAAGACGCTGACATTCTGGCCGCACGGACGCCGCCGGAGCCGGCGCCAATGACAAATAAATCGTAATGTTCCGTCATAAATCTCCTGCGCTTAACTCAACGTTAAAGCTGTGGTTGAGCAAGGTCGCGATCTTCGTACCACGCCAGTTTACTGCGCAATTGCACCACTTCACCAACAATAATCAGGGTCGGCGCCTGAACCGGGTCAGCAGCGATTTTCGCTACCATATTGCTCAGCGTGCCAACCACCACCTTTTGATTTGGCGTGGTTCCCTGCTGAATCAAAGCAATAGGGGTATCGGGACTGCGACCATGGGCAATCAACTGATCGCAGATGCTGGGAAGGCCGACCAAACCCATGTAAAACACCACTGTCTGGTGGGAATGAACCAATTCCGCCCAAGGCAGATTAATGCTGTTGTCTTTCAGGTGACCGGTAACAAACCGTACCGACTGGGCGTAGTCCCGATGCGTCAGCGGGATGCCGGAATAGCTCGCACAACCTGCAGCGGCAGTGACACCCGGTACCACTTGAAAGGGAATATGTTGCAACGCCAGCTGCTCGATTTCTTCACCGCCACGGCCAAATATGAAGGGGTCACCACCTTTCAGGCGGGCGACTTTCTTGCCTTGTCTTGCATAATCGATAAGCAGCTGGTTGATGCCATCCTGGGGAACCGCGTGATCTGACCGCTTTTTGCCCACGAATACGCGCTCGGCGTCCTTTCGACACATCTCGACAATTTCGGGGGCAACCAATCGGTCGTAGAGCACCACATCGGCCTTTTGCAGCAGGCGCAGGGCTTTGAAGGTCATTAAGTCGGGGTCGCCGGGACCAGCGCCGATCAGGTAAACCTCACCACCAACTTGCGGGCCCGCCTGATCAATTTCCTTGGCCAGCATTTGGTCGGCAACTGCGTCTTTTCCGGCAAAAACCATCTCCGCAATGGGGCCTTGGAGCACACGTTCCCAAAACAAGCGCCGATCTTCAATATCGCCAAATTTTGCTTTCACAGCATCGCGAAAACGGCTGGCCAAATTTGCCAATCTGCCATAGGAGGCTGGAATGCTCGACTCAAGACGCGAACGCATCATTCGCGCCAAAACCGGGCTCTTGCCGCCGCTGCTGATCGCGATCACCAGGGGCGAGCGATCGACGATGGCTGGCAGTATGACGCTACAGAGTTCGGGGCTGTCGACAACGTTTACCGGTAGAAGCCGCTGATGACAGGCCTCAGACACGTGTTGATTCAGCGCGTGGTCGTCGGTTGCGGCGATCACCAGAAAAACCTGGCCGAGGTCCGCCTCGTCAAACTCGCCTACCCTAACCTCACCGCCGGACTGCTCTGCCAGCGCCGCCAGCTCCGGGAGCACGTCACGTGCCACCACCCGAATCTTCGCCCCTGCCTTGCTGAGCAGGCGCGCCTTACGCAGGGCGACCTGCCCTCCCCCGAGCAGTAAGCACGGCTTGCCGGTGAGCTGAGTAAAAAGTGGTAAGAACTCCACCTTAGCCCCCAGCCAAACTCTCAAGCCCGCCCATATAGGGTCGAAGTGCTGCGGGGACCGTCACACTGCCATCGACCTGCTGATAGTTCTCAAGAATCGCCACCAGGGTTCGGCCAACGGCAAGGCCCGAACCATTCAGGGTATGCAGCAGCTCGGGTTTATCGGTGTCTGGGTTGCGCCACCGGGCGAGCATTCGCCGAGCTTGAAAATCGCCAAAGTTGCTGCAGGAAGAGATTTCCCGATAGGCCGCCTGCCCTGGCAACCAGACCTCCAGATCGTAGGTTTTCATTGCCGAGAAGCCGAGATCCCCACCGCACAACACCACCTTTCGGTAGGGTAATTCGAGCGCCTTCAGAATCGCCTCGGCGTGACCGGTGAGCTCTTCCAGCGCGGCCTCCGACTGACTTGGGCGCACAAAGCGAACCAGCTCGACCTTTTCAAATTGATGCTGGCGAATCATGCCCCGGGTATCGCGACCATAACTACCGGCTTCGCTGCGAAAGCACGGTGTGTGACAGACAAAACTCAAACCCGACTGGCCCAATGTCGCGTCGTCGACAATAGTGTCTCTGAACATATTCGTCACGGGTACTTCCGCCGTGGGAATCAGGTAGTAATCCTGTTCACCCTCCAACTTGAACAGATCCTCTTCAAATTTGGGTAACTGGCCAGTGCCGCGCAGAGAGTCGGCGTTGACCATAAAGGGCACATAGACCTCCTGATACCCGTGCTCACCGGTGTGAGTATCGAGCATCAACTGGATCAATGCGCGATGCAGACGGGCAATGCCGCCACGCATCACCGCAAAACGACTGCCGGTCAGCTTGGCTGCAGTATCAAAATCCAGCCCCCCGACCGTGCTGCCGACATCTACATGGTCCTTGACCTCAAAATCAAATTGCCGAGGTTCTCCCCACTTGAGCACCTCAACGTTAGCCTCCTCGTCGTCACCGGGAGGCACATCCTCAGCGGGGATATTGGGAACACCCAGCATCATATTATCCAGGGCGTCGTTGGCTTGGCTGGCGCGCTGCTTGAGTTCTTCCAGTTGGCTCTCAATCTTGGCCAGTATCTCGTTGACCTGGGCTTTCGCCTCGTCAACGCTGACTCCGGTTTTCACCAGTTCACCAATTTTTTTGGAGGCTTGCTTGCGCTCAGCCAACAGCGATTGGCTGGCAACGTCAGCCGCCTTACGCTCTTCGTCCAGCGACTTAAATGCGTAGGAGTCAAAGACAAAACGCTTCTTTTTCAGCGCCTCGGCGACGGCCTCTGGGTTTTGTCTGACTAACTTGATATCCAACATGTGAAGCAACTCCAATTAATACAACCCGACTAACGGGCAAGTTGTATCCCCAGCCAGCAGCCGACAATGCAGCTGACTAAAGTAAAAAAAACATAGCTCAACGCCAACATCGGGCGACCTGATTCCAACAGGGCAACAGTTTCCAACGAAAAGGTCGAAAAGGTGGTGAACGCGCCCAAAAAGCCGACCATGAGAATATGGCGCGAGTCGGGATGCAAGACCGATTTCTCGGTAATGATGACGTAGAGTACGCCGATCAGGGTCGAGCCCAGCAAATTCACCAGCATCGTCGCGGTGGGCCAGGCGTGGCTGGGTGCTACGCTAGTCACCAAGCGAGAAACGCCGTAACGCCCCAGTGCGCCGGTGGCGCCGCCAATGGCGACCAGTAGTATTTGCAAGCTCATGACTGCCCCCTTTCAAGGGCTATATTCTAGCAGCATCCGCCTCAAGGATAACGCTGCCGCGTACTGCGATTATCCTTGTCCCTTAAAAAGCGCAATTTTTCTGCGATTTTTTTCTCCAAGCCCCGCTCGACTGGCTGATAGTAGCGCCGATCTTTCAAGGGCTCTGGCAGGTAGCTTTCGCCAGCAGCGTATGCTTCGGGCTCGTCGTGGGCATAGCGGTAGCCATCACCGTAGCCTTGGCCCTTCATCATTTTTGTCGGCGCGTTGCGAAGATGCATCGGTACGTCGAAGGACTGTCCCTGGGCAATTTCCTGGCGCACTTTGTTGTACGCGGTATAGACCGCATTGCTCTTGGGGGCAGCGGCCAGGTAACACACCGCCTGAGCCAGCGCCAGTTCTCCCTCGGGGCTGCCGAGACGTTCCTGAACATCCCAGGCGTCAATGCAAATACGCAATGCGCGAGGGTCCGCGTTACCGATATCTTCAGAGGCCATCCGCAACAGGCGGCGGGCAATATATTGCGGCTCACAACCGCCATCGAGCATTCGCGCAAACCAATAAAGCGCACCGTCAGGAGAGCTGCCTCTTACCGCCTTGTGCAGCGCTGATATCTGTTCATAGAAAAGATCCCCTCCTTTATCAAAGCGGCGGGTCTGCCCCTGCAGCACGCGGTCAAAAACCGAAGCGTCGAGGGTAGCTTCACCACCGGATTGCCGCGCGGTATCCAGCGCAATTTCAAGCAGGTTTAGTGCGCGCCGACCATCGCCGTCGGCAAATTCAATCAGCCTCCCGAGCTGCGCTGGGTCTGCTTGCCAACCCTCTGCAGTAAGCGCGCGCTGAAGAATCTGCTCAAGGGCCGTCGCGTCCAGCGCGGCAAGATGGTAAACCCGAGCCCGAGACAGCAAAGCATTGTTTAATTCAAAGGATGGGTTTTCGGTGGTTGCGCCGATAAAAATAACCGTTCCGTCTTCCACATAGGGCAGAAAGGCATCTTGTTGCGCTTTATTGAACCGGTGGACCTCATCAATAAAGAGCACGGTTCGGCGACCGTATTGCAATTCAGTTTTCGCCTCTTCCACCGCCTGGCGAATATCTTTGACCCCGGCTAACACTGCAGACAAGCTAATAAAACGCGCCTCACAACAGGTGGCAACCAGTTGCGCCAGGGTGGTTTTCCCTACCCCCGGCGGCCCCCACAAGATCATCGAATGAAGCTGCCCAGAATCCAGCGCCTCGCGCAGAGGCATGCCCGGTGCGAGGATGGCTTCCTGGCCGAGATACTCAGTGAGCTGCCGCGGCCGCATCCGCGCGGCAAGGGGCGCCTGCAAGGGCGCCTCGTTGGCAGGCATCAGGAACTACCCTGGTCGGTTTCCTGGAAGGTGAAATGCTGGGCGGGGAATTTGGGCTTGTAATCAGGCTTGATGAGTTTGATATCCGTACGCTGCTCAAGGGTATCCACCAATGCCATGCCAATCAGTTTGCCCTGGTTAAAGTGCAGCACCAGCTGGGAAAAATTGCCGCCCTCCTCCTTGGGTGTGAGGATAAAGCTGCGCTCAATGCCATTTTTGCTGATCGCCACATCAAAGTTACTGTCCAGCTGCTCGATCGAGGCGCCCAAAATCATCGCTGGTGCCTGGGCCAGACTGGGATCAAAGGGCTCAGTATTGAGCTGGTCCAAATCGGCATCATAGCGCCACAAGGTGTCGCCATCACTGATCATCAGATAATTAAAGGGCTCAGTGCTCTGCCAACGAATTTTATTGGGGCGCTGCAGAGAGATTTGGCCACTGCTTTTCTGAAGGACCGCCCCATCGGCGTCAACGACGGTTTGTTCAAACCCGGATTGCAGGCTGTTCGCGCTAGAAAGCAACAAATGTAGCTGCGCCACATCGCCGTCTGCCACACTGACCGACGTCGCACACAGCAAAAAAAACATCACAAACAAACGACGCATTTATGTCTCACTCCGCAGGAGGAGGCGCCAGAACCTCCCTGCTTCCATTACTGGCCATTTCCGACACCACACCCGCAGCTTCCATGGTCTCGATCAATCTGGCGGCCCGGTTGTAACCGATACGCAGCTTGCGTTGCACTGCTGAAATTGATGCCCGCCGAGATTGGCAGACAAAATAAACGGCTTCATCATAGAGGGCATCCCCCTCACCATCACCGCCGTCACCATCGGGCGACATGCCCGGCATGGCGTCACTGGTGCTGCCTTCTTCTAGCAGGCCATCGATGTAGCGAGGCTCGCCCCGACGTTTCCAGTCCGCAACCACCCGGTGCACCTCGTCATCCGACACAAAGGCGCCGTGAACACGGACCGGTAAACCACTGCCGGGTGGCAGGTAAAGCATGTCGCCGTGCCCAAGCAGCTGCTCGGCGCCGCCCTGATCCAGAATCGTGCGAGAGTCAATCTTGGACGACACCTGGAAGGCGATCCGGGTGGGCACGTTGGCCTTAATCAAACCAGTAATCACATCCACAGATGGCCGCTGGGTGGCCAGAATCAGGTGAATCCCCGCCGCCCGTGCCTTTTGGGCAATACGCGCGATCAACTCTTCCACCTTCTTGCCGACGATCATCATCATGTCGGCAAACTCATCAATCACCACCACAATCGCCGGCAGAACCTCCAGCTCGGGGGCCTCGGCCTCTTCCATGCCGGCCTCAAAATGCTCATCCGGAATCCACAGCGGATCTTTTAATGGGTTGCCTGCCTGAGCAGCATCGCGCACCTTTTTATTGAAGCCCGCGACGTTGCGCACCCCCATGGCCGACATCAGCTTGTAACGGCGCTCCATCTCCGCCACGCACCACCGCAAGCCGTTGGCAGCATCCTTCATATCGGTAATGACCGGGGTCAGCAAATGGGGAATCCCGTCGTAAACCGACAGTTCCAGCATTTTCGGGTCAACCAGCAGCAATCGCAGATCCTCAGGAGTCGCTTTGTATAGCAGACTAATCAGCATTGCATTAACGCCAACTGACTTACCGGAGCCGGTGGTACCTGCGACCAGCAAATGTGGCATTTTTGCCAAATCTGCGCACACCGGCTCGCCGGAGATATCGTGGCCCAGGGCCAGCGTCAGTAAGGATTTGGCTGAGTCAAAGGCTTCGGAAGACAAGACCTCACGAAAATTGACGATCTCGCGATCTTCATTCGGAATCTCGATACCAACGTAGGGCTTGCCGGGGATGACCTCCACAACCCGGACGCTGATGACCGCCAGCGAGCGGGCCAGGTCCTTGGCCAGATTGCTGATCTTGCTAACCTTCACCCCGGCATCGGGCTCCAGTTCAAAGCGGGTAATGACCGGGCCAGGAAACACCGCCACCACCTTGGCCGACACGCCAAAATCGAGCAGTTTGATTTCTAGCAGCCGGGACATGGCCTCCAGCGTGTCGGGTGAATAACCACGACTGTGGTGAGAGGCTTCATCGAGAATATTTAGTGGCGGCAAGGTGCCAGTGACCGGGCCATCAAACAAGCCTGTCTGACGCTCCTTTTCCACCCGCTGAGACTTGGGTGCAGGTTTGGCAGGCACTTCAATAGTGGGTGCAACGCGGGTTTTTTGAACCTCGGTTTTACGGGCGACCGATTCCTGCCGCTTTTGTGTGGCAGTGCGGGCCGCTTTCCGCTCAGCCTGGGCCAACTTGAACTGGTAGGCTTTGTCACGGGCCAGGTCGAGCAAGTGCAGCGTTTTGGCGCCCAGCCAATCCATCAGCCGAATCCAGGAAAGGTCCGTAAAGATCGTTACCCCAAACAGCAAGATGGCGGTCAACAGCAGTCGGCTACCAAAGCCGCTGAAGGATTCGACCGTTGCGTGGGCAATGGCGTCACCGAGCACACCGCCCGCGCCAAAGGGCAGCCCACTGCTGCCTCCATCCTGATTCGCCGCCAGACCGGTGCTGGCAATCATAACCAGTACAAATCCGATAATGCGCAGAAACAGTATTAAAGAATCAAAAGCCGGTGGCGCGAGCCGATCCCGAAACAGTCGCCAGGCTCGAAACCCCAGCATCGCGGGAAAAAGATAGGCCATGTAGCCGAACAGGGCAAAGAAGACATCTGCCACCCAGGCGCCCACGGGACCAACGGCATTGGCGACCGCGTCACCGGTGCCCGTCCTGGACCACCCTGGATCATTTGCACTGTAGGTCGCCAATGCCATGACGATCAGGATGCAAAAGGCTGACAGGCCGATGAGCATGCCTTCTCTCAGTCGCAGCTGCAGTGTGTCACTGCGCTCAGACTTTGATGCAATCGTTTGTTTTGCCAAGAAAAAACCGGCTCCCTTCTGGATCGGATTGAGTCGTGGAGGACACCTTAAAGGCCCGGCAATGTTAGCATCAAGATCGTGCCGTTGTCGCCGCTGAGTTTTTGCCGCGAAGGGGGTTTTAACCTATGATATTGGCCTTTGGAATTGTCCTCGGGGCAGTTCGCCAACCCTGCTCGACGAGCGCAGGCATCGTCGATTAGTCTCTGTCACCCCTGGCCGATTTTGGTTCGGCCACAATAACTGGGAATCTTGCACATCTATGAGCGATAGCCAACACCACCGCCTTATCATTCTCGGCTCAGGCCCTGCCGGTTACACCGCCGCTGTCTACGCCGCCCGAGCGAACTTGAGCCCCGTCGTCATCACCGGGATGCAACAGGGTGGCCAGCTCACCACCACCACCGACGTAGATAACTGGCCCGGCGACCAAAACGGCGTTCAAGGCCCCGAGTTGATGATGCGCATGCAGGAGCACGCCGAGCGCTTTGATACGAAAGTGCTGTTCGACCATATCGAATCGGTTGACCTGAAAAAGAAACCTTTCACTCTGGTTGGCAGCAACACTTACACCTGTGATGCACTGATTATCGCCACCGGTGCGTCGGCTCAATACCTGGGCCTACCCTCTGAAGAAGCCTTTATGGGCAAGGGCGTGTCCGCCTGCGCGACCTGTGACGGGTTCTTTTACCGAGGCAAGAAAGTCGCGGTAATCGGCGGCGGTAACACCGCCGTGGAAGAAGCCCTGTATCTGTCTAACATCGCTTCTGAGGTTACCCTGGTTCACCGCCGCGACGAGCTGCGGGCCGAGAAAATCCTGCAAGATAAGCTGTTTGAGCGGGCAGAGAATGGCAACATTACCCTCTGCTGGAACCACACGCTGGACGAGGTCTTGGGCGATGACAGCGGCGTTACCGGAATTCGTGTCGCCAGTACCAAAGATGGCAGCACCCAGGATATTGAATTGGCCGGGGTGTTTATCGCTATTGGTCACAAGCCCAATACCGATATTTTCCAGGGCCAGTTGGAAATGAAAGATGGCTATCTGACCATCAACAGCGGCACCGCGGGTAATGCCACGGCGACCAGTGTTGAGGGGGTTTTTGCGGCAGGCGATGTTGCCGACCACATTTACCGTCAGGCAGTCACGTCTGCCGGCTTTGGTTGCATGGCAGCGCTCGACGCCGAGCGCTATCTGGACGACCTGGCCTGATCCGAGCGGAGATCATTGGATGCCAAGCATCGCCTGGCTGGATCCGGTTGATCTCCGCTTCCCCCCCCTCGAGCACGCGACTCAAGAACCCAACGGTTTGCTGGCCGCTGGCGGCGACCTTCGGTTAGAACGCTTATTGGAAGCTTACCGCCGCGGGATCTTTCCCTGGTATGAAGAAGGCCAGCCGATTCTATGGTGGTCCCCCGACCCCCGATCTGTGCTGTTTCCAACCAGGCTGAAGGTTAATCGCAGCCTCACCAAAGCCCTCAAGCGGGCGCCCTACCACTGCACAACCGACCGCACATTTTCCGAGGTTATCGATCAGTGCGCTGCCGTTTCTGCCCGCCGTCCCGGCACCTGGATTACCGATGATATGCGCCAGGCTTATCTGAGCTTGCACAAGGCTGGCCGGGCCCACTCCGTGGAAGTCTGGCTGGGAGAGGACCTCATAGGGGGCCTCTACGGCGTCGCAATGGGCAAGGTGTTTTTCGGCGAATCCATGTTTAGCCTCGCCCCAAACGGCTCGAAAATCGCGCTGTGTGCGCTGTGTGAGTGGCTGATGGCGCGGGACTTTGCGGTGATCGACTGTCAGGTTGGCAACCCTTACCTCACCAGCATGGGAGCGGAGGAAATACCCCGGCGGAACTTCCAGGCAATCCTCAACGAGAGTGCACAAGACGATGCCACACCACCCTCCCCCTGGGATTGGCACTGGCATAGCGTCAATCGCGGCGCATAATTGACGAATGGCAGGGCGCCGACGATCTCCACTGGCGCAGAGGCCGGAAGGCTGAGAAAATCTAGCCATGAGCAACGACAAATCGATCAAGCTTTACTCCACTTACCCGCACCCCTGTAGTTATTTCAGGGACCGGGAAGCGAAGACCCTGTTTGTTGATCCTCATATTCCCTTCGAGGGCGCCCTGTACACCCAGCTCTCTCGGCGGGGCTTTCGTCGCAGCGGCCGTCACGTCTATCGCCCGGATTGCCAGTCCTGTCAGCAGTGTATCGCCACCCGAATCCCTGTCGCCCGCTTTACGCCGAGTCGAAAGCAACGGCGCTGCCAGCATCGCAATGCCGACTTAAAGGTGGTTGTGAAACAGACCATGGCGGATAACGCCTATGCCCTGTACGAGCGCTATATTCGGGTGCGCCATCAGGATGGAGATATGTTCCCGCCCTCCCGGGAGCAATTCGAACAGTTTTTGTGCGATACCATCCCCTCAACGCGTTTTGCCTGTTTTTACCTTCAGGACACGCTGATCGCGGTGTCAGTTATCGATGTGATGGGAGACGGGCTGTCTGCTATCTATACCTTTTACGACCCAGATGCCGATTACAACCGGCGAAGCTTGGGCGCGATGGCCATATTGTGGATGGTAGAGCACTGTCGGGAGCTGAGCCTGCCCTATGTCTATCTCGGCTACTGGATTCGGGATTGCGCCAAGATGCGCTACAAAACGGACTACCGCCCCCTTGAGCTTTTTATGAGTAATCGCTGGATTCGTCTCAATTAACGCCGATCCTGGCAAGCACGCTCAGGCCTCTCTCCGCCATGCTAATCGACATCGAAATTGCCTAGCGGGACGTTTTCAGGCAAAATGCGCGCTTCTTTTTCCAGGCCGCCGCTAACAAAGGCTGGAATCTCCCGACAAGCAGTGAGGATTATTGCCGAATGGCGAAAGAAGACCAGATAGAAATGGAAGGCGAAGTCATCGACACTTTGCCCAACACGACCTTCCGGGTTCGACTGGAAAACGGCCATGTTGTGACGGCCCATATTTCCGGCAAAATGCGCAAACACTATATCCGCATTCTGACTGGCGACAAGGTTAAGGTTGAATTGACCCCCTATGATCTGACCAAGGGTCGCATCACCTTCCGCGGCCGCTAACACTCGGTCAGCGCACCACTACAAAAAAGCCGCGGCGATTGCTCGCCGCGGCTTTTTTGTGCATGTGTAATTTTATTCTACTGCCAACTCGGCAACATCACTCGACAGACTCAAGCCATCGCCATCCACGCTGACGAAGATGGTGCCGCCATCAGCCAGGTCACCAAACAAGACCATTTCTGCCAAGGGCTTTTTGATGTGCTCCTGGATAACGCGAGCCATCGGCCGGGCGCCCATGGTTTTGTCGTAGCCCTTCTGCACCAACCAGCGGCGCGCGTCATCGTCCACATCCAGCACCACTTTTTTCTCGTCGAGCTGAGCCTGCAGATCGATCAGGAATTTATCCACCACGGTCAACACCACCTCCTCTGGCAGCGGACCAAAGCTGATGATGCTGTCGAGCCGATTGCGGAACTCCGGGGTAAATAGGCGATTGATCGCCTCAAGCGCATCGGTGTCGTGATTTTGCTCGGTGAAGCCCATCGACCGGCGGCTGATATTTTCGGCACCGGCATTGGTGGTCATCACAAAAATCACATTGCGGAAATCGGCAGTACGACCGTTGTTATCGGTCAGGGAGCCATGATCCATCACCTGCAACAGCAGATTGAACAAGTCCGGATGCGCCTTCTCGATCTCATCCAGCAGCACTACCGAATGGGGATGCTTGGTCACGGCATCGGTCAACAGGCCGCCCTGGTCAAAACCAACATAACCGGGAGGGGCACCAATTAACCGGGAAACGGTGTGGCGCTCCATGTACTCGGACATATCAAAACGGATCAGCTCCAGCCCCAGCAGTTTTGCCAACTGCTTGCACACCTCCGTCTTGCCGACACCGGTCGGTCCGGCCAACAGGAAGGAGCCAATGGGTTTGTCGGGGGCTTTCAGGCCGGCACGGGCCAACTTGATTGACGCACTCAGCTCGGAAATCGCCTGATCTTGGCCAAACACCACCATTTTCAGGTTGTCTTCCAGCTTCGCCAACGAGGCTTTGTCATCGCTGGACACGGACTTAGGCGGAATGCGGGCAATCTTGGCGACAATCGCCTCGATCTGCGGCACATCAATCAGCTCCACCCGATCTTCCTTCGACTGCAAGCGCTGATAGGCACCGGCCTCGTCGATCACATCAATGGCCTTATCGGGCAGGAAGCGATCGTTAATGTAGCGAGAGGACAACTCTGCCGCCGAACGCAGGGCCGCATCGCTGTATTTCAGATCGTGGTGATGCTCAAAACGAGAGCACAAGCCTTTGAGAATCAGGTAGGTGTCTTCTACCGAGGGTTCGGTGACATCAACCTTCTGGAAACGGCGGCTCAGTGCCCGGTCTTTCTCAAAGATACCGCGGTATTCCTGGAACGTGGTAGAGCCAATGCAGCGCATCTGGCCGGAGCTCAGCAAGGGCTTAAGCAGGTTTGACGCATCCATCACCCCACCTGAGGCCGCACCTGCACCGATGATGGTGTGGATTTCGTCGATAAACAGAATCGCGCCTTCACGCTTTTTCAGGTCGGCAAGCAGGCCTTTCAGGCGCTTCTCAAAGTCGCCGCGATATTTGGTTCCCGCCAACAAGGCGCCCATGTCGAGTGAGTAAACCACACTTTTTAACAGCACGTCGGGCACTTCGCCGTCGACGATGCGCTTGGCCAAGCCCTCGGCAATAGCGGTTTTGCCAACACCCGATTCACCGACCAGCAAGGGGTTATTCTTGCGACGACGGGTGAGTATCTGGGCGACACGTTCCACTTCAGCGGCGCGCCCAATCAGCGGATCGATACGACCTGCCCGAGCCTCTTCGTTGAGGTTAGTCGCGAAATTCTCCAATGGCCGTTGCTCGGGATCACCGGCTTCGGCTTCTTGCTCGGCGCTCTGCTCGCTTTCGGCATTTTCCGCGCCGGACACTTTTGATATGCCGTGGGTGATGAAATTCACCACATCAAGGCGATTCACGTTTTGGGATTTGAGGAAATAAACCGCCTGACTTTCCTGCTCGCTAAAAATAGCGACCAGAACATTGGCGCCAGTCACCTCTTGTTTACCGGATGACTGTACGTGGAAGACAGCGCGCTGCAGCACGCGCTGAAAACCCAGCGTGGGCTGGGTGTCGCGCTCCATATCCTCTTCGGGAATACGTGGGGTCGTGGCTTCGACAAATTCGTCGAGGTCACCTTTTAGCTGAGCGAGGTCTGCTCCGCAGGCTAGCAGCACCTTGATGGCGGCAGCATTGTCAGCCAATGCCAACAGCAGATGTTCCACCGTCATAAACTCATGACGGCGATTGCGGGCCGACTTAAAGGCCTGGCTTAACGTCGTTTCAAGGTCTTTACTCAACATCGCCTGGTTCCGCCTCTACGCAGTTAACAACACTCAAGCTTCACTCTCTTCTATCTCCGCCAGCAGCGGGTGTCCATTATCCCTCGCGTACTGATTCACCTGAGCAGCCTTGGTTTCAGCAATATCTCGGGTAAACACGCCGCAGACACCCTTTCCTTGGGTATGAACCGTCAGCATCACCTGGGTGGCCCGCTGCCGATCCATGTAGAAGAAGTCCTCGAGCACCTCAATGACAAACTCCATAGGGGTATAGTCATCATTGAGAAGTACCACTAAATACATTGGCGGCTTCTTGAGTCGGGGCTTGGCTGTCTCGATAGCCAGACCGCTGCCGTGGTCCTCGTCGGAGTCCTGACTCATTCTGCAGATATCTGATTGCATAATCTCACTACGTTGGATCGAGCTTATCACCCTTGCATGGCCGCGCAATAGGGAGATGCACCAATTTCTCACGGGACACGGCTTTACTTGACTGCCGGCCCCAACCTGATTTAAAAAATGGGGTTAGCGCTGGCCAAAAACAAGGGCAACAGCGTAGTTTCACAATAAATATAACGACAAATGCGGGTTCTCTTCTATGCAAAACGGTGTTGTTAAATGGTTCAACAATGCAAAGGGCTACGGTTTTATCGTCACGGAAAGCAGTGACGAGGAGATCTTTGCTCACTACTCTGCCATTTCCATGGAGGGGTACAAGACTCTCAAAGCGGGTCAGTCCGTATCCTTCGATGCAGAAGCCGGCCCTAAGGGCTTACACGCCACGACGATTAAAACTGGCGCGCCCCAGGAGTAAGGTCCTCCGACCTCAACTGGCGATTGCCACGACGGGCAATTGCGCTGCCTAACGGTTAGTTTTCGCGGCAAGGCGCTCCGGCGGGTACTTCTCGCGTCAAGAGGACGCCCTTGCCTCATTCTTCACTTCATTAGCCCACTCCCTCTGCTACGCATACTTCTCCCCTGCCGATGACTTGATCACGGCGACTCTCTTCTGTGGCGGTGTTACACCTACGTTTACACAGGCACTTTCGCTTAGCGACTGTCGGCTCCAGCGCAAGCGTGTAGTCATGGGGCCGCATTATCCCGGGCCCAAAAAAAAGCCGCCCTAAGGCGGCTTTGAGTCATGCGCAGTCAGGCATTACGCCATGTGCTTAATGATTGCATCACCGAATTCAGAGCTCTTCAGCAGCGTAGCGCCATCCATCAGACGCTCAAAATCGTAGGTCACGGTTTTGGCCTGAATAGCGCCGTTCATGCCGTCGATGATCAGGTCTGCGGCTTCGTTCCAGCCTAGGTGACGCAGCATCATTTCAGCGGAGAGAATCAACGAACCGGGGTTCACCTTGTCCTGACCGGTGTATTTTGGCGCGGTGCCGTGGGTTGCCTCAAACAGCGCCACGTTGTCGCTCAGGTTGGCACCGGGTGCGATACCGATCCCGCCCACCTGGGCAGCCAGTGCGTCAGACAGGTAGTCACCGTTCAGGTTGAGGGTGGCAATAACGCTGTACTCATCGGGACGCAGCAGAACCTGCTGCAGCATGGCATCAGCAATCACGTCTTTAACAACGATTTCCTTGCCGGTGTTAGGGTTTTTCAGTTTAACCCAGGGGCCACCGTCGAGCAGCTCACCGCCGAACTCTTCCATGGCCAGTTCATAGGCCCAGTTTTTGAAGGAGCCTTCGGTGAACTTCATGATGTTGCCTTTGTGCACGATCGTCAGTGAAGGCAGGTCCTGATCAATGGTGTATTGCAGGGCCTTGCGCACCAGGCGCTTGGTGCCCTCTTCGGAAACGGGTTTGATGCCGATACCGCAGTTCTGCGGGAAACGGATTTTAGTTACACCCATTTCTTCCTGCAGGAAGTTGATCACCTTGTCGGCTTCGGGGGTGCCAGCTTTCCATTCGATACCGGCATAGATGTCTTCGGAGTTCTCGCGGAAGATCACCATATTGGTCTTGCCGGGCTCTTTTACTGGAGAAGGCACACCTTCAAACCACCGCACCGGGCGCTGACAAACATACAAATCCAGCTCTTGGCGCAGGGCTACGTTCAAAGACCGAAAACCGCCGCCCACCGGGGTAGTCAGAGGGCCCTTAATAGCAACCGCGTATTCTTTGATTGCATCGAGGGTTTCGGCCGGAAACCAATCGCCGTCATACAGCTCAGCGGCTTTTTCACCAGTGTAGATTTCCATCCAGCTGATGGCTTTCTTGCCTGAGTAGGCTTTTTCAACGGCGGCATTAACGACGTTAATCATCACCGGAGTAATATCGATACCGATGCCATCACCTTCGATAAAAGGAATAATTGGCCGATCGGGTACGTTCAGGGAGAGATCCGAATTGACGGTGATCTTCTCGCCCTCAGCAGGAACCTTGATATGTTGGTATCCCATTTTTGACTCCATGGTTTATTGGTTGAGGATCGTTGCTTGACTCCTGATGGCACGCTGTCGGGTGATACAATCGGCACCAGAAATCCAAAAAAGCGCGGCATTATACCATTTTATAGTCGAATTTCTTCCATGAATGGCCCTATTTCCTGTGAGTGAGCTGGTTTTATTCAACAAACCCTACCGTGTGATGTGCCAATTTCGGAAGGCGGACGACCGCGCCTGCCTTTCAGATTACATCAATATAGCCGGTATTTATCCAGCGGGCCGTCTCGATTTTGACTCTGAGGGCTTGCTGGTGCTCACCAGCAATGGACGCTTGCAAAGCGCCATCAGCGATCCCCAGTTCAAATTACCCAAAACCTATTGGGTCCAAGTCGAAGGCGAAATCAGCGAGGCCGCCGTGGAGCGACTTCGTCAGGGCGTCGTATTAAATGATGGCCCAACGCTGCCCGCCCTGGCTGAAACGATGAATGAACCCCAGGACCTGTGGCCGCGCCAGCCACCCGTGCGCTACCGGGCCAATATCCCCACCTCCTGGCTAAAACTCACGATCAGAGAGGGTCGCAACCGGCAGGTGCGCCGCATGACGGCGGCAGTTGGCTTCCCTACCCTCCGCCTTATCAGAGCCCAGATAGGCGATTGGACCTTGGCCGACCTGCCGCCGGGGGAACTGCGCGAGGCGGCGGTCCCGCTGCAACTTCGCAAACTGGCCAGCTCGCCCACAAATGACAAGCCCCCAACCCGGCGGCACCGACCAAGTCGACCGCAGCGATTACGTGGCAACCGGGCGGGACCATCTCGCCCTGCCCCTAAAGGACGTCGTAGTAGGCCAAAATAGCGAAGGACTGTTACAATCCGCCGTTTTCAGGCAGGGCAATTTTATGAGTTGGTACCCCCACGTGACAGTGGCGACCATTGTGGAAAACAATGGCAAGTTTTTGTTTGTGGAGGAAATTGCCAATGGCCGCCGGGTGCTTAACCAACCCGCAGGGCATTTAGAGCGGGATGAAACCCTGATCGCTGCCGCTCGCCGTGAGGTGTTAGAAGAAACCCAATGGGAGGTGAGTATCGATGGCGTGGTTGGTCTGGGCCTCTATCGGGCGCCGGCCAACGGGGTGACTTATCAGCGCACCTGCTTTTTCGGCCGGCCGCTCAGCTTTCTCGACAGCGCAAGTCGCGATCCCGATATTCAGGAGGTGCTGTGGCTTAGCCTTGATGAACTCCGGCAACAACAAGATAGGCTGCGCAGCCCCCTCGTCCTCGACAACCTTGAGCAATATTTGGCGGGGCAGCGTTACCCGCTTTCCATGATTTTTGATTCTTAGGTTTTTGGAACCTCCCATGACTGGCTCTCAGCTTCTTACCGACATGGCACCATCACAGACCCGCATTATTGTGGGAATGTCCGGTGGCGTGGATTCCTCTATTTCGGCCCTGCTACTGCAGCAGCAGGGTTA
The DNA here is from genome assembly GCF_023702635.1 of Spongiibacter taiwanensis. Classification (NCBI taxonomy): domain Bacteria; kingdom Pseudomonadati; phylum Pseudomonadota; class Gammaproteobacteria; order Cellvibrionales; family Spongiibacteraceae; genus Spongiibacter; species Spongiibacter taiwanensis. Next base: position 267,157 of record NZ_CP098455.1, read on the forward strand.
TCAGGTAGAGGGTCTGTTTATGAAGAACTGGGAGGAAGACGACGGCACGGAGTATTGCACTGCCAAAGAAGACCTCAGCGACGCCCAAGCCGTGTGCGATCGCCTTGGCATCCATCTCCACACCGCCAACTTTGCCGCCGAATACTGGGACAATGTCTTCGAACACTTTCTTGCCGAATACCAGGCCGGCCGCACCCCCAACCCCGACATACTCTGTAACCGTGAAATTAAATTTAAGGCTTTTCTCGACTATGCGCTGATGCTCGGTGCGGATGGCATCGCCACGGGACACTATTGCCGGCGCCGCGATGAAAACGGCCATAGCCAGCTCATCAAGGGGCTGGATGCCAACAAAGATCAGAGTTATTTCCTCCACGCCGTTGGCGAAGAGCAGCTGGCCAAAACCCTGTTTCCGGTAGGTGAAATGGAAAAGCCCGCCGTACGGGCACTGGCCCAGCAATACGATTTGATAACCCACAACAAAAAGGACAGCACCGGCATCTGCTTTATTGGCGAGCGACGCTTTAAGGATTTTCTCCAGCAATACCTTCCAGCGCAGCCCGGCACCATCGAAACGCTGGACGGCACAGCGCTCGGTCAACACGCCGGCCTGATGTACCACACCATTGGTCAGCGCCAAGGGCTCGGTATTGGCGGCGTTGCCGGGGGTGGCGACGAACCCTGGTATGTCATCGATAAGGACCTCGATCGAAACGTGCTTGTGGTTGCCCAGGGCACCGACCACCCTGCGCTGTTCAAGCAAAGCCTGAGCGTGAGGCAAATTCACTGGATTAACGGCGCGCCGGATTTACCGCTCAGCTGCACCGCAAAGACCCGCTACCGGCAACCCGACCAACACTGCCAGGTTGTCAGTGTAGACGGCGGCTATCGGGTGGACTTCGATCAGGCCCAGCGGGCCATTACCCCTGGCCAATCGGTGGTGTTTTACCAGGGCGAGGTTTGCCTGGGCGGCGGCGTGATTGAAGCGGGGTTTAACAGTGTCTGATTCGGCAGCATGGCGACAACGCACATTGGCCCTGGCCGCACTGATCCAAGCTGTCGGCCTGGTTGACCAGGTTGCGCGCACCGGCCAGGCCGATCCCGAGGCCATGGAAGCATCCATCGACAGCCTGTTTGCCTTTTCCAGCGACAATGCCGAGCAGGCTTTTCAGGGGGTGGCCAGTATTGAGTTTGGGTTGCGCGGTTTACGCGATTTACTCAGCGGCAACGATTACGCGGAAAAGCCCAATATTCTGCGCTATGCCATGGGCGTGCTCTACCTACAAAAGAAACTTCGCAAAAATCGCGACATGATGGACCTCATGGCCTCGCGGCTGCAGCATGCCGCGAAGAAGAAAGAGTTTTCAAATTCTAATGATATCATTGGCTTGTGCGGATCTCTTTCTTCAATTTATCAAGATACTCTGTCGAACTTTTCCTACCGACTGCAAATTCGCGGCAGCGCCCAGCAACTGCAAGACAGCAACAATGCTGCGAAAATTCGCGCCCTGCTGCTGGCAGCCGTGCGAGCAGCCTTTCTGTGGCGTCAGGCCGGCGGCAGCCGTTGGGTACTTTTGCTGCAGCGCCGCCGCATTTTCGACACGGCCAAGGAACTGTTAAGCACTGAAATTCGCCACTGAGTCGGGTATCATTGCCGCCTTCAAAACTTGACCGCCAGCCCCTGCATACAGGTACCCAACATGGATTTATCAGCCCTCTCCGCTATTTCTCCCGTCGACGGCCGCTACGGCAGCAAAACCGCCAGCCTGCGCCCGATATTCAGCGAGTTCGGCCTGATCCGCTGTCGCCTGGTTGTTGAAGTGCGCTGGCTGCAACAGCTGGCGGCCAATCCTGGTGTGGCGGAAGTGCCCGCACTCAGCGACGAGGCAAATGCGGTACTTGAAGCACTGATTGAGAACTTTGGCGAAGCGCAAGCCCAACAGGTCAAAGACATCGAAGCCACGACCAACCACGACGTGAAAGCGATTGAGTACTTTATTAAGCAATCCATCGCCGACAACACCGAGTTGGCCGCTATCTCGGAGTTTGTTCACTTCGCCTGCACGTCCGAGGACATCAACAATCTGTCCCATGCCCTGATGTTGCAGGAGGGCCGCGCGGTGATGCTGGCCGAGGCGGACAAGATCATCGCCAAACTGGCCGCACAGGCGATGGAATTTGCCGAGGTCCCCATGCTGTCCCGCACTCACGGCCAGACTGCCAGTCCGACCACGATGGGTAAAGAGTTTGCCAACGTCGTGGCCCGGCTCCGCCGCCAACGGGACGTGATTGCCAGTATTGAGCTGCTGGGCAAAATTAACGGCGCCGTGGGTAACTACAACGCCCACCTGTCTGCTTACCCGGATGTTGATTGGGAAGCCAACGCTGAGTCCTTTGTCAGTGGTCTGGGATTAACCTGGAACCCCTACACCACCCAGATTGAACCCCACGACTATATCGCCGAACTGTTCGACGCCGTGGCGCGCTTCAACACCATCCTGATCGACCTCGACCGGGATGCCTGGGGTTACATTTCCCTGGGTTACTTCAAACAGCGGACCATCGCCGGTGAAGTCGGCTCGTCAACAATGCCCCACAAGGTCAACCCGATCGACTTTGAAAATTCTGAGGGCAATCTGGGTATTGCCAATGCCATTTTGAGCCACTTGGCCGCCAAGCTGCCCATTTCCCGCTGGCAGCGTGACCTCACCGACTCCACCGTACTGCGCAACATGGGTGTGGGCTTTGCCTATAGCTTGATCGCTTACCAGGCCACGCTGAAGGGGCTGGGTAAATTGCAAATTAACCCCAGCCGTATTGCCGAAGACCTGGATGCGAGCTGGGAGGTATTGGCTGAGCCGATCCAAACCGTCATGCGCCGCTACGGTGTCGAAGAGCCTTACGAAAAACTCAAGGCACTGACCCGCGGCCAGGCAATCACCCGGGAGACGCTGGCGCCCTTTATCGAGTCGCTGGATATCCCCGAGCATGCCAAAGCCGGGCTGCGCAGCCTGACCCCCGCAAATTACATTGGTAATGCGATTGCCCAAGCCAAGCGCATCTAAGGCCCTACTGGCCAACTTTGATGCTGCTGCCTTTCTGGCCGAAGATTGGCAGCGGCAGCCCCGGCTGATCCGGCAAGGCCTGCCCGAGTTTGAATGTCCGATCGATGGTAATGACCTGGCGGGTCTGGCCTGCGAGGAAGATATCGACAGCCGTCTTATCATCCAGCAGGGCGATCAATGGCACCTGGAGTCTGGGCCTTTCGCTGAAGACCGCTTTGCCAGCCTGCCCGTTTCTCAGTGGACGCTTCTGGTACAGGCCGTTGATGCCTTTATTCCAGAGGTCGCCGACCTTAACCGCTTTTTCCGCTTCCTGCCGCGCTGGCGCCAGCAGGACATTATGGTGAGCTATACGGCCCCCGGCGGTAATGTTGGCCCCCATTTTGATCAATACGACGTCTTTCTGATTCAGGGCAGCGGCCAGCGGCGCTGGCAAATTGGCCAGCGTTGCGACACCACCACGGCCCTGCGCAACAACCCCCAGCTGCAGCTGATGGCTGATTTTCAATGCCAGCAGGAATTTCTCCTTGGCCCTGGCGACATTCTCTATATTCCGCCGGGCTGCGCCCATTGGGGCATTGCGGAATCGCCAGACTGCATCACTCTGTCGGTGGGCTTTCGGGCACCCGCGGTCGATGACATGCTGCAAGACCTCGGGCAGTTCGTGGGTGAGCAAAGCGTTTCGCCCGCGCGCTACACCGACCCGTTAATCAAGCCGACAACGCACTGGGGCGAAATCTCCGATGCGGCCCTGGCCCAGGCCCACCAGCTGCTCAGCGCGGCCGTCAACGACCCACGCCAGTTATCCCATTGGTTTGGTCAATTGATGACCCACCGGGCGGCGCCCGCCTTTCCCGGCGAGCTGGATGCAACGCAATTCAGCGCTGCCCTCGCTGATCACGCCGTGTTTCTGGCACTGGGTGCCCGACTGGCCTTTCGCGGCACCGACTTGTTTGCCGATGGCGAGATGTATCAGCTTGGCGAGGTTCATGCCGATGCACTCGCTAGCTTCTGTCGGCTGGAGCCCGGCGACATCATTTCCCCGAACACCCTCCCCCACGACATCCTGTTTCAACTGTATCAGCGCGGCACACTGACCTGCGCCCTGGACGACGAATAGCGCCCCCATGCTGACGGTCTCTGAAGTAAGCTGGCAGACGCATCGCGACGTTCTCACCGACATCCGCTACCGGGTATTTGTCGAAGAGCAAGCGGTGCCCGAGGAACTGGAGCTGGACGAATTCGATGTCTCGGCCCGTCATTGGCTAATCGCAGAGCATGATCAGCCCGTGGGCACCCTAAGGTTGCTAGACAACAATAGCATCGGCCGGATGGCGGTGCTGGCCGAGCACCGGGGTAAAGGTATCGGCCGTCGCTTGCTGCAGGCCTGTATTGATGCCGCGACCCGCGACGGCCGCAGCGCGCTGACACTGTCTGCCCAATGCCACGCAATCGGTTTTTACCAGACCCTAGGCTTTGTCGCCGAGGGCGAAGTATTTATGGATGCAGGTATACCCCATCGGCAAATGACCCTCGTGTTGACCACGTCAAGTGAGGGTGACGCCCCCTTCCGAGAACCACGTCAGCGGGTCACAGACATTCCCGGCGCCATATTGCAGCTGACTGACACAGCCCGACGCAGCCTGGATATTTTTAGCCATTGCCTTGAGCCCCAGTGGTTTGCATACCAGGAATTGGCAGACACCGTCTCTGCCTTTGCCCGGCGTCACCCAGATAGCCGGGTGCGCCTGTTGATTGTTGACGATCGGCCCCTGCGCGAAATCCGCCATCCATTGGTCACGCTGTCCCGACGCCTCAGCTCCTCCATCCATCTGCGCGTTGCTGCAACACTGCCGCGGGATAACGGTAATGAGCGGTTTTTGATCGCCGATGTGCGGGATGTGCTGGTCATTGAAGACAGCGACAGCGCGATGGCCTGGCGTAGCCCAATGCCGCCCCTGGCCCGGGACTACCAGGCGCGATTTGACCGTCTGTGGGAATTTGCCAAGCCTTCCCCGTGGCTGAAAAACCTGTTCTAGTCGCCTTTCCGCGCGCCCTGCCTTTCACAATTCGTCGCAAGCGACGATTACCCCTTATTACGCAGCACCCAGCATTACCCTTTTATGCAACGCGAGCGGATCATGCTGCAACAACTGCGCTTATCGAGGGAAAGTCGAACCTGGCTGCTATTGATGCTGCTCAGCCTGATCAGCTGGCAGCTTGGCGGCAGCCACGGCAGCAACCCCACCATTAGCGCTTTGGTGCTGATCAGCCTGGCCTTTTTCAAAGTCCACCTGATCATGGGTGATTTTATGGAAGTGCGCCACGCGCCGAGGGTGCTGAAAATGACCGCTGCCGCCTGGCTGCTGGCCAGTTACCTGCTGGTGATGTTTTTCAATTTGGGGGGCGCCCAGTGAGTCACGCCCGGATGCCCCTCGCCTCGGCCTCAGCGCCTCAGAGAATGATTGGCGATACGATTATTTGGGTGATGATTTTCGGTGATATGAGCAATTTCGTCGCCGGATTCTGTTACTACGGCTGGCTCCGCCAGGGAAATCTGGTGCTATTTCAGCAGTCCCAGCAAAGCCTCGACCTCACCATTGGTGGGATCAATTCACTGATCATGTTGGTGAGTTCCTGGTTTATGGTGCTGGCCATTCATGCCGCCCGAAAAGCGGAGCACCGCAAAGCCGCCAAGCTGATCTTGGCAACGCTGTTATGCGGAGCCATTTTCAGCGCGCTGAAAGCCTCGGAGTTTATCGCCAAAGCAGACCTGGGCATCCACTATTTGAGCAACGACTTCTTTACCCTGTACTACTCCCTTACCGGATTCCACTTCACCCATGTGGTGGTTGGGGTGATCGTGCTGCTGTGGTTTGCCTGGCAGCTGTGGCGTGAACCACCCAGCGATCGGCAACTGGGATACCTGGAAACAGCCGGGATTTATTGGCACATGGTGGATTTGTTGTGGATTGTTATTTTTACCCTTGTCTATCTCTTACCCTGATTGCTGTTAGGCATTAACCGAGCATGACACCCACCTCATTATCCCGATAGACCAATTCGTAGAGTTTTAAACCGCGGCAAGGCTCCTCGCTGTGATAGCGCAGCGCCCCGCTGGCCAGGTCAAAACGGTAGCCATGCAAAGGACAGATCAAGGTCATGTCCTGAACGTCGGCACGGGTTAATGGGTGTTCTCGATGGGGGCAGCGACTTTCGATCAAATAGCGCTGGCCGTCGAGCTGAAGCAGCATCATATCGTGGCTATCGACTTTAAAGACTTTGCAGTAGCCATCGTAGAGATTGATCAGTTTGTCCAGGCTGCGATAGTACATGGGCGCTCAGGCAGAAGACGCAAACGCTAACTGTAGTTGATCTGCGCCAGTAAAAGAAAGGGCGAGACAACAGGCAAAAAAAAGGCGGCTCCGAGGGAGACCGCCAAACAGACCTGCTAATTCGTTACTGCTGCTTGAGTTTGTCCGCGAGGAACAGCCAGGTATCGAGCACGGAATCCGGGTTGAGGGAAACACTGTCGATGCCCTGCTCCATCAGCCACTGGGCGAAATCCGGATGGTCAGAGGGCCCCTGGCCACAAATCCCAACATACTTGCCAGCGCGCTTACAGGCTTCGATGGCGTTCTTCAACAGCACCTTGATGGCATCGTTACGCTCGTCAAAAAGGTGGGCAATGAGGCCGGAATCCCGGTCCAGGCCCAGGGTGAGCTGGGTGAGGTCATTGGAGCCTATCGAGAAGCCGTCAAAGTACTCCAGGAACTGATCCGCCAGCAGCGCGTTGGCAGGCAGCTCACACATCATGATCAACTGCAGACCATTTTCGCCGCGCTTGAGGCCATTGGCTTCGAGCAGCTCGACAACCTGACGGGCCTCATCAACAGTGCGCACGAAGGGCACCATGATTTCGACGTTGCTCAGGTCCATCTCATCCCGCACTTTTTTCAGTGCCCGGCATTCCAGCTCGAAACACTCCCGGAAAGAATCAGAGATGTAGCGGGACGCGCCCCGGAAACCCAGCATGGGATTCTCTTCCGAGGGCTCGTACAGCGAACCGCCGATCAGGTGAGCATATTCATTGGATTTGAAATCTGACATCCGCACGATCACCCGCTTGGGGTAGAACGCGCTGGCGATACTGGCTATGCCTTCGACCAATTTCTCCACGTAAAACTCTACCGGATCGCCGTAGCCGGCAATACGACGCTTTACCGCTTGTTGCACATCCCGGGGCAGCTCGGCGTAATCCATCAACGCCTTGGGGTGCACGCCGATCATCCGGTTGATAATAAATTCCAGCCGGGCCAGGCCAACCCCGGCATTGGGATAGGACTGAAAATCAAAAGCCCGATCGGGGTTGCCCACATTCATCATAATCTTGAAGGGCAGCTCAGGCATGGCGTCAAGCTTGTTGGTGTTGATATCAAAGGCCAGCAGACCTTCGTAAACCATCCCGGTGTCGCCTTCGGCGCACGACACGGTCACCTCAACGCCACTGCTCAAACGCTCGGTGGCGTCGCCACAGCCAACCACCGCTGGAATACCCAGCTCCCGGGCAATGATCGCGGCGTGGCAGGTACGGCCGCCACGGTTAGTGACGATGGCCGCGGCCCGCTTCATCACTGGCTCCCAGTCCGGGTCAGTCATGTCGGTGACCAACACATCGCCGGGCTGAACCTGTTCCATTTGGTCGATATTGTCGATGACCCGCACCGGGCCGGCGCCAATACGCTGACCAATTGACCGGCCTTCCACCAACACGGCGCCCTTCTCTTTCAAGAGGTAGCGCTCCATCATGGCGGTGGACTCGTTGCTTTTCACCGTCTCGGGCCGGGCCTGAACGATATACAACTGGCCGTCATCACCATCTTTGGCCCACTCGATGTCCATTGGCCGACCATAGTGTTTTTCAATGATCAGGGCCTGACGAGCCAGAGACTGCACTTCGTCGTCATTGATACTGAAGCGGTCGCGATCAGCTTCGGTGACCTCCACAGTCTCTACCGACTTACCCGCACTGGCCTCACTGCCGTAGACCATCTTGATCATTTTGCTGCCCAGATTGCGGCGCAGCACGGCGGGGCGCTGCTTCTCCAGCGTCGCCTTGTGAACGTAAAATTCGTCGGGGTTCACCGCGCCCTGCACCACCGTCTCGCCCAGGCCATAGGACGAAGTAACAAACACCACGCCGTCAAAACCGGATTCGGTGTCCATGGAGAACATTACCCCGGCGGCGCCGGTCTCTGAGCGAACCATCCGCTGCACACCCGCAGACAGTGCCACCTCGGCGTGCTCAAAACCCTTGTGAACGCGATAGGCAATGGCCCGGTCGTTATAAAGGGAGGCAAAGACTTCTTTGATTGCGACCATCACGTTGTCGAGGCCGCGGATGTTCAGAAAGGTTTCCTGCTGCCCGGCAAAGGAAGCATCGGGCAAATCTTCCGCGGTTGCGGAGGAGCGCACCGCCACCGCCATGTTGGCATTGTCGCCCGCCATTTCGACAAAGGCGGTTTTGATTGCGTCGTTGAGCGCCTCGGGGAAAGGCGTCTCAACAATCCACTGGCGAATCTGTTTGCCGGTCTCGGCCAGGGTACGCACATCATCAATATCGAGACCCTGCAGGCGATCGGCAATGCGCTGCTTCAATCCACTTTGCTCAAGAAAATCGCGAAATGCCTGGGCCGTGGTGGCAAAACCGCCGGGAACGGACACCCCCGCTTTGGCCAACTGGCTGATCATTTCGCCCAGGGAGGCATTCTTTCCGCCCACGCGATCTACATCCTGCATGCCGAGCTTCTGAAACCAGATTACGTATTCAGACACGGGATTTCTCCTATTTTACAAAGCAGTGAATTTGCAGTTATAAGTGCTTTACGGGTTTATACTAAGCGACGCATTTTGAAAATTCCCGTCGAGATCGACCTGGCTTTGAGTAAAAAAACTACATGATTCGCCCAGCGTTTTTTATTTCAGACAGCACCGGCATCACTGCCGAGACCCTAGGCAAGAGCATTCTGGCCCAATTCGAAAACCTGAATTTCGAACATATTATTGTTCCCTACGTCGACAACCTGGAAAAAGCCCACGCCGCCGTCCAACGTATTAACCGGGCCGCCGAGGAACGAGGTGTCACACCGATTATCTTCGACACCCTGGTCAACGAAAGCATTCGCGAAGTCATCGCCACCAGTCAGGGCATTATTGTAGACGTCCTTGGTCCCTTTGTTCGCCAGCTTGAAACCGCATTGGGCGAAAAGCCGTCCAGCACCGTCGGCCGGCTAAAAAATGCTGACTACGACGCCAACTACAAAAACCGCATCGACGCGGTGAACTTCGCCCTGGACAACGACGACGGTGCGCGCATTAATCGCTACGATCAAGCCCAGATCATTCTGATTGGCGTGTCGCGCAGCGGTAAAACGCCAACCTGTCTGTATCTTGCGCTGCAGTCAGGGGTCTTTGTTGCCAACTACCCACTGACGGAAGAAGATCTGGATGATGTGCGCCTGCCCAAGGCCCTGGCCTCCCACCGGGAGCGCCTGTTCGGTCTGACCATTGATCCCCGCCGGTTGATGGCAATTCGGACTGAGCGCCGGCCCGACAGCCCCTATTCGTCGCTGACCCGTTGCGAGGATGAAGTCCGCCAGGCCGAAGCCCTGTTTCGCCGGTTTGGTATTCCCTATCTGGATACCACTCACGCTTCGGTGGAGGAAATTGCCACCCGCATTCTGTTCGACTCCGGACTTCGGGGTAAGGGTCGGTAGAGGTTTTTGACCATGTCCAGCGATCAGCCTGCCCTGTCCTCACCTGGTGAGGCGACCCTGCCCGACAGCCATGCCAATACCGCGTTGGTGTTACCCGGTGGCGGCGCTCGGGCGGCCTATCAGGTGGGTGTGCTCAAAGCCATGGTAGAAATTCATCGCGGCCGGGGTGGCAACCCCTTTCAGATTTTGGCCGGCACCTCGGCTGGAGCCATTAATGCGGTTTCCATGGCAGCCGGCGCCAATGATTTTCAGGGCGCCGCGCGACGGCTCGAGGATCTCTGGAGCAATCTGACGACCGATAAAATCTACCGGGCCGACCTGCTGGGTGTCATGCGCAATGCGCTGCGGCTGGGCTTGTCACTGTTCAATGCCGGCATCGCGGTAGGACGTCCAGTCGGCCTTCTCGACAACGCCCCGTTACGGGAGCTGCTGCGCGAGAATGTAAACTTTGAACAGATCGGCAAGAATATTCTAAACGGCCACCTCGACGCTCTGTGCCTTACCGCCATGAACTACACTCAGGGCATGTCAGAGACCTTTTTTCAGGGAGGCCCCCAGCACGCGGGCTGGCAACGCTGGCGCCGTCAGGGCCTGGCCACCCCGATTCAACTGCAGCACCTGATGGCGTCCAGCGCCATTCCCACGATTTTCCCGCCCACCAAAGTCGGGCGTTATTACTACGGTGACGGCGCCCTGCGTCAGCTGACGCCGATTAGCCCGGCCATCCACCTGGGCGCCCATCGGGTACTGGTCATTCCGGCCAACGGCCATCGGCGGGAATACCACCATCAACCCAAGCCGATCCACTCCCCCGCCTTTGGCCAGATTCTGGGTCAATTGCTCAACAGCGCGTTTATCGACAGTATCGAAACCGACCTGGAGCGGCTAGAGCGGATCAACGAATTACTGCGCCTGGTGCCCTCGGATTCAGTCGAGTTGATGGGCCGGGAGCTGATCCCCATCCAGTGTCTGGTGATCAGTCCCAGCGAGGATATAGATCGCATTGCTGACGATCACGTTCAGGAACTGCCCTACAGTCTCCGTGTGTTTTTGCGCCGAACGGGTAGCAGTGGCGGCGGCACTAACATCGCCAGCTACCTGCTGTTCACACCGGAGTTTTGCGGCAAATTGATTTCACTGGGGTATCGGGACGGCATGCGAGAGCGCCAGGCATTGGAGGATTTTCTGTATCGCCCCACGGCGGCCAACAGTGAGGGGCGCTGACGGGACCTTGCGGAATTACTTCACCCCGACAATGGCGTAAAGCCCAGAAAAGCGCACTGCTACTTCACCGTTGATTTTGATCTCAGAGGCCAAATCAATTTTGGCTCTGCCCCGCTCTTCATAGCGGGCAAAGAAATGACTCCAACGGCTCTCGTCAATTTCCAGCGATTGGGAAACAATCTCCCCCGCCACCGGCTTGAGATATTCGATTTCAGCCTGGGCCACCACGATATCCGGGTCCAATCCATAATCAACGCAGCGCATGTACACCATGCCCCAGCAAGCCATCACCGACACGCAAAAAAGACTGCCGCCAAAAGCGGTTAATTTATCGTTGATGTTGGGAGCCAGTGGCGCAGAAAGCGCAAGGTGATTGCCGTCGTACGCCTGCACCTTCAAATTCATGAATTGCGCCAACGGCAGGTGTTTGGCGATAAAGGCATCCAGGGCAGTGGTCGACATAATTAATCCGCGTCAAACAGCAAATTGAGCAGGGTTTCGGCAGCAACGTAGGGTGTCGTTTCGCCCTGGGTGACCCGCCGATTCAAGTCAGGCAGCAGGCGCTTCACCTGCGGGTTTTCCTTCAGTTTGCGATCAAGCATTTCATGGAGCAGTTTGTTCATCCACTCCCGGGCCTGTCGCGCGCGCTTTTCTTTCAGCGAGCCATTCTTTGTTGCGTCAATCTGAAAGTCACTGATCATGCCCCAGACTGCGGAAATGTTCTGGTTTTTCAGCGCCGAGCAGGTCAGCACCTGGGGTGTCCAGAAACTGGTGTGACGCAGCAGATGCAGGGCATTCTGGTAATGCCGCCGGGTCTGCTCGGCGTAATTCATACTTTCGCCATCGGCTTTGTTAATCACCAGGGCGTCGGCCAGCTCCATAATGCCCTTTTTGATGCCCTGCAGTTCGTCACCGGCATTGGGCAGCATCAGCACCATGAAGAAGTCGACCATACTGGCTACTTCATACTCCGACTGGCCCACACCAACGGTTTCCACCAAGATCACATCGTAACCTGCCGCTTCGCAAAGCAGCATGGTTTCGCGTGTCTTGAGCGCCACACCGCCCAGCGAGCCCTCGGAGGGAGACGGGCGGATAAAGGCATCCGGGCTGCGCGACAGCATTTCCATGCGGGTTTTATCACCCAGAATCGAGCCACCAGCAATGGGCGAGCTCGGGTCCACCGCCAACACGGCCACCCGTTTGCCCTGCTCCAGCAGGTACATACCAAAGGCTTCGATAAAGGTCGATTTCCCCACTCCTGGGATACCGGTAATACCGATACGAATACTATTGCCGGTGGCAGGCAGCACGGCCTCGAGCAGGCTTTGAGCCTGCTGGCGGTGTTCCAGGCGCTTGCTTTCGACCAGGGTGATGGCTTTGGCCAGCGCACGGGGCTGGCCAGATTTGAGTGCGTCGATATCAATCATGAGATTGCTGAACGCCAAACGGGAGACGGGAGACGCAAACCCCGCAGAATGTCTGCAGGGCCAAGCGTCTTCCGTCTCCCGTCCAGCGCCTTTCGCTATTACCCTTTTACTGCTTCGTTGATGGAATCGAGAACGCCACGGGCGGCCAGCGGGATTTTGGTACCGGGACCAAAAATACCCTTCACACCAGCCTTGTAAAGGAAGTCGTAGTCCTGGCGGGGAATTACCCCACCGGCCACCACGATAATGTCGTCGGCGCCTGCTTTTTTCAGTTCGTTGATCAGGGCCGGCACCAGGGTCTTGTGACCCGCTGCCTGGGAGGAGACACCCACCACGTGAACGTCGTTTTCAACCGCCTGCTTCGCCACCTCTTCCGGGGTGGAGAACATCGGGCTCAGATCGATATCAAAACCGACATCGGCAAAGGCGGTGGCGATAACTTTGGCGCCACGGTCGTGACCGTCCTGACCCATCTTGCATACCAGCATCCGCGGACGGCGGCCGTGCCGCTCAACAAAGGCATCGATATCAGAGGCAATGCCGTTCCAGTTTTCGTCATCCTGATAGGCGCTGCCGTAAACACCAGACACGGTCTGGGCCTGGGCATTGAAGCGGCCGAATTCGCGCTCCATGGCGAAGGAAATTTCGCCGACGGTGGCACGCACACGAGTCGCTTTTACGGCCAAATCCAATAGGTTACCCTGACCTGTTACAGCACATTGATAGATAGCTTCAAGGGCATCTTCAACGGCTTTCTCGTCCCGGCTGGCGCGAATGCGCTCCAGTGCAGCAATCTGCGACTGACGCACTTTTTCATTGTCGATATCGAGAATATCAACGTCTTCTTCTTTGTCGAGAATGTACTTGTTAACCCCGACAATCACATCTTCACCCCGGTCAATGCGGGCTTGCTTGCGGGCGGCAGACTCTTCAATGCGCAGTTTTGGCATCCCGGTTTCGATGGCTTTTGCCATGCCGCCCTTCTCTTCAACTTCGGCAATCAGCTCCCGAGCACGGTCGGCGATCTCATTGGTCAGCGCTTCCATCATGTAAGAGCCGCCCCAGGGATCAGCCACTTTGGTGATACCGGTTTCCTCCTGGATGATCAACTGAGTGTTACGGGCGATCCGGGCAGAGAACTCGGTGGGCAGCGCAATGGCTTCATCGAGTGCGTTGGTATGCAGCGACTGGGTACCACCAAATACCGCGGCCATGGCCTCAATGGTGGTACGCACCACGTTGTTGTAGGGGTCTTGCTCAGTCAGCGACCAGCCTGAAGTTTGGCTGTGGGTCCGCAGCATTTTGGAACGGGGGTTCTTAGGATTGAACTCGGACACGATCTCTGCCCACAGCAGACGCGCGGCGCGCATTTTGGCGATTTCCATGTAGAAGTTCATGCCGATGCCCCAGAAGAAGGACAGACGGCCGGCGAATTTATCGATGTCCAAACCCGCCGCAATCGCCGTGCGAATGTACTCCTTACCATCGGCCAAGGTGTAGGCCAGCTCCAGGGCCGCATCCGCGCCAGCTTCCTGAATGTGGTAACCGGAAATGGAGATGGTATTGAACTTGGGCATGTTGTCCGACGCGTAGGCAATAATATCGCCGATGATTTTCATCGACGGCAGCGGCGGATAAATGTAGGTGTTACGCACCATGAACTCTTTCAGAATGTCGTTCTGAATAGTGCCCGACAGCTGGTCTTGGCTGACACCTTGCTCTTCGGCCGCCACGATGTAACCCGCCAATACGGGCAGTACGGCGCCGTTCATGGTCATGGAGACCGAGATTTTGTCCAGGGGGATGCCGTCAAACAGCACCTTCATATCCTCGACTGAGTCGATTGCGACACCGGCTTTACCAACATCGCCGGTGACCCGAGGGTGATCTGAGTCATAACCCCGGTGGGTTGCCAGGTCAAAGGCCACTGACACACCCTGGCCGCCAGCGGCCAGCGCTTTGCGGTAGAAGGCGTTGGATTCCTCGGCGGTAGAAAAACCGGCGTATTGGCGAATGGTCCAGGGGCGACCGGCATACATGGTGGGTTGCGGACCGCGAATAAACGGTTCCATGCCGGGGAAGGTGTTGGTGTAAGGCAGATTGGCAATATCTTCTTGGCTGTATAGCGGCTTGACGTTAATGCCTTCGGGCGTATGCCAAACCAGGTCATCCAGGCTCTTGCCTGATTTATCCAGCGTTTTGTTGGCCGCAGCCATCCATTCGTCAAGGGTGGCCTGGGGTGCTTTGTAATCCGCCATACTTCTACCTGTATCTTGTGTGAGCATCAGCCAACCCTCTGGGCTGGCAATTTGTTCGGGTTAATGATGATCCTCGCTGGGCTGATTGAGCTCAATCAACACGCCGTCGCAGGATTTTGGATGGATAAAAATAACCTGGCAACCGTGGGCGCCGGGCGATGGCGCGTCAGATAAGAACTGATAGCCTTTTTCCTTGAGGCGAGCCACGTCCGCTTCGATATCATCGCTGCGAAAACACAGATGATGAATGCCACCGGGCTTTTTTTCCAGAAATTTAGCAATAGGTCCCTCACCATTGAGAGGGTGCACCAATTCTATACTGGTCGGCGGCAAAGGGAAAAAGGCGGTTGAAGTTTTTGCACTTTCGACATCTTCCGTGCCCTCAAAGGGCAGTCCAAAGTCTTCCATAAAGCGCTTGATGGCTTTTTGCAGATCGGGTACGGCGATGGCGATGTGGTCCAGGGCGGTAATCATGGTGTTCTCCGTGAATTGTTGAACGCTTGACGGGAGGCGGGAGACGCAATGGCCACTGCTAGCGTGGTGACTCGCCTCAGCGTTTGCCGTCTCCCGTTGGGCCTCTTCCCGATCAAGCAATACTGGTCAAAAAAGCATCAGTCTTTGCCCGACGTCCGGCGGCGATTTGCGCGAGGCTAACCTCTTCGATTTTCTCGTCCGGGCTGATTTTGAACAGGGGCTGTCCCTTCTTGATGATCACACCATCGCCTTCCACCAGTACCTTCTCAATGGTGCCGGCAAAGGGCGCCTTGACCTTGTTGAACATTTTCATGACCTCAACAATGTACAGGGCCTGCCCGGCCTCAAAGTGATCCCCTTCTTTAACAAACTCCTCCATGCCCGGGGCTTCCCGCGGGTAGAACATACCTCCACTGGCCGCAAGAATTTCGTCGGATTTCGCCATCGGCGGTGGTACCAGCACCTTGGCCATCTGCTTTTGCAGCGCTTCGTCGCTAAGGCGATCAGGAATGGTGATGCTCAAGTCGCTGTTGACTTTGAGATCACAGAATCCCGTTTCGGCGGCGATATGCGCCAGCACCGCCAACAGCTCCGTGCCAGCCATGTAGCTGGCGTGAGCTGCCTGGACACCCTGCCATTCCGCATCACTGAATCCGGCCGGCGCGCTGGCGCCAGACAGCAGCGTGTCAATTTCGCTGAAATCCGAGATGCCCAACCGTTCTGACAGGGTTTCATAGAAGTCGACACCGGCGGCGAGAATGGCATTGTCGTGATCCCAGATCATGTACCGGGCGGGCTTGCCCACCTCGTAATCCATGTTGAGATAGTGGTAAGTGTCGCGCAGCAGCAATATGGGGTTGGCATGCCACTCCACCTTGCCATCAGTGATGGTCACCGCATGCTTGTTGACGCTAATCCAGCCCGCCATAAAGTGGGGCTCGGAAAACAGGCGCTCCAAAGGGCGGGTAAAGAGCAGCTTCTTCGATGCCATCATCGCGCCCCAGGCCTCGGCTTGCTCGCCCTGGTCTGCGCAATAACGCTCGATCAGCTGTTGATAGGCATAGTCCAAGTCGATCTCATTTGCCACCTGTTTTAGCAGCCCCACCGCCGTCAGATAGGGGACAATAAAGCGCGTGGTCGGGCGGGCGTTAATGCCATTGCCAATAAACCAGTGCACCAGGCCATAGTGAAACTGCAGATTCGTGGCCAAGTCGCGGCCGCGCAGCTCGGTGCGGCGCAGAATTTCGGCCATCCGGCGGTAGCTGTCGAGCCGGGTTTCGCCGGTAGTGAGCAGCAGCGCGATATTAGAATCGTAAGCGCCGGCCAGATGGTACTTCATGAACACATCGGTGTCGGGATTGTGCAGCGAGATGCCCTGGTCGTCGCGGATTTCACCTTCAATGGCGTTGGACCAGTACTCTATTACCCCGCCGGCGTGGGGCTGCAGTGCCTGGTTGGTGGCGTTCATACGCGCTTCAACCGAGGTCTTTTCACGCATCAGCCGCTGGGGCTTGGGCAGGCGCTTGCCGTGGCGAGCCAGCAATACCATGACCTCGACCAGACTCTCCACCACAAAGTAATCGCCGGAATCATCGGGGTTGGTGAACTTGAGTTTGTAGCACAGCTCGGTCACCCGATGCTCAACCTGAATCCGGGTGTTCATCTCCATGAAATAATGGGATTCGCCATCGACAATACATTCAAAGGTGCCGACCGAGTCCAGTTTCACCGCTTTACCAAAGATGGCGCCCTCTTCTTCCATGCGCTGCAGAATTTGCCGATCCCGCTGCAGCTGAGCCGCCTCTTCGTCCCTGCCCTGCTCTTTGGCCACCGAAATTGCCGCCGCCAGTTCCTCGTCGGTCACTGACACTTCCAGCAGTTTCTGCTCGTGCATTTGCAAAGAGCAGTCGCGACCGCCCATGGTCATACACCACTCGCCGTTACCGACTACCTGGATTTCCTGGTGGCGGGTGGTCTCGATGTTCATTTCAATGAGGACGTTTTTGTTGTCACCGACCCCGTTGGTTTTCAGCTCGATCAAACACTCGAGCACCAGCGAGGGCACGGTCGCTGCTGCCTTCTCTACCTTTTCCTCCAGGGTGTCACCGGGGTAGGCGTTGGCCGCCTGCAAAATGCGTTGGCCCTTGCCACCACCACCGGCGATGGCCTTCAATCGAAAGCGGTTGTTTGGCTTCTCCGCCAGCATGCGTTTGGCTTCGACCTGCAAGGCCGCGCCAATGTCCTTGGCGTCAATGATATCGATACCGGCGTCATAGGAGGCCGCCAGCAAAGCCAAGGCCTTTTCTTCATCATCCTTGCAGGCAGCAAAATCAACCTGCAGGTTATGATCACTGGCGCACTTCTCCAGGCCGTCGACCCCATATTTGGCAAAAAGCGCCAGGCTGGTGGCATTGTTTACCCCGGGAGTGACCGACACCCCGGTTTCCAGGGCCGTGCGTTTTGCCTGGTCTTTCATCCCCGCCGCGCGCTGAGTGAAGGAGCACGGCCCAATGAAGTTCAATCCGGCCTCTTCCATCGCCTCGACCATTTCGGCGTCTTCGGACATAAAGCCGTAACCGGCAAAAATGGCGTTGTAGCCATTGTCCCGGGCAATCCCAATAATTTGTTGAATGCGCCGGTTGCGCTCTTCCTTGGTGGCGCCGGTATAGTCTGGCACCCGGTGCACCCGGCTGGGGTCGGTGAGGCTGCGCAGCTCGGGGGCCAGGGCATTGGTATAGGTGATTGAATCCTTCTCCGACAGCAAAATACCAAAGTGGGTGATCCCCATTTCGGCAAACACATCCATCGCTTCCTTACGGATAGGTCCGCGACAAATAATTAATGGATTCAAGTCACTACAGTCGAAGCTTCTGACCCAGCTTGAGGAAGAGTTGGCCAGCTTGCGGTCCTGATGGGTCAGCGGGTTGTGCAGATAATGGTTGTTGCTTGTTTTCACAATTTTATCCTTCTCAGCAATTCGTCGTGGTTAGTTACAGGCGGCGGGCTTAGTGGAATTCCCGCTGTACACCGGTCATGGCGCTGGGCTGGTAGCCCCGCAAATGCAACTCCAGTTGTTCACCCAGAACCTGGCGCAGGTCCGAGGGCATGACGATCTGGGATATTGATCCCAGGCTGAGGGCTTCGTTGGGATTCATTAGCTCCCGCTCGTACCGCTGAGTGAGAACCGCTTCTTCCTGCTTTTGCCATTGGGCAACGGCGGTAGCCGCTTGGGCTTGGGCCTCGGCCTCGCCCATCCCAGCGGCGATGTTTGCCTTGGTCGCCTCGGCCACCTTGGCTTTTACCGCACCGCGAATCTTGCGCACTTCATCCTTGTACACGTACTCAACCCCGGCCGGCCCCATGACCGCCAGGCGAGTAGTCGGCAACGCACACACAAAATCGGCGCCAGTGGGATAGTTATTGAAGGCAGCGTAAGCGCCGCCAAAGGCATTGCGCACAATCAACAGAAACCGCGGGGTGCGCAGGTCAACGATGGCATCGAGCATCGCCCGACCGGCCTGCACAATTCCCCCGGCCTCCTGCTCGCGCCCAGGCAAGAAACCGGTGGTATCTTCCATGAAAATAATCGGAATGTTGTAGATATTGCAGAACCGAATGAAACGCGCGTTCTTGTAAGCCGCGTCGATATCAATCTGACCCGATGCCACGGCAGAGTTATTGGCCACAAAGCCGACCACATTGCCGCCGATCCGACCCAGCGCGCAAACCGTGTTGCGTGCCCGGTCCGGCTGCATTTCAAAGTAATCGCCGTGATCACAGAGCTGTTGAATGATAATGCCGATTTCAAAGGGGGTGTTGAAACCAGTCGGGCTGTTAAAGGCTTTCTTGAGCAGCAGGTCGACATCCCAGGTACGCCGACTGATAGGATCTGAAGTGGGCTGAAACGGTGCCAGCTCGCGATTATTGTTGGGCAGGTAATTGAGCAGCTCCTGCACTTTCTTCAAGGCGGCAACTTCGTCGGGCACCACAAAGTCGGTTACCCCGGACTTTGAATGCACCAATGGCCCGCCCAGCTCTTCGGCGGTGACGTCTTCACCGAGTACCGACTTGACCACACCCGGCCCGGTCAGGCCGAAAAAGGTATCGTTGGGTTGAATCACAAAAGAGCCCTGCCGTGGCAGGTAGGAGCCACCACCGGCGTTGTAGCCGAACATACACATAATCGACGGCACCACACCGTTAATCTTGCGCAGCGCGGTAAAGGCTTCGGCGTAGCCGTCCAGCCCCCCTACCCCGGCGGGAATATAGGCCCCGGCGGAGTCATTCATCCCTACCAGCGGAATACCCAACTTGCCCGCCAGCTCAAACAGTCGTGCCAGCTTGCTGCCGTTAGTCGCGTCCATGGAACCGGCCCGGACCGTAAAGTCGTGACCGTAGATTGCCACGTCTCGCCCGTTGACCTTAATAATGCCGGTGACCAGTGAAGCACCATCGAGGTTTTTACCCCAGTTTTGATACAGCACAGTAGGCTCAGTACCGGGATCTGCCAGCACTTCGATGCGCTCCCAGATGGTCATGCGCTTTTTTTCGTGCTGTTTCTGAATGCTGCTGACACCTGCAGCTTTCAGTGGCCGTTGCTGCAGGGCATGGCCAGCGCGCAGGGCCTCTTCGTACAAGCCCGGTTCGTAATCGATCTGTCCCGGAACAGTGAATTCCAGCTCAACTTCTTTCTGGAATGGATTGGTCAGTGAGGGGGCAAAGCCCGTTTTCTTTGGCATATTGTTAGATTCCCAGCTAGTCCTTATGGCTGTTATCCGGGCCCAGCGAGGTGGCATCATTGCAACCGCCAGTCAGCATTCAGTAGGGCCGGAAAACAGTCGAAGGAGAACCCGTGCTCTTTATTGGGCGCTGACCAGCAGCGCACGGCATTGTTTTTGGTTCTCACAGCGGCGCTTAACATTAAATAGTCGGCCTCCTGTTGTCAACGTATTCCCACCGGGAGACATTGGAGGCAAAAACAAAAAAGTCAATTTAATCAGTCGCCTAGAACCATCTAACAGAAAAAGAATAAGACCTTTTTATCGGCAGGTTTTAATTAATCACCCAATTAAATATTGAGTGGCATTCTGTTGCAGTGGATCGGTCACTGATGGCCTGGAGCTGCGGCGGCCAAAAACCCGAAAGACCGGCGGAAAAATTCCTTCCGGGAAGCCAGTTTGATAGTCTACCCCGGTAGAATACGCCCCCATCAATTCCCGGACCCATTTATGTCTCTGCCTCGGCGCCAGCCCCTGATTTATCAGGAGGACAGTTGCTCCCTGTTTGCTTCCCTGCACCAATTGGAGGGTGCCGTATTTCTCGACAGTGCCCGGCCCTTCTGTCAGCGGGGTCGCTACGACATTATGAGTGCCCAGCCTTTGCAGCACTATCGCCTGAGCAGCGGCACACCGGCAGAAATAGCGGAACAGGCAACCCAGTTGCTAAGCGCCATTGATGACGCGGTGAACGGCATGCAGCGCCATCCGGAGCTCCCCTTCTGTGGCGGTGCAATTGGCTATTTGAGCTACGATTTTGGCGAAGCCCTGCGAATCAACCGGCCCCTGCCCGAAACAGGCGCACTTCCAGCCCTGTATATTGGTGTTTATGACTGGGCGATTGTGGTCGACCATGAACTGCGCCGCTGCGAATTGATCACCCAGCCATCAGTCAAGGAAGCGCGCCTGGCGCAGATCCTAACCTTGGTACAGCAACCCCCCGAGCCAGAAACCAGCTTCGCGTTAAGCGACACCATGGCTGACCCCTACGACCGCGCCCACTACGACCGGGCATTTGACGCCTGCCAACAGTATATTTTTGCCGGGGACTGCTACCAGATAAATCTCAGCCGGGCCTTTGTCGGCAGTATCAGCGGCGCCGGCCAAAACCCCTGGTCCGCGTATCAACGCCTTCGCCGGGAGGCTGCCGCGCCATTTTCTGTTTACTTGAATATGCCTGAGGGGCAATTGTTATCTGCCTCTCCCGAGCGCTTTCTCGCCGCTGACCAGGGGCGAATTTTCAGTCAACCCATCAAAGGGACCGCCCCCCGCGGGCGCTCGCCGGAGGAAGACGCGGCGTTCGCCACCGCCCTGGCCCAGAGTGAAAAGAATCGTGCGGAAAACGTGATGATTGTCGACCTCATCCGTAATGATCTCAGCAAAAGTTGCCTGCCTGGCAGCGTTCGCACAGACACTTT
Source organism: Spongiibacter taiwanensis (assembly GCF_023702635.1). Taxonomy (NCBI): domain Bacteria; kingdom Pseudomonadati; phylum Pseudomonadota; class Gammaproteobacteria; order Cellvibrionales; family Spongiibacteraceae; genus Spongiibacter; species Spongiibacter taiwanensis. The sequence goes on from NZ_CP098455.1 coordinate 288,574, forward strand.
GTTTGAGCTACAGCACTTTGAAACCGTGCATCATTTGGTGAGCACCATCAGCGGCCAACTCAAGCCCGGGCTCAGCCCACTGCGGGCTCTGCTAGACGCCTTTCCCGGCGGCTCGATTACCGGTGCACCAAAGAAACGGGCTATGGAGATCATTGAGGAACTGGAATCCCACCGACGCGGTTTGTATTGCGGCAGTGTGTTCTACCTGGGGCCGGGCGGCATTCTGGACAGCAATATTCTGATTCGCAGCTTTGTCTGCGCCCAGGGGCAGGTCAGCGGTTTTGCCGGTGGCGGCATTGTCGCTGACTCGAAAAGCGATGAGGAATTTGATGAAACCTGGAGCAAGATCGGCCGACTGCTGGCCTTGTTTGGCACCCGCGAGACCGCGTAAGTAAGGGCAAGCAAAACCGGATGCTGAGGATAAAGCCCTCAGCATCCGGTGGCATTACAGGCTCAATTCGCGATTGGAGGCCTTCAGAAACTCCAGTTTGAGCGCTTCATAATCGTGAACCGCGGGAAACTGGGGGAATTCGCGGATAACGTTATCCGGCGCCTTGAACAAGATACCGGCGTCAGCCTCTGCAAGCATGGTGGTGTCGTTGTAGGAATCACCCGCAGCAATAATCCGGTAGTACAGGGTTTTAAAGGCCAATACCGCTTGCCGCTTGGGGTTCACCTGGCGGATTTTGTAGTCCACCACCTTGCCCAGGTTGTCGGTTTCCAGCTTGTGACACAGCAGCGTCGGCCAGCCCAGTTGCGCCATCAGCGGCGCAGCGAACTCGTAGAAAGTATCGGACAGGATAACCACCTGAAAACGCGCGCGCAGCCAGTCGAGGAACTCTCTGGCGCCGTCCATTGGCCGCATATCGGCTATCACCGCCTGAATATCAGGCAAGCCCAAGCCGTTCTCGTGCAGCAGGCGCAGGCGCTGTTGCATGAGCACATCGTAATCCGGAATATCCCGGGTGGTTGCCTTCAAGGCCTCAATGCCCGTGCGCTCGGCAAAATCAATCCAGATTTCGGGAATCAGCACACCTTCCAGGTCAAGACAGGCGATTTCCACGGGCTTACTCCTTTGAAGTCAAAAACGGCGCTCAATCTAGCGGCTTGGGCGCAAGAAAGCAATTATGGGGAGACGCTGGACGGGAGACGGAAAACGCAAAAGCGGGCGCGGCTTCGCCGCGAGATGCTGCGAGAGCGGCAAAGCCGCAATGTCTTTGCGTCTCCTGTCTCCCGTCCAGCCTCTCCCATCCCCCGTCCAGCGTTCAGCTCTCCCAGCAAGCGCCAGCCTCCACAGCCCCACCTCAGTACATCGGCAACTCAATATCCGCAAACAGCTCATCCAGCTCTGTTTTGCTGTGACACTCATACGCCTTATCGACCAGTTCCCGGGTGAGATGGGGGGCAAATAACTCAACAAAATCGTACATAAATTTGCGCATATAGGTGCCCCGGCGGAAACCCACTTTGGTCACGCTGGGTTCAAACAAATGGCTGGCATCCAGGGCGACCAGGTCGCCATCGGTAGTGGGGTCATAAGCCATTTGCGCAACGATGCCAATGCCCAGGCCCAGGCGCACGTAGGTTTTGATCACATCCGCGTCGGTGGCGGTGAACACCACCCGCGGCTCGAAGCCGTGCTTGCTGAAGGCCTCATCGAGTTTGGAACGCCCGGTAAAGCCAAAGACGTAGGTCACAATCGGGTGGGCCGCAATATGCTCAATTGCCAGCGAGCTGACTTTCGTCAGAGGATGATCCCGCGGCACTAAGATGGTTCGGTTCCAGCGATAGCAAGGCATCATCACCAGATCGGAGAAGAGCTCCAGGGCTTCTGTGGCAATGGCGAAATCCACGCCAAAGTTGGCCGCCAGTTCAGAGATTTGCATCGGCGTGCCCTGATGCATGTGCAAAGACACATCGGGATAGCGCTCGATAAAGGCCTTAATCACCGGCGGCAATGCATAGCGGGCCTGGGTGTGCGTCGTCGCAATGGACAGACTGCCTTTGCTGGGATTCTTAAACTCCTGAGCAATGTGCTTGATGCATTCGGTCTTGTGCAGAATCTCGCCAGCGGTTTTGAGAATCGCCTCCCCTGCCGGGGTGATATGGGTGAGGTGCTTGCCATTGCGAGCGAAAATCTCGACACCCAGCTCGTCCTCCAGCATCCGAATTTGCTTGCTGATGCCGGGCTGGGAGGTGAACAAACTTTGGGCGGTGGCCGACACGTTCATCTCGTGATGGGCGACCTCCCAGATATAACGCAGTTGTTGCAGCTTCATCGAAGGTTTGCTCCCCACCCAACCATCAGAGTTGGGCTTAGTGTAGCGCAGCGCGGCAGAACTTGGTCTAGCCTGGCGACTCTGTTTTTATGTTGGCAATACCGTGGGGCACATGCCCGGTTGATACATGCTCCCGAGCGCTTTCACAGTGCCCCGGCTGATCATCAAAAAAGACATCCGCACCGTAGGCGCGCAGGAAATCGGCCTTGTCCAGGCCGCCAAGAAACAGCGATTCATCAATGCGGATATTCCACTCCCGCAGAGTGTTGATCACCCGTTTGTGGGCCGGGGCAGATCGCGCCGTCACCAGGGCCGTGCGAATCGGTGGATTATCGGCCGGAAACTCCGACTGCAACTGGTTGAGTGCCGCCAAAAACGGTTTAAAGGGACCGCCACTGAGAGGCTGGTGAGCCGAGGCCACCTCGCTGGCGGTGAAGGCTTCTAACCCCTGGGTTTTAAATACCCGCTCCGCCTCATCGGAAAACAGCACCGCATCGCCGTCAAAGGCGAAGCGCAATTCTTTCTTGGCTTCCTGCTTGCCACTTTTGCGGCCGCGGGGCATCAATGTCGCCGCCGCAACGCCGTGCTCCAGGGCCCGGGAGACATCTTCCGCATTGGTGGACAAAAATAGGTGGCAACCAAAGGCCGAAACATAACGGTAGGGGCTTTCGCCGCCACTGAAAGCCGCGCGGCTGATATTCAATCCGTAGTGCTCGATAGAGTTAAACACTCTCAAGCCCGTGTCGGCCGAGTTGCGCGACAGCAGGATCACCTCCACTCGGGACACGTCCAAGTATTGGTTCAACAGCAGCAGCCGCTCCACAATACCAAAGGCTTCGCCGGGTTCAAGAATCTGATCTTCGTGTTCAATTTGGTAACGCTGGTAGGCTTCCAGCCCTTCCTGCTCAAACACCTGATGGCTTTCATCCAGGTTGAACAGCGCCCGGGATGAGATGGCAACCACCAGTTTATTTTCTAGTCCTTTCGGCATGAGAGTACCTTTGGGAAAACTCCTGCCACTATACAAGATGCGCTACCCCAGGCAACTCTCACGGCGGCATCATGAATCACTTGCGGGAGATCACCTCCGGCGCCGCATAATAGCGCTGCAGGAATCGGCTGCGGCCACTGGCCTGAATGTCGGTGTCACCACTGATCAGGCGCTGGATGTCTTTCACCAGCGCCGGGCTGAAGGCCGCAAACACATTGAAGTCATCCTGTTGCTCCCGCACTCTGGCTGACAGCACACCGTAAACCGTATCTGGGCGAGCTTTATCAATCACTGCCGAGCCACTCTGGCCCACTGTGTTGCTGCAGTCGAGGCGATAAACGCGCAGCTCGCCCGGGCCATCTGGCCGACGAAGCTGACCCCGGCATTCACTGGCCCATAGGGTTCCCGGCGCTTTGTCCTGAGGGTAACCAAAGCTGTAGATCTCAACCTCGCTATCCGGGCTGGCCAGGCGCGGAAAGTCGGTCACCGGCAGCGGCGCCGCCAGGGCCAAGAGCGCGACATCAGAGCCACTGTATTGACCGACATTGCCACGCTGTTGGTCCCCGGAACGGTGCTCCTGGTGACGCCAGGCCTGACTCACCACCCAACGTTCTCCCCGCCAGGCGAAGGCCAATTGCTGCAGGACCTCATCGCCGCCATCGGGTGCCGACAGGCAATGGGCCGCCGTCAGCAACCATTGGGGGCCAATCACGGTGGCCGTGCACTGAATTTCCAGAAACTGATCACGCTGGCCAAAACCACTGCGCAGTAAGCCGGTGGTCAGGCTCTGGCTCGGCATCTGCCATTGCTGGCGCCGCTGGTCTGCACCGGGTGCGCGATGGGCGAAAAAAGCCATCGGCCCTGCTAAGGCGGGCAATTCAAGGCCAGGACTGATCCAGCGTAAGGCCGGCATGCCGCCGCCACTATCTACCAGCAAGCGACCCTGGTCCGCGTCGAGGATGACACCGCGCTGGGCCGCCGGCGCGGGCAAATGCCGACCCGCATCGAGATACAGTGGCTGCCCCTGCAAATTGACCTTGGGTTGCTCCCGGGCAAGCTGATTGAGCACCGCCAAGGCCTTATCACGGCGCAAGGCATCGCCACTGTTAATCTCCCGCTGGTAGCGGCGCATTGCCTCATCTACGTCCAGGCGAGCACTCTTTCCCAACAGAACCACAGCCGGTTCAAGTAGCCGCAATGTTGCATCGCCCGGAGAAAGGGCCTGCAAAAACGCCAACTGACGGGCAGCGGCGGTAAAATCCACCGGCTGAATACCCACCCCCCAAAAGAACAGCTGAGCCAAATCGGCCGCCAGTTCATCACATTCGCTTGCCCGGGCCATTTTGGATTTGTCGAGCAAACTTTCGACCCGCTCAGGGGCAATTAACAGCTCGTTATCCGATACCGGCGGAAAAATTGATTCAGGGCAAGCGCGAAGGGGTTGCGAACACACCAGCGCTACCATCGCCAACACAAGGCCGATAGAATTGCCGAAAGTTTTGAGCAGGGTTTTATGCATAACACCACGTGGGTAGAGTTTTCAGCCGCCGCACTGCTAAACAATGTGGCGGTGGTGCGCAAGTTAGCGCCCGAGGCGGCCATCTTAGCGATGGTGAAAGGCAATGGCTACGGCCACGGCGCGGGCTGGGTCACTGAAACATTGGCGGGCGAGGTAGATGGTTTCGCCGTTGCCCGAATGGCGGAAGCCCAGACTCTGCGAAAAACCTATCCCAAGGGCCGCCTCGTGCTGCTGGGCACCCTGCTCGATGAACAGGGCTTGCAAGACTGCGCCGACTTGGCACTGGACGTGGTTGTGCACGACCTGCAGACCGCCCAGTTAATCACAGAAGCCGCCCTGCCCCGACCGATCTGTGTCTGGCTCAAGCTTAATGTGGGTATGAACCGGCTGGGGATGACACCCGCCGATTTCGCCCGTGCCCACAATCTGCTGCGCCACGCCAACCAGGTCAGTGCCATTCATCATATGAGTCACTTCAGCGAAGCCGACGACCTGCTCAGCGTGGAGACCGGCGCCCAAATTCAACGCTTGATCGGGCGCAGCCAAAGTCTCGACTCGGTTCCCAAAAGCATGAGCAATTCGGCTGGCATCATCGCCCATCGCGATGCCCATAGCGACTGGATACGCCCCGGCATTATGCTCTATGGCGATGATCCGACGACGTCCCTGCCGCCCAACACCCTCCAGCCGGTAATGACGTTTAAAGCGCGGATCCTCAGCATTCGCACGGTTCGGGATGGCGCTGGTGTGGGTTACAACCGGCGCTGGCGGGCCTTTGGCGAAAGGCAAATCGCCACCGTCGCCGCCGGCTATGCCGACGGCTACCCCCGTCAAGCACGGGATGGCACGCCGGTGTTGGTGAATGGCCAACGGGCGAAGATTGCCGGCCGGGTGTCGATGGACCTGGCCACTATCGATATCACCCATCTGAAAGACATTAAGGTGGGCGACCCGGTCACCCTGTGGGGCGAGGGGCTTCCCGCCAGCGAGGTGGGTGAGCATTGCAGCACCATCAGCTACGAATTATTCACTCGTATCACCGACCGGGTTGCCCGTATCTACGACTAGGACAGCACTCACCCAGCTCGCGGCGAGCGTCAATCCGCTGATGTGGCGCGCACCTGCTGCAGCGCGCCCTTGCTCAGCGAAAACACGACCGGGCTTAACAACAGCAAGGCGATCAAGTTGGGAATCGCCATCAGCGCATTCAGGGTATCGGCGAGCAGCCAGACAAAACTCAACTTTGCCACCGCGCCCAGGGGAATCGCGATGACCCAGGCAATGCGAAAAACCATCACGGCGCGGCTGCCAAAAAAGTACACCACGCAACGTTCGCTGTAGTAAGCCCAGCCCAACATGGTGGTAAAGGCAAATACCGCCAATCCCACCGCCACGATGTAATGGCCACCGGCCAATAAAGCCTCAAAGGAATTTGCCGACAACGCCGCACCGCTCTCGCCGGTTTGCCACTGGCCCGATATCAGAATCACAAAGCCGGTGACCGAGCACACCAGAATCGTGTCGATAAAAGTGCCCAGCATGGCGACCATGCCCTGCTGAACCGGGTTGTTGGTTTGGGCCGCTGCATGGGCAATGGGTGCACTGCCCAGGCCCGCCTCATTGGAAAACACACCCCGGGCAACCCCAAAGCGAATCGCCGCGGCAATACCGGCCCCGGCAAAGCCACCCACCGCCGCAGTGCCATTGAAGGCGCTGTCGACCACCAGGGCAATTACCCCCGGAACCTCACTGATGTGCAGAACCAGCACGAGCAGGCCCACCGCCATATAGGCCAGCGCCATGATCGGCACCAGGTAACCTGCCACATGGGCGATGCGCTTTACCCCGCCGAGCACCACCAGCGCGACACCGACTAACAGCACCAGACCGGTGATCCAGTAGGGAACCGCAAAGGTGGTAAACAGCGCGTCGGCCACGGAATTAGCCTGCACGGTGTTGCCGATGCCAAAGCCGGCAAAGGCGCCAAAGAAAGCAAACAGCCCGGCCAGCCAGCGCCATTTTGGGCCGAGACCATTTTTGATATAGTACATGGGGCCGCCGCTAAAGCTGCCGTCATCGGCCTGTTCACGAAATTTCACCGCCAGCACCGCCTCGGCATACTTGGTGGCCATGCCCACCAGGGCCGTGCACCACATCCAGAACAGCGCCCCCGGTCCGCCCAAGGCAATAGCCGTTGCCACGCCGGCGATATTGCCCGTGCCGATGGTGGCCGAAAGCGAAGTCGCCAGCGCCTGAAACGGGCTGATCTCACCACTGCCCCGACCCTCGCGCCCGCGCCAGAGTATGCGAAAGGCAGTACCAATTCCCCGCAGCGGCATAAAGCCCAGCCCGGCCATTAACCAGGCGCCTGTGCCCAGTATCAGCACCAGCATTAACGGTCCCCAGACAATGCCGTTGACCGCGCCAACCCACAGGCTGATGGTCTCCATAGACGCTCCTATTGTTATAACGAATTACTCAGAATTCGAAGTGTTGTTTGTGGGGGAACACGCCAAACACCCCGCCGGTGTGCACGAATACAATATCACCAGCATCACCAAAGCGGCCTGCGCGGAGTTCTTGCAGCATGCCGAAGAAGGCTTTGCCGGTGTAAACCGGATCCAGAACCAGACCTTCCAGAGCCGCGACCTGGGCAATGCATTTGTAGATCTCTTGTTCTGCTATTGCATAGCCCGGGCCAACATAGCCGTCAATGACCTTAACCGCCAGGCTGGCTGCATCTACCGGTAGCTGATAGCGGGCGTGCCAATCCGCCAAATCTGCAGCCACTTTATTGAGAAACCAGGCCTCGTCATCACACACGTTCACGCCCCATACCTGGGCATTCAGGCCATACCAATGGGCACCGGCGGTGAGGCCTGCCTGGGTGCCGCCAGAGCCGGTGGCGCACACAATATGCTGCGGCGAAATATTGGCGCGCTCAAAATCTGCCTTGAGTTCCCGGCAGGCTTCAAAATAGCCCCAGACACCAATGCCGTCAGACGCCCCCGTTGGGATTACAAAGGCGCGCCGCCCCAAGTCCTGATAATGCTGCTGCCACTGGCGCAGCAAATCTGTTAGCTGGTATTGGTACTGGCGGGCGGGATAACAGTGAATCTCGGCACCAGCCAGGTGATCCAGCAGCAAGTTACCATCGGGGTGACCACTCGGTTCGCCGCGCAGCAACAGGTGGCATTTCAATCCCAGCTGGGCACACAGCAAGGCGGTGGCCCGGCAGTGGTTGGATTGCAGGCCACCGCAGGTAATCACCGTATCGCAACCTTCAGCCTGTGCCTGGGCCAGACTGAACTCCAACTTGCGAACCTTGTTACCGGATAACACGCTGCCCGTCAGATCGTCGCGCTTTACCCAAATGCGGGGGCCGCCGATTTGCTGATTGAGTCGGTCCAGGGCTTGTAAGGGAGTCGGCAATTGCGCCAGGGAAAGACGTGGAGGGAGCTGAAGCGAATTTTCTGCAGGGTGGTTTGTCATCGGCGGCACCGTCATCACTAACGTTGCAAAAAAACGCCCCGACTGGCGGGGCGTTGTAAATCGATCAAATGGCTTTCAGGGTACCCTTCGGCAACACCGCATGAATGGCGGAGCGCTGGAACTTGAGCTCCACATTATCGCTCACGCTCACAACCACATAGTCGTCATCCAGCTTGTTGATCTTGCCGAGAATGCCGCTGCTGGTAACGACCTCGTCGCCCTTGCTCAGCGCCGAGATCATCGCGGCGTGCTCTTTCTGGCGCTTGCGCTGGGGGCGAATCGCAATAAAGTAAAACAGGGCAAACATCAGCACCAGAAAACCAATCTGGAACAGCTCACCGCCGGGGGGCGCACCGGCCGCACCGGATTGGGCGTGGGCTTGAGAGATAAAAAAGCTCATGGGACTTCCTTCGTAGGGCTAGCTTAGGGTTTTATACGCGCTGCGGTGTGAGCCAGCAGAGCAGAAAAATCAGCCTGCAATACTACACAAGGCCCTGAGCCAAAGCGAGTCATGCCGACGGCTTCCGCCGCGGATTTACCTGCTGTGCCCACCCGCATAGAATGGAATGTAAATCGGTCTGGAGTTGCTCAGTGACATTATTTTCCCGCAAGCGCGCCAAACAGATTCTTGATGAGGGCGCCGCCCATCAGGATGAGGCCAAGGTCGATAAGGCGCTTAGCAACCGCCAACGAATTTTGGACCGGGTTCAGGCGAGCGCCAAACTCGCGCCCTACATTGATCAGGTGAAAGTCTTGTTTCAAATGCTGCAGGACTACGCCAAGGGTAATTACCGGGAAATACCGTGGTGGTCGATTGGCTCGATCTCCACCGCCCTGCTCTATATTTTGCTGCCCTTGGATGCCCTGCCGGATTTCATCCCCATCGCCGGTTTTATCGACGATGCGGTGGTACTCAAACTGTGTCTCGACCTGGTGGTGAAGGATCTCGATCAGTACCGACTGTTTCGGCGAATCCGGGATGGGTCAGCGGGCGAACCGGTCGATGCCAGCCAAGATGGCGCAACCGATGCCGTAGACACAGACAGCACCCCGGGGAAACAGGACCAGTGAGCCAGCTTCAGGCGACGGTGATTTTATAATCCAGCGTGATCTGCGCGTTAAGGGAGTTACCAATCAGGCAGGCGCCTTCGGCCTTCTCCAATAATTTTGCCGCCTTTTCACGCCCGCTTTCATCACTGATGCGCAGCACCACCTGCTGATGAAAACGGGTGAACTTCAAGCTGCGCTCTACCTTATCCAGCTCTCCCTCAACCTCGCACTGCAGGTCCAGCCACTCAAAGCGCGACGCTGTGGCAATCGCCTTGAATGACAACACAAAGCAGTTGGCCAGGGCGGCGGTCAGCAGGGTTTCCGGCGACCATAGATCGCCGGGGCCATCGAACTCCGCGGGACCGGCCACACTCAATGACGGCAGATCATCAGATTCACAGTGCAGGGCAACCGCCTGACGGTTGCCGACCGCGCGCACCGTGTACACATGGGGAAGTGGTTCCATCGCTTTGCGTTCCTCCAAGCCGTTTTCGGCCCTTGGCTGGCGCAGCCGGAATGACGGCGCCAGATCACGATATGACTAGGCCAGGCCCAGCTCGTTGATCAGGGTCAACACATCCTCATTGTGCGTTTTGGTGTTCACCTTCTCCATCACGTGCTTCAAGCGACCGTCCTTGCCGATGATAAAGGTGGTGCGAAGAATACCGTCATACTCCCGGCCCATAAATTTCTTAGGCCCCCAGGCACCATATTTATCGGCAACAGCATGATCCTCATCTGACAGCAGGGTGAAGTTCAGCGGCGCCTCTTCCTTTTTAGGGTTCTCTTCAAATTTCTTCAGCTTGGCCACGGGGTCCGGGCTCACACCTAACACCACGGTATCGGCTTTATCGAAAGCTTTGCGGCTGTCCCGAATACCGCAGGCCTGCACCGTACAGCCCGGTGTTTTGGCCTTGGGGTAAAAGTACAGCACCACATTCTTGCTGCCCTTGAAATCCTTCAGGCTGACCTTGTCACCGTTCTGATCACACAGGGTAAATGCCGGAGCCATATTGCCAACTTTTGGAAATGCCACGTTTGTCCTCACTCTTCATCAGGATTGTCATTGTCTGTCGCATCCACATCCGCGCGCTCGACCAGAGCGCTGGGAAGCTGCTTTTTCACCTTTGCACCAAGGGCCTCCAGGCGCGCAACCCGGCCCACCAGGTTGCCCCGCCCCTCGGTCATCCGCTTGAGGGTTTTATCATACGCACCCTGCCCGCGTTCCAGATGCTTGCCAATTTCCTCTAACGATTCCACTACAAGGGCAAACTGGTCATGCAAGGCGCCCGCTTCCGCGGCGATTTTTTCGGCGTTGCGGTTTTGTCGTTCGTAGCGCCAGATGCTCTGCACCGTGCGCAGTGTTGCCAGCAAGGTTGTGGGGCCGACAACAATGATGTTTTTCTCATAGGCACTGCGAAACAAGTCCGGATCGTGCTCAAAGGCCGCCATAAAAGCGGCTTCAATAGGAATGAAAATAAACACAAAATCGAGACTGCGGATGGCCTCAATATGCTGGTAGGCCTTGGTGGACAGCCCGCTGACATGCTGGCGAACGGATTGAATATGTTCGCGCAATGCCGCAGCCCGCTCAGCCTCATCTTCGGCACTGCAATAGCGCTCATAGGCAATCAGCGATACCTTGGCATCAATGATAATGTCTTTGTCTTCCGGCAAATGAACAATGACATCCGGCTGTCGGCGGCGGCCACTCTCATCGGCGAAACTGGCCTGGGTTTCGTACTCCCGGCCCTTATGCAATCCCGATTCTTCCAACACCCGCTCAAGGATGACTTCACCCCAGTTGCCCTGAGCTTTGTTGTCGCCCTTCAGGGCCTTGGTGAGATTCTGGGCCTCACGGCTGATACTGCGATTCATGTCTTGCAGACTTTTGAGCTGTTCGCGCAGCTCACCCCGTTCGCGGTTTTCGCTGTCGTAGATATGGTCAACCCGGGTACGAAAATCTTTCAACTGTTCGCGAAAGGGCTTGAGCGACAGTTCTAAACTATCCTGACTGCTGCGTTGAAAACGCTGAGTTTTCTCGTCAAAGATGCGATTGGCCAACTGTTCGAACTGCTCGGTTAACTGCTTTCGAGCATCGTTGAGCAAGGTGATTTTTTCATCCGAGGTGGTTTTGAGGTGCTGATACTCACTGTCCCGCTGGGTCAGTTTGATACTCAGCTCTGCGCACTGCTGCCGAACCGCCTGGAGCTGCTCTTCCAGCGTCGCCACCTGCCGGGATTGGGCCTCGTCCCGAGATCGCAGGGCCGCCAATTGTTGCAGGGCCTGTTGTTCAGCATGGCTGCGGGCGGAGGTCTCTGCGCGGCTCTGCTGCAACTGCTGTTCCAGGGCCTCGGCAGCCTGCTGGGCGTGGGCAATCTGCTGCCCCGCCACTCTGCCGCGCAATAGCCAGGCCGCCAGAAATCCGATCGCCAGCGCCACTGCGCCAGCAATAAGCAATATGCCCGATGAGGTCGTCATCTTACTCCGCTATTCCCGATAAAAAACGGCCCAGAGTATAGCGGTTATCGCCTCTACAAGGCGAACAAACGCCCTTCTCCCACGAGCACCGCATCACCACCCACCATTACCGTTAGCGGCGCTGAGGCTTTATATAGCAGCTCCACCTTCAGCAAGCTCTGCCGGGCAGATTGAAGGCCGCGCTCCACCCAAAAGCTGTGGGTCCCCTCCCCCAGTTGCTGAATTTCCCGAAGGTAAGCCGCAAAGGCAGGCACTGCCGCGCCGACTGGCGGATCGTCCTGGGTGGAAATCTGAGGCCCGAGGAGGCGCAGGTGAAAGTCGACACTCGGGTGCTCACTCTCTCGGCAATAGAGCAAGATTTCACTGACCGGAATCGACGAGGCACTGCTCTGGGCCCAGGCCTCGGCGTGATATTTGGCGCGATAGACCGCCTCCATACTGCGCAGAGGCACGATCAAATAAGGGATATCGCAACTGACGAACAGGCTGCGGGCTTTAATCTGCTCGATGTCGTGTTCACCCAAGCCAAGAATCTGCTGCAACTCCCGATGATCCGGCACATAGCGATCGATTTCCGGCTGTAGCTGGCGGGACAGCTGGGTGTGAACCTTATCGCCCTCACGGCGAAGACTGATGTTCAGGGCTTGCCCGGCGTGGCGAAGCCGGGTGTCGCAGCGATCGTCGGCAAACTGAAAATGACCGCTCTCAGCCAGCACGTAGGCGGCAGCGACGCAGCTATGGCTGCCCGGTGGTCGGGGGCCACGGGGCGAGAATATCTTGAGTTCGGTATCGCCTCCGCCATCGGCCGGCATGACAAAGACCGACTCGGCATGATTGATTTCCTGAGCGATGTGCTGCATCTGCTCGTCATTGAGGGCGCTGGCGTCGGGAAACACCGTGATCTGGGCGCCACTGAAGGCCTGCTGGGTAAACACGTCGACAATTTTGTAGTGCTGCATGGCGAGAACCCTTTTTGTTATCGGTTATTTGTTTTTCTGATCGTAATAGAAAAGGCTTCTTGCAATGTAGGCAGCGCCGGCTCACTTGTCCACGCTCCAGCGCGGGAATTAGCTGCGCTTGTGCTGCGTCTGTTTTGCCCAGAGCGGGCTGGGCTTACTGACCCGCACCGGGTATTCATCGCCTTGCCGATCACTGAAGTAATCAGTTAGCACGTCGGTAACGATGGGAAAGGCCAGCTCTGACCAGGGAATATCCTGTTCGTCGAACAGGCGAACCTCGAGGCTCTCCGGGCCGATGCCGTAGCCGCCGGCAAGCTCACCCCGAAAAAAAACGTAGACCTGGTTGATATGGGGAATATCAAACAGGCGATACAAGGCCACATCCTCAACTTCGGCGGCGGCTTCCTCCCAGGTTTCCCGGAGGGCGCCCTCCCGCATGGTTTCGCCATTCTCCATAAACCCGGCGGGAATGGTCCAATAACCGAGCCGGGGCTCTATGGCGCGGCGACACAATAATACTTGCCGTCCGGCGGTCACCAGACACCCGGTGACGACGCGCGGATTTTGGTAGTGGATCGTATCGCAGGCACTGCACACATAACGAGGGCGGTTGTCGCCCTCCGGGATCATCTCCCGCAACGGCGCCGCGCATTCACTGCAAAACTTCATTTACCAGAGTTCCCGGTAAAGCCCGCCATGGAACACCAGCGGTTTTCCAGTCGGGTTGCTCTGGCTCTCCAAAACCTTGCCGACAAGAATCGTATGATCGCCGCCGTCGTATCGTTGCCAGATTTCACACTCGAAGGTGCACAGCACGCCGCGCAATACCGGGCTGCCGGTCTTCCCAATCGAAAAATGCTCCGGTGACAGACGATGATTGACCGGACTGGCGTATTGGTTGGAAAGCTGTTGTTGGTCATTTCGAAGCACATTGATGGCATAAAAGCGTGTTTGACGAAAGGCCTCAAAACATTCGGAGTCATTGCGCAAACTCCACAACACCAGTGGCGGGTCGAGAGACACTGAACTGAAGGAGTTAACGGTCATACCAAAGGGCCCCAACTCGGCGGCATTGGCGGTCACGACGCATACGCCCGTTGCAAACTGCCCTAAAGCGTTACGCAATTGCCGCTGATCCAGATTCATACCATCCCCTTTGCAATGTCATTCAAATGCCGCGCCACTCGTTCATCAAATGGGCAAGCGCGGCATTATACACCGTGAGTCCCTGCCCAACAGTGTGGCAGATGACAGGCTAAGTGCCCCTTTGGCGAGATCAAAAAACAGGATTTAGTTGCGGAGCGATCGGGCAGCTCAAAGAAAGGGTAATTAGGTGGTGGTTGGGCAGGGCTACCAGCGCGCAAGGGCTTCCCGGTCGCTATCACGGGCGTCTACCCATTCGCCGCTGCCATCTTCATTGACTTCTTTTTTCCAGAATGGCGCTCGGGATTTTAGGTAATCCATAATGTATTCGCAGGCCTGGAAGGCTTCCCCGCGATGGCTGCTGGCGACCCCGACAAACACGATATGCTCACCGGGACGAATCCAGCCAACCCGATGCACCACAGAGCAGGCCACAATGGGCCAGCGCTCACCTGCAGCTTCAACAATTTCTCGAATACTGCGCTCTGTCATGCCGGGGTAGTGCTCCAGGAACATTTCCCGCAAACTGCCGTTGGCATTGCTGCCGCGCATACAGCCCACAAAGCTCGCGATGGCGCCAACATCGTTGGCGCTGGCCCGCAGCACCCGGCTCAAAATTGCCAGGTCAAAATCCTTTTCCTGCACGGACACCGACACCTTCACCGCATTAACCTCCGGTTACCGGCGGGTAAAAGGCAACCTCATCGCCGCTGGTCACCTGCTGGTCATCCTTGGCCAAGCGTTGGTTCACCGCGCACAACACGTTCTTTGCGGTCAGCTCCCGAGCCCATCGTTCGCCGCCCTGCTCAATCAGTTTGGTGCGTAACTCCGCCACCGACGCCGACTCCAACGCGATGGAGCATTGGTCACAATCCAGTGCTTCACGCAGTTTCGCGAAGAACAGCACCTTGATCATTCGCCTGTCTCCCCGGCGCGCAACCAATGGCCTGATCGACCGCCGGTTTTCTCCTCGAGCTGGACATCACAAATTCGCATTCCCTTGTCTACCGCCTTGCACATATCGTAAATCGTTAGCGCCGCCACGGAGACCGCGGTGAGCGCCTCCATTTCAACCCCGGTCTGTCCAGCCAGCTTGCAGCGTGCCTCAATGTCCACACAGCCCTGGTCGGCTTGCAGGCTAAAGTCGACCTTCACCGAGGAGAGCATCAGCGGATGGCAAAGGGGAATCAGGTCAGCGGTTTTTTTTGCCGCCTGAATACCGGCTATCCGTGCAATCGCCAACACATCGCCCTTTTTGTGACTGCCCTCAGCAATCATCTGCAAGGTTTGCGCCGTCATGAAAACGCGACCACTGGCGACCGCCTCTCTCTGGGTTAATGCCTTATCGGTCACATCCACCATTTGGGCATTGCCGCGGCCATCAAAATGCGTAAATTCCGCCATCGTTGGATCAACCAAACCGTGTGTCGGCAACAAAGGGGTTGGTCTGCCGCTCGTGACCGAAAGTGGAAGTGGGACCGTGGCCCGGTATGAAGGTGACGTCGTCACCCAAGGGCCAAAGTTTGTCCTGAATGGACTGAATTAGGGTGTCATGATCGCCCCGTGGGAAATCTGTGCGACCAATGGAGCCTTGAAACAGCACGTCGCCAACCATTGCCACTTTCATATCTTTGTTAAAGAAAATCACGTGGCCTGGCGTGTGCCCCGGGCAATGGCGAACATCAAAGGTGTGCTTACCCAGCTCGACAGTATCGCCCTCGTTTAACCACTGGTCAGGTGTGAAAGCCTCGGCCCGTGGAAAGCCGGTCATCTCACACCACTTTGGCAACTGGTCGATCCAGAAGGCATCATCCTTGTGGGGACCAATGATGGGCACCCCGTACTTCTGGCGCAGCACATCTGCCGCGGCGCAGTGATCCATGTGACCGTGGGTCAATAGAATTTTGTCTAGTTTGCCACCGAGCTGCTCAAGGCCAGCCTCAATCTGCTCAATGTCACCACCGGGATCAACCACGGCGGCCGCACCGGATTCCTCGCAGACAAAAATTGAACAGTTCTGCTGGTATGCCGTCACTGGCACAATGCCACATTTCATTGCCATAACATCGTTTGCTTTGCTGAAAATCGAGCCGCAATGATAGCACGGAGCGTTGATGCACGACCTGCCCGATCAGCGTTCGAAGCGGGTCGTGAACAAGAGAGTCTCAAACAAGAAAATGAGATAAGAAGGGAGCTACTTGTAAATCACCTGACCGCGGTACACCTGTTTGACCTGCCTGCCCGCCGTGGGCTCAGCAGCAGCGACCGCTGGTGCCGCCTTTGGCTTTGGAATCTTGCTGCCGCGATAGGTCATGGTCGATGATTCCTCGACCTCATCCTCAACCGGGGCAGCCTTGCGAGCCTTGCCGTCCACGTCGTCAATGTCATAGTCGATATCCCCCAATTCCATGATCTTCACTACCGTCTTGCGGGTGAAGGGATCGCGGGATTTCTTGCCCAACTGCCCCAGGGTGGACAGCAACTCCGGGTCCACCAAGCGGATCTTCATACCAAACTCAGCGAAAATACGTGACCGCAACTGCTGTAACAGCGATACCATCTCCGGGGAGTAGGCCATATACATTCCTTCAAAAGTCATGCGCACGGGACGTTTACCAACAAATGCCGATTTGCTTCAGAGCCAGCAAAAAGCGTTCCACTCAGCTAAAACCAGCCCTAAATTGCCCGCAACACAGATTAATCGTGCGCAATGCTACTACAAACCTATTCGCAATAGTGCCAGAGCGGCGCTATCGCCCGCGCTCCCTCCGCCAACCTCCTCAACCGAGGGCGACTAAAGCACCAATTAAAAGCAGCAAAAAGTCGTCGCACCGAAAGTGATCACACCAGATCAGACCGGGCCGCTGCCCTTATGAAATTTCCAGCAGCGAATTTTACAAACTGGGAATTGCCTTCCAATACAAAAAGCTATAGAGTAGCCGCCCTCAAATCGGGGGCCTGACAACGGCCTGAACCGATTGCAGAACAGGCCGCGCTACCCCGTCACCATCGCGGCCGACAAAGTTTCGGTGAGGTGTCTGAGTGGTCGAAAGAGCACGCCTGGAAAGTGTGTGTACGGCAACGTACCGAGGGTTCGAATCCCTCCCTCACCGCCATTAAAGAAAAAAGCCCCGGTCTCTCGACCGGGGCTTTTTTGTTTAACCGGTTCGGGACGGAAGAGAACCCTCGCCGGGTTCGATAAAACGCGTCAGCGTTTTAGACATGACGCAGTCTGTCATGCCCGAAGGGGCGAAACAGGCCATAACCTGTTTCGATCATTAAACGCGATAGCGTTTTAGACGCCGTAGCGCAGCGAAGGCGCCCCGAAGGGGTAAGCGCGACAGCGCGAATCAATCCCGACCAATGGATCACTGCCGCACCGGCAATAGCGCCTCAATCTGAGTCCTCCCCCCCCAATGGCACTTACTTTAGACAGATATCGCCCAGATTCTCATTCTCGCGAAGGTGCACTACTGTTCGGAATAATTTCTATTTCGTCATGCTCGCAAACGCGGGCATCCAGAAACCCCCGCTACGTCAGCATGTTGGATACCTACGTGCGCGGGTATGACGATATTTCGGGGTAACCCTTCCGGCCGGTCGTATATTCAGACTTTCGTAAATCACGCCTCACACCCGGCAGATGCTGTTTCCGTCCACGATGTAAAGTTGCAAGCTGCGACTCAATCTATACCGGACAGCAGTGCACCGTCGCGGGATTGACCGGCTTAAATAAGCGCCATTCAGCCCTCACCCATCAACGTCACTCAGATCCTCGCCGCCCAGTGCCCCAAGGATCGCGGGAATAAATTGCGCAAACTCCGCGCTCATAATTGAAAAGTCCACATCGAACTGCTCGGCCGCCGAGTCCGTGTGGATATCGTCGGCCTTTTCCATAATCAGATCACCAAAGCGAAGGCGCTTGATTGTGAGCTGGTCATCGAGGACAAACTCCAGCCGCTCGCCCCATTGCATGGCCAGCTTGCTGACAAACATGCCGCCCTCCACATGACTGAGAATTTCCGGCGAGGCCAGATTCTGATTCTTGCAGCGAATCACCGCGCTCTCATCAGCAGCGTCGATCAACTCGCACTCCCCGCCCAAGCTAAAGCCCTCGGGAGCGTGAGTTTTCAGCCAGTCCGTCATACTGTGGTGAACGGTGTTTTTGGCGACCACCGGAATCACCGGCAGACTGCCCAGGCATTCCCGCAACAGCACCATGAGCTCTTCCGCTCGTTTGTGGGTCGCGCTGTCAACAATCAGCCAGCCATTGGTTGGGTCGATATAGGCGTATTGCTTACGGGACTTGGCAAAAGCTTTGGGCAACATTTCAAAGACCAGCTCTTCTTTCATTTCCAGGCGCTCTTTGCGGCCGGGATTGCGGTCTTCGTCTTCGCGCAGCATTTGCACTTTTTCTTCCAGCGCTTCTTTGACCACCGCCGCGGGGAGCACCTTTTCCTGACGCTGAGCACACACCATGACGCAGCCATTGGTCACGTGCACCAGCTCGCTTCCCTGCTGCCCAAGCGGTCTCACCCAACCCAGCGAAAACAGCTCCTGGCTACCGCAGGGCGCAAACTCCCGTGCGACCAGCTTCTCCTGGATCTGCTCTGGAGTCATTTCGAATGGACGAGTGAAACGGTAAATCAGCAGGTTTTTAAACCACATGAACAATGCATTCCTGGTTGCCAAAGGGACCCTTTACGGGCCGGGCATTCTAAACCCTATCGCATCGGGATAGCAGACTTGATCTTCGGCAATCCAGGTTGTTCACTTCGTCGCGCCAGTTGGTGGATGCAAGTCCAGCCGGGAGCCTTCGTCCCCACAGACAGGGGCATCGTGATGATGACGATGCGCCGACGACTGATCCCGGCACGCCTCATCCGGAAACTCCAGTTCGATGGTGGTATGCGCAAGACTGAAATCTGCCAACGCACTAGCGATGCGCCCCTTGAACAAGGTCTGGCTGGCGGCGTCCTGGGCGCGTTTCAAACTGAGATGGGCGGTGAGCACATGATGTTCGCCGTCGAGAGACCACAGGTGGACATGATGGGCACTGTCCACCTCCGGCAATGCATCAAGGCGCTGGCGAATTTCACGATGCAGTTCGCGATCGGGAACGGCCTGCACAAACAGCCGCAGGGTTTGGTAAACGGTGCGACACACGTTGACCAAAATAAACACACTGAAAGCGATCGACAGCAGCGGGTCCAGGATGGGCCAGTCGACCACCATCAGCACCAGTGACACCACCAGCACAGCCACCCAGCCGAGCACATCCTCAATCAAATGCCAGTTGAGCACCCTTTCATTTAGGCTCTTGCCTTCACTCAGGCGGTAAGCAGCATATCCATTGACCGCTACCCCCAACACCGCCAAGGCTAACATCCCCTCTGCCACAGGCATGACCGGGTCAAACAAACGCGGGATCGCCGTGGACAGCACCCATACCGAGCCACCAATCAAGATCAAACCATTTATAAGGGCGCCCAAAAGGGATAATCGACGGTAGCCGTAGGTGAAGCTGTCACTGGCGCTGCGCCGACCCAGCCGTTGCAGCACCCACGCCAAGCCGATGGCCAAACTGTCACCGAGGTCGTGGACGGCATCGGCCATAATGGCGGTGCTGTTGGTTAACGCGCCGCCAATAAACTCAATGATGGTGAAGCCGAGGTTGAGCGCAAATGCCCAGGCGATTCGTTGCTCGCCGTCAGCACCGTAATCGTGATGGTGATGGTGGGAATGACCATGTCCCATTAGCAATATCCATAACAAACTTGCAGATTGGCAGAGTACATCGGAGCATACGCCGAGGCTTCAGGCAGAACAAACAATCGAGCGCGCATCGCCGATTGAAAAACCCTCCTCCCGCGAGAACCGCAATGAATGACTCTGGCCCCTGGGATAACATCCCCGATGTGCGCGACGGACTGACCCGCAAGGAGCGCACCATCCTTTACTGCCTGCAGCAAACCCAGCAAGAACTTGGCGGTCGCAACGTGCCCACCATTATGCTGTATGGGCGGGTGCTGGAGCTGGTGGATATCAGCCAAGACGAGTTTCAGCAAATCCTGTCTCGGTTTACCGGGCTCACTCGCACCACCACCGACTCTTCGCGCTTGCTCGGCCCCGGCGACGACTGAGCTGGAGCCTATCCTTAGCGTCTTTCGTTGCGGTCGGTTATTGCCGCATGGACCGCTAGCCGCCCAGATCCCCCATGACCAACGTCCGCGCCATTTGCTGACAAGTTTCCTCCCCCAAATACTGGGCGCAGAGTGCTTCTGTGGCAGCCGTCGGCGCCACATCACATTGCCAGGACGGGATACTCAGACTTTTGCCCTGGGCTGCGCAGGCCTGCTGTCCTTGTGCAACCACGCGCTGGTGACTGGTTTGCCACCATTGATCCAATACCGTTGTCAGACTGCGCTGCAAACCGTTTAGCGCGTCCTCGCTGCGCCCCGCCGTGTCGGCCCAGGCCGTGACCCTCGCCCGGCTGTCTTGCTGCCAGCGTTGTAGGTCAACACGCAAACCAGCTACCTGCTCGCCCTCTGCCGGCAAGGTCGCGTTATCGATCAACTGATTTGCGCTGGCCAGGGTCTCCCGCTTGGACGCGCGAGGCTTGCCAACCAGGTCTGCCACGGCGGCTTGGCGTTGCCGGTACTGAGCCGACAGGGCGGGCATCAACGTTGGGGGCGGCAAGGTTAGGGTCGCCTCAGGCCAGTGGTAACGGCGGTAACGTGCCTGATCACCATCAACGCTGATGCCAATGCCAACCGGCTGGCCCTGATGGTAATCGCGCAGGGATTGCAGCCCTCCTCGATAAAACTCCAACACCTGACCCTGCGGGATCAGGGTGCCGTCATAGAGCATTTGCCCATCAACCTGCATATCGATCAGCCGCTCCCCGCGGCGAACCTGAATCCGCTTAACCGCACCACTGTTATCAATATCCTCAGCATGAATCGCGACCTGGGCTCCCCGAAACTCCGGGCTCACCGCCAGAAATACGGTGTTAGCACAGTCGTAGGCAAAGGCCTGCATGATCTTGATCGGCACCGTTAACGTCGGTGTGTCAGCGCAGTCACCGAGCAGGTCAATGGCGCTAAAGCTTCCCGGTTCGTAGTAGAAATAGCGGAGATAATCACTGAAAAACTGGTGCTCGGTCAGATACGCCTTGCCACCGATATTTTCTGCCGTAATGCGAATCTCACCCTGAGGCGCCCCCTGGTAGAAGGCACCCGCAACAAGAAATGGCCCGCGCAATGGCCGCTGTATGTCGATCAGCCCCAGCTGCCTCTCGGCCAGGGGCAAATCCCGGCGGTGCTGGCGATAGGTAACAGCGCCGTTCAACCCAAGCTGGCCAGGTGCGAGATAGGGGTTGGCGTCGGCATACATCCCCTGCCAGCGACTGTCGCTGCCCTCGGCCAGGGTGCGACCGCGGCTGTCGAGCAGGATGAACTCACCGAGAAAGTCGATCGTCAGCCTCTCATGGTGAACGTCAAAGTTACCGATCAAATGCAGGGTCAACAATTCGCCACCGGTACCGAGCAGGACCTGCTCCATCCTGCCCGCTGCGGGAAATCCGGCAGCATCAAAGTGCCCTTCGAAGGAGGTCAATTCGGCCGAGGCGTCGGCTGGAGAGAACGTGGCTTTCCCTTCCACAAAGGCATCGTCGTCCATCTGCCCCGCAAAATGCACCCGCTCGCCGGACGCCAGGGTAAACTCCCGCTCCCCGGTTTGACTGGCGCAGGCGGTCAGGCCTGACAAGACTGCCGCGACAATCCATCTTTGTAGAAATCCCATTGACCACTCCCTTGCAGCAAAAACCATCTATCCCTTCCTAACCGTAACACCCAATTGCGCCAAATTGCGCATTGCATGCTAATGCATCAGCGAACAGGAGCCCTTGACCGAGGTCCCAACTTTGCGCAAGCATGGCGGCGTTTTTGCGCGCTCGGAAAGCTTGTAAAGGTCCTACACTCAAAGGCTGAAGCTCGGCGACTTAGGGATAACGACATTATGACAACCAGCTTGGCTGCCGTGTTGGTAGCCGGAATTTTCTGCCAATGGCTTGCCTGGCGCTTTCGCCTGCCCGCCATCGTCTTACTTGCTGCCGGCGGCCTGCTACTCGGGCCAATCAGCGGCTGGCTCCAACCACAACAGGAGTTTGGTGAAGGCCTCAGAGCCGTAACCTCCCTGTTCGTTGCCATTATTTTGTTTGAGGGCGGCCTCAACCTGCAATTTCACGAGCTGCGCGAAACCGCCAAAGTCACCCGGCGGCTGACCTCCATCGGCGTGGTACTGGCGTGGGGAATCGGTACCCTGGCGGCGCACTATATCGGTGGCCTCCAGTGGGGTATTGCGGCGCTGCTCGGCGCCATCCTGGTGGTCACTGGCCCCACGGTGATTATGCCGCTCCTGAAACACGCCAAACTGAATCGGCGCACGGCCTCCTACCTGAAATGGGAGGGCATCATCAATGACCCTATCGGGGTCTTGCTCGCGGTGCTGGTATACCAGTATTTGCTGTACTCCGGTGAGGGTCCGGCCTTCGGTCATATTCTTGCCAGCCTCGGTCTTGCCGCAGGCGTCTCACTGGTATTAGGGGGTGGTGTTGCCTGGACCCTGGGCGCGCTGTTCCGTCGAGGCTGGATTCCCGAATACCTGAAAGCCCCCTCCATCATCGCCTCAGTGTTGGCGGTATACGCCATTTCAGACCTGGTGCAGCATGAGTCCGGCCTGCTGGCGACCACGCTGATGGGGATTGTGATGGGCAACATGCGCCTGCGCTCGCTGGACGAAATGCGCCGCTTTAAGGAGTACATCACCCTGGTGCTGGTGTCCTTCCTGTTTGTGGTGCTCACCGCTTCGCTGACCCTGGAGGACCTTCGCACCATTCACCTGCCGCTGGTGGTCATGGTCGCGGCCTTCCTGCTGGTGGTTCGGCCCTTGGCGGTGTTCCTGGCTACCATCGGCACCGGCTGTGACTGGCGAGACCGCCTGTTAGTCGGCTGGATAGCACCGCGCGGGGTGGTGGCGGCCGCCTCTGCGGGGGCCTTTGCGCCCGCGTTGATAGACGCCGGCTTTGAGGACGCTCGCTATCTCGTGCCGGCCGTGTTCATGATCATTTTCACCACCGTTATCGCCCACGGTTTTTCCCTCGGCCCCTTAACCAAATTCCTCAAGCTGCGCTCACCGGGAAAAGGAAAGGTGCTCATCGTTGGCGCCTCGCCCTGGAGCGTTGAGCTGGCCCTGGTGATGAAAAAAATGAAGCAGGACGTGATCATTGCTGACAGCGAATGGGGCCGCCTGCAAAACGCCCGCCAGCAAGGCGTGGACACCTGGTTTGGCGAAGTGTTGTCTGACATGGCCGATGAGGCGCTGGCGTTGGACAATGTCTATACCGTGCTGGCGGCTACCGGGAACAACCATTACAACTCAATGGTGTGCAACCATTACGCTCCCCACCTCGGTCGCCACCGGGTCTTTCAGCCCTACGACAGCGGCGACGAGCGCCAAGCGCGCACCGTGGCGGAAACCCGTCGCGGCGTGACCGCCTTTAGCGAACGGGTTTCCTATGCCGAGCTATGGACACGCCTGATCCGGGGCTGGCACTTTCGCAAAACCACCATCACCGATACTTTCACCGAAAAGCAATTTCTGCAGAATCTTGCCGAGGGCAGCATCCGCATGGCCGTTAAAAGAGACGACGGCAAGCTGCAATGGCTAACTCAGGATGAAAGGAAGTTTCAGGAAGGCGACACCATCATCAGTTTTGTGCCGCCAGAAGTCACGAAAGGCTCGGAGCCGGAGCAAGAACCTACCCCCAGGCAGGAAGCAATAAACCGACAAAACGGCGAGGCCGCGCCCAATAAACCGCTGCCCTAATTCGACTGGGGGTCGAGGATTTGCTGGCGAATGGCCGCTGCCGTTTCCGCCAAGGCGGCGGCGCTGGCGCGCTGGCGACCATGCAAGCCCCGCCGCACCCCCGGGTAGGCGGGAATGAGGTGGTTGTGGTAGTGGAACACGGTCTGCCCGGCCAACGCGCCGTTAAGCTGATGAACGCCCATGCCCTTTGCGCCACAGGCAGCCATAATATGCCGGGCGAGAAACTGACTGTGGCAAGCGATGGCCGCCAACTCTTCCGCGGACAGACTGAACAGGTCGGTGTGATGGTTTACCGGCACCACCAAGGCATGCCCGGGTGCCGACGGCATAATATCCAGAAAGCTTACGCTGTGGGCATCCCGGTAGAGAATTTCCGCCGGGCCAGTGCCGGCGATAATGTCGCAAAAGACACAGGCCGATTGCACCACCACTACACCTCCCCCACGCTATACTTCCATCAGCGGCGCGCTGCGATCAATTTGCCCGCGAAACCGCGGCGCGCCCGGGTACAAATTCTGATACCGGTAAACGCCGTCCTCGTGGAGGGTTCGCTGCAGCCGCCCCTCAATCATCAGGTAGTTTAGATGGGCGATCGCTTCACCCAGCGCGAGGCTGATTTGCGATGCTGCCAGACGGCGACTGAACAACACTCCTAATAAATCCATCGCCCGTTTGGGTTCAACGCAGGCCTCCTCAATGGCCGCCAAATGCCCTTCGTGGTGCGCCAGCAAATCCTCCAGCCGGGTCTTCACTCCATAGAACGGGGCATTGTGCGCGGGCAGCACCAAGGTGTCCTCGGCAATGCTGCGCTTGAATTTCCGCAGTGACGCCAGCCAGTCCTCCAGGGGATTGCCCTCTGGTTCCGTTGGCATCACGCTCACATTGGAGGTAATGCGGGGAATGATCTGATCCCCGGCAAGCAAAAGCTTGTCACTGGCACTGTAAAGACAGACATGCTCCGGCGAATGACCGCTACCGGTGATGACCTGCCAGCAACGGTCGCCAATGGTCAGATGATCGCCCTCTCGAAGCCGGCGATAACTGGTCGGCACCGGCTCGATGATATGACTAAAACCCCGGAATTTTTTGCCGGCGGCGGTCAAATGCTCCTGGGGCACGCCAGCGCGCAGGTAAAACTCCTCGGTGGTCCAGGACAGACTACCGCCTTTCACCTCGGCAAAGGCCCGGGCGGCGAGGTATTCGCCAAAACTCATATACAGCGGCACGCGCCAGTGTTCGCACAGCCAACCCGCCTGGCCGATATGATCCGGATGCATATGAGTGCAAATGACCCCCACCACCGGCTTGCCCTGCATCGGGCCGGCAAACAGCTGCTCCCAGCATTCCCGCGTATCACCCACCTTCATGCCGGTATCGACAATCCACCAGCCTGAGGGCGAGTCCAAGACATAAAGATTGATGTGATCCAGGGCCATTGGCAGCGCCATCTGCAACCAGTAAACCCCTGGCGCAACCGCTATCCAATCTCCTTTTATTGGTTTTTCATCAAATGGATAGCGGATTTTATTCATGCTAGACCTCAACCCAAAGTCGCCAATGTGTACCCAGAAAACATTCCATATTAGGCGGATTGGGCTGAGACTGCCACCGGCTTACGCCGACGGCGCAAGCCTTAGCGGCAGCGCTCGCAAACGTTGTCCAGTCGCCGCAAAGACCGCGTTGGCGACGGCCGGCGCGATTGGTGGCACGCCGGGCTCACCCACCCCCGTGGGTGCGTCGTGACTATCGACAATTACCACATCAATTTCTGGCGATTCAAACAGACGCAACAGTTCGTAGTCGTGAAAGTTGCTTTGTTGCACCGCACCGTCTCGCAGGGTGATCTGCCCTTTTAATGCCGCCGTCAGCCCGAAAATAATGCCACTCTCCATTTGCATGCGCACAATATCCGGGTTGACCGCGAGCCCGCAGTCCACCACACAAACCACCTTGTGGACGCGAATCTGGCCGTGCTCCACCGACAGATCCACCACCTGGGCCACAATGGAATTGAACGACTCATGTAAGGCCACACCCTGGAACTGCCCCGCCTTGGGATTGCCCCACCCGGCCTTTTCCGCCGCCAGCTTTAACACGGTTTGGTGGCGGCCCTGGGTGGGTAGCAGGCGCTGACGAAAGGCCACCGGGTCCTGCTTGAATTCATGAGCCAGTTCATCGACAAAACTTTCGATAAAGAAGGCATTGTGAGAATGCCCGACCGAGCGCCAGAATCCGACCGGCACCGGCGAAACCTCCTCGATAAAGTCGGTTTTGGTATAGCCAAATTGGTAACCGTATTTCACCAGCCCTTCGGTGACGGTGGGGTCAAATCCGGAGATCAGACCACCCACCAGGCTGTGCAGACGATCCGGGGTCCACGCCGGTAGCAGACTGTTAGTAACGGTCGGCACAAAGTGCTTGAGCAGGCTCGGACAAACCACTTCGGCATGCACACCCGTTAATCGGCCATCGTCTATTTTGGCCGTCAGCCGCGCGGCCGCCCCCGGCCGATAAAAATCGTGGCGGATGTCATCTTCTCGACTCCACACCACCCTGACCGGCGATGCCAAATGCACGGCCAATTTTGCTGCCTCGACCAGGTAATCTGCGTTGAGGCGCCGACCGAAACCACCGCCAAGCATGCTGTTGTGGATCACCACCTGTTCCCGCGGGAAACCCACTGCATCGGCAACTGCACTTCTGGCAATCTCCAGGGCTTGATTGCCAGACCAGATTTCCAGGGTTTGGTCATTCACCACTGCCAATGCGTTCATCGGCTCCATGGTGCCGTGGGCGAGCAAGGGCACCTGATATTCTGCGCTAAACACCGCACCGGTAAACTGGTTTTCCTCACCAACCTCCTCGGCGGTGCGGCGTTCATCGCTGTCCAGTTGCTGACGTCGACGGTCACTGATTTCTGCATTCGACAACCCCGCCAGCGGGCCCTTGTCCCACTCCGCCTCAACCAGATTCGCCGCCTGCCGGGCCTGCCAGTAGGAGGTCGCGACCACCGCAATGGCACCATCCATTTCAAAGATCGCGTGCACACCCGACTTCTCCCGCGCCTTGGCGGCGTCGAAAGAGGTCAGGGAGCCTCCAAAGTGGGGACAACGCAGCAACACTGCCGTAAGCGCGTTGGGGTACTGAGCATCCAGTCCAAACTGGGCTTTACCGGTCACTTTGTCCCGGTTGTCCAACCGCTGGTCGAATTGGCCAATGTAACGAAAATCCCGGCTAGCCTTCAGCGGCGGCTGTTCGGGAAGGGGAAGTTTGCGAGCGACCGGCAGCAGCTCCGCAAAACTCACCATTTGGTCCTCATAAATGCCGTGACCATTGCGCAGAAATACCCGCTCTTTCGGCACCCCAAGCTGGTAGGAGGTCGCGTGGCGCAGCAACTCCCCCATCACCGCCGCGGCTTCCCGGAGCGGCTGATATGCGCCTTTTAAAGACGTGCTTCCGCCGGTCACCATTGCCCGCATTTCCGGGTCGCGGTAGGCCGGATGAAACTGCGCCTGCACGATTTTGAGTTCAGCAGGGTTGATACCCAGTTCTTCTGCTGCGAGGGTCGCCATACCGGTGTAAACCCCCTGCCCCATTTCAGACTTGTGCAATTGCAGCACAATTTCGCCCGCGCTATTCAACTGCAAAAACGCGTTGGGACTCAGCTCATCGGCACTGCCCGGATTCGGAGGTTGTTCGCAGCTACTCAAATGAAAACCCACCGCGAACCCACCGCCCACTAAGGCAGTGGATTTCAGAAACTGACGCCGCTTCATTTTCATTTTTGCACCTCTTCACTTGCCAGCGGTGCCGCCTCAACCGCCAGCAGCGCGGCGGCATGGTAAATGGCTTTGCGAATTCGCGGATACGTGCCACAGCGGCACAAATTACCCGACATGGCCGCATCGATTTCGCCGTCATTGGGCTGAGGGTTGCTGGCCAACAGGGCCGCCGCCGACATGATCTGGCCCGACTGGCAGTACCCGCATTGCGGCGTGTTCATTTCCAGCCAGGCTTGCTGAACCGGATGAAGTTCATCGTCACTCGGCGCCAAGCCCTCAATAGTCGTAATTTTGCGACCATTGGCGAGCTGGGCGGGATAACTGCAACTGCGTACCGGATTGCCGTCAAGATGCACGGTGCAGGCGCCGCACAGACCCAGACCACACCCGAATTTGGTGCCGGTCATCATCAGCTGTTCACGCAGCACCCAAAGCAAGGGCGTCCCGTCCTCAACGCTGATTTGGTGGGTTTTGCCATTAATAAGCACTTCAATATCGCTCATCGCACTCCCCTAATTTGTGCACCAGCTTCCGATCACGAAAGGTCGGTGGTGTTCTGGTTTTGAATTGTTGTTATCGCAATGGCCGCCCAACACGGCGGTGCGTCAGGCAGTAATGAGAGCGGGATTATCGCGCAAATTGCCCGGCAATGCGCGCTGGTGAAGTGAGAAGATTAAACGGGGCTGGCGGCCAAACGCAGCGGCCGCCACCGCCCTTCGTCTTTAGAAGTAGAAAAACAGGTCTGCGCCAACCACACCCGTACCAAAATCCAGTGCACTGTCATCATCAACAAAGTAGTAGTTATAGCCGAGCTGCACCTGGATGTGTTTGTCCAGCGCCAACCGCACTCCAGCACCGACAAAGGGATCCACCCCATCAACCAGAAACCGCCCCCGGCGGGCACTGTCCTGCACCTGGCCCTCTACTTCCCAGCTGTATATCCCTCCGCGAAGAAACAGGCCGACGGGCTCAGAGTCGGGTGTATGGACATTGAGCCCCAGAAAAACCCCGTCGGTACTTGCGTCGATATCCACCCGCCCCGGCGCATAACCATTGAGCGCCGCTGCTGAGCCGTCCGATTGGGCGCTTACCGCAAACTCCCCCAAATCAACATAACCAAACTCCATCGACAGCACCGGTCCTATTCGATAACCCACACCAACATCCCAGGCCACAGACTGATTGTCTTGATCAATACTGCGCAACGAGCCATCGCCAAAACTGAAACGCACATCTTCGCGAGACAGGTTGTAATCCGACGAGCTGACACCGCCGAAGAAATACATGGTGGGTGACGCATTGTAAGCACGCCCATAGTGATTTGCCTGGGCCGGAACCGATGCGGCCAAGGCTGCCAAAGACGCCATCAACACTGTTTTTTTCATGGGAATTCCTCCAGTTTTTGGAGGAGTATTGGCCTCGAACACTGAATTCTAGCTGAATAGCTGTGCAGCGTTTTTTAAGCCGAGCATGGGTAAACGTCCGCGTGCTAAATGCATCGGTAGCTAAAATGATCAACCACTGTCAGCATCTAGATTAGATGGTGGAGAATTCCAGCTCTGCCGTAAATTAGTGCCAGTTTGGCAAAATCGGCCTGAAACGCGGATGACAATGGAGCACTAATGAAAATCATCACGTGGAACTGTAACGGCGCTTTCAGAAAGAAATACCATGCCCTCGCGCCACTCGCCGCCGACCTTCTTATCATCCAAGAATGCGAAGACCCGTCACGATCAACGGCTGGGTACAAAGAGTGGGCTGGCGACTACCTTTGGCTGGGAGAATCGAAAAACAAAGGGCTTGGGGTTTTTCCGCGAAACGGTAACACAGTGCAAAAATTAGACTGGCATGGTGAATTTACAATCCCCGGCTTGAGAAGCGCCAGCCGAAGTATCACTTGGCAAACTAATGAGCTACGCCTATTTCTGCCGTTTACCGTTAATCACACCATCACCGCCCTGGCGGTATGGACGAAAGGCAAGGAAGATCAAGCCTTCGGTTACATGGGGCAGCTTTGGAAATACCTTCAAATCCATCACAGCAATCTGAGCAAGGAACGCACTATTCTTATTGGCGATTTCAACAGCAACACCCGATGGGACAAACCAGACCGCTGGTGGAGCCACTCGGACACGGTGGCAGAACTGGAAAGGCTGGGGCTCCGCAGCCTTTATCACCACTGCAGCAATGAAAATGCCGGGAAGGAATCACAACCAACGCTGTTCTTACACCGCAAGCAAGAAAATCCCTACCATATCGACTATGCCTTTCTTTCTGCAGACTTACTTGGCGCTGCCGATATCGAGGTGGGCCGATACGAAGACTGGATAAGCTTAAGCGATCATATGCCCTTGGTAGTTAGCTTCGTTAGCTGAAAACACAAGGCATCATTGCGTTTGCGCAACAGCAATACTCCGGATGATCACAAACGGCTACTGCGCGGCCACCAGATTAGGGCCACGTGTCGACAAGCATGGGAAGAACTTTGGGAATAAGTTGATTTTATTGGTGCCCGGGGCCGGACTTGAACCGGCACGACCTAAACGGTCGGGAGATTTTAAGTCTCCTGTGTCTACCGATTTCACCACCCGGGCAGGGAGGGTTGGCGAAGTTTTTCTTCGCCGAGCTAGGCATGCCAATTCGGCGTAAGAGCAAAGCTGCGGTAGGCCGCTGAAAAGCGACCCGCAGTCTACTGAGGCGAGCGTTATAAATCAACGCTCTCAGGCCGCGCTCCGCCATTTTCTGCCCACGAGGGATGCAATCAATAACAGCCCCAACATCAGCGCGGCCAGAGGATATTTGACGCTGTACACCAGCGGGGTCAGTGTCCACCGGGTCAGCGCGCGGAGACTGTCGCTCGCGGCAATCTGATTAGCCACTGCCGGGGAGTAACGATAGTAATACTTCACAAAGGCCGTGCCCCACTGGCTCTGTAAGAGCACGCGATCTCGAAACTCCCGCAATACCCTGACGTCGTCAGCCATGTAGCTACCGTAGGCGGCCGTGGCAATAAAGCAACCACCGCCGCCTCCGCCACCACTGCGGCTGCCACCGCTGGATGAACCACCAGCGGCACTGCCCGAGCCATTGTCTGTATCGCCATTGCCGCTATCGCCGCCGGCGTCATCAGCCAGTAGCGCTGCGAGGCGAACCGCCGCGGCATCGGCATCCACCAGCCCGGCCCCGGTCACATCGTCGTCCCCAGCACCGGCACGGCGACCATCAACGTCGATTGCGCTATCGGTCAAGGCCTGAATCAGTTGGGATACGCTAGCGCCGGGATAGGCCTCAAGTAACAAAGCGGAAACTGCCGCGGCATTTGGCGCGGCCGCAGAGGTACCAAAAAAGTTGGGAAAGCCATCCGGCTCGCCGTCTTCATTGGGCAATAAGTTTGAATCAACACCTAAAAAAGTCGTGTTGTTGCCGTCAATCGATGCCAGCGTCGGTGCCTGCCGGGGGCTACCAGCATAGTTGCCTTGACGATCAAACTGGAAGGTCACTGTGCCGCCACGGGAGGAGAAACCCTCCGGATCGATATTCACCGTTGTGTAGGAACCGGGAACAAAAGCGGGTGCTTCCCACCAAGGCACCGCCCCCACCGAAACGGTACTGTTTGACCAGGCATGCCCCCAGATACTGGGGCCGTTGAAATCGTATTCCGCCGCGGCAATGCCGCCATCGCCGGTAAAAAACAGGCGGAACTCTACTGGCACCGAACTATTTTGCGGAATGCTCTGCTGGTTCCCGTCAAAATGTTCCACCGCGATAAAGAAGGTCTGAGCCTGACTCCCGGTTTCCAGCAGTACCACCTCGTTGGCGTCGCCCCTCGGGCGGCCCGAAGTGCCTTGAAGGTTGTTTCCACGCGCATAAAAATCTGCTGAGGCGGGATTTAATGCGGCGAGTTGTGGCGCGGTGACCACATACAAATCCATGTCGATTTGGGCGCCGTTATTACTGTTCACCGAGGCATTGGGCTGGTTCCAGTTCAGCACAACATACAGACTCGAGTTGGGCTCCAACGTAATCCCCAAGAAGCGATCCAACGTCCCCTGGTCAGGAGACCAATTGTGTAAGTCGTTGCCCGTTGGGAATGCAGACTGGGTTCCCGCCTCGTCGGTGCCCGGCACAGCGTCGTTATAGAGATAACGGTAACCCGCGTCTGCATCGTTGCCAGCGGCGGCAAAATACGGGATGCCCTTGCCGACACAGTTTTGAATGGCAATCGCCGGAAGGTCATCCTGATAGACCGACTCGGTCAGGAATAGAATATCGTCAACCACAACCGTCGCGTTGCCATCACAAAGCGCCGCTATACCATCGGCCATGGCCTTTCGGTTTTGCCCCGCGTTGTGAAATGCGATCGCCGCGCCCGGCGCCAGATCGTGTACCAGCTCTGCCATTGCCGCCCCTTCATCGGTGCCGGCAACATCATCGCTCAATAGCACCACCTGGCTGGGCAGGTCGCCGCTATCCTGGGGCTTGCTACCCTGTAGAACACCAGAGGCACCTTTGGCAGGACTGGTATTGCTGTCGCGAACCGACCCGGTATGGGCAAAACTGTCGGATACAATGCCGACAATTTGTCCCGCCCCGTCAACACCGAGACGACTGGACAAGGTATCGCCAGCCAATGCCTTGGGCGCCCTGCTTGTCGCCGCGCCGCGCCGGGTAATCGGCGGCGGCGCGTAATTTACGCTGATCACCGCTGGCCATTGGGCCAACGTAGTCATTTGCCCGGGGGCGGTAACGGCAACCACTGCCCAACGGCCATCATTGCTCAGATACTCAGCGTGTAAGCCTTGTTCTTGCAGGTAGTTCTCGAAGCCTTGGGAGTCAGACAGCAGAATTTCCACCGGTAAGCCGGTGCGGGAGGAAGCACGGGCACGGAGCTGATGAAACAAGGGGTCAGCCGTCGGTACAGCTCTGGGGGACGCATCGCTACTGACCTGAGGCTCTGGCAGCAGGCGCCGCAACTGGGCGCTGATCTTCGACTCAACGGGGTGGTTAGCAGCGAAGCGTTGTTTAGCGTTGTCTGCGTTACTTATCGCTGGAAAGGCACTGGCGATCAACGCCACCACAAAAAAACGAAGAGATTTGCTATTGGTCCATTGCTGCCGCATTAAATTATTCCACCGCCGTGATACTCGTTAGAAGGTCGGTTGGCGGGGCAAGCGTTACCAGGCTGACATCGCCGATCCGTGTCAGTCCCTGAAGCTGGTCGGCATCACTTATCCACACGTTCAACCGCTCGTAATGTTGTTTCACCAGTTGAATACTATAGCCTCTATCTTTCAGCTGGCTACGCACGTTGCCCAGCGCGCCGGCGATATAGCGAATTTCAACCAGCAGGCGTCCATGATCGTCCCGGGCCAAACCAAGCCGGCTAACCTCCGCCTCCCACTCGCTATCGGGGTTGGCGCCAGCAAGCCCGGCCAGCTCACCCTGTAACAGCAGATGACGCGATCCGGCACTCGCCGCCTTTTGACCGCCACCGCAAGCACAGAGGAACAGCAGCACGGCGGCCAGAGCCGCAGGCAGTAGTGCCATTGGCGAAAAATAAATTGTCTGCATGGTCGCGCTCCGAAGAGTCTCAAATATGCAGCAGACTAGACCGCTTACGCTGAGTTTACTGTAAGGGATTTCCCTGTAGAGGCTTTTTGCGCATTAGTTGGGCGAGCCCGAGCAATTTGCTGACATAAGTCAAAATCGGCCAGGCTCAATCAATTTCAAGGCCGTAATAATCGCGGCTCAAAAGCAGTTTCTTTATTCCGTCAGCAGTGTCAGCGGATTCAAACAACCACTGTTCACAGTCCTGCTCATCAATGAGAATGGGTTGCCGATGGTGCCCGCTGGCAGCAATTTGAGGCCAGGCTGCTGTTGTCAAAATGATGAGCGACTGGACGGGACGGTAGTCGTCGCCTTCCCGCACTTCCGCACCTCCGTAGATGCCAGCCATCCAGAAAGGTTGATCTGTTGAAAAACGATAAAATTTGCGCCGTTTACCCGCCCGGGTAAGACCCCTTGCCCGAGCCTCGGCCGCAGTCAGGGGCCCCGTTTTTTCCGCCACCCATTCGTACCAACCGTCGGCCGGCACTAAACAACGACGCTGGCGAATCGCCTGTTTGAAAGTGGGCTTGTCGAAAACCGTTTCTGCCCGAGCATTGATCAAGGGCCGGGGGTGACGCCGCGTCACCCTGCCCCACAGGACTTCCCGCTGGGAGATCTCACTCATTTCTCCAGTGACAATGGGCACCATCTCACCGGGGCGCACCTGATTTCGGGAGGGCAACCATTCCCCCTCGTCACCGAGTACCAGCCCGTCTAGGCGATCCCAGCGCCGCCGATTATTTCTGATTGCATAGCCTCCGCACATCAATGCAGTTTGCCGCTGGCCGCGAAGCAGAACAAGTGGACGGAGGCAAGGGCGCGGTGCACCGAGAAAGGCGCGGCAATTGCTGAAATGTACTAACTTGTCGACCTTCGAAAGCGCGGTCTTACTGACGAAGCCTTGGCGGCAGACAAGGCCACTGATAAAGGCGCGCACTCAACAGAGGCAATGCGGAACTATTACGTGCTGATCAAGCCACCGAAAAGGCACGGAAATACCCTGAAGAGGATCGGTAAATAATGAAAGGATTCGTGCGGAATTACTGCGGTTAGTGGCTCCTTACTTGGAAACCGCCGTAGAAATGGAGGCGCGGGTCGGAATCGAACCGGCGTACACGGAGTTGCAGTCCGCTGCATGACCACTCTGCCACCGCGCCTTTGATCGTTTTTTTCTACACCGAGTGGTGTACGCCGGTTCGAATCACCGGCCCTATTTTTTCGCTGCGGGCGCTGGCGTTGCAGTCTGCTGAATCACCGCTGTGCCTCTACGCCTTTGATCGTTTAGTTTTACACCCTATTCTGAGGTGAAAAACTGGAGCGGGATATCGGGTTCGAACCGACGACCTGTACCTTGGCAAGGTACCGCTCTACCAACTGAGCTAATCCCGCAAAAACAACCTTTCGAACTATGGCCGAGGGGCCGCATTCGAAGAAGGCGCCTATTCTAGTCAGTCGCCGCTGACTGTCAAGGAAAGTCGCTGATTTAACGCCAATTTTTTAGTCCTTGGCGGTACTTCGCAGGTCCGGCCAGGCGGCGCGCAGATAGATACACATGGACCACAGGGTCAGGGCCGCCGCGCTGTATAAGAAGACCAGGTTAGCGAAATACAAAAAGCCTTGATGGGCCGGCGAGATCAACAACAGTCCGATGATGGCAATAATCTGCACGGTCGTTTTGATCTTGCCAAGGTAAGACACCGCCACGCTAGTGCGCTTGCCCAGCTCCGCCATCCATTCACGCAGGGCGGAAATGACGATTTCCCGGCCAATGATGATGGTCGCCGGCAAGGTAAACCACCAGGCATCATAGCGTTCGATCAATAGGGCCAGAGCAACGGCCACCATCAGTTTGTCAGCCACCGGGTCCAGAAAGGCCCCAAGCGGCGTGGCCTGGCCAAGGCGCCGAGCCAGGTAGCCATCCAGCCAATCGGTGATGCCAGCAAGACCAAAAATGGCAGCGGTAACGACATAGCTCAGAGAGAACGGCAGATAGAAAACGACAACGAAAACCGGAATCAGAATAATGCGAAACAACGTTAGAGCATTGGGGATATTCATAGCATTCTCATCGGTTTACGTCCGCCGTATTTTACGTGGATTGGGAGGCAGAACGTTACTACTAATTTCCACTCAACCAGGCCCATCAAGCGCCACGCAATCCGTCGTAAATATCCTGGGCGATCTTCTCACTGATCCCCGGCACCCGCTGCAAATCGATCACACTGGCATCTCGCACGGCCTGCAGACCACCGAAGTAGCGCAATAACTCCCGCCGCCGCTTGGCGCCAATACCGGGAATGGCCTCCAGGCTGGACTGACGACGCGCCTTGTCCCGGCGCTGCTTGTGACCGGTAACCGCAAAGCGGTGGGATTCATCACGAATATGTTGAATCAGGTGAAGGGCCGGGCTGTTATCCGGCAGGGAAATTTCGCGCCCGCTATCACTGCGAATCAGCACCTCCAGGCCAGCGCGTCGATCACTGCCCTTGGCGACACCAACCATCAGCAAATTGTCGATGCCAAGCTCAGCCATCACCGCCTTTGCCTGGCTCAGCTGGCCTTTACCGCCATCGATAAAAAGCAGATCAGGCAGCACCAGCTCGCCATTTTTTACCCGCTTATACCGTCGGGTCAGGGCCTGGCGCATCGCCGCGTAGTCGTCACCGCCCTCAATGCCGTCAATGTTCATGCGCCGGTAATCCGACTTCAACGGCCCCTCGCCATCAAATACCACACAGGACGCCACGGTGGCCTCGCCACTACTATGGCTGATATCAAAGCACTCCATCCGCGTGGGCGGACTGTCCAGGCCCAAGACCTCAGTCAGCGCCTGGTAGCGCCGCTGAATGCCGCTAGAAGAGGCTAACCGGTTACGCAGATTTTGTTCCGCGGCAGTGACTGCCAGGGCCTGCCACTTGGCCCGGCCACCGCGCACTTTGTGGGTAATAGTGACTTGTCTACCCGCCTCGTCACTCAGGCTGTCGGCCAACAGAGCCACATCGCTGGGCGCGATGTTGCAGATAATTTCGCGCGGCACTTCCATGGTGGCAACCTGGGTCAGGTAGTGCTGCGCCAGAAATGCCTCGATGTGCTCTGGCAGGCCTTCGCCGAGGTGGCTCTTGGGGAAATAACTGCGACTCCCCAGCACCCGGCCGCCGCGCACATACAATAATTGCAGGCAGACTACCCCGGCCTCCTCCACCGCGGCGACGATGTCGAGATCCCCCCGCTCACCCTCAATATGCTGGCTTGCCTGGACTTCCTGCAACTGGCTGATTCGGTCGCGCAGCTCGGCGGCCTCTTCAAACTCCAGATTCGCCGCCCGCTGCTCCATTTCATCAGCAAGTTCCTTGCGCAGCTCGTCGCTCTTGCCACTGAGAAACAGCTCGGTTTGGTGCACATCATTGGCGTAGTCTTCATCGCTGACCTTGCCAACACAGGGGCCAGTGCATCGACCGATCTGATACTGCAGGCAAGGGCGACTTCTGGCACGGTAGTAAGCGTCTTCACACTGACGGACCTTGAACACCTTTTGCAGCCAACTGAGGCTCTCGCGCACCGCACCAGCACTGGGGTAAGGCCCAAAATAGCGCCCTTTTTTGCGTTTGCTGCCCCGGTGGAGGCTCAGTCTGGGGTGGCGATGGTCGCTGAGAAATATATAGGGGTAGGACTTATCGTCCCGGAGCAGAATGTTGTACGGCGGTTTGTACTGCTTGATCAGATTCTGTTCGAGCAGCAGCGCTTCCCGCTCGGTGGCGGTCACCGTCACTTCGATCTGGTCAATGCGGTTGACCAAGGCCATGGTTTTGGTGGTCAACCCGCTGGCACGAAAATAGCTGCCAAGGCGGTTGCGCAGGTTTTTGGCCTTACCCACGTAAAGCACTTTGCCCGCCTGATCCAGCATGATGTACACCCCGGGTTTGCGGGTGACTTCCTTTAAAAATCGCTGGTGATCAAACCCCTTGGGGGACGCATTCTCGCTCATCGACAACCGGCTGTGTCCTACAGGCTGGTGGCGTCTATGAGGCCGTGCCGGATTGCCATGTGCGTTAACTCCACATCGCCACTGATGCCCAGTTTCTCAAACATACGGTAGCGATAGCTGTTCACGGTTTTGGCAGAAATATGCAGATGGTCGGCAATGTCCTGAACCTTGTGGCAGTTGGCTATCATCAGGCAAATCTGCATTTCCCGGTCCGACAAACTGTCAAAGGGGGTCGCCCCTTCCACTTCAAAGGGCCGCAGCGCCATGGCCTGGGCCACCACCGGGCTCAGGTACCGGCGCCCCTTGGCGACTTGCCGGATCGCCGTCAGAATTTCGTCCTCGGACGCTTCCTTGCTGACATATCCCGCCGCCCCGGCCTTGATCAGCCGGCTCGGCATGGGCTCCTGATCATAGGCACTCACCGCCACAATCCGGCTGTTTGGCGCCACTTGGCAAAGCTTGCGCGTTGCCTCAAGCCCACCGATACCCGGCATGCGCACATCCATCAGTACCACCGCCGGCTGCAATTCCCGGCACTGGCTGATGGCGTCCTCGCCACTACACGCCTGTCCGACAACCGAAATATCCGGCGCGTCGTCCAGCATCCGAACGATGCCGGTGCGAACCATAGCGTGGTCATCTGCTACCAGAACGGTGATCATGGAATTGCCTCGAGTACAACGCGGAGACGATAGCATCGAGGGCAGCGTATCGCCAAGGGGCAACACACTCGCCTGCCCTGCCCCACGCCCACTGCAGCCTCAAAATTGTTCAATTTAAAACTATTAATATCAATATCTTAAGGTAGTTTATTGAATGGTAATCTCATGTTTTTGAGCCCACCGTTTTTAGTACAAGCGTGGCTCAATCTCGAGACTGACGCCAAAGGTTTCCGCTACTGAATGCTGTATGGCTTCAGCCAGCGCCAATACCTCCGCGCCCTTTGCCCGGCCGTAGTTCACCAACACAATTGCCTGACGCGGATGAATTCCGACCTCTCCCTGACGTCGTCCTTTCCAGCCACACTGCTCTACCAACCAGGCCGCCGCCAGCTTCACGCGCCCGTCGGCCATCGGCCACGTTACCAACTGGGGAAACTGCTGCTTCAGCACCGAGGCCCGACCGGCGCTGACAATCGGATTTTTGAAAAAACTGCCGGCATTGGGTTCGGTGCGATAATCCGGTAGTCGGGACGCCCGCACCGCCGCTACCGCCTCCGCCACCGATTCCGGTGTCACCGATTCGCTATCGCTCAAGACCTCATTCAGGGCCGCATAACTGACGTTAGGCTGTGCCTCGGTGCTGAGGCGCAGCTCGATTTCGGTAATGATAAAACGATCCTGCATTGCCGCTTTGAACACGCTGGTACGGTAGCCGAGCTGGCATTGCTCGGCACTCAGCCGGCGCCATTGCTGGGTGTTGAGATCCCAGCCGGAGACGGCAACCAGGACATCCGCCAGCTCCACGCCATATGCGCCGATATTCTGAATGGGTGCGGCGCCTGCCGACCCCGGAATCGATATCAGGTTTTCGATGCCATACCAGCCTTGCGCTAAACAATGACGAACCAATGCGTCCCAATTTTCACCTGCTGCCACCTTGAGCAAGCGCTGCGTCCCGTTTTCCTCAACCTCAATGCCCCGCAGTGCAATGTGTAGCACCACCCCGGGAAAATCGCCTCGCAGCACAATGTTACTGCCGCCCCCCAGCACCAGCCGCGGCAAGGTCGCCAGCGCGGGATTGGCCAAAATGCGCTCTATATCAGCCGCAGACACGACCTCGGCAAAATACGCCGCCCTGGCCGGAATACTCAGGGTGTTGAATTCCTGCAGTGAAACGTCTTCGAGCAGGGTCATCGCATTACTCCAGGGCGCCCCGCTGCAACTCACCCAGCAGACCGCGGGCACCGTCTTCGACCAAATCCAGCACGGTTTCGAACCCCTCCGGGCCGCCATAGTACGGGTCTGGCACTTCCTGCAAGGGTGAGTCGGCGTAATCGAGGAAGAGCTTGACTGTCGCCCGGCAATGGCCGGGTTTCATCGTCAGCAGATCGCTGAGGTTGCTGCGGTCCATCGCCAGAATCAAATCAAAGTCGTGAAAGTCGTCCACGCTAACCTGACGGGCACGCAACGGCGTTAAATCAATGTTGCGCGCCTGGGCCGCCGCGGTCATGCGCCGGTCAGGGGGGTGCCCGATATGCCAGTCACCCGTACCGGCTGAGTCAATGGTGATTTGCTGAGTTAATCCAGCGCGATCCACCATGTTCTGAAAGACGCCGTGGGCAGTGGGCGACCGACAAATATTGCCAAGACAAACAAACAGCACTGCCTGACTCATTGCCCTGCCCCCGCTAGCAACCCTCGCACCCGTTCCAGGTCAGCGGGTGTGTCGACCCCCGCCGGCATCGCCATCGCGGCCGGTTCAATATGAATACTCACGCCGTTTTCCATCGCTCGCAGTTGTTCGAGCTTTTCGGCTTGCTCCAGCTGCCCCATCGGCCAACGAACAAACTGATGTAGAAATCCCACCCGATAACCGTAAATGCCAATATGGCGAAGAAAAGGCACGCCCGCTGGCAGGGAGTGCTCGCCGCCAGCCCACTCATCCCGGCACCAGGGTATAGGGGCGCGACTGAAGTACAAGGCATAGCCCGCCTGACTCACCACCACTTTGACCGCGTTTGGGTTAAAAATAGTGGCCTCGTCATCAATCGGCTCGCCAAGGGTGGCAATACCCGCACCGGGGTGAGCTGCCAGGTTGGCAGCGACCTGATTGATCAGCGCCGGCGGAATCAGTGGCTCGTCGCCCTGCACATTAACGACGATCTCGCTATCGTCCAACCCCAGCTTGCTGACCACCTCCTGTAGTCGGTCGGTGCCAGACTCGTGATCCTCCCGAGTCATGCACACTTCGCCGCCAAAACTGGCGCACGCATCGGCCACCCCTGCATGATCGGTGGCAATCACCACGCGGGCCGCGTCACTGGCGCGCGCCCGCTCCCACACATGCTGGATCATGGGCTTGCCGCCAATATCTTGCAGTGGCTTGCCGGGCAGCCGAGTTGAGGCGTAGCGGGCCGGAATAATCACAGTAAACGACATAACAAACTAACTCGCTGTTAAAACAGATTTACAGGTGAGCGGCTCAGTGCTCGATGGCCGCGATCACCCGATCCAGAAAATCTGCCGGCAGTTCCGCCGTCACCGGCACATACCAGGCGTTGGTCAAACCCAAGTGACCGCATTTTACCGCGTCTTTTTCGGTCATCACGATGGGCAGGTCTGCAGCAAATTGAAAATCGTCCCGGGTGAACTTGTGATGATCCGCAAAGGGGTGTTCGACTAGCTCCAGGCCCATTTGCCGCAGGGTGCTGAAAAACCGCGCCGGATTCCCTATACCGGCAACGGCGTGTACCCGACGCACATCATCCCGCCAGACCGATGAGTCGCTGTCAGCGGCGCCGCCATTGAGGGGTTGCAGCGGCATAGGCTTCAGGTGCATCTTCTCCCCTACCGGACTGCCCTGGCCAGGGTTATTGACCACCACAAAATCCACCTCGCCTAACCGAGACGGGGGCTCACGCAGGGGGCCCACCGGCAAACAGTGGCCGTTGCCCAGATTCCGGGTGCCATCGATCACCACCACTTCGACCTTACGCGCCATCTTGTAATGCTGCAGGCCGTCGTCACTAAGGATCACATTGCACTGGCATTGGTCGCGCAAGTAGCTGACTGCCAAAGGGCGATCCGGCGCGATCACCACCGGCACGCCGCTGCGCCTCGCCAGTAGCAGCGGTTCATCGCCCGCCTCAACGGCCAGAGAAGTGTTGGTAACGAAGTAGGGATAGCTCGGCGCCCGGCTGCCATAACCGCGGCTGCAAATGCCCACCCGATACCCGCGGGCAGTCAGGGCCTCTGTCAGGGCCAGTACCAGCGGGGTCTTGCCGCTGCCGCCCACCGCCAGGTTGCCCACCACCACTACCGGCACCTCGGCAGAAACGGGCCTAACCGATCGCCGGCGCAGCGCACTCAATACGCGAAACACGCCCTCAAGGGGCAGCAATAACCACAGCCACCCGGGTGATCGGCGGTACCAGGCTTTTTCGATTGCACTGGTAAGCCCCACCGGCAATCACTCCTCAAAATTCTTGTTATACAGTTGGGCGTAGGCGCCGTTTTGCTGTAGCAGCTCATTGTGGCTGCCAAGCTCAACAATTTTGCCGCCAGACATCACCGCAATGCAGTCGGCATTTTCAATGGTGGTCAGCCGGTGGGCGATCACAATGGTGGTTCGACCACGCATGATCTCTTCCATCGCCTGCTGAATATGACTCTCCGCCCGGTTATCCAGGGCCGAGGTCGCCTCGTCCAGAATCAATATCGGCGCGTCCTTGAGAAAGGCCCTGGCAATCGCCAGCCGCTGGCGCTGGCCGCCGGACAGCATCACACCGTCCTCGCCAATCAGCGTATCGAGCCCCTGGGGCAACTCATTGATAAAATCGATGGCATGGGCGGCGGTGGCCGCCGCAATCACCGCCTCCCTGCTGGCGCCTGCCATGCCGCCGTAGGCGATATTGTTAAATACCGTGTCGTTGAACAGGGTCACCTGCTGGGTGACCAGAGCCATATGCTCGCGCAAATCAGCCAATTTGTAATCGCGAACATCTCGACCGTCGAGCAGTAATTCACCGCGCTCATGTTGGTAAAACCGGGAAATCAGGCTGACCAAGGTCGATTTGCCCGAACCCGATAGCCCAACCAGCGCCATCGATGTCCCCGCGGGAATCTTGAGATTAATGCCACTGAGTACATCCGGACCGTCAGCCGTGTAGGCAAAGCTCAGGTCTTTAAATTCAATCTCGCCCTTCACCGCATCGGTGACATAGCTGCCAGTATCCTTTTCGGTATCGGTATCAACAAACTCAAAAATGTTCTGGGCAGCCGCCAGGCCCTTTTGAATGGTTGCACTCACCTCAGCCAGTTGGCGAATCGGTTTCGGCAGGAACAAGGCCGCCGACAAATAGGCGACGAAGGCACCGGGAGTCATATCGCCACTGAGGCCAAGGGCAATCCACACCAGGCAACCCGTTGCCAGCACCACCGGGAACTGAACCACGGTGGGACTGATGGCATTGTAAAAGGCCATCTTCAGGTTCTGACGACGGTTGCGGCTACTGGCCTCGACAAATCGGGCCCGCTCCGAGTCGACACCACCGTACAGGCGGATTTCCCGGTAGGCATTGATCGACTCATTGGCGACCTGGTTAACATCGCCCATGGCATTCTGAATTTTTCGGCTGATTTTGCGAAAGCGCTTGCCGACCCAATACACAATCACACCGACCAGGGGCAGCGCCAAAAAGAACACCATGGTCAATTTCCAGTTGGTGTACAGCAGGAACAGCACCAAGCCGAGTGCAAAGCTGCCCTCCCGAAGCACCACTTTCATGGCGTTTACCGCCGCCCCGGTTACTTGCTCAACATTGAAAGTAATGCGGGAAATCAGCACCCCGGTGGAATTGCGATCATAGTAGCTGCTGGGCATATACAGCATGTGATCAAACAGCTCACAGCGAAGAGTGTGCACCAGACGGTGCGAGACCATTGCCAGAAAATAATTCCCGGCCAAAAAACCCCAGCCACGAAAGATACCCAGCACGACCATGACCACCACAATGGCACCACGGGCATTGGCCAGATCAAAATCCTCACCCCCGGCCTTCCACATCAGCTTGGCGATAATGCCGCCCTCGCCGCGCTCCATATTGCCGCCAATATAGTCCACCACCAGCTGCATCAAATCAGCCAGCAGTACCTGGGTAGCGGAATAGAGTGCAAAGCCCAGCACACTGAGCAAAAACAGGTGCCAACTGGGAACGACGTACTTGAGCAGCCGCCCGTAGATATACAGATCAGATTGGTCTCTTTTCATAGCGTGAACTCCCCGCAGGGAGTTAATTCGGTCCTTGGCCCCCTTGGGGCTTTTGAGTGGTCAGGCTCAAGCGGGAAAAACCCAAGCGCCCTGCCGCGTCCATCGCGGTCACGACTGCCTGATGCGGGCTGTTGGCGTCGGCGGTGATCATCACCGGCATATCGGTGTCCCCTTCGGCCAAGCGTTCTATGGCGGCCATCAGCGCATCAATGTCACGGCCCTGCAGCGCCTTTTCATTTATTCGGTACTGTCCCTGGCTGTCTACCACGATTTCCAGGGCCATTCTTTCCTCCGGCGGCGGCTCGCCGGTCGCGGTTGGCAACTCAATCTGTAGACGGCTTTCTTTGGTAAAGGTTGTAGAAACCATGAAAAAAATCAGCAGCAGAAACACCACATCAATAAGAGGGGTGAGATTAATCCCGCCGTCTTCAATACGCTGGCGCCGAAATTTCACGAGGCCTTACTCGCCTCGGTCGGCGCATTGGCGGCTTCCTTCACCGCAGTGTCGCCGTACATCGCATTGAGCAATTTGATGGATTCCTGCTCCAGGTTTACCACCAGACCATCTATTTTGCGCAGAAAGTAGCGATGCATCATCAGCGCCGGAATCGCAACACACAAGCCCGAGGCGGTGGTAATCAGCGCTTCGGAAATACCACCAGCCAGTATGGCAGTGTTGCCAGAGCCTTCGATCATAATGTCGGTAAACACCCGAATCATCCCCAGCACGGTGCCGAGCAAGCCCAACAGCGGCGCAACAGCCGCGATGGTTCCCAGGGCATTGGTGTAGCGCTCAAGGTCGTGAATGACATGGGAGGCGGCATCCTCGATGCTTTCCTTCATCACCTCGCGGCCGTATTTAGCGTTAGTCAGGCCGGCAGCAAGAAT
Organism: Spongiibacter taiwanensis; assembly: GCF_023702635.1. Classification (NCBI taxonomy): domain Bacteria; kingdom Pseudomonadati; phylum Pseudomonadota; class Gammaproteobacteria; order Cellvibrionales; family Spongiibacteraceae; genus Spongiibacter; species Spongiibacter taiwanensis. The sequence continues at coordinate 332,569 of NZ_CP098455.1, forward strand.
TTGTCCTAGTGGTGACCCCCGGCGCAATTCCCGGAGTTTCTCCGCATCGAGCTTTTTACTCGACAACCACTTCCAGACTTCGCTAAGCAATCCTTTTGGCGCGACTTTTTCAGGCTTCAGGGCCAGCGCCCGCTCGACGCAAATTGCCACGGCAGCAATGGACGATAGTAGGATCGGCAACATCAACCAACCCCCGGCTTTCACCAGTTCCAGCACGGTTATACCCCGGTGTTATATTCGAAAGGGGGCATTATACGGAGTGATCGGGCGCCGAAGAAGTCAAAACCTGAAACCCACCCCACTAATCCACCATTCATGCTTTCCCGCAGCGCCGCAGACTTGAGTGCCCGCGTCAGTGCCCACCTAAGTGCCCACATCAGTGCCAACGTAGTGACGTGAGTGTCTGTATCAACCTCACCTGGTGTTGTCAGCCGTTATCGGAGGGCAAGGGCCACCCCCGCCGCGTTGCCAATAGAAGGGATACCACCGCCAGGCTCGCTGCGCCTGGATACCCTCAGGTGACAGTCTCAGGGCCAGACTTCCCTGCCAGCCCGTGGCCCAGCAATCCGCCCCACTGTCGCGGTAGCGGGTCACAACCAAGGGTGAAGGATGCCCGTAGTGGTGCTTGTAGCCCGATGAGTAAACCACAAGCGCAGGCGTGGTCGACCGAATCAACTCCGCACTGGAGGACGTGCGGCTGCCATGATGCGGGGCAACCACCACCGCCATCGGCGCCAACGAGTCACCGAGCTGGTGCTCCACAACGGAAGAAATATCGCCTGGCAACAATACCCTCCCCGCGTCGCTGCCGATCACCAGCACGCAGGACGCGTCATTACTGTTTTTGTGAGACGGGCTGGCACGACGCAAAAACACGAAAGGCACACCATCCCAGACCCAGCGCAGACCGGAATGACACGCCTTCGCACGATTTCGCCAGGGCAACAATATCGCCGGTAGCGGTTCACCATGGTAGAGGGCTCTAACAGGAACGCGGTCCAGGAAATCCGCCGCACCGCCAACGTGATCTCGATCGTTGTGGCTGAGCACCAGTGCGTCCAACTCCCTGATTCGCAATCGGGCAAGACTGGGACGAACAACCGCATCCGCGGTATTGAAGCCGCTGTCATACGCCGGCCCCAGGTCATACACCAGCCCGTGGTGCTCAGTGGTGACGATAATCGACAAGCCCTGCCCCACATCCAGCACATGTAAATCAAATTGCCCAGTCGGTGGGCGCGCAGGAGATCCAAGCAACATCGGCAGCAGCAATAACCCGGCTGCCACTTTGCCGGGCAGGCCGGGGCGCAGTAGCAAGATACAACCAACCACACCCAGCACCAGTGTGACCGGACTCGCCGACCAGGCACCACTGGGAAACCAACGCTGCACTTGCTCGAGGTAAAGCAGCAGACCCGCCAGCGACAGATCGGCGAATTGCCACAGCGCCTGGCCTGCGAATGGCCACCAGGCGGCAATGACATATCCCAGCAAAATCGCTGGCAAAATCACCACCGCCACCACTGGAATGGCCACCATGTTTGCCGGCAGGGAACCGCTGCTCAAGGTGAACTGCCAGGCGCACAGCAACGGCACCAAACCCACGCCTAACAGCCATTGGGTTTCCAGCAGATTAACCACACCGCCCCGTGACACCCGCTCGGTTGCGCCATAAAACCGCCAGAAGAGCAAAAACACCGCACCGAAGGACAAAAAGAAGCCGGGCTGGTGGGCTGCCATAGGATCTAACAAGGCGACCCCCAATAATGCCAGACTGAGGCACTGCCACACCTGCACGCGCCGATGCAGTAACCTTGCCGCGATGAACGGCAGCAACATGATCAGCGCCCGGCGGGTGGGCAGGGAAAATCCCGCCATCGCGCCGTAACCGAGGGCCAGCAGCAAGCCTAGCAGCGGGGGTATCCGGGTGGCCCAGACGCTGCTCCGAAGCAAACCACCGACCACGCGGCCGAGTAGATACCCCCAGCCCGCTACCAGGCCGATATGCATTCCCGAGATGGCCAGCAGGTGGCCCGTTCCGGTCTCCGTCAGCACTGCCCATCGGCCGGGAGACATGGCGTCGCGCTCTCCAAACAGCAGCGCCAGAATCAGGTCGCCTTGGGCCAGTCCTTCAAGCCGCTGCCACACGCGGCGAATCGCGGTTTGGCGCCAATCTTGCCCAGACTCAGGGGCGGCCCGAAAAATCTCATACTGGCGAATGTAGCCACTGGCGGCGTAGCCATTGCTGAACAGCCAACGGCCGTAATCAAAGGCGCCCAGTGAGGCATAGCCCCGGGGCCGCTTTAAGCGCACGGTGGCAAGAACTTCATCCCCTTGTTTCAGGCCCGGCGCGCTGCCATCACCTTGATATAACGTTAAACGAAGCTTACCCAGGCGCGCTGGACAGGCGGTGGCGCCGCAATCCAGCAGCCGGGCTACCATCGCATCGATTCGGATGCGATCACCGGATTGCAGGGCCATCGGCCCGCGCTGCACGAGCAGACGCAAGCGCAGATCCTGCCCCTCCAGCGCCGCTGGCAGTGTCTGGTTGAGGCGCCAGTGGGCGTGGAAGGCAGCAAAACTCAGGCCCAGCACTAATGCCAGAAGGCAGCGGATAATGCGATTGGCGGGATAGCGCAGGCGGAGCCACAGCATCCCCACTGCTGCCATCGAGCAAGTGATCGGGGGTAGCGGCCAGGGCAAATATGCGCTGCCCAGGATGGCGGCCGCTGTCGTCGTCCATGACAACATGCTGGTTTCCCTTATGGCTTGTGTGCATAATAGCGCCGCCTAGCGTGGGCGAAACGCCACTTTGTCACCCTAGAACGCGAGTACTCCAGGGCACATGGCTCGTAAATTCCTAAAACGCCTGCTACCGGCGCCAGAAAAAATGCGCGAACACCCCTCGGTTAGGGTGTTTGGCAGCCTGTTGCATGACCCAAATCTATGGCACCTCAACCGCCGATCCGTGACATTGGCAGTATTCATCGGCTTGTTTGTCGCCTTCATTCCCGTCCCATCGCAAATGTTGCTCGCCGCCCTGACGGCAATCTTGTTTCGGGCGAACCTGCCGCTGTCAGTCATGTTGGTGTGGATTACCAATCCCCTGACCATCCCAGCTATTTTCTACTTCACTTACAAGATAGGTGCTCTGGTGCTGGGCGTCGACACCCACCCCGTGCAATTTGAGTTGTCGATTCACTGGCTGGAAGAGGAATTGATCAAGCTGTGGCGGCCGCTATTGCTGGGATCGCTACTGACTGGCTTGTTTTTCGGCTTGCTGGGCTCGGCATCCGTGCACATCTTGTGGCGCATTCACGTCATTCACCGCTGGCGCAAACGCCGCCTGCAACGAGAATCGCGGGCGCGGCAATCGGATTAGCCGTGGCGCAAAGCTTCAGCTGGCGGCTGCCGGGAGGCGCGCCAGGCCGGATACAGGGTCGCGATCAAACTCATACCGTAGGCCGTTCCGCACACGCCGAGAATGTCTCCCCAGCGCAGGGCCGAGGGCAAATAGTTAATCGGGTAAACATCGCTCTGCAGCAATTGTAGCCCCAGGGCGTGCTCAAGGGCGGCCACCAGATCACCAATCACCAGGGACAACACTACCCCCAAACCGCCGCCAATACTGGTACCGACTCCGGCGATGACCGCACCGTAAACCAGAAAGCTCCGTAAGATATCGCCTCGGCTGGCACCCTGGCTGCGCAGGATCGCGATATCCGCTGATTTATCGTTCACCACCATCACCAATGTAGAGACGATATTAAAAATAGCGACGGCGACCACCGCCAACAGCATCACCACCACCAGTTTTCGTGACATCTGAATGGCGTGGTACATATTGCCAAATTGCTGGGTCCAGTCCCGCACGATGTATTCCCGGCCATGCACCGAGGCCAGCTCCCAGGCGATTCGCGGCGCAGCAAAGACATCGTCGATGCTCACCCTGAGCGAAAGCGGCTCACCGTCAGGCAACAGCGACTGCACCTTGCTTACTGAACCCACCAACAACTGCTGATCTAACTCGGTGCCGGTGGCGACCACCGCCAGAATGGGCAGCCGTGCAAAGCGAACATCCCGGGCCTGATCTGACTGGGGCACCGCCAGACTCAGGCGATCTCCCTCGGTCACGTCAAGTTTGGCCGCCAGAGCACTGCCCAGAATCAGCCCGTCAGGGGCTGCCCGCAAGCGATCCAAATCGACAAAGGTGTTCAAGCTCGATACCGTCGCCTCAGCCGCAGGGTCGATCCCCAGCAGCAAAGCGGGCTCTACCGCCGCACCTTTAATTAACAACACATTGCCCTGCAAAAAGGGCGCCGAGCCAGTCACCGCCGGATGGGTCGCCACCTCAGACTGCAGGCTATCCGCATCCATCGCCCCGCTCTGCCAGGGCTGCAGAGTAATGTGGGGCACCAGGGCCAGAATGCGGCTACGCATTTCCTGATCGAAGCCATTCATGACTGACAACACCACTACCAACAGCGCCACCCCGAGAATCAGGCCGACCATCGACAAACGCGACAGAAAAGACACTAGCTGATTGCCGCTCCGATCCATGGAATAGCGCAGGCCAATATGCCAGGGTAGCCCTCTCATGTTAGCCAGGCTCCCGCTCGCTGAGGTGACCGTCGCGCAAATGCAGTATGCGGTCCATGCGGCCAGCCAGCCCCATATCGTGGGTCACAATCACCAGGCTGATCGACAGCTCCCGATTCAGTTCCAGCAGCAGGTTTTGCACTGACACGGCAGTATCACCATCAAGATTACCGGTGGGCTCATCAAGCAGCACACACGCTGGCGTATTGATCAGCGCTCGGGCAATGGCGACCCGCTGGCGCTCGCCCCCAGAGAGCTCTGCCGGACGATGTTGCAGGCGGTGCCCCAGGCCAACACGCTCCAGTAATACCTTGGCTTTATTCAGCGCGCTCGCCTTTGCCATGCCGCCAATCATCAGCGGCATGGCTGCGTTTTCCAGGGCGGAAAATTCTGCCAGCAGATGGTGAAACTGGTAGACAAAGCCCAGCTCCCGGTTGCGCAGTGCACTGCGGCTGCGATCATCCATCTTGGCCACATTCTGACCCGCAACTTCGACCCGCCCCTCCGATGGCACATCCAGGCCGCCGAGCATATGCAGCAGGGTGGTTTTTCCCGCCCCCGACGGGCCGACAATCGCGACGCGCTCGCCCTGGCTGATCTCCAGATTGATATCGTTAAGAATGTGCAGCTCTTCCGGGCCTTGCCGATAGCGTTTGCCCAGCGCTTCGCAGCGCAGCACCAAGGTTGCAGGATCTCGAATTTCGTCACTCATATCGCAAAGCCTCCGCCGGTTGCACCTTTGATGCCTGCCAGGCCGGATACAGCGTGGCCAGAAAGCTCAGCAGCAGTCCGGCAACACTCACCCCCAGCGCATCCTGCCAGTGCAGCTCCGACGGCAAATGGGTTATGAAGTACACTTGTGGATCAAACAATTGCATGCCGGAAATCTGTTCCAGCCAGGCGACGATATCGCCCACATTCGCAGCGATCAGCAGCCCCAGAATCAGCCCCAGTGCCACACCGAGGATGCCGCTGGCCATGCCATAGATCATAAACACCCTTAGAATCAGGCCCGGGCTCGCCCCCATGGTGCGCAGCACCGCAATGGCACCGCGCTTATCCGAGACTGCCATGGTGAGAATGGAGATGATGTTGAAGGCGGCGATCAAAATAATGAACAGCAGGAGCAAACGCACCATGGTTTTCTCCATTTTCACCGCCTGAAACAGACTGCCCTGACTGCGGCTCCAGTCCTGGCCACGGCTGCCCTCGGGAAATTCCGCCGCCAACTCGGGAATGCGATTGGGAGCGGCGAACATGTCGCTCAGTTCAATTCGCAAACCCTCCACGTCGTCACCAAACTGGTAGAGCCGCTGGGCGTCTTCAATGTGGATAAAGGCGGTGGTGCCATCCAACTGGGCGCCGGCACTGAACACCCCCAGCACCGTGAAGTCCTTCTGCCGGGGAAACAACCCCAGCAGAGTCACTGTCACCTTCGGCAAGGTGACCTGGATGCTATCGCCAATACTCACCCCGAGCTGGCGGGCAAGAATATCGCCCATCACAATGCCAAAATCGCCGCCGCTGCTGGGCAAGCGGCGCCCGGCCAGAATTTTTTCGAACACCGACGACACGCTGTTCTCCAGCTCAGGATCAACACCGTACAAGGCCACGCCGCGCAAGCCATTGCGGCCTGCCAGCAGCGCCTTACCACCGATATAGGGCGCCACCCCGACCACATCCTCCGCTGCCAGCAAGGTCTCCCGAACCTGCTGCCAGTCGGTGAGCCGGCCATTGGCCCCTTCGATATACCCATGGGGCACCACCGCCAGCACCCGCTGACGCAGCTCTGACTCAAAGCCATTCATGACCGACATGACAATAATCAGCGCACAGACACCCAGCATCATACCGAGCAACGAGAACCAGGAAATCAGCGAGAAAAAATGATCGTGACTGGAGGCGCGACGAAAGTAGCGGATACCGATGCTGAGACTGAGTGGTAAAGACATGGCGAGGCGATTGGACCATCCGCTGGCTGAAACTGGCACTATACTATCACTGCAAGACCAAGAATTCGTTGTCATTTGCGCGAGGCAAACTCAACGACACATTCCGCTCAGCAGCACAGGGGTAATTATGCTACTGATACTTCGCTCTGACATTAAAACCGGCGACGACGCCTACCGAGAAACCCTCAAATACCTGCATGCCCTGCCCAACATTGAAGTGCGTGAACACCAGGTACAGGGCCAGCTCCAAGAGCTCCACGAAATTTATCTGCTCGGCAAAACCCACGCCCTCGATGCCGACGACATCGCCAGCTTGCCCGCGGTCGAGCGGGTCATCCGCATCTCCGAGGAATATCGCATCCTGGGCCGCCACAGCGACAGCGCCCGAATCAGCGGTTTCAGTTACCAGGGGCTGACCTTCGACCAGCAAAGCCTGCACGTGTTCGCTGGCTTATGTGCGGTCGACAATAAAAAACACGTGGAAGAAATGATGCGTGCCCTGCAAGCCAACGGCCTGCAATGCAGCCGCATGGGCGCCTACAAGCCCCGCACCAACCCTTATGCATTCCAGGGCCACGGCGCCAGTTGTCTGCCCTGGGTATTCGAGCTGGCAGGCAAGTACGGCATCAAGGTGATTGCCATGGAGGTCACCAAAGAGCAGCACGTTGACGAGATCAACACCGCGCTGGAAGAGACCGGCAACCCCTGCGGCGTGATTCTGCAAATCGGCACGCGCAATACCCAAAACTTCGAACTACTCAAAGCCATCGGAAAACAAAAGCGTCACCCTGCCCTGCTTAAGCGCGGCTTTGGCATCACCCTGAACGAGTCCCTCAATGCCGCCGAGTACCTGGCCAGCGAAGGCAATTCTCAGGTGATCTTTTGCCTGCGCGGTATGAAGAGCGACTTCGGCGCGCCCCATCGTAATCTGGTGGATTTTGCCCAGGTACCCACGGTGAAACGCCTCACCCGGATGCCGGTATGTATTGATCCCTCCCACTCCGTCGGCAGCCGGGAGCGCGCCCCCGATGGCGTGTTGGAGCTTTGTCATGCCACCGCACAGGGCGTGGCCGCCGGCGCGAATATGGTGCTGGTGGATTTTCATCCAGCACCGGAAAAGGCGCTCGTTGATGGGCCTCAGGCGATGTTGATGAGTGAGCTTGAGCCCTTTCTCAAGGATGTTGAGATTGCGCGGGAGGCCTATCTCAAGCGCTGCGCGGTTTGGCAGTAAGGCGGTCGCCGGCTTACTTATCCTGCTCGGGAGTCAGATTACTGTTTTGGAATGGAAGCGCGGTTGGGGGTTCTTATCTTTGCGGATGGCGTTTGATTCAATTGGGTCTTGTGGGTCTTGCCTTATGGGCACCCTGTCGGGTTTGTAAAAGGCTTTGATAGCTTTTTTTCGCCCAGCTGGGCGACCTACTTCTTTTTTGCGCCAAAAAAGAAGTAGGCAAGAAAAAGGGCGCTGTATGATTCAGATACATGGGTAACACATTATTTCAAATACATGGGTTACACTTTTATCGTCCAATAGGGGAAGGCTTTACCGCCAATATTGCGCTGGTTAAAGCCACCCAACCTAATGGGTCCAAGGTAGATATCCCAAATTCCATCGTCAACCTGCTCAAGTCCCACACGCTCACCTTTGAGGGAATGGGACACATAGACCTGCCCGCCGCCCCAATAGATTGTACCGCTGCGCTGCACCTTCATTACAGAGTAGTAACTGGGGTACTCCAGCTCCGGAAGTCGCTCGGGATAATGCCGCTGCGAAGCGCTGTAACACGCCTGAGGTACGCTAAGCGCCAGTGATTCGTGTGGGCGCTGCTCATTGTAGTCTCGCCGAAAGATATCCATACAATGCTGCTGAGCTGCCATCGTGTCAGCGACGGGCTTGGTGACGGCCTGCTTCATGGTCCGATGCATCCGTTCATGGCGCCCATTTTGTTGGGGCATTCCCGGTTTGATGCGCTCGGGCACAATGCCCAGCCGCACCCACCAGACCGACAAAGCAGAAAGGCCCCCTGGCGCTTTGCTGGCGAAGGGAACCCCATTGTCACTGCGAATTCGTCGAGGCAGCCCATACTCTTTGAATAGCTGCTCAAAGACTTGCTTAGCCGCCTTTGTTTCGGTTCCCTCAAGCCCCTGACAGCCCAATAGAAATCGGCTGTGATGATCCATCACCGTCAGCGGAAAGCACCACGGCCCGTGGCCAAGCTTGAACTGCCCCTTAAAATCCACACTCCACAAATCATTGGGGGCAGCGACCGGCGCAAAGGGCTCACGATAAGGACTGACCCGTCGCCTGGGTTGGCGGGCCTCAATCAAGCCGTGTCGCTTAAGAATGTTGTGAATGCTAGTGATCGACGGCACCGGTGTATCAGGAAACTGCTCCCGGAGCTTTTGCTGGATCTTCTTCGGGCCCAACGTCATACGACCGATACAACGAGACGCCACCACCGCCTGCTCAATGGCGTAGGGGATCGCCGCTGGGTGATGAAGAGGCCGGCGGCTTCGCTCTTGGAGGCCCTCAATGCCGGAGGCTTGGTATCGCTCGACCCACTTGTAGCCGGTCTTACGGCTGATGCCGTAGCAGCGGCATAGCTCAGCAAAATAGCGCCGACCACCGCGAAGATAATCGCTAATAAATAACACTCGTTCGTCCATCGGTTTCACATCTCGCCAAGGCATGAGCACCTCCTATCCGGTGCTCACTATTTAACCAATGTGTTACCTATGTATTTGAAACAAACTGTTACCTATGTTGTTGAACCCTACACACCCCGGCTCCGCTGCCGATGGCAAAAAGACGCCATCGGTTCCTTGCGCGCTTCGCGTCTCGCGGCGCGACCAACGTGGCCCGAAACAAACTCGCTGCGCTCAAACAGTGTTTCGCTTATCTCCGCGAGCCGCTGCAGTGCTCAGCAGCTCCACAAGGGGGAAAGGCCGCAGCATCGAATTTGGTCTGCTTTCAATGCATCCAGCAGAATAGAAGGCTGCGCCATGTTCAAAACTAAAAGTATTCAATTCGGAGTTCGAGGGTTAATCCCCCTTTGAGCTCGGTGAGCATCGCAGGAATTTGAAGGGAGTCTTTTAGCGAGGACTGTTTGAGCCGCAGGCGAGTTCCGCAGCGTTCCCTTCAAATTCCGAGAAGCGCAACGCACCCGAAGGGCGAGCGATGGGGCGCCCTTTTTCTTGCCTACTTCTTTTTTGGCGCAAAAAAGAAGTAGGTCGCCCAGCTGGGCGAAACCAAAACTCTAAACAAAAGCCAAAATGAACAGCGCTCCCGCAACCGGGGAACCAAGAAAGATACACAGGGAAGAAATGCCAGGAAACAAGGGAATCAGCAAAGGGGCTTCGCCCCTTTGCTCACTTATCGGCGTTGTAAAACTCCACCCCACCCTTCTTGGCAGATGAGGCCGCCGTCTGACTCCGCTCCTCACACTTATTGGGATCATTCCCACAAAGATCACAAACATAGTCCGGATCATTCATGGCCGCGCCAACACCGCCACAAGACCCAGCAATAGGCTTGCGTCCCAGCAACACCCCAATGGACATAGCGGCCATCACCAACATCAAAAATATCGCTGCAGCGATAATGGTTGCCAACATGTTATTGCTCCTCCAAATAAGGCGCGAAGGCGTCGCTGTAGCGACTCACAAAGCCTTCATCGGTCTTCTCAATCAGATAGATCGGGATATCCTGGCTGTTCGCCATCGCCAACGCGGCATCACCGCCCATCACCGAGAAGGCTGTCGCCAGCGCATCTGCATAGGCACATGATGGGTCCAACACGGTTACCGATGCAAGCCGGTGGGTGATGGGCCGCCCGGTGCGGGGGTCGATGGTATGCGAATACCGTTTACCGTCTTTTTCAAAGTAATTGCGGTAATCACCCGAGGTCGCGACCCCCATATCGGTAACGGCAACCGGTAGGACGCCTTCGGCGTCAGGGTCGGGGTTTTCCACCCCGATCCGCCAGCTGTCGCCCCGGGGGCTTTTGCCCGCCATGCGCATTTCGCCGCCGATCTCCACCAGGTAATCGGTGACCCCCAGCGATGCTAGCCACACAGCGGTTGCATCCACCCCGTAACCTTTGGCGATGGCCGACAGGTCCAGCTGCACAGCTTCACGCTTGAGCATTTTGGGCTCAAGCATGTCCATTTCCAGTTTCTGATAACCCACCAGCGCCATCGCCGCATCGATACCGGCCTGATCTGGCACGTACTCGTGCTTCTGCGGGCCAAAGCCCCACAGATTTACCAACGGTGCCACGGTGATATCGAAGGCGCCACCACTGAGCCAACTGACTTCGATGGCCATATTGAGAATGGCATACAACACCGGACTGATGTCATGCCACTCCCCTACTGCCGCGCGATTCAGGCGGTTGAGCTCGGAGTCACCAATGTAGGTCGAGGCAATCGTATTGAAGTGTTCCAGCTGGAAATCCAGATCACGCTTTAGCTCATCAGCGCGCAGCTCACCCGGGTTCACCAGGGTCACATGGTAGGTGGTGCCCATGGTGGCACCACTGATCTGAATAACCGGCTCAGGAGCGGGTTTACAGCCAGCCAGAAACAACAAAAGCAGCACGATGGCTGCTTTTGTTTGGCACATAAGCGCCTTAGCCACCGAAGTCATCCAGCAGGATGTTTTCGGGCTCGACACCCAAGTCTTCGAGCATCTTGATGACGGCGGCGTTCATCATCGGCGGTCCACACATGTAGAACTCGCAATCTTCCGGCGCGTCGTGGTCCTTCAGATACTGCTCGTACAGCACATTGTGAATAAAGCCGGTGAGACCCGTCCAGTTATCTTCAGGCTGGGGATCTGACAGGGCCAAATGCCACTCAAAGTTGTCATTCTCTGCAGCCAGCTTGTCGTACTCGTCCACGTAGAAAGCTTCGCGCAGCGAGCGAGCACCATACCAGAAGGAGATTTTACGCTTGCTGTTGAGACGCTTGAGCTGATCAAAGATGTGCGAGCGCATCGGTGCCATACCAGCACCACCACCGATAAAGACCATCTCGGCCTCGGTTTCCTTGGCAAAGAACTCACCGAAAGGACCGTACACTTTCACCTTGTCGCCGGGCTTGAGGTTAAACACCCAGGAAGACATTTTACCGGCAGGCAGGCTCAGGTTATTCGGCGGTGGGGTCGCTGCACGAATATTGAACTTCACAATGCCCTTCTCTTCCGGATAGTTCGCCATGGAGTAAGCGCGGATGACCGTTTCGTCTACCTTGGACTCAACGTTGAAGAAACCAAAGCGCTCCCAATCGCCGCGAAATTTCTCGGGAATGTCAAAATCCGAGTACTTCACATGGTGAGGCGGACACTCCAGCTGAACATAACCACCAGCGCGGAAATCCACGTTCTCGCCCTCTGGCAGTTGCAGAGTCAGCTCCTTGATGAAGGTCGCCACGTTCGGGTTCGACGCAACAGTACATTCCCATTGCTTCACACCGAATACATCTTCGGGCACTTCAATTTTCATGTCCTGTTTAACCGGTGTCTGACAGGACAGACGCCAGCCTTCTTTGGCTTCGCGGGGGCTGAAGTGGGCTTCTTCAGTGGCCAGCATGGAGCCGCCCCCCTCTTCGACGATGCACTTGCACTGGGCGCAGCTACCGCCGCCACCACAGGCAGAGGCCAGGAACACGCCCTGGTTTGCCAGGGTGCCCAAGAGCTTGTCGCCAGAGGGCACCGTGATGGTCTTTTCGCCGTTGATAACAATATTGACGTTGCCGCTGCTCACCAAACGTGAACGGGCAAACAGGATGATGAACACCAACGCCAGAACGATCGCGGTGAACATACCAACGCCGAGAACAACTACCGTATTCATTAAAACGCCTCCAGTATCTCTTCTCGGTTACAGGTCAATGCCGCCGAAGGACATAAAGCCCAACGACATCAGACCAACGGTAATAAAGGTAATGCCCAGACCGCGCAGCCCTTCGGGCACATCGCTGTACTTGAGCTTCTCGCGAATCCCAGCCAGGGCCATGATCGCCAACGCCCAGCCAGTACCCGCGCCAGCACCATAGACAACCGATTCACCCAGGTTATAGTCGCGCTCCACCATGAACAGCGAGCCACCCATGATGGCGCAGTTTACGGTGATCAGCGGCAGGAACACGCCCAGGGCGCTGTACAAAGCGGGAACGAACTTATCCAGAAACATTTCCATGATCTGAACGATCGCGGCAATAACCCCGATGTAACTCAGCAGACCGAGGAAACTCAGATCCACTTCCGGGTAGCCGGCCCAGGCCAGAGCGCCCTCACGCAACAGGTTGTCGTAGATCAGGTGGTTAACCGGAACGGTGATGGTGAGTACCACGATAACGGCAATACCCAGGCCAATGGCGGCCTGAATCTTTTTGGAGATCGCCAGGAAGGTACACATCCCCAAGAAGAAGGCCAAAGCCATGTTCTCGATAAAAACGGACCTCACGAAGAGGCTAATAAAGTGTTCCATTTAAAAAGCCTCCTTAACGCTGCGAGTGTTCTTGGTGATTTTGAATTCCTCTTTTTCGACCTGCTCTTTCTTCCAGCTGCGCAGCCCCCAAATGAAGAAGCCGATCAGGAAGAAGGCGCTGGGTGGCAACAGTAGCAGGCCGTTAGGCACATACCAGCCGCCATCGGTGACCAGAGGCAGAATTTCAATACCGAACAGCTTGCCCGAGCCGAACAGCTCACGGATAAAGCCAACGCTGAACAACACAACGCTGTAACCCAGGCCATTGCCGACACCGTCGATAAAGCTCGCCACCGGCGGATTCTTCATCGCGAAACCTTCAGCACGACCCATAACGATACAGTTGGTAATGATCAGGCCGACAAACACCGACAGCTGTTTGCTGATGGCAAAGGCGTAGGCTTTCAGCACCTGGTCAACCACGATTACCAGGGAGGCGATAATCACCATCTGCACGATGATTCGGATCGCACCGGGAATGTGATTGCGGATGCATGACACCAAAAAGCTGGAGCAAGCGGTTACCAGAATCACGGAGATACACATAACCAGGGTGACCTTCAGACTCGAAGTCACTGCCAATGCCGAACAGATCCCCAGGATCTGCAGGGCAATGGGGTTATTTTTAAATACGGGACTGGTAAGGGCTTCTTTCAATGTTGCCATGGCTTAGGCCTCCCCTGACCGAAGGTTTTCGAGAAATGATTGATAACCCATCTCGCCCATCCAGAAGCGAATCAGGTTAGAAACACCGCGGCTGGTCAAGGTCGCACCGGAAAGACCATCGACCTTGTTTTCCGCACCGGGCGTGGATTTGTCCACATTGCCCTTCACCAATTCAATGGCAACGTCGCCGTCGTCATAGATTTCCTTGCCGGGCCACAAACCCTTCCACTTGGGGTTATCGACCTCACCGCCGAGCCCGGGGGTTTCACCATGCTCGTAAAAACCCAAACCGGCCACGGTATTGAAGTCGCCCTCCAAGGCCAGGAAACCGTAGAGAGTAGACCAAAGGCCATAGCCGCGAACTGGCAGAATCACCTTTTGATAATCGCCAGGCTCACCGACCAGATACACCTCGGCAAAGTTTTCCCGCCGTTTGATCTTGGCCAAATCTTCGCTGGCATTGAGATCAATCGAGGTCTCGGGATTACCCGCAGCCTTTTTCTGGTCGAAGTTTTTCGGGGCAACTTCATCGGTGAACTTGCCGGTACGCAAATCCACGATACGGGTGGTGATCTGAGCGAATTGCTCCTCCACGCTGCTATCCGCTTTTAGCATCCCGGCGGCGGCGAGAATATTCGCCTTCCGGTCCAGCGCCTTGTTGGCTACCTGGGCGGGTTTGAGCAGCACTGCTGCACTGGCCACAACCAGTGAGCAGGCGATACAGAGGGTAAACGCAACGATCAGCGTTTTCTTAATACTGTCATTACTAGCCACGTGCCAACCTCCGCTTGATATTCGCCTGCACAACAAAATGGTCGATCAGAGGAGCAAACAAGTTGGCAAACAGAATTGCCAGCATAATGCCCTCGGGGAAGGCCGGGTTGACCACCCGGATCAGTACGGTCATCACGCCGATCAGTGCGCCGAAAATGAACTTGCCTTTATTGGTCATGGATGAGGACACCGGGTCGGTGGCCATAAAGATCATACCGAAGGCAAAACCGCCCACCACCAAGTGCCAATTCCAGGGCATTGCCATGATGGGGTTGGTGCTTTCGATGGAGTTGAACAGTAAGCTGGTCGCCACCATACCGCCGAACACCCCCAAGACGATGCGCCAGGACGCGATACCCGTCCACAGCAGTACCGCACCACCAATCAGGATGGCCAGAGTTGAGGTTTCCCCCATCGAACCGTGGATGTTACCCAGGAACGCGTCCATCCACGACATTTTGGCTTCCAGCGCGGCCATACCGTCACTGGCGGCAACCGACAGCGCAGTGGCACCGGTGTAACCGTCAACCGCGGTCCATACCGCATCGCCCGACATTTGCGCCGGGTAGGCAAAGTAAAGGAAGGCACGGCCGGTCAGTGCGGGGTTGAGGAAGTTCTTACCCGTGCCGCCGAACACTTCTTTGCCGACAACGACACCGAAGCTGATACCCAGTGCCACCTGCCACAGCGGGATGCTGGGCGGGCAGATCAGGGCGAACAGAATCGAGGTAACAAAGAAGCCTTCGTTAACCTCGTGGCCGCGCTTCATGGCGAACAGAACTTCCCAGAAACCGCCGACGATAAAGGTGACAGCGTAAACCGGGATGAAATACCAGAAACCGTGCCAGAAGTTGTCCCAGATGCTGCTGGGATCGTAACCGGCAAACAGCGCGATCATCGCATGACGCCAGCCTTCGCCAGCCGCCAGACCACTCTCGGCCATGATCGTGTTGGCCTGGAAGCCAATATTCCACATGCCATAGAACATCGCCGGGAAGGCACAAAACCAAACCGTGATCATGATCCGCTTCAGATCAACCCCATCGCGCACATGGGCGGTGGATTTGGTGACTGAACCGGGTGAATAGAAAATAGTATCGACCGCCTCATAGAGGGCATACCATTTTTCGTAACGGCCGCCTTTCTCGAAATGCGGCTCCAGGTCATCTAAAACTTTTCTCAGTCCCATGGCTTAACCCTCTTTCTCAATACGAGTCAGGTTGTCCCGCAAAATGGGACCGTACTCGTATTTGCCTGGACAGACGTAGGTACACAGGGCCAGATCTTCTTCATCCAGCTCCAGGCAGCCCAGTTGTTGGGCCATCTGGGTATCACCCACAATCAATGAACGCAGCAACTGGGTTGGCAAAATATCCAGCGGCATTACTTTCTCGTACGCGCCCACGGGTACCATGGCTCGCTCACTGCCGTTGGTGTTCGTGGTGTACGCCACCTTGGGCGAGAGAAACTGGCTCAAGTAGATACGCAGCGATGAATGCTTTTTGGCACCCGGCGACAGCCAGCCCATAAATTCGCGCTCTTTGCCCTCTGCCAGCACGCTAACCTGATTGTGGTAGCGTCCCAGATAGCAAACGGCGCCGCGGGCGGTGCGACCACCTAGCACCGAACCCGAAACGAGACGGTTATCCCCCGGTTTCACCTGGCCAGCAACCAGCTCCTCCAGGTTGGCGCCCAAGCGGCTACGCAACAAGCGAGGCTGGTCGACCTGAGGGCCGCCCAAGGCAACAACGCGCTCTGCGTTCAGCTTACCAGTGGTGAACAGGCGGCCAATGGCGATCACGTCCTGATAACCCACGTGCCACATCACCCGCTTCAGGCTGGCGCCTTCGAGCATATGAATATGGGTGCCGGGCAAGCCTGCGGGATGAACACCGCCAAAGGTGCTCACATGAAGCTGGTCGTTATCCAGGCTGGGGATATCGGCATCGGGCGCAACGCAGAGGTAAACCTTGCCGGAAGTCAGACGTCCGATAACCTCAAGGCCATTGGTGAAATCCTCTTTGGCATCGGCAATCACCACCGCCGGATCAGCAGCCAGTGGGTGAGTGTCGATCGCCGTGACAAAAATCGCCGTAGGCTCGGTTGCCGGTGCCGGCACCTTGCTAAAAGGGCGCGTGCGGAACGCTGTCCACAAACCGGAGCTAACTAAGTTTTCTTTTACTTTCTCAGCGCTTAGAGAAGAAAGCTCGCTTGGCTTATAAGCCGAAAAGCTCTCAAATTCATCCTCTTCAACATCAATCACGACCGATTGAAGCACCCGCTTCTCACCGCGATTGATTGCAGAGATAACACCGGTCGCCGGCGCGGTGTATTGCACACCCTCGGTTTTCTTATCGGTAAAAAGCAGTTGACCGGTTTTCACCCGGTCCCCCACTTTCACCGACATAGTCGGTTTCATCCCCACATAATCGAAGCCGATAACGGCGACAGATCGCACTTTGGGCCCGGCCTCGATGCGCTGTTCAGGCGCACCGGTAATAGGCAGGTTTAGCCCCCTGTTAATAGTAGTCATAAGGTTGTAACACTCTTACGGTTAAACGCGAAATTGCAATTCTGCACGATCTCGGGCGTTGAGAAGCGCCCCGGGAGGGTGGATACCGGCCCCAAAAAAGTCGTTGTTTCAGCTACGCAGATGCCCTGACTAACAGGGCATCCATAAGCGCGCTTGCGCACAACGAGGGCCTTTCAATTCTGACACTTACCCGTCGCCCCCTCCCTATCGACGGGCCTGTGACTTATTCCTTCGGATAAACGGCGTAGTTCACCCCAGCCATTTGCTCCAGTACGCGGTGTACTTGGCAGCTGTAACCAAACTCGTTGTCGTACCAGCAGTACAGAACGGCAGACGTGCCGTTCACAATGGTCGCTTCACTATCAAACACACAGGCATGACGCGAACCGACAAAGTCACTGGACACGACTTCAGGCGAGTTGGAGTAATCGATCTGCTTACGCAACGGCGAATGGAGTGCCACTTTGCGCATGTACTCATTCAACTCGTCTTTGGTCGTGGCGGTCTTCAGGTTCAGCTTCAGAATCGCCAGAGAAACGTTAGGCGTTGGCACCCGAATAGCATTGCCGCTCAACTTACCAAGCAACTGGGGCAATACTTTACCCACTGCCTTCGCCGCGCCGGTTTCAGAAATAACCATGTTCAATGGCGCGCTGCGACCGCGGCGATCGCCCTTATGATAGTTATCGATCAGGTTCTGGTCATTGGTGTAGGAATGCACGGTCTCAACGTGACCGCTTTCAATTCCAAAATGATCATCCAGCACTTTCAGTGGTGGCGCGATGGCGTTGGTCGTGCAGCTCGCGGCAGAGATAATGGTATCGCTGTCTTCGATAATGTCGCTGTTGATACCGTGAACGATATTTTTCATATCGCCTTTGCCGGGCGCAGTCAGAATCACCTTGGACACCCCGGGGCAACGCAAGTGGACTGACAGACCGTCGGCGTCGCGCCATTTGCCCGTGTTATCCACCACGATCGCATCGTTGATACCGTACTGGGTGTAATCGACCTCTTCGGGAGAAGCCGCATAGATCACCTTAACCTCCACGCCATTGGCAACGAAGGACTGGCGCTCTTCGTCTACCCGGATGGTGCCCTCAAAGGGACCGTGGACAGAGTCACGACGCAGCAGGCTGGCGCGCTTCACCAGGTCGTTCTCAGCGCCGCCTGGGCGAACAACAACGGCTCGCAGACGCAGGTTTTCGCCACCACCGGCTTTCTCAATCAGCAGTCGTGCCATCAGACGACCGATACGGCCGAAGCCGTAGAGCACGACATCACGGGGTGGACGAACCGGTTCAGTCGAGCCGCCGATCAGGCCCGCGACCTGCTCTTTAACGAACTCGTCAACCGATTTACCAGCGGGTTTGCCCTGCTCTTCAAAGTTAACCGCAATACGGCCAGCATCAATGTGGGCGGTGCCCAGATCCAGAGAAGCAAGTGCGCGAATGACGGGGAAGGTTTCAAACTCGGAGAGCTCGTTTTGCTCAACCTGGCGCACAAAGCGGTGCGCTTGCATGATGTCCAGAACTGAAAGGTTTACCAGGTTCTTTCCATAGATGTAGGTTTTTACGTTATTGGTCCGGTAGAGTTTACCAATCAGGGGAATCATCCCCTCTGCGAGAGCTTCGCGTTCTTTCCAATCGGCGAAGTAATCATCGGGACGCTCACGTCTTCTTTCAGTCACGGCTGTACCTTTGTGCTTGCGGCGGGAGAAAATAGTGCGCGTATTATCTTTATTACGGTCGTTCAGTTCAACTGTCACTCAGTAGCAATCACCTAATAGATCGGTGGCAAGCGATAAAAATTTTGGCTTTGCTGCCAAACAAGCTGGAACAGAGGTGCGACAGCGCACTTATTGAACCCCACTCAAACAATTGCCAACAGCAGCCGACAACGCAGCTGTTACGGCAGCGGGCGCAACCAGTTACAATGCCTCGTTTTTCACCTGACAGAATTCAGCGACCTGTGATTACACTGCCCGCCACGCCGACACCTTGGCAAGATAACCAGCGCTGGGGCCACCTGCCCAGCGCCGCCCGGGGCCTGATCATTGCCAGCCTCTGCGAAGACACCGACTCGCCACTGTTGGTGGTGTGCCGAAACTCGGCATCGGCCTACCAGCTTGAGCAGGCGTTGGCCTTTTTCACTACCTCGAACGTGCAGTTATTACCCGACTGGGAAACCCTGCCCTACGATAACTTCTCGCCGCACGAAGACATCATCTCCGATCGGCTCAAAACCTTGAGCCGGCTGCCCGCCTGGAAGCGGGGGGTGTTGATCGTTCCAATCACCACGCTGATGCAGCGTTTGGCGCCGCCCACCTACGTCGCCCAGCACAGCCTGCAGCTTAAGGTCGGCGCGACCCTGGACCTCGGCGAGCTGCGCCTGCAGCTTGAGCGCAGCGGCTACCGCAACGCCACCACCGTGTATCAGCACGGTGAATACGCCCTGCGGGGAGCCATCCTCGATATCTTTCCAATGGGCTCTGGCCAGCCGCTGCGCATCGAGTTGCTGGACGACGAAATCGACAGCATTCGCGAGTTTGATCCGGAGACCCAACGGGGCACGGCGCGGGTCGACGAGGTCGATCTGCTGCCGGCCAAAGAATTTCCCCTCGACGAGACTGGCATCGCTCTGTTTCGCCGCCAATGGCATGAGCGCTTCGACGTCGACCACCGTAAATGCAACCTGTATCAGGACGTCAGCGATGGCATCGCCCCGGCAGGTGTGGAGTACTACCTGAGCCTGTTTTTTGAACAGACCTCAACGCTCTTCGATTACCTGCCTGAAGGGGTAAAACTGATCACCGAAGCCGGCGTTGAAGACGCCGCCCAACACTATTGGCAGGACATCAACCAGCGCTTCGAACAACGCCAGGGCGACCTGCAAAGGCCGGTACTGCCGCCATCAAGCATCTTTCAGCCGGTGCCCGAGCTGTTTGCCAACCTGAAGCCCTATCCCAGAATCACCCTCTGTGCCAACAGCCAGGCCACAGAGAGTGGCGGCTTTGACTTCCCCTTTGAAGACGGTCCCGCCCTTGCGGTGGACGCAAAATCAGACGACCCCATCGCGCCGCTCAAAGCCTATGCCAGCACTCGCCGCCTACTGCTGTGCGCCGAGTCAGCTGGCCGCCGGGAAGCCCTGCGAGATCTGCTGCGCCGCCAGAAAATGGATGTTGCCGAGTTTTCATCCTGGAAGGACTTCAAAGCCAGCCAGCACCCCTTGGGGATCACCGTGGCCCCCCTCGAAGGGGGATTCAGCTGCGACCAAGCCCCCCGCTTTGCACTGGTATCTGAATCCCAACTGTTCGGCCGACGAGTATCCCAAGACCGGCGCCGCAAAAAGCCCGCCGCCAATCCCGATCTGGTGGTGCGCAATCTGGCCGAGCTGCGCCCCGGTGCACCCGTCGTGCATGCCGACCACGGGGTCGGCCGCTATCTCGGCCTGCAAACCTTGGATGTTGATCGCGAGGCCAACGAATTCCTGACCTTGGAGTACGCCGAGGGGGCTAAACTTTACGTGCCGGTGAGCAACCTGCACCTGATCAGCCGCTACAGCGGCAGCGACGAAGATCACGCGCCTCTCCATCGCCTGGGTTCCGACCAGTGGAGCCGCGCCAAACGCAAAGCCGCCGAGAAAATTCGCGACGTGGCAGCCGAGCTACTCGATATCTATGCCAAACGCGGCGCCCGTCAGGGACGCTCCTTCACCCTGGACGAGACCGACTACCAGCTGTTTGCCGAAGCCTTCCCCTTTGAAGAGACCCCGGATCAGAAAACAGCCATTGAGGCAGTCATCACCGACATGAAGGCCACCCAACCCATGGACAGACTTGTCTGTGGGGATGTGGGCTTTGGCAAAACCGAGGTGGCCGTGCGGGCCGCCTTTGTGGCAGTACAGAACAACAGTCAGGTGGTGGTTCTGGTGCCCACCACCCTGCTCGCCCAACAGCATTTTGAATCCTTTCGCGACCGCTTTGCCGATCTGCCAGTCACCGTCGAGGTACTGTCCCGCTTTCGCAGTGCCAGCGAGCAAAAAAGCGTGCTTGAGGGTCTGGCCGACGGCAAGGTCGATATTTTGATTGGCACCCACAAGCTGCTCAGCAGCGAAATTAAATACCGGGAGCTGGGGCTGGTGATTATCGATGAGGAGCACCGCTTTGGCGTTCGCCAAAAGGAAGCGCTAAAGAACCTGAGAGCCGAGGTAGATATTCTCACCCTCACCGCCACGCCGATTCCCCGCACCCTGAATATGTCCATGTCGGGGATTCGGGATCTGTCCATCATAGCCACCCCACCGGCCCGGCGACTGTCGGTAAAGACCTTTGTTCGCGAGCGAGATGACGCCCTGGTCAAAGAGGCCATCCTTCGGGAAATTCTGCGGGGCGGTCAGGTGTACTACCTCCACAACGAAGTCAAAACCATCAACAAGGTTGCCCGGGATCTCCAAGAGATGCTCCCCGAGCTGCGCATTGGCATTGGCCATGGGCAGATGCGCGAGCGCGACCTGGAACAGGTGATGAGCGATTTTTATCACCGCCGCCACAACGTGCTGCTGTGTTCGACCATCATAGAAACCGGCATCGACGTACCCAACGCCAACACCATCATCATTGACCGGGCCGATAAGTTCGGCCTGGCCCAGTTGCACCAGCTTCGCGGACGAGTCGGCCGCTCCCACCATCAGGCCTACGCCTATCTGCTCACCCCGCCCACGAAACAGCTCACCGTGGATGCACAAAAGCGACTTCAGGCCATCAGCGAAGCTGACGACCTCGGTGCCGGTTTTACCCTGGCTACCCACGACATGGAAATTCGGGGCGCTGGGGAGTTGTTGGGCGAGGAACAAAGCGGCCAGATCCACTCGATCGGTTTCACTCTGTATATGGATATGCTCGACCGGGCGGTAAATGCCATTAAGTCCGGACGTACCGTCGATTTGGAGAACAGCAGCGAAGACAATGTGGATATCAACCTGCGCCTGCCCGCGCTCATCCCAGATGATTACCTGCCCGACGTGCAGAGCCGCCTGATGATCTACAAACGCATTGCCAGCGCTAAAACGACCGATGAGTTGCGCGAGCTGCAAGTAGAGATGATTGATCGCTTCGGCCTGCTCCCAGACCAAACCAAGAACCTGTTCCGGGTATCGGAGCTGCGCCAGCGCGGCGCCGCGCTGGGCATTAGCAAAATGGAATTTTCGGCCGGGGGTGGCCGGGTGGAGTTCAGTGAGCGAACCCAGGTCGATCCGCTGAAGCTGGTGAAGCTGGTGCAGGCCTCTCCCACGGAATATCAATTCGACGGCGCCACTGCATTAAAATGCAAAGCCGACTTGGAAAGTCCAGCGCAACGTTTTGAATATATAGAAGATTTGCTGGACAAGCTGGAACCCTAAAGCGATAACTGCGATAGTAACTGCCGCCGCCTACTGGACACAAAATGCCAATGAGCACACTGCGATTGAAAATAACGCTGGGACTGCTGCTGATACTGGTGCTGCCGGTTACCGTCAGCGCCAAAGAGAGAGAATTCCAGATTGACTTGTTGGTGTACGCCAACAATGACCCCAGTGCGGCATTTTCAGAAAACTGGCCCGACAACCTCCGCCTGCGCTATCCCAGCAACTGGCGGGCGCTCCCGCCGGTGGGCAGCACGGACCGAGAAATCACCCGCGTCGCCACGGTTGCGCCCGAGTTCGCCAAAACCCTCAAGTCGATGAGCCTGTCATCCCGATATCGCAAGCTGATTCAGGCGAGCTGGCGACAAACCTTGACCAAGCGCAGCCGGGCACCTGCCATTGTTATTCAGGGCGGCGACCCCAGTGGCGAGCATTTCGAGCTAGAGGGCTATATCAAAGTCGCCGTAGAGCGCTACCTCTACATCAGCACCGACTTGTGGTTTACCCGCTTTGGCGGCAACGGTGGCAATTATTATCTCCCCATGCCGCCTTACAAGCCCGGCGCCAATGAGCCGGTCGAACCCGACTTTGACAGTTTATTTGCGGCCGATGATCTCGACATTGAGCAAGGACCAGATACAGCGGATTCCGGCACTGCCAGCCCGGCGCCAGTGGCCAACGCCACGCCGATTAATCGCATCGTGGTCATGAATCAGGAACGCCGTCTGCGCAGTGGCGAATTGCACTTCCTCGATCATCCCTTGTTTGGTGTGCTGGTAATGATCAGCAACGCCGACGATTTGCCGCCTGTTGAAGCCGCGCCTCAGGAGCCCACACCGTAGGGGCGCTTACACTTGCAAACGCCGCAGACTCGCCGCCAGCAATTGCTTTACCTGCGCCATGCCGGTATCCAGCACGCGGCGGATGTCATCCATGGTGATTAATGCCTCAGTCTCTCCCGCAGCGGGATTCACCACCAGGCATACCGAGGCGTAGTCCATCTCCAGCTCCCGCGCCAATGCCGCCTCGGGCATACCGGTCATTCCAACCAGATCATTACCATCACGCGCCAGGCGCCGTATCTCCGCTGCGGTTTCTAGTCGTGGCCCCTGGGTTGCCGCATAACATCCCTCGGGGACAATGGGCATCGCCAGTGTTTGGGCCGCACTGATCAGCTGCTGACGCAGCGATTCACTGTAAGGGTAGCTAAAATCAATATGCTCAACCGCGCCATCTTCGCCGTCAAAGAAGGTGTGCTCCCGACCCCAGGTGTAATCATTGAGCTGATCGGGAATAGCGATCACCCCCGAGCCAAAGCGGCTGCCAATGCCGCCCACTGCGTTCACTGCGAGAATCTGGGTAACGCCAACAGAGTGCAGCGCCGACAAATTGGCCCGGTAGTTAATTTTGTGCGGCGGAATCGAGTGCTTGCCGCCATGACGGGGCAAAAACAAAAACTCCAGGTCATCAAACTGCAGTGACTGCAAATCGGCGCTGGGCGCCCCATACACGGTATTGATCCGGCGAACTTTACCGGGCTGTACCCCGGGCCAATCGCACAATCCGGTTCCACCTATCACCGCCACTTTATGCGCCATGAGTTTGCCTGCCTTCAATTGCTGATTCAGATTGATTTGCGAATGCGATGGGATCGATTTTCAACGTGGTGGTCGGGTAAGCCACATCGGCACCCAGTTCATGAATAATGGCCATCACCTGGAGCAACACATCCTGCTTAACGGCGTGATACTCCACCCAATCCCGGGTCTTGGTAAAGGTATAAATGAAAAAATCGAGGGAGGAGGCATTGTACTTGTTGAAGTTGACTATCAGGGTGCGGCCCAGGTCGATATCGGGGTGGTCCTCCAACATTGCCTTCACCCGGCGAATAATTTCCGGCATCAGGTCGGCATCCTGGTAGCGAACACCAATGGTTTCGTAAATCCGCCGATTGAGCATCCGGGAGGGATTTTCCACCGCAATTTGGGCAAAGGTCGCGTTGGGTACATAGAGCGGCCGTGAGTCAAAAGTGCGAATGCGGGTCAGCCGCCAGCCGATATTCTCCACCGTCCCTTCAATATCTTTGTCCGGCGAGCGAATCCACTCACCGACCGAAAAGGGTCGATCCAGATAAATCATCAAGCCGCCAAAGAAGTTCGACAGCAGGTCTTTCGCCGCAAAGCCCACGGCAATGCCCCCAATCCCGCCAAAAGCCAGCACACCGGAAATGCTGTACCCGAGGTTTTGCAGCACCATGAGGCTGGCCACGATGATCACCGTGC
This sequence comes from Spongiibacter taiwanensis, assembly GCF_023702635.1. Lineage (NCBI taxonomy): Bacteria > Pseudomonadati > Pseudomonadota > Gammaproteobacteria > Cellvibrionales > Spongiibacteraceae > Spongiibacter > Spongiibacter taiwanensis. The sequence goes on from NZ_CP098455.1 coordinate 357,266, forward strand.
TGCGCACCAGCTTGCCCAGCGCCATCACCGTGGTTTGATCGACCGGCTCATCGGCGTTGCGGTATTCGTCCGACAGCAGGCGCCGCTCGACCTGACGCACCAGCGACACCAGGAACCAGGCCAGAATCAGGACCACCCCCATTGCACGAGCCGAGGACAGCAGCGGGAAAATTTCAGCATCGGTGGAATTGCCCACCACCTCCAACACGTAGCTCGCGCCCACCGCCCAGAGCATGAGGATCAAAGGCCGGCGGCTGGCTTCCAGCAAGGAGTCGTCCCACAGGTTGTGGGTTCGGGCAAATCGCACCGCCAGGCGTCGCAAAAAAGCGCTCAACAGCAGATTGGCGCTCAACACGACCAGCACCGCGATAATGACCTCGCCCATCCAGGGATACTGTTCTGGCTGATATTCGGCCCACCACTGCTGCAACATGCCCTGCTACCTCCGCTGCCCGGTTATTCAGATTGCTTACTAAGGGTGGCAAATATATAAAAAACCAGCCTAAAAAACCCATTACTTTTTTGGGACAGGAAGATTAAGTTTGACCCATACACAAAAATAACAGGTGTAAATAAAGCGAATTCACGCTTTTTGTCTTTTGGGTATTAGCATCGAAGCACCTCGGGAAAATACAGACTCGGCTAACACAGTAGCTGTGTTAGCGTTAGTTCAGGCTCGCATGTTGGAGGAAACAATATGGCCGCTGTAAGACCACAGGTAGGACGCTGGTACAAAGAACTTGAGATGGGACAGGTATTTGAGGTGGTTGCCATCGACGATATGGGCACAGTCGATGCTCAGCTCATTGATGGCGAGCTGTGCGAATACGACAGCGAGAGCTGGCGTCAGCTGACACTGGAAGCCATTGAAGAACCGGAAGATTGGCGCAACGCCTTTGAGTTGAGCGACGACGACTTCCGCGATTGGGACGACACCATTGTTCCAGAAACGTGGACCAGCCCGCTCAATGAAATCGAGTCCGACGTCATTAACGGGATTCTCGACGATTACTGAGTAAGGCCCCGACTCTCCCTCCCTGCTCCCGCCATCTTCGGCGGGCCTGCCGCGCTGTTTTCATCGCCAGCACCCCTTGCCATCCCACGCAGCAACTCGCCTCCAGCTTGCTGTAGTGCTTGTCGCAAAAAGAAGGTTGCACACCTGTGATTACTGTATATACTCACAGGTACTGTATAGATAACCAGATACCGAGACAGCGCAAATATGGAAAAGCTAACCGCAAGACAGGCTCAGGTTCTGCAACTTATCCGCAACCATATTGATGACACTGGCTACCCACCCACCCGGGCCGATATCGCCAGGGAACTCGGCTTTCGCTCAGCCAATGCTGCCGAAGAGCACCTCAAGGCCCTGGCCAGAAAGGGAGCAATCGAAATTATTGCCGGCGCCTCCCGGGGCATTCGCCTGCCGGAGTCACAGGGCATTCCTATCATTGGCCGGGTTGCAGCGGGTAACCCCATTCTGGCAGAGCAAAATATTGAAGATTACTGCGATATGCCCGCTTCGATCTTTTCTCCCAGCGCGGACTACTTTCTTCGTGTTCGCGGCGACAGCATGATCAACATCGGTATTTTCAATGACGACTTACTGGCCGTGCACCGTTGTAACACCGCGCTGAACGGCCAGATTGTGGTGGCGCGCATTGATGATGAAGTAACGGTAAAACGCTTCAAGCAGCACAAGAACAAGTATCAGATCAGCCTGATTGCCGAGAACGATGACTACGCGCCCATTGAAGTAGACCTGCGTGAGCAGGATTTTGCTATCGAAGGGCTCAGTGTTGGCGTACTGCGCCGGGGGAATTAATGATGTCTAACATTGAACAGCTGTCTTTGTATCAAGATCACGCCAACACCAACAGCAGTGCTGCCCTCAGCGCGCCCCGTCCAGAGCGGCGCGAGTCTAGCAAGCCAGATGAAGCCAACATGCTGGACCAGGCCAGCGGTCTGAACGAAATCAAATTGACAGGCAACAGCCATATGGCCAAAGCCCTGCTTGCCGGAGTGTTGCTGGAGTTGAGCGGTAGCTCGGATCAACGCTGGGTATGCTGGGTTGGACCTCGCCCCCTGAAACCCCTGCTCGACGCCGGCAGCAGCCTCAGAGGCCAGCGAATTCTTCAGGTGGTTGCCCAGAACGACAATCTTTGCCAAATCGCTGCCAGGGCGCTGGAAACAGGCCGCAGCCATACCGTTGCCTTGCTGGTTAGCGAGACGCTCAGCAGCGCTCAGCAGAAATTGTTGTCAGATGCCGCCCGGGCGGGCAGTGCAGAGTGCCTGATTATTCGAATGGCGTAATGACGCCCGGCACCCATTGGTAATTAATGCAGGGTCTTTGATGTGTCCATGTCGAGGGTGTCGACTTCGTCTTCTTCCTCGGCGTTCAAGGCCGCCTCATCGTCCATCACCGCAGCGGCTTCAAGCCCTGCCTGAACCATAGCGCGGGCTACCTCCAGGCAAGATCCGGTGATATGACGCCGAGTTTCGTCGGAAAACTGGATTACAAGCAAGGGCTTCTCGTCACTCTCTGCTTTCTGCAGGACGATATCGCCGTTCGCTAATTCCACCAATTCAAGATATGACAGCACAAACGATTCCTTGGTCATTGAGGCCCCTCATCAGGCGCCGTAGCCGGTAGTGTACCAAATGGCATTGCAACGCTGCTAATTTTGCTGGCCTGCAAAATGGGCGGCGTGGCACTTGGCTTACACGCGCTGCTTTCAGACTACGCCCACTGACGGGGGACAGGCAAGGAAAGATGGTGATGGCGGTCAGGCGCAGCGGTGCGCGGCACCTCGATTTTGCGACCCTCAGTACTCCATCAGCGTCGCCCGGTGGCGATTGATGATACTGAGCAATTCGTCGTACCACTGTTGCAACTCATCCACGTCGCGGGAGTGGGTGGCCAGGCTGTCCCGGGCGATCAGACCAGAAACTTCCGCCGTCATTACCGCGCCCGGCGCATTGATAAAAGTCTCGCTCACCATGGCCTTGAGCCAAGCGGTGTGGCGCTCCCGGTCGGCCAGCTCCACGATTTCCGGCGGCATCTCTCGGCCTTCAAAATCCCGGGCAAAGTAATTTCCGGCAGGCAATTGCTGAGGAAATTTAGGCTGTTGGGTGATCATATCGGCAAGGTGGGCGCGGTAGGCCAGCTGTAATTGCCAAACCACCGCATCGGCCATCGCCCTGGGGTAATGGCCACCCCAGTGGGCGCCGCCCTCCTCTGCAAGGGCGGCGAGAAACTGCTTGGCAAAATGGGTATGCAGATTGCACTGCCCGCGATAGGACTCTCTCATTGCGCGTGTCCCTCCGGTTACTTGGCCGACTTTTTGGCTTTGGCGTTTTTATCCCGCACCTGCCATTTGCCACCCTCGTAAAAGGCCGACCAGCCCGATGGCTTACCGTCGACTTCAGACTGGACATACTGCTCTTTGCTCTTGCGGCTGTAGCGAATAACCGTGTCCCTGCCCTCGTCATCCTGCACCGGCGCAGAGAACAAGAAAGTGTACTTAGGATCAATCTCGGCCTTGTGAGGAAGAATCTCCTTCACCAAGGGCGCGCGGGTCTCCCGATTACGCGGGAAGCCACTGGCGGCCAGAAACAGCCCCGAAGCACCGTCGCGCAGGACGTAGTGGTCGTCGACTTTCTCGCACTGGAGTTCGGGCATGTCGACCGGATCCATCTTCGGCGGCGCGGGCTCGCCGTTCTTGAGCAACTTCCGGGTGTTTTTACAGCTTTCGCTGGTACAGCCAAAATACTTGCCGAAACGACCGGTCTTCAATTGCATTTCCGACCCGCACTTGTCGCATTCGATGGTCGGTCCTTCATAGCCCTTGATTTTGAAGGCGCCCTTCTCAATTTCAAAGCCGGCACAATCGGGGTTGTTGCCACAGATATGCAACTTGCGACCTTCATCAATCAGGTAGCTTTCCATGGCGGCATTGCAGATCTTGCAGCGGTGCTTGCTGCGCAGTACCTTGGATTCCGCCTCGTCATCTTCGCTATCGATGCTGACGAACTCTTCACCGGGAACGAGATTGATTGTTTGCTTGCAACGCTCCTTGGGCGGCAATGCGTATCCCGAACAACCCAGAAATACCCCGGTGCTGGCGGTGCGAATCTGCATGGGACGGGAGCAATTTGGGCAGCTAATATCGGTCTCGGTCGGCTGGTTGCTGCGCATCCCCTTGGGGCCATCTGCCTCCGCGGTTTCCAGGGCCTGCTGAAAGGCGCTATAGAATTCATCGAGCAGCTTTTTCCAATCCTTATCGCCCGAAGCCACGCTATCGAGGGACTCCTCCATGCGTGCGGTAAAGCCATAATCGAGCAGATTGCTAAAGCTTTCGACCAGGCGATCAGTAACGATATCGCCCATCTTTTCAGCGTAAAAACGACGACTCTCTACTTTGACGTAGCCCCGATCCTGGATCGTCGAAATGATGGAGGCGTAAGTTGAAGGCCGGCCAATACCACGTTTTTCAAGCTCTTTGACCAGCGCCGCTTCGGAGTAGCGCGGGGCTGGCTTGGTGAAGTGCTGACTGGGATCGACTTTGACCAGCTTCAGGGCATCGCCGACTTTGACATCGGGTAGTACCTGATCTTCGTCTTTTTTGCTCTGCATGGGCGGCTGCACTGCCATAAAGCCATCAAAGCGGACCACGCGACCCCGGGTGCGCAACTCAAAGTCGCCAGCATTGACCACCACCGAGGTGCTGGTAAATTCGGCCGGCGCCATCTGACACGCCACAAATTGCCGCCAAATCAGTGTGTATAGCCGCTCAGCGTCGCGTTCCATTCCCTGAAGCTGGGTCGGCTGTACATTGACATCCGAGGGACGGATCGCCTCGTGAGCCTCCTGCGCGCCTTCTTTACTGCTGTAAGACAGGGGCGCATCCGGCAGATAGGCCTTGGCAAAATTATTGCCGATGTACTCTCGACAGGCCTGCACCGCCTCCTGGCTAAGGTTGGTCGAGTCGGTACGCATGTAAGTGATGTAGCCCGCCTCGTAAAGCCGCTGAGCCAGCATCATGGTTTTCTTCACCCCAAACCCCAGCCGCGTGCTGGCGGCCTGTTGCAGGGTAGATGTGATGTAAGGCGCCCCTGGTTTGGAGCGAGTGGGTTTGTCCTCTCTCGCGGCAACCTCAAATTGGCTTTCCTGGAGGGCCGCCACCGCTGCCATCGCACTGGTCTCATCGCCGGGACGGAAGTTTTCGCCGCCCTGCTTTTTCACCTCCAGCCGCAGCGCCCCGGCATCTGCCTTGGTGTCGGCAAACACTTGCCAATATTCCTCGGGCACAAAGGCGCGAATTTCCTTTTCCCGCTCAACAATCAGTCGAACCGCAACTGACTGCACGCGGCCAGCTGACAGGCCTCTGGCAATTTTCGCCCACAGCAGTGGCGACACCATATAGCCAACAACCCGGTCCAGAAAACGCCGCGCCTGCTGGGCATTAACCCGATCAATATCCAGTTCAGCCGGACGCTCGAAGGCTTCTTTGATCGCCTTTTTGGTAATCTCGTTGAACACCACCCGGCGATAACGTGACTCGTCTCCGCCAATCGCCTCACGTAGGTGCCAGGCGATCGCCTCTCCCTCCCGGTCAAGGTCCGTCGCGAGGTAAATGGTGTCGGCTTTTTCGGCCAGCTTTTTCAGCTCGCTAACCACTTTTTCTTTGCCGGGCAGTATTTCATAGTGGGCAGCCCAACCGTTTTCCGGGTCCACCCCCATCCGGCTGACCAACTGCTGTTTGGCCTTCTTCTTTTTATGAATTTCTTTCTGCTCGGCGGACATTTTGCGGGTTTCGGCCGCTGCTTTAGCCCGCGCCTTGGGGTCGACCGGCTTGGAATTGCTGCCACTGGTCGGCAAATCCCGAATATGACCCACGCTGGATTTCACGACGAAATCCGCGCCCAAATACTTGTTAATGGTCTTGGCCTTGGCGGGTGACTCCACAATAACGAGAGATTTGGCCATAGTGTCCTTCTACAATTCGTTGAATCTGCGACGCCAGCGGCTGGCGAGGCGACATATATAAGTGTTCAAAATCCGGGGGTCAAGGACATTCGCGACAAGTAAAAGCCACAACCAAACTATAACGAGCTTTCCATATCGTCGCTAACCCTTTCAAATCGAAGAATTTTTTCCCCATCAATTTCAACATATTCCAAGAACATCTGGCTTGGTCTCACCCAGAGTTCGCGCTCGCCGTAGAGCGGCCGATATACCACCACCACTTCACCCGTCTCACTGTGACGAGCTGTGCCGTAGACCTCGTACAGCCCTCCTTTATAGTGCCGGTATTTACCCGGGGCTGGCCCCAGCGCCATTTCACTCAACATGTCACCTGTGACTTCAGGCATTGATCACCGCCTCCCCCTTTTTTGTCTCAAGACCGCCATCGCGAATGATGATTTCAAGGACCTGCGACAACGCTTCAACCGTCTGTTTGTCTGCCCGGCGCTCGCGCCAATAGAGGCTCAATCCCAGACCGGTATACTCCAGCAACTCCGCATCCTCAGGAAAACGCTGCTGGCCAATAATCTCCCGCAAGGGGTCGTCGACGGCCAGCTCGTCATCCTGGGGCTCATCCTGGGGTGTCAACCAGAGAATCCAGCGATTGCCGGGCTGGCGATTGTGAATGGGCCGGGTGTAGCTCACCACTCTCTCCTGCGCCTCCCGGCGGACCCGCTGCCGCCGGGTCTGAGGAAGCGTCGTCACCCTGACCTGAAGCCCCTTCAGGCGCGCCGCTTCGCGCAGGCGAGTTTGCCGCTGCTGTCGGGGGCTCGGCAAAATCCAGATTATCGGTGCCAGCATAAAGGCGATGACGGCGATACCAATCAACCATCCCATTTTTATCTCCCTGTTTTCGGCCGTTTAGTGTAGCCCAGTATCCCAATAACCCGCTGCGGGCGGGCGCAGTGCTTGTTCACAACGAGCCCGGATTGTACCCAAGCCCCGCGTGAATAAATTGACTGACATTCAAAATCGCCAACAATCTCTAAAGATTTGATTCACGTCACCACAGACAGCGATTTACGCGCTAACCTGTTTTTACCGATAGCGAGTTTTAAAGATCGAGAGCCAGATTCGCCTCGCCCGCAAACTCCAGGAGAAGCACCCATGCCAAATTATCAAAAGATCATCGCCGCCATCGACCTCTCTGAAGAGGCCAAGCCCGTCCTGGAACGCGCGGCCGGAATGGCAAAACATCACACCGCCGAACTGCATTTGGCCCATGTTGTTGAGCCACTGAGCATGGCCTATGGCGGTGACATTCCAATGGATTTCGCCAGCATTCAGGAACAGCTGCAAGAACAGGCTGAGGCGGGCATGAAATCCTTCGGTGAGCATTTTCAGGTGTCTGCCGAGCGACGCCATGTGCTGGTAGGCCAGCCTGACCAGCAAATCCACCAGCTCAGCCAGGAGCTCGGCGCAGACTTGATTATTGTCGGTAGCCACGGCCGCAAGGGTTTGGCCCTGCTGCTCGGCTCCACCGCCAACGGCGTACTTCATGGCGCCACCTGCGATGTGTTGGCGGTGCGGGTCGGCAAAAAAACTGACTGAGCGCTTATTCAGCCAGTTCCAGCCAGCGCTCCATACACTGATCCAATGCTTCCTGCAGGGCACTCAGCTCAGCCATGGCCGCCGCCACCAGCGCCCCATCTTGCTGGTAGAACTCAGGCTGACCGGCACGCTCAGTCAAGACGGCAATTTCCGCCTCCAATGCCTCAATTTTGGCGGGCAATCCATCCAGCTCGCGCTGATCTTTGTAGCTGAGCTTTTTCGGCTTGCTCTGGCCGGATTTCACCGCATTAGACTTGGTCTCATCGCCAGTCCCACGGCTTGCCGCAGCCGCCTTCGCCTGATCAGCCTGCCGACGCTGGTAGGCAGCCACATCGGTATAGCCACCAATATGCTCGCTGATCACCCCATTGCCCTCAAATAAAAGGCAACTGCTGGCAACACTGTCAACGAAACTCCGGTCGTGGCTGACCAGCAATACCGTGCCGCTAAACTCCACCAGCAGACTTTCCAGCAAATCCAGCGTATCCATATCGAGGTCATTGGTCGGTTCGTCCATGACCAGCACATTGGCCGGCTGACTGAACAGACAGGCAAGCTGCACCCGGGCCCGTTCACCACCAGACAGTACCCCAAAATGACTTCTGGCCCGCTCGGGAGTAAACAGGAAATCGCTGAGATAACTCATGATGTGGCGATCCTTGCCGTTCACGGTGATGCTGTCCCGGCCCTGACCAACAATATCGACCACGCGCTGATTCTCATCCAGGCGATCACGAAGCTGGTCAAAGTAGGCGATATTAAGCTTGGTGCCCTGGCGCACTTTGCCGCCCGTGGGGTCAAGCTCGCCGAGGATCAGTTTCAGCAGCGTTGTCTTACCCACACCGTTGGGTCCAATCAAGGCCACTTTATCGCCTCGGCAAATTAACGTGGACAGGCCGTTAACCAGTTGTTTGCCGCCAATCTGGTAGCTGACATCAGTCAGCTCTGCCACAATCTTGCCAGTCTGCTCGGCAACATTGACGGTCAGCTTGGCATTGCCGCCCACCTCCCGCCGCGCCGCACGTTCCCGGCGCATCTGCTCCAGGGCCCTGACCCGCCCCTCATTGCGGGTGCGTCGAGCCTTGATTCCTTGGCGAATCCAGACCTCTTCCTCAGCCAGGCGCTTGTCAAACAGCGCCGCCTGCTCCGCCTCGGCCTTAAGAAACTGCTCGCGCAACTCCAGATAGCGGGAGTAGTTCGCGTCATAGCTGCGCAAATGGCCCCGGTCCAATTCCACAATCCGGGTGGACAACTTTTCAATGAGCGCCCGGTCGTGGCTGACAAACAGCACGCAGCCGGAAAAACTCATGATCGCCTGCTCGAGCCAAAGGATCCCCTCAATATCGAGGTGGTTGGTGGGCTCGTCTAGCAATAGAACGTCCGGCTCCGAGACCAGGGCCCGGGCCAAAGACACCCGCCGCAGCCAGCCGCCGGACAAGGCGCTGAGTGGCGCTTCAGGATCGAGCTGCAGGCGGCTGATGACGCTGTCGATACGCTGCTGAAACAGCCAGCCGTCGGCACTTTCTATTTCTGCTTGAAGCCGCTCCATTTCTTTCAGCCCGGCGGCATCGGGCGCACTGGCAGCGAGCTCGTGGTAACGGCTTAACACGGCGCCTAACTCCGCCAGGCCTCCCGCCACCACCTCGTACACCCTGCTCTCAGGATCAGCAAAATCCAACGTCTGCTCCATGCGGCTCACCACCAGACCCGGCTTGCGCCAAATATCACCGCTGTCGGCCTGTAGACTACCGTCGACAATTCTGAGCAATGTCGATTTACCAGAGCCATTGCGGCCCAGCAGGCACACCCGCTCTCCCGGCTGCAATAGCAGCTCTGCGTTGTCGAAAATGACCTGCTGGCCAATGTGATGCTGTAGCTGTGTGACTCTTAACAAAGACATAAAATATTCTCTTGTCGCCCCCTGGAGACGCTTGTGCCCATGGTTACATTAGATACACTGGATGCTTAATCCGGTTTTTTGGGGGCAAATGACGCAATGAAATTCCTCAGGCTGAAACTTCTCGCGCTGTGTGTGGTGCTGCAGATTCTGCCTGCTCAGGCCGCGCCAACGCTGGACGAAGCGCGCAAATTATACAGTGATGCCCTGAGCTATATAAGCCGGGGGCAGATCGGCGCGGCAGAAAGACTGGCCCCCCAACTCCAGGGCTACCCCCTGTACCCGTACCTGGAGCTGGAACTGGTAAAAGCCCAGATTGGCAACCTTTCCCGGCAAACCATCGACACCTATCTGCAAGAATACGGCAACACCATAGTTGGTCAGCGGATGCGGATTGCCTGGGTCAATCAGATGATGCGCAGCCGCAATTGGGAAGGCTTCCTGCGTTATTACCAGGGGCATGGCGGAGAAGATATGCAGTGCGTTGCCATCCGCGCGCTGCGAGAAACCGGGCAAACCGACGCCGCGCTGAAAAAAGCCAGTGAACTGTGGAAAACCGGTCATTCCCTGCCAGACATCTGCGATCCAACACTGAATTTCTGGACCGCCAGCCTGTCGGCCAGCGAGAAGCGCGAGCAATACTGGCTTCGTGCGCAGCTGGCCCTGGAAGAAAAACAATACTCCCTGGCCCAGTACCTGTTGCGCCGGATATCGGCTGACACGCTTCACATCCAACTTATTCAAAACCCGGAACTGCTCTATCGGCGGGCGGATCAACTGCCCGTTTCAGAGGAAAGCCGAATCATTGCCACCCACAGCCTGCTGCGCCTGGCGCGCTCTAACTTTGAGCGCGCCAATGGGCTCTGGCACCAACTCGATCGACGCCTGCATTTCAATAAGGCCCAGAATTATGTGCTCCGCGACGCTCTGGCCCGCCAGATTATCGCCAGCGATGTGGATTACGCCGACGACTGGGTAAAAGCCAACGATCCCAACTTTGAAGACCCTTACCTCACCGAGTGGCGCATTCGCCTGGCGCTGAAGAGTGGCCAATGGGCAGAGGTCCAACGCCTGATCGGGTTCTTGCCTGACGAACTCAAGGACAAAGCTGACTGGCAATACTGGTGGGCCAGGGCCGATATTGCCCGCCAGGGCGAAATAAGCGTTGCCACCCAGCTTATCCTGCAAAAGCTGGCCTCCGAGCGGGGTTACTACAGCTTTATGGCGGCCGATTTACTCAACGAGGCCTATCAACTGGCCGAGAAAACCACCCTGCGCCAAGAACTCATCAGCGAAGTGCAGCAGCGCGGCGCCATTCAACGGGCCAAGGAATTGCATTGGCAGGGGCAGACCTATACCGCGCGGCTGGAATGGGCCCAAGCCATGACCACCCTGAACCGCGAAGAGCAGGTTGCTGCAGCCCACCTGGCGATGAGCTGGGGTTGGAATCACCAGGCCATTATGACCGCCATTCGCGCCAATGAGTGGGACGACATGCAATTGCGCTTCCCCACCCCATTTGCGGAGGAATTTACCAAGGCGGCAAAAACCCAGGGTATCGAGCTAAAGTGGATCTACGCTATCGCCCGGCAGGAGAGTGCGTTTTCTGAGGAAGCGCGCTCCCCGGTTGGCGCGCAGGGTTTGATGCAACTGATGCCGGGCACCGCCCGACTGGTAGCCAAGCAGATGGGCCGCCGGGTCAGCAGCAGCGACCTCTATCAAGCAGACCAAAACATTGCCCTTGGCAGCTTTTACCTCGCCCAATTGCTCGATCAGTTTGGCGGCAACCGCATCCTGGCGACGGCAGCCTACAACGCGGGGCCAACCCGAATCGAGCGGGTACTGCGCCGCCAAGACAGCGACCTGCCCGCCGACATCTGGATTGAAAACCTGCCCTACGGCGAAACCCGAGAGTACGTTAAAAACGTGCTGGCTTTCAGCATTATCTACGGGAAAAAGCTGAACACAGAACGGCCTCTGCTGGCTAACCACGAACGCAGCATTGGTCAGGATAACCTGCGAACGGCGTCGAAGAATTGAGCCTCGCTACGAGGCTCAAGCGTTAGGCGGTAGTGCAGGCTAGTCCAACACCTTGACCTCGGCCCCCTCCGCTAATCTGCCATACTGCCGGTGAATGGCGTTTTGGCCAAAATAAATCTGCCCATCCGCTCCCCGGCAATGGGCGCGCAGTAGCTCGAGCACCGCGGGCTGCTGCTCGGCCGTACCGGGATCGAGACTGGGAATCACACAGCGGGCACAGGGCTTCACCAGATCCAGCTCTACCTCACCAATGCGCAGGCGCCGCCAATGGTTCTCAGCAAAGGGCTCGGCACCGTCTACCACAATATTCGGCCGAAAACGCTGGGGCTCCAGAAGCCGCCCCCCGGCGCGACTCAGATAATCAATGCTGGCCTGGTTGCACACCAACAGCGGGAAGCCGTCGGCAAATCCCACCTCATCACCCGCCTTGGCAAAGTTAACATCCACCTGCCGACGAAAAGTCGGCGGCAAAAAGCACAAACGCAGGGGCTTCCCCAGCAGGCCCGACAGCCAGACAGCCGCCTCGTCGCCCGCGTCGACTGCCTCACATTGGTCGCGCCAGACCGTCACCTCTACGGCGCGACCTTGAGGCGCTTGGGGCAAGCGCAATTCAGCCTGGGAATGGTCCAGGTGACGTAGACTCAGGTCATCGCCATCGTATACTGCCTGAATTCGCGTCATCGCCGGCACCTGCCGCTGGGTAACGAAGCGCCCCCGAGCATCGACCACCATCCACGCCCGATCACCGGCGAGCCCGCGCCCGTCCAGCGGCAAGGCCGGGTGGCGATCACCGGCCAGGGATTTCACTGGAAAGCGCCACAGCTGGCTCACCTGGATCGTCATGCGGCTGACTCGGCAAAGGCAATGGCCGCCTCCCCGTCAAAGGGCCAGCACAGGGCAGCCCCACTTGCCGGGTCCAGCAGAACCGGAATTTGCTCCCCCCATTGACTAATCAGCACGTCGTCATCGGCAATATCAATGACCTCGACCTCCCAGGCATAACCCTGCGCCAGACAGTGGGAAAGCACGCCCTCGGCCAGTTCGCACAAATGGCAGGCAGAGGTCCCCAATAGTTGTAACTCTTTCACGCGATATCCCCGAAATAAAAACACCGGCATCAGGGGCAACCTGATGCCGGTGTCATTTTACCTCGATTACTCTCTCAGCAGAGGGCACGGGCAGAGGATCGGGCGAACCCGCCCAAGGCCCTGCGTATGATCAGAGGTCGTAACCCACTTCGTTGTGACCCACCAAGTCCAAACCTTCACTCTCTTCGTCTGGGCTAACCCGCAGGCCGATCAACACATCGATAACCTTGAATAGCACGTAGGTTACTACCGCGGTGTAGGCAAAGGTTGCGGCAATGCCGATCAACTGCACCTTGAGCTGGGCTGCAATACTTACGCCCTCTGCCAAGCCCTGGCCGGAAAATACGCCCAGATCTGCACTGGCGAAAATGCCCGCCAGAAAGGTGCCCAGAATACCGCCCACGCCGTGTACCGGGAAAACATCCAGGGAGTCATCGATTTTCCACACCGTTTTCATGGCCAGTGTGCAGTAGAAACACACGATGCCGGCTGCCAAACCAATGGCAATCGCGCCGCCTGGGCCCACATAGCCTGACGCCGGGGTGATGGTACCCAAACCCGCCACCATACCGGTAACCGCACCCAGAGCGCTGGGTTTGCCGAATTTAAGCCATTCAATCGCCGACCAGGTCAGACAGCCTGTCGCGGCGGACAGGTGTGTCACCAGCATTGCCATGCCGGCATCGCCGTTGGCGGCCAGCGCACTGCCGGCGTTAAAGCCAAACCAACCCACCCACAACATACCCGCGCCGGTGAAGGTCATGGTGAGGTTGTGCGGTGGCAAGGCCATTTGACCAAAGCCCTGACGTTTCCCCAACACGACGGCGGCCACCAGCGCCGCCACACCGGCGGTGATGTGCACCACCGTACCACCAGCGAAGTCCAGCAAGCCCATTTGACCGAGCCAACCGCCGCCCCAAACCCAATGGGTAACGGGCGCATAAACCACCAGCAGCCATGCGGCAGAGAACAACATGACCGCAGAAAAGCGAATCCGCTCCGCAAAGCCGCCGACCACCAGCGCGGGTGTAATGATGGCGAAGGTCATCTGAAACATCACAAACACCGTCTCGGGAATATCGCCACTCAAGCTGTCCTCGGCGACACCATAGAGAAAGGCTTTGCTGAAAGAGCCCATAAAGCCGTTGCCATCGGCGAAGGCAATGCTGTAGCCAACGATCACCCACAACAGTGAAGCCACGCAGGTGATGCTAAAGCACTGCATCAACACACTCAGTACGTTCTTGCTGCGCACCAGGCCACCGTAAAACAGCGCCAGGCCAGGCAAGGTCATGAACAGCACCAGCGCGGTAGACGTCAGAATCCACGCGGTATTGGCGGGGTTTAACTCCTGGGCAAGGGCCCATTGCGGGGCAAACATCATCCCCAAAAGGCTAATGACGTAAGCCATCGGCTTCATCCAGCGTATTTTTTTCACGTAAAGTCTCCACAAATATCGACGATTGCACCGAAAGCGATCACAAACCCCAGAAAGGCACCACAATAATGCAGCATTCGCTTTCGCATCATTGCCTCTGCCCTTCCCCCTTTGTGGGGCTTATCTGCTGACAGGCCATACAGTTATGCAATTTTCCCCGACGGAACCACGCTCCGATTCCCATTGAGTCGATGACCAGCAATGGGGCAGCAGGAAAGATCGCACCACAACAATGCAATATGCATGCCCATTCTTGGTTCGCCCGCACCAGAATTTACCATTGAGCCATCAAGGTCCGCCTGCCTGGCACCAATGAGGATTCATATTCAGCGAGGGGGTATACTGCGCCCGGCGCGCCATACAGACCGGGAACCCCTATGTCCGACTCCGAAAATTACCGTCAACGCAAAGCATTCTTCGCCCAGATGCTGACCATCTACGGCCGCAAACCCGTCATCGAGGCACTCACCGACGCCACCCTGCAGGTCTACAAAGTGCATCTGGCAAACAGTAATCGAGAGGACGGCGCAATACGCCAGATTCGAGAGCTCGCCGACGCGAAGGGGGTTGCGATAGAAATGCACGATCGCCAGGCACTGTCGCGCATTTCCAAGAATGGCAAACAGGACCAGGGGGTCGCGGCCGACCTGCAGCTGCGCGGGCTGCGCGATGCGGGTGACCTCACCGCCGACATAAATACCGATAAACCCCAGCAATATATCGCACTGGATAGAATCACCAACCCGCAGAACCTGGGCATGATTATTCGATCGGTGGCGGCTAGCGGCATTGGCGGTATCATTCTGCCCCGCAAGGGCTGCGCTGCCCTGTCGCCGCTCGTTATTAAGAGCAGCGCCGGAACCCTGTTTCGGGCGCCCATTTACCTGTGTGACGATCTGTCCCGTTGTCTGCAAGACCTCAGCAGTCAGGGAGCGCGCCTGTGCGCTCTGTCGTCCCATGCCAGCCAGTCACTGTTGGAAGACAGCTACCAGGGCACCAGCATCTATGTGCTTGGCAATGAAACCGATGGGGTCAGTGCAGAAGTGAGCCGGCTGTGCCAGCAGAAGTTGTGCATTCCAATGCACAATGGCGTGGAGTCACTGAATGTGGCGGTGACCGCCGCCTTGATTGCCTTCTATGCGGCGGGCGCCAGCCGCTAGCGCCGCCGGTGAAAGCCGATTATTTGGCGAGGTAGGCCATAGCGGCCTCAAGGCCGGCCAGGGTCATCGGATACATATGGCCGTCCATCAGTTCCTCGACCATGCGAATGCTGTGGGTCCAGCGCCATTCTTCCGGGGGGGTTGGATTGATCCAGACCACCTTGTTATAGGTTTCTTGCATCCGCTGCATCCAAACCGCGCCCGCCTCTTCATTCCAGTGTTCGACGCTACCGCCGGGTTGGGCTATCTCATAGGGAGACATGGCGGCATCGCCAACAAAGATAACTTTGTAATCGGCGCTGTATTTGTGCATCACGTCCAGCAGCGAAATCCGCTCGGTATGACGGCGAATATTGTTATCCCAGACCGACTCGTAAACGAAGTTATGGAAGTAAAAATACTCCATGTGTTTAAACTCGCTGCGAGCCGCCGAGAACAGCTCCTCGCACACCCGAATGAAGGGGTCCATTGAGCCCCCCACATCAAAAAACAGCAGCACCTTCACCGCATTATGACGCTCGGGCACCATCTTCAAATCCAGTAGGCCGGCATTTTTTGCCGTGGACGAAATGGTATCGTCGATATCCAGTTCTTCAGTTGCGCCAGTGCGCGCAAATTTGCGCAGTCGCCGCAGCGCCACTTTAATATTGCGGGTACCTAATTCGACACTGTCGTCCAGATTTTTGAAATCCCGCTTTTCCCAGACCTTAATCGCCTTTTTGTTGCGGCTCTCGCCACCAATGCGAATGCCCTCCGGGTTGTAGCCGCTGTGACCATAGGGCGAGGTGCCGCCAGTGCCAATCCACTTGCTACCACCGGCGTGGCGGCCCTTCTGTTCTTCCAGACGCTTTTTGAATTCCTCGATCAGTTTGTCCAGGCCGCCCAAGGATTTAATCTGGGCTTTCTCTTCTTCGCTCAACTGTTTGATAAATTCCCGGCGCAGCCAGTCGTCGGGAATCATTGCCTGAATAATATCGTCGAGGTCAGAAAGCTCATTGAAATAGCGAGCAAAGGCCAGGTCAAAGCGGTCGTAATACTTCTCATCTTTAACCATGCACAAACGGGTGAGCTGGTAAAACTCATCCACGTCCATAAATGCCAGTCGCTGTTGCAGGCCCTCAATCACATCGAGCAGCTCCCGGATACTCACCGGGACGCCGCTGTTTTTCAGGCCGAGGAAAAACTGAACCAACATAGCGTTAAACCCGGCTTTCCCGACGATGCATAAAGGCAAGGCGCTCGAGCAAATGGACGTCCTGCTCATTCTTGAGTAGCGCGCCGTACAGCGGCGGAATCGCCTTGCTGCCATCCCGGTTCTTCAGAATCTCCTCGGGGATATCGTCGGCCATCAGCAATTTTAGCCAATCAATCAACTCGGATGTAGACGGTTTCTTCTTCAGGCCGGGAATCTCACGGACTTCAAAGAACACCTCCAGCGCCTCCTGAACCAGCTTCTTGGCAATGCCGGGATAGTGCACTTCCACAATCTGCTCCATGGTCGCGCGATCCGGGAATTTGATGAAATGGAAAAAGCAGCGGCGCAGAAAGGCATCTGGCAATTCTTTCTCGTTGTTACTGGTGATAATAATGATGGGCCGGTGCTTGGCGCGGATGGTCTCACCAGTTTCGTAACAGAAGAACTCCATCCGATCGAGCTCCACCAGCAGGTCGTTGGGGAACTCAATATCGGCCTTGTCGATTTCGTCGATCAGCAATACGACCTGCTCATCGGCGTCGAAAGCTTCCCACAGCTTGCCGCGCTTGATGTAGTTAGCGATGTCGTGAACCTTGTCATCACCCAACTGGGAATCACGCAGGCGAGAGACCGCGTCATATTCATACAAACCCTGCTGGGCCTTGGTGGTTGATTTGATATGCCACTGTATGAGACGTTTTCCCATCGCCTGAGCTACCTGCTCGGCCAGCAGGGTTTTGCCCGTGCCCGGCTCCCCTTTGATTAACAAGGGCCGCTGCAGGGTGACCGCTGCATTGACCGCCATACTCAGGTCATCAGTGGATACATACGAGTCGGTTCCGGTAAATTTCATGCACTTTTCCTAGATAATACCGCCCTAATTGACTGGGCCTGGCCAAAAGACAAAACGCGTAGCCTAGCAGCCCTGCCAAATAAGGCAATGACCGCAGCGAGCCGCTATATTACCTTCCAGCACCCACAAGTTAAATCGCTTGCCCGCCGGGCGGCGACCTGAAGAAAAGGAGTTTTACCATGACGTCGCCCTATGACGACCTCAGCCTCAGCATTGGCCATACCCCGCTGATCCGGGTCAAACGCATCAGCCAACACAACATCCTGGTGAAGATGGAAAGCCGTAACCCGGCGAACAGCGTGAAATGTCGGATTGGTGCCAACATGATTTGGCAGGCCGAAAAAGATGGTGTACTCAAGCCCGGCATGGAAATCGTCGAGCCGACCAGCGGCAATACCGGCATCGCCCTAGCCTTTGTGGCTGCCGCCCGGGGTTACCCCATTACCCTGACCATGCCCAACACCATGAGCATAGAGCGCCGCAAAGTCTTGTTGGCCTTAGGCGCAAAGTTGGTACTGAGCGATGGCAGCAAAGGCATGAAGGCCGCCATTGCCGCCGCCGAATCCATCGTGGCGCAGGACCCCGACAAATATTTTATGCCCCAACAATTTAAGAATCCCGCCAACCCTGCGATCCACGAGCAGACCACCGGCCCGGAAATCTGGCGGGATACCGACGGCCAGATCGACATTCTGATCAGTGGTGTCGGCACCGGTGGCACGATCTCTGGCATCTCCCGCTACATCAAACAGCGGTGCGGCAAGGCGATTCAATCGGTGGCGATCGAACCCGAGTCATCCACTATCATTCGCGCGGCACTGAGCGGGGAAGAGCCCACCCACGCGCCCCATAAGATTCAGGGCATCGGCGCGGGCTTTCTGCCCGATACCCTGGACCTGAGCATGGTCGACAGCTGTGAAGCGGTAAGTAACGAAGAGGCGATGCAGTGGGCCCATCGTCTGATGAAGGAAGAAGGGATTCTCGCGGGCATTTCCAGTGGTGCGGCCATGGCGGTTGCCGAACGGGTCGCCTCCCGGCCAGAAAACGCCGGCAAAACCACCGTGGTCATTTTGCCCGACTCCGCTGAGCGCTACCTCAGCTCCGCCCTCTTCGAAGGCGCCTTCACCGAAATCCAGTGAAAGTAAAAAAACAGGGGCCATCGGCCCCTTGTCTGTTCTTTTCGTTTTGGCCAATCGCGACCGGCGTCAATCCCGGCTTTCCAGTTCAGCACCAAAACTTGGCTCTTTACGCGCCGAATCGGTTTTCGGCGCCTGACGCGGTTTCCCGGCGGGCTGGCGGACTGCCGGTTCGGCCGCATCGCCAGCCGCTTCGCGCTTGCTTCCGCCCAACCAGAGCACGAGGCTGATTGCGACCACCAGCGCGACAATCTGGCCAATGGCCAGGGTCAGCAGTACCGGCATGGCGACTTCAATACTTTCCGTCATCAACCCCAGCACACCCGCAACATTACCCGGCACCCATAACTCTGGCGCAGAGGGGTGGCGAACCGGCGTGAATAGAAACGCAATTCCCGCCAAGGATAGCCAGTAGCGCAAAAAGGTATTGGGCAGGCGCCGAACCACAAAAATCCACAAGGCAATAGCGAGCGCGCCGCAGCCCAGATAGGCCTGCCAGGCCAGTTGGTAGTCCCCTTGGTCAATCATGTTCAATCAATCCAGTGAATAATATGTTCTTGAAGCGAATCTACATCCCGCTCCGACAGACAGCGGCCACGAATGGAAATACCGGCCCGGTGCACACTCTCGGGGTCGCCTGATACCAACGGATGCCAGTCAGCCAGGCCCTGTCCAGCGGCCAGTCGCCGGTAGGCGCAGCTGCTCGGCAACCATTCCAGGCTTTGCCGATCTTCCGCCGCCAGGCTAATGCAGTCGCTAACGATGGCCGCACGGTTGAGGTAGTCCCCGCAGCGACAAGCCGCCGGATCCAACAAATGACAGGCGACGTTGGTGTAGTACAGGTCGCCTGTGTCTTCATCTTCCAGCTTATGCAGACAGCAACGAGCGCAGCCGTCGCACAGCGCCTCCCACTCCTGAGCATTGAGCTCGTCGAGGGATTTGTGTTGCCAGAACTGGGGTGCCAACGCAGACATTAGGGCTACACTTCCACCTCGGTCCCCGGCACCGGCGGCAACTGCAGATAGAAGCCCTGCTCGGCAATTTCACTTAACACTTTCTCTGCGTTTGCCCGCGCCAATGATCGCTCAGGATGCAGCAGCAATGTCATGGAAAATTCGGCTTCGCCAAAACGCTGCAGCAGCGCCTCTGGCACCCGACTCAGGGCCTCCTGCTTGTCGACGAACAGGTACATGCCGGGGTGACGGCGGCTGCGATAAATGGCGCAAATTCGCTTCATCAGGCCCCCTGCACTTTCAGAAATCGGCCGAGCCCGTCACCCAACACGGTTTTACGCCAGCCCGGCAAATTGTCGGGCCAGCGACCATCACGCACTAGGCTTTCCATCTCTTTCTTCTTCAACACCAACTCCGGTGGGAGCGATAATTTTTCAGATTCAACCTGAACAAATTCCCGCAAACTTTTGAATTTTCTCAAATCATCCCCGGAAGGCGGTGCGGGAATCGGGAGAGGATACTCGCTCTCTGCTGCTGTCATTGCCGAGGAAACAATATCCAAAATCCCCTCGCCATGGCGCCGCACCAGCTTCGGGCTGACTTCCTTTATGCCGGCCAGTTGGTTCACGTTGCCGGGGCTTTTCAAGGCAATGTCGAAGCAAGCCTGATCTTTGAGTACCCGGCCTCTGGGCACATCCTGCTCCTGCGCTTGCTGCTCCCGCCACTCGCACAGTCGCTGCAGTAGCAGCAGATGCTTGCCACGCAGCTTCCAGCCGCCTTTGACGCGAAGGTAATAGCCTTCGTTTCCGGCCGGTGATGCGGCACTGGTCATCATTTGCTCGCACTCGTCCCACCACCATTGCAGCCTTCCCTGACGCTCCAGACTTCCCCTCAGCGCCTGATACACGCCCTGAAGGTGATCAACATCGAGGGCCGCGTACAGACACTGGCGATCGCTCAGCGGTCGCTGAAGCCAATCGGAACGGGTTTCGCCTTTTTCAACATGAACACCAGAAACCGCCTCCACCAGGCGCTGATAGCTCATTCCCCCGCCCAGCCCGGCCAGAGCTGCACCGATTTGGGTATCAAGCAGTGGCCGGGGCAAACAACCGAGCAAACGCTGGAAGACCTCCAAATCCTCGCTGCAGGAGTGGATCACTTTAACCAGACTCTCATCAGCAAACAGCGCGACTAATGGCGCCCAGTCGTCGATCTCCAGTGGATCAATCAAATAGGAACGCCCACCCACCCCGACCTGCACCAGTCCGGCAATGGGATAAAACGTATCGGTCCGAATAAACTCGGTATCGAGCGCCACAAAGTCGGCCGAAGCAGCCCGCTCGCACAGCGTCGACAAGCCCGCGTTACTGTCTATATAACTAAAATCAGTCAATGGGACGCCGCCCTTTCATTGCGTGAGCCAGCGTACCACTGTCCACATATTCCAATTCGCCACCCAGGGGCACACCGTGGGCGATTCGACTCACCGAGACACCCAACTGGCGCATTTGCTGGGTGATGTAATACGCCGTCGCCTCTCCCTCTACGGTAGGATTAGTCGCGAGGATAAGTTCGGAAACCCCCTCACGGGCGCGCTCAACCAACAGATCAATACCGATGTCTGCCGGACCAATACCGTCAATGGGTGACAGATGCCCCATCAACACAAAGTACGTACCGCGATACTCGCCGCCCCCTTCAAAGGCTGCTACATCTGCCGGTGACTCCACCACACAGATTAACGATGCATCCCGCTTGGGATCGGCGCAGACGCGGCACAGCGCATCTTCGGTCAGGGTCCGGCAGCGCTGGCAGTGGCCCACCTTCGCGACCGCTTCTTGCAGTGCTTCAGCCAGGCGCAGCCCCCCGGGGCGATTGCGCTCAAGTAGCTGAAAGCTCATACGCTGGGCGGTTTTCTGACCGACACCGGGCAAGCAGCGCAGGGCATCGATCAACTCATCAATCAGGGGGCTATAACTCATTCTCAGAAAGGCATCTTAAATCCGGGAGGCATGGGCATCCCCGAAAACATATCGCGCATATTTTCCTGATTGGCCGCTTCCACTTTGCGCACCGCATCATTCACCGCGGCGGCAAGCAGGTCTTCAAGCATTTCCTTGTCTTCGTCCATCAGGCTCGCATCAATCTGCACCCGGCGCACATCGTGTCGACCGGTCATGGTCACCTTGACCAGGCCTGCGCCCGCTTCGCCACAGACTTCTGCCTGGGCGGCTTCCTGCTGGGCTTTTTTCATCTGCTCCTGCATTTCAGCCGCTTTCTTCATTAAATCATTGAGGTCTTTCATTGGCCTCCTTTCTCCTGTGTTGGCGGCAGTTCCACCGACCCTTCCTCGAAGGCGCCGTCGAACTCCGACATCATCTGCTGAACCAGGGGGTCTGCCAACAGCGCCTGTTGCGCATGCGCCACGCGCTCTTGTAACAAGCGGTGTCGGTAGCTGGCGGGGGTTTCTTCCACCACCTGCCCTAATTCAATGGTAACCCGTATCGGCCGTTCAAAATACGCCGTCAAACACTCAGCAAAACGCTCGATATGACGCGGATTCAACAGCGCGGCGTTTTGTTGATCGATGCAAAACGCAATACTATCCGAGGCCTTGCTGACGATCTGACAATGGGAAGCAATGCTGCCGAGCATCCCCGGCAGCGCAAAACTGCCGAATTGCTCCCGCCACGTCACCGTATTCAGGGCTTCCCAGGACACCTGCCCGCCAGCAGCCGGGAAAGCCGCCACCTCTGGGGGCGGCTCAGCCGGGGTCGTATCCAGTGGCGCCGACGCCTGCTGGGCCGCAACCAGCGCTTCGGCTTCGAGCGCCGCATAATTGGCGTAGTCCGAGGACGCGTCGTCATCCTCCTCACGATCATCGTCCTCCCAAGGCGGAAGCTCGGACCGGACGGGATCCGGCGCTGCGCGGGCTGGCGAGTGGTCTTGGCTGGAATCCGCTGGCGGCTTCACCGTATTCACTGGCGCGCTCGCCGCCCTGGTATTCTCAGAAGCGGCATCGGCGGCCACCGTGGGAGCGGCCTGCGACGTCGGTTCAACGCGCTGGGGCTGGGGCTCCGGCGCCGCCGCTGGAGGCTCAGCTATCGGCTTTTTTTCGGGCTCGGCAGCCCCCTGCCCTGCTGTACTGGCAACCTCGGCCATTCCCTTTTCGATGGCGGCTGGCGCCGCCGCATCACCGGGCAGCGCCCGCTGAGGAGGCTCGGCAACGCCAGCTGGGACGAACGCCAGCAGACGCAGCAGCAACATTTCCAACGCCGCCCTGGGGTCTGGGGACAGACCGAAGTCGCGGCGCCCGACCAGCGTCATCTGGTAGAAGAACTGGACGTCTTCGGCGGGCATTTGTTGTCCCAGGTCCAGTAACTGCTGCCGGTCACCGAGGCTATTGTCAATAGCAGCGGGCACCGCCTGGGCCAGGGCCAGGCGATGCAGCACGCTGAGCATTTCATCGACCACACCGGCCGGATCGACGCCGAGCTCCAGGGTTTCGTTGACGACCGCCATCAATCCGGGCCCATCTCGCTGCTGAAGAGCTTCGATCAAGCGAAACACCGCATTGTGATCGATGGTGCCGAGCATTTGCCGAATATCCCGCTCCTGCAGCTTACCCGAGCCAAACGCAATTCCCTGGTCGGTCAAGCTCAAAGCGTCGCGCATACTGCCATCGGCAGCACGGCCAAGCAGCCACAACGCGGGCTCTTCATACTGGATCATCTCTTTGTCGAGCACCATTTTGAGGTACTCGACCACCTTCTCCGGGCTGAGATTCTTTAGGGAGAACTGCAGACAGCGAGACAGGATCGTCGCCGGAATTTTCTGGGGATCTGTCGTCGCCAGCAGAAACTTCACGTGGGGCGGCGGCTCCTCAAGGGTTTTGAGTAGCGCATTAAAGCTGCTGCCGCTGAGCATGTGGACTTCGTCGATCAGGTAGACCTTGTAGCGCCCCTGAGTCGGTGCGTACTGGACGTTATCCAACAACTCACGCGTATCTTCGACTTTGGTCCGCGATGCGGCGTCCACTTCGATCAGATCGACAAAGCGGTTTTCGGTAATGGCAACACAGGCCTGACACTGCCCGCAGGGTTCTGAGCTGATGCCTGTCTCGCAATTGAGACATTTGGCCAGAATCCTGGCAATGGTGGTTTTGCCGACACCCCGGGTGCCGGTAAACAAGTAAGCGTGGTGGAGACGATCGTGGTCCAGTGCGTTAATCAGTGCCTTGAGGACGTGGTTTTGACCAGCCATCTCTCGAAAGCTTTTCGGGCGCCACTTGCGCGCCAATACCTGATAACTCATTAATGATTTCCTGGACCTTCAAGTCGTTGGGAGTCGTCGGCAACCAGGTGGAGCCGCCCCTGCCCTGACCGCTATCGACGCCCGCAAGAATACACCAGCGGTGCCGGCACATAAACAAATCAACAACATCGGAGGGAAACTGCAGGGAGAGTGGGTGGCAGTCCAACCAGCCACACCCCGGCACACGAGTCGATAACTACCGTTGCTCCCTTCCGGGCCTGGCGGGGTTTGCTATCTATCATTGCGAGGGGACCGGAAGGACCACCATAGAGCACGTTTTTGAGCTGGGCCCTGCAACGCGGGCGCTATTGTGGTGTAAAGGCCGCCGACATGCAAGTCGTCATCACGGCCTTGCCGCACACTGTTAAGGGGCAACCCGTCCCGGCGGAAATCCAGCCAGAATCGCCGACACCGTTTCCACCACATACAGGCGCCGTTCTTCCGGCGTGCTCAGTCTTGGCAAGCTGCGCTTGGCAATCCCGCGCCAGATCAATGAGCGGCTCTGGGGGTCAACGATATCAATAATCAGACGGTTCTCGGTGTAGTTTCGCACCCAGGTGTCATCATGGAAAAAGTACGGATCGCCGTAGAAGCCGTAACCCGGCCGGTGGAAGCAGTGGTAACACGGGTAATAACCAAAGCGGCTATGCCAGCCGCCGTGATTATCCACCGTAATTTTGTCTTCCAGCCCATTATGATAAGTAATCAGCATGGACGCTTTATCCGGGTCCGTCACCTGGGTAAAGCCCCGGGCCCGCATCTGGGCATCAACCGCATCGACAATTCGCTGGTGGACCAGGTCATTGTCGGCCTCTGGATCGACGGGCTTTTCAGGCTTGTCGCCTTCAACCTCCGGCAACCAGGCATAGCTACTCAAGCTCGAAAAATCGACGCTCGGGGCATAATCGGTGCTCACCGGAACCCCTCCACAAGCCGTTAACATTGCTGCAACGACCAACCCAATCAAGACTTTCATCGCTCTGCCTCCAGGTTGCCGCCAGAGGGCGGCAACACACCTCAATTCTTCAATACCACCCAAAGGGCGGCCTGCCCGCGAACCACCCGCAGCAGAATTCGATCGCCACTGTTGGCGGCGATCTTAGTAAATTCTTTTACGTTGCGGACTCGCTGGCGGTTTACCGACACAATCAGGTCGCCGGGGCGCAGGCCGGAACTGGCCGCTGCGGACTCGGGATCGATCTTGGCAATCACCACCGCCTTGCCATCCTCGGAATCCTGCAGGGTAGCCCCGCGGAGCGATTCACTGGCAATATCGCTGTCTTTAGCCACCTTCACTGATGCCGGCTCGGCCAGAGTAGCCTTGAAGGTCTTCTCTTTGCCATCCCGCAGCACGGTAATTTTGAGTTTGTCACCCACTCGGCGTACACCGACGGCGTTGCGCAACTGGGCCGAACTCAAGACCTGTTTGCCATCCACAGCGATCACCACGTCGCCGGCTTCCAAGCCAGCCTTCTCTGCCGCCGAATCCTCCTGGACTTCGGCCACTACAGCACCGCGCTGGTAGCGATCAATATCAAAGGCCTCGGCCAGTTCCGGTGTTAAATCCTGAATCACCACACCGAGTTGGCCACGGCGTACCTCACCGTGCTCCAGAATCTGACTGATACTGGCCATCGCCATATTAATCGGGATGGCAAAGCCGATCCCCACATTGCCGCCCGAAGGCGCCAGGATCGCCGTATTAATGCCAATCAGCTCACCCCGAAGGTTAACCAAGGCGCCGCCCGAGTTGCCCGGATTAATCGAGGCATCGGTCTGAATAAAGCTTTCGTAACCCTCAATGCCCAGACCAGTCCGGCCCAGAGCGCTGACGATTCCCGTCGTGACCGTCTGACCGAGGCCGAAGGGGTTACCGATGGCGGCAACGAAATCGCCCACTTGCAAGGCGTCTGAGTCAGCCAGCTTTACTGCAGTTAAGTTGTCACCCTTGATTTTCAGGACGGCTATATCCATTTCAGAATCGGAGCCGACAAGTTCAGCGGTATAGCTGCGCCCGTCCTCCATCGCCACAGTGATTTCGTCAGCGCCGTCAATCACATGGTGGTTGGTCAATACCGTACCGGCCTTGGCATCAATAATGACGCCGGAACCCGCACTCTGAGTGCGCCGCTGCTGGGGTTGCATCTGTTGCTCCGGCACATTAAAGAAACGCCGGAAAAAGGGATCGTTGAGCAAGGGATTTTGCTGCACTTTTCGGGTGGTAAACGTCGAGATATTTACCACCGCGGGATTCACCTGTTTCAGCATTGGCGCCAAGCTGGGCAAAGGCTCCCCCTGGGAATCCACCGAGGGGAACAACGCCATCGCGCTGTGACTTCCCAACACACCGACCAGTAAAAACAACGACAGCACGAAATGGGCTGGCCACTTTCCAAATGCAGTTAATCGGTAAGGCATCGGACAACAATCTCCAGGTTCACTACGACAGCCTGTTAGAGCGACCGCACTAGCAAAAATTCCGGCGGCAAACGGATTTCTTTTTAGACCAGCTTCTCCCGCATAGCACGCTCAACTTCGTCTCTGATCACCGATTTAAAGGCAGACATCATTAAGCCCAGCTTAATATCGACACGGACTTCCTGCTCATCAAATTCGAGGGTGCCATTCACCCCCGCCCGGGTCAGCTCCACCTGGCGCTCACCACTCCAGCGGGATTTGAGCTGATAACGCTCATCCAGTTTTTTGGCGAGGCTATCAACCAGCTCCCGCACTTCTGTCACTGATTTGTTATGGGATTGGGTAACAGAAATTGTTGACACGAGTGACGCTCCATCCAGCTGAGAAATCGACACCCATTTAAGCGCGTCCCGTCGAGGAGGTCCACCGTGGGTTGTTGTGAAAAGACCGGAAAACGCCGCGCCGCAATGATGGGATTCATAGGCAAAGCTGCCCTCCCTATGCCGATGGCTGGAACGAAAAAAGGCCACCTGAAACAGGTGGCCTTTTTATCAAAAACTTTGGTGGAGCTAGGCGGGATCGAACCGCCGACCTCTTGCATGCCATGCAAGCGCTCTCCCAGCTGAGCTATAGCCCCAAAGCAGAGGCTGCGCATATTAATGTTCGTCCCCAGCCTTGTCAACAAATCTTAAATAAAAAATCGACTGACTTGGGAACAGCGCAAAACACCTTTAATTAGCAGCGTTTTGCAGCGCGTCCTGATAACGCTTTTCCAGTTTCTTTGCCCGCTTTTTCCCCAGACCGCCCAGAACCTCAACCGCGTGGCGCAGCCGCGCGCGACTCATATCCGGGCCGAGTACCTCCATGGAATCGACCACCGAAATCGAGGCGGTTGTTCCGGCAATGGCAATAAACAACGGCGGCATGAAGTCTTTCATTTTGATGCCAAGTCCGTCGGCCAATTGTTTAATCACTGCAAACAGCGTGTCCCGCTGCCAGTCGGCCTCGGCCTCCAGGCGCCAGGCGGCACACTGCAGCACCGCAACCAGCTCTTCTTCGTCCAAGGCGCACTGACTAAAGCTCTCGGGGGTAAGCGGCAGCATACCCGACAGGAAGAAACCGGCCAGCGGCGCCAAATCGCTAAACACTTCAATGCGATTTTGCGCGTGGGGCAAAATTTTCATCAGCGTTTCCTGATTCAGCGCCCACTGCACCAAGCGCTCAGCCAACTGTTGCTGGCTCAACTCTTCGCGCAACCACAGACCGTTCAGCCAACGCAGTTTCTCGACATCAAAAATCGGGCCGCCCAGACTCACGCGATTCAAATCAAAGTTTTCAAGCATGGTGTGCAGACTGAACTTTTCACTTTCGTCAGGCATCGACCAACCCATACGCCCGAGATAGTTCAGCAGCGCCTCAGGCATAAAACCCATGCGCTGGTAATAAAGAATACTGGTCGGATTTTTGCGTTTGCTGAGCTTGCTCTTGTC
Source organism: Spongiibacter taiwanensis (assembly GCF_023702635.1). NCBI lineage: Bacteria > Pseudomonadati > Pseudomonadota > Gammaproteobacteria > Cellvibrionales > Spongiibacteraceae > Spongiibacter > Spongiibacter taiwanensis. Next base: position 384,827 of record NZ_CP098455.1, read on the forward strand.
CGGGTTACGGAGCAGCGGCAGGTGACAGAGTTGGGGCATTTCCCAACCAAAGTACTCGTAGAGCAATTTGTGCTTGGGCGCCGAGTTAATCCACTCCTCACCCCGCAGCACGTGGGTAATGCCCATGAGGTGATCATCGACCACGTTAGCCAGGTGATAGGTTGGCAAACCATCCGACTTGAGCAGAATTTGAGCATCGACCTGAGACCACTCAAGCTCGATCTTGCCACGCAGCATGTCGTCAATCTCGCAGCGGCCGTCCTCTTCCGGCACGACCATACGAATCACGTAGGGCGCGCCAGCGGCTTCCCGCGCAGCCACTTCATCGTCGGCAAGCTTAAGATCACTGGCTTTGAGAGCGGTGTGCTGGCCCGCTTCCCGGCGGGCTTCACGCAGCGCATCAAGCTCCTCTGCCGTGCGATAACAGCGGAACGCCTTGCCCTGGTCAATCAGCTGCTGACAATGCTGCTGGTATATTTCACTGCGTTCGCTTTGCCGGTACGGCCCACAAGGACCCCCGACATCCGGCCCTTCATCCCACTCCAGACCAAGCCAGCGAAGGGAATCGAGGATCGCCTTTTCAGAGGCCATTGTGCTGCGCTGCTGATCGGTATCCTCAATACGCAGCAGAAACTCACCGCCCTGACTTTTGGCAAAGCAGTAGTTAAACAATGCAATATAAGCGGTTCCTACGTGGGGATCGCCAGTGGGCGATGGCGCGATGCGGGTGCGGACGGTCATGGAGAGTTTGCCACCATTTCAATAGAATACGGGTTTGGGTCGGTCTTGCGCCGACAGTGCTTTACCGCGCGTATTATACGTAGCCCGATGGCAGAATCATCTACTCATGCAGAATTCCAACCTCCTCTCAACCGCCACCCTGGACCGACGTTTCTGCGTTGCACCGATGCTGGACTGGTCGGATCGTCACTGTCGCAGTTTCTGGCGTCAGCTTAGCCGGCGGGCCGTGCTGTATACTGAGATGATCACCACCGGCGCCCTGCTTCACGGCGATGCCGAACGCCACCTGCGCTACAGTGACATCGAACACCCCCTCGCGCTCCAGCTCGGAGGCAGTGATCCGGCTGCGTTAGCAAGCTCGGCGAAGCTGGCAGAGCGATGGGGCTATGATGAGGTCAATCTGAATTGCGGCTGCCCCTCAGACCGGGTACAGAACGGCGCGTTTGGTGCCTGCCTGATGGCCCGCCCGGCGCTGGTGGCCGACTGCGTAAAGGCCATGCGCGACGCCTGCAGCATTGCGGTTACCGTCAAACACCGCATTGGCATTGATGACCAGGAAGGCTACGAGCCCATGCGCGATTTCGTCGGTGCCTTAGCCGATGCCGGTTGCGAAACGGTAATTGTTCATGCCCGCAAGGCATGGCTCCAGGGCTTGAGCCCGAAGGAAAACCGAGAAATTCCACCGCTCAATTATGACTTTGTCTACCAGTTGAAACGGGACTTCCCCGCGCTGGAGGTCATCATCAACGGCGGCATAGAGACCCTGGAGCAGGCCGCCTCGCATTTGTCACATGTGGATGGCATCATGATGGGCCGCAGCGCATACCAGAACCCGTTCCTGCTCGCCGAGGTCGATTCGCGTTTTTACCAGCAATCTGGCGCCAGTCCGACCCGGCTGCAGGTGCTGGACGGCGTGCTCGATTATATTGACAGGGAATTATCTGCGGGCGGTGTGCGTCTCAACCATATTACCCGGCACATCCTTGGCCTCTTCAACGGCCAACCCGGCGCCAAGCAGTTTCGCCGCCATCTGAGCCAACATGCGCACCTGCCAGGGGCGAACGCAGATGTACTTCGGGAGGCTATGGCCCTGGTGGCAGCGGCCAATGCACCCCGACACGATGACAGGATACTTGTGAATGACCAATAAACTGACGCAGTTAAAGGCCATGACCGACGTGGTGGCCGACACCGGTGACATCGAAGCAATTCGTCGCTTCCAGCCCCAGGATGCCACCACCAACCCCTCACTGCTTTTAAAGGCGGCGGCACTTCCCCAGTACCAGGCGATGATCAGCGAAGTCGTTGCCGGCCTCGGCAGCAACCGAGAACCAGCCTCACTCAAAGAAGCGGTGATGCAAATTGCCGTGCGTATCGGCCGGGAAATCTGCCAGATCGTGCCAGGCAAGGTCTCCACTGAAGTCGATGCCCGCTTGTCATTTAACACCGCCGCCACCGTGGATGAAGCGCGCAAGCTGGTGGAACTGTACCGGCAGCAAGGTGTGAACAAATCTCGCCTGTTCATCAAAATCGCCTCCACTTGGGAGGGAATTCGGGCTGCCGAGATCCTCGAAAAAGAAGGCATTGAGTGCAATCTGACACTGCTCTTCAGCCTGACCCAGGCAGCAGCCTGCGCCGAGGCAGGTGCCACCCTGATCTCCCCCTTTGTCGGCCGAATTCTCGACTGGCACGTGGCCCGGGGCAACTCTCCCGCCAATGCCGAGGAGGACCCCGGCGTGATCTCGGTCAGCAGCATTTACAGCTACTACAAGCAACATGGTTACGCTACCGTGGTCATGGGTGCCAGCTTCCGCAACATTGGCGAAATCGAGGCCCTGGCTGGCTGCGACCGGTTGACCATCAGCCCCGCCCTGCTCGAAGAGCTTGAAACCGCTGAAGGAACTCTCCCCCGTAAATTGTCGTCCGACGCGGAGTTTCCGGCGGTGCCGAAGCTGGCCCTGAGCGAATCCAGCTTCCGCTGGGCAATGAACGAAGACGCAATGGCCACCGAAAAACTCGCCGAAGGCGTTCGCGCCTTTGCCGCGGACCAAATCAAGCTGGAGAGCCTGCTCAGGGAATGGAAGTAACACATGTTTGAACAATTGAAAAAGTTCTTTGCGGCCGACGAGGACGTGCAGGAGGAAATGACCCTGCACAAAGCCGCGGCGGCCCTACTGATCGAAGTCAGCAAGTCGGACTACGATCAGGACCCTGCAGAGGTCGACAAAATTCGGGCCCTGCTCATGCGTCATTTCGGTCTGGGCGAGGCCGACGTCGAGGAAGCCATTAGCCTGGCCCAGCAAGGCAGTATCGAGAATACTTCGCTCTACCCCTTCACCCGCTATATCAATGACAATTGCAGCACTGACGAAAAATATCAGCTGGTGTTGTCACTGTGGGAAGTTGCCGCGGAAGATGGGCGCATCGACAAATACGAAGAGCACCTGATTCGCAAGATTGCCGATCTGGTTTACCTGCCTCACCGGGAATACATTCGGGCAAAGCTAGTGGTCACCGAAAACCTGGACAACATCGAATAAGGTTCCGGGCATTGCCGATCAGCTACTACCGGGATTCAATGCTTAGCTGCGCACTTTGCGCTCTGTAAAAACTGACCACGGAATCTATCGGTATGCTTGATTCGCTCTCTGTTATCAGCACCTTGCTCGGTGGCCTCGGCTTGTTTCTGGTCGCGATGAAGATGATGACAGACGGACTGAGTCAGTCGGCGGGCCCCGCTCTGCGCAGCATCCTCACCCGCAGCACCCGCAGCCTGCCCCGCGCCATCTTCAGTGGCTTGTTGATGACCGCCCTGGTGCAATCGTCCAGCGCGGTTACCGTCGCCTCGCTGGGCTTCGTCAATGCCGGACTTATCGGCTTGCAACAAATTCTTGGCGTTATCTACGGAACCAACGTAGGCACCACCATGACGGCGTGGCTGGTTGCTGTCACTGGCTTCAAACTCGACGTGCATGCCATCGCCCTGCCGGCCATTGGCGTGGGCGCCTTTACCCTGGTGATGTCAAAGGCTGGCGGCAAACAAGGTGCTGGCAAAGCATTAGTCGGCCTCGGCTTGTTTTTCATCGGTATCGACACATTGAGCGGCGCCTTCGATGGTCTGGTAGCGCGCTTTGAACTCGAGACAATCACCCTGCAAGGCCCGCTGGGTGTGCTTGCATTTATGCTGGTTGGTATCGTGATGACAATTCTGACCCAGTCTTCCAGCGCCGCTATTGCGCTGACCATTACCGCCGCCGCAGCGCAGATTATCGGCCTTTATGCCGCCGCGGCAATGATCATTGGCGCCAACGTGGGCACCACTTCAACCGCGGTTTTTGCCGCTATTGGTGCCACCGCCAATGCTAAGCGGGTAGCCAGCGCCCAGGTTTTGTTTAATCTCGGCACTGCTGCTGTGGCACTGACGCTGCTACCGCTCATGTTTTATTTCATTACGAGTCTGGAATCTCTACTGGGGCTTACCCCCAATATCGCAGTCACCCTGGCACTGTTCCATAGCACTTTTAATTGCCTCGGCGTATTGCTGATCCTGCCATTGAACCGTCGTCTGGTTCGCTTTTTGGAAAGGCGATTTGTGAGCATCGAGGAGTCATTGTCGCGCCCCCAGTTTCTCGACAAAACAGTCGCCCAAACCCCGGTGCTTGCGGTCAACGCAATCCTGATGGAATTGGACCGCAATGTCCGCATGCTGGCAGAAATGGCTACGGCGATCCTACGCTCTCCCGCTCAGCCCGAACAAATCGACGATATCAGCAAAGCGGCACGGCGCCTGTCACGACTCATCTCGCTGTTTATTGTCGACCTGCAACGCACCGCGTTGAGCGAGGCGGTCACAACTGATTTGGCAAGATTGATGCGGGTCGACCAATACCTACTGACGGCGGCCAACAGTCTTATAGCGAGCCGGGAGCAGTACGCTGCGATGGGTCAACTCCCAGCCAATGCCTCCACCGGAATAGTGCAATTTAAGCATCACTGCCTGGGGATGGTCACGATCACCGGCTCGCCCCCGGCGGCGGATTTTCAGACCGAATTTTCGTTGCTGCGCCAGGCCATGCTGGCCCGCCACGATGAACTCAAGGCCGAATTACTCAGTGAGGGTACCAAGGACGCGCTGGAATTAGAGCAAATGATTACCGCAATCGATTATCTCGCCGAACTACGATTTTTTGCTGACCAGTGGTTCAAAGCCGTGGTGCTATTGCGCCGGTTGCGCAGCGATATCGGGCAGGTACAGAACCAGGCAAGCAAAGACACGGTGACGGAGCTGGACGCCGGTTCCCCGCAGAGCCAAACCCCCGCCAATCAAACGCGGCAAGAGCCCGAGCGGTGATCTGGTTGGGGGAGAACAAGCGGGACAAGTACTGCCAGCGGCGAGCAACGAGGGCTGTCAGCAAGGGCCGATATAATTAGCGGCAACCTGGGTGCTGGCTAGTAGCACTGCCCTTCCAGCAACGACACCAGCTCGCGAAATTTGGCGTGATTGCTGTCACTCATACCCATCAACACGCGATGGGCTTCAAGCACCCGCAAACGCACTCCCTCTTCGGAGTCAGGCAGAACCGGCAATTCACCCAAATCCTCGTCGTTCATCAGCGGCGCTTCGCGAATGCGGAAAACCCGGTCAAAACTCATGCTTTCCAGCACCCGGGTGATATCCGAGTTTGTGGACAGAATCAAAGGAACATAGTGATAACGCTGCTTGGCCTTAATCGCCAGCTTGGCCAACAGGCCAAGGGTGGTGCTGTCGATATTCACGGCGTCTGCCAGATCGACCACCACACTCGCAAAACCCTGCACCGAGAGCATCTCATCGAAGAACTCGTCGAGGGTGGTGCACAGCGTTAAACGAACATCGCCGACCAGTTTGATGACAAAGGCACCATCCTGCTCGGCGACAAGAATTTTTCCCGGCTGCATTAGCCTATAACCTGCTTACTACGAGAATCGCAATATCGTCTGGGGGTTCATCCTGAGTAACCAGATTGAAAGCCCCCGCCAGTTCTGTTGAAGAACGCTGCCCGGAGCCAAGTAAATCAAGCAAAGCCTGTTCTTTCTGCTCCAGGCTGTCTTGCTCCAGCACCTCTAATATACCATCGGAAAACAGGGTCAGCACAGCCCCAGGGGGGAAGCTGATCATATGGTCGCTGAACTCCGCCTCTGAAAACAGGCCCACCGGCATATCGTGTTCTGGCAGAAATGCGGCCCGGCCCTCAGTGGCCATTACCGGCGCGGGCAAATGGCCAGCCACGGAATAGCTCAACTGCTGGCATTTGAGATCAAGGGCGCCAACACACATGGTCACATGCTTGCCGATACCCATCTCAATCAGCTCGCGGTTGGCAATCGCCAGCATTTTGGCCGGCGAAAGGATCGCCGTGGAGCCCCGATGCAAGAAGTCACTGCGCTTGCGAGCGAAAAGGTTTTTCAGAAACACCGTTACGAAAGCCGAGCTGGCGCCATGGCCGGACACATCCGCAACAAAAAAGACCGCGTGATCGCCGCCCACCAGAAAATAGTCGACGAAATCACCGCTCAGGTAGAGCGAAGGCAGAATAAAGTGGCAAAACTGATACCCGCCGATTTCTTTGGGGGTGTCGGGTAGTAGCAGTTGCTGAACGTGCTTGCCCGCTTGCTGGTCCTGCTGCAAATGCGTCAGGCTTTCCAGCAGCTCGCGGTTGGCGTTCTCCAATTTGGTCCGGTAGGCGAGGTTCTCCCGTTTCAGGTTACCTCGCTCCATGGCCCGGTCCATGGCGTGAGCCAGCACATCGCGGCTTTGTACCGGCAGCATGAGATAGTCGGTGGCGCCATGACGCAGCGCCGACACCACCGTTGCCGCACTCTCCCGGTGAGAGATCGCGATCAGCGGCAGCTCCCTGGGGTCTTCGGCCATTTCCGCCAGCATGGCAATACCATCGCTGGCATCAATATCGATCATTACCATGTCGATATCGTCTTCCCGAAAGCCGGTCAGGGCCTCCTGGCGCCGAATCACAAGCAGCACTTCCACCCCCAAACTTTCCAGGGTGGCACGCAGATCAGCGTAATTGGTGACCGCCTGCCCAACCAGCAGCAAACGATGGCTTAAAGGGATGCTCATGTCGCCTTTTTACTCGCATCACCATCATCACACAAGCGCCAAAGCTGTGCAGGATTCACGGCGCACGAGGCAGGCAAATTGGCCACATTCATTGGCAGTTCATTTAACAGCCAGCACATTGCGATTGACGTTAGAACTCCTCAAAGGACTCAAAATCTTCACCGCCAAAACTGTCTTCCATTTCGCCGTCATTGATCAGAAACTGCCGGCGCTGGAGGTAGGCATCCCGCAAGAAACCATAGCGATCACCGGAAATCAGTTCTTCCGAGCTGAGCAGTGAGGCACGCGTATCGACAATATCCAGCCCCTTCATATAATAGCGCGCTCGTTCGGGGTCAATAGCCCCTTCCACCGAGGTAAAGCTGTCTACGGCCAGGCCGGTACCATCCCGCAGGGTGCTGGGGCCAAACAGGGGCAGCACCAGATAGGGGCCAGAGCCGACACCCCAAACGGCCAGGGTTTGCCCAAAATCTTCCGGCTCCCGCGGCAGGCCGATATGGCCAGCAACATCAAACAGGCCAAGCACCCCAACGGTGGAATTGATAATAAACCGCGCCACATCGACCATCGCGTTTCTGGGTTTTCCCTGCAGCACATCGTTACCCATGCTCTGCACTTCACCAATATTGTTGAAGAAGTTGCCGATGCTTTGTTCAACGCCATTGGGGGTCACATACTGGTAGCCTTTCGCCACCGGTTTGAGTACATACCGGTCGGCCACATCATTGAAGGCAAAAATCTTTCTATTCCAGCTTTCGAATGGATCTCTCGGGTCGGCGTCGTCATTCCCCAGCGCGGCGCTACACAACAATGCCATCAGCACTGCTGTAAAAATGTGTTTAAGGTCTATCCGGCAATTCCCAGCCATTGTTCCTCCGCACCACCCTCGTTAATTCTCGGCCCGGCTTTCTTTTGTCTACTGTGAAGCCATCGCCATTCTCCAGCAGCAATCATACCCGATTGTTTGAACTTGGTTAGCGCTTTCTGTCAGCCACCCTGGCCCTAACTCCGCCCACCGCTGGCATCTGCCCCTCAGATGAGGATATCCTGACTCAACCACTGATCTAGCAATTCATTGGCGAAGCCTCGCACGGCGCTGCTCGCCACACCCATTTCTGCTGCCAACAGATCGATGCAGGCATCGATCTCACCCGCATTTTCATCCAACAGTGCCAACAGACGGGCGGTCGCAGCGTTAATTTCGATAAAACCCACTTCATCCTCGCGGTTTCGGTAGACCAGCAAGAAGGTGGGCTGCCCATCGGCCTCTTGGGGCTGAAATTCCGGGCCGATCCGGTGCACTGGAAATTGATAGGCGAGCGACCAGGCAAGGGGCGACACCTCAACCGCCGCGGGCAACTCGCCCTGCCCCCTCGGCCTGGCCGGCGGCAAGGTCTCCGTGCTGATATCCAGCGCCAACTCCACCCACTCGTAATGCGCCAGCTCGATCAAAAACGGTGGATCTGCTGCGGTGCCGTCTCGCTCACCATTGAGGTATTCCAAGAACTCCTCCGCAAGCTGGACAAAATAAGGACTGGCGCACTGATGACGGCGCATAAAATCTCTGACTAACGCCCTCCAGTTCTCGTCTGAGTGAAGCTTTCGCGTCACCGGAAAGGCAGTGCACAGAAAGCCATCTACGGTGTTAAAGAACAGATCCCGGTAAATATCGAGTCGCCGCCGCTCAATATCAGCCGGCCCCGGATTAGCCTCGGGGTCACGAACATGATCACTCAGCTGCTTTTGGAGTTGGGTCAGTTCCATTACGCGCTCACCTCGGCGGCCAAGACACGGGCCTGGGCGTGGCGAATGCGGCTCACTTCCGCGAGCAGATCGCTCATCGGCGGAAAATTAAAATCCCGCTCCAGCAGGGTCGGCAGCGGCCCAAACCGTTCATAACTGGCATCGAGAAGCGACCAGACGGAATCGATCACTGGCGCGCCGTGAGTATCGATTCGCAGGTCTTCTGCCTCCTTGAAGTGGCCGGCAATGTGGCAATAGCGGATTCGCTCGGCGGGCAGCGCCGCGATAAATTCGTAAGGGTCATAGCGATGGTTAATGCTGTTGACGTGCACATTGTTAACGTCGAGCAGCAAATCACAGTCGGCGCGCTCGACCACCGCGCAAATAAACTCACTCTCGCTCATTTCCTGCCCCGGGGCCGCGTAGTAAGAAGCATTTTCCAGCAGGATGCGCCGCCCGAGAATATCCTGGGTCTGGCGTACCCGCTCAGCGACATGGGCCACGGCTGCGTCGGTAAACGGAATTGGCATGAGGTCGTACAGATGGCCCTCATCAGCGCAGTAGGTCAAATGCTCAGAATAGAGCACGCAGTCGAAATCCCGCATAAATCCGGCGACCGCGTTGATCAGGTCGGTATCCAGAGGAGCAAAACCGCCGATATTCAGCGACAGGCCATGTAAGTAGACCGGGAAGCGCTCCGCACAACGACGAAAGGCCTTGCCCAGTCGCCCGCCAATATGCAGCCAGTTCTCCGGGGCGACCTCAAAAAAATCGATGTCATCCGCTGACAACCGCGCAAAGTCGTCGAGCAAGCCCCGCCGCAGCCCCAAGCCCGCAAGAGCGGTGGTTGCACTGGCCGCGCCATCGTTACGTTGCATGGTCATTCATTCTCCGGCATTGATGATTGGGTCTTCTTGCCTACGGTGCTCGACTGCCAGCCGATGCCACCGCGCCCCTCCCTCACAGACGGCTCAAACCGGCCGATGTTACATTCGCCACACCTTTGCTGATGGCAACAAGTTCATTGAGGGGCCAGCTGCCGCATCAACTGAGTGCCGGAACAAGCGCTTTCCAGGCTTGCTTTAGGCGCTTTTCCGACACCGGGAAGGCCGTGCCCAACTGCTGCGCAAACAACGATACCCGAAATTCCTCCAGCATCCAGCGATAGTCTCTCAAGGCTGGAATGTTCAGGGCATCGGGGTTTTTCGCCAAGGTACTATCCAGCTGTTCCTGCAACGGTGCCAATGTGAGCGTGCACTGGCGATCGCGCTGATAATTCCCCTCCAACTTGTCCAATCGCTGGCCGATGGCCTTTAGATAGCGAGGATACTGTTGCAGCTCTGCCAAGCCCAAGTCGATGATGAAATCGACGGTAAATAGCCTGGCCAGCTGGCCACGAATATCATTTACCGACTGCACCAAGGCCAGATTATTGAGCTTTTTCAGCCGCCGACTCAGGTCACTGAACTGGGACAGAATATCGCTCAACAGCGCACCATAGCGCTCTGCCGTCGGTATATATTCAGCCCGCCCCCGCTCCCAAACAGTCTCAAACTCGGCCTCGGTGCGGGGCAGAGAGTCCTGGTTCACCTGGAAGGCCTCGGCAACGGCGGCTAGCAAGGCATCCTCTGTCCAGCGGCGCCGGTCCTGCTGACAGGCGGCAAACTGTAACTGCTGGGTATTATCACTGAACAGGTTTTTGCGCAGCATCTTGACCTGCTGTCCCAAGCGCAACATCAGTAACCGCTGCACGCCGACTTTGCTCTGCCGGGCTGCTTGATCGGCTGATTCCGCCAGCACCAGCTCAACCTTACCGCCCTCGGCCCGAAGGCAGGGGTAAGCGGTGAGAGTTGCCCCGCCCTGGCGGAAGCGGTGCTCCGCAGGCAAATCGCCAAAATCCCAACTGTCGACTTCCCGCGAGGCAAAGCCATTACCGGTTTCCTGGGCAATACTGGCCTGTACACGATGGCTCAATTTGCGCCGCAGCGCCGCCAAATCCCGGCTTTCAGCCAGCGCCCGGCCTGCATCATCCAGCACCCGAATATTCATTCGATAATAGTCATCAACTTGCTGCTCGGACCAGGCTTGCAGATCAATGTCCACGGAGGCGAGCCCTTTGAGCTGCACCGCCAGTGCTTCCATCAGCGGGGTTTCGCTAGGCTGCAAACGCGCCAACGCCCGATCCACATAATCCGGCACCGGTACCAACTGCTTGCGCTGAGCCTTGGGTAGCGCCTTGACCAAGGCAATGCATTTTTCGCGCAGCAAGCCCGGCACCAGCCAATCGAGTCGCGCACCAGCGACTTTGTCCAGCAGCGCCAGCGGAAGCAAAACCGTTACGCCGTCTGCGGGATGGCCGGGCTCGAAGTGATACTTCAAGGGTAACCAATGACCGGCCCAATGCAGTGAATCCGGAAATTGGGTCTCCGCCGCGTCGAGGTCGGCAATGCGCATGGCATCACCGCGACTGAGCTGCAACGCCTTGTCGCCAGCCTGTTTGTTAAGCCAGCTGTGCAGATGCCGGTCAGAAATCACCGAATCGGGCAAACGCTCGTCGTAGAAACGGAACAGCTCTTCGTCAGAGGCAAGGATATCCCGCCGCCGGGTTTTGTCCTCGAGGCCGGCGATCTCTTCAATCAAGGCCTTATTGTGGCGAAAGAAATCGGCTTTACCGCGGTACCGCCCTTCCACCAGCGCCTGACGAATGAAAATCTCCCTGCTCTCCTGGGGATTGATCGGGCCGTAACCTACCCGCTGTTTATCTCGCAGCAGCAAGCCAAATAACAGGGTTTGCTCAAAGGCCACCACGCGACCGGTTTTGGCCTGATAGTGGGGCTCGTAGTAACGACGCTTCAGCAAATCGTCATTAATCCCCAATACCCAGTCAGGCTCGATGCGGGCAACACAGCGCGCGAACAGCTGGCTGGTTTCGGCCAGCTCCGCCGCCACAATCCACTTTGGCTTTTTCTTAGCCAGTGCCGAGCCGGGGAAAATGCGCAGTTTACGGTTGCGGGCACCAAGGTAGTCACGCTCCTCGGTTTTAAAGGCTATCTGGCTCAAAAAGCCGGGCAGCAAGGCCTGATGCAATCGGTTGTAGTCCGCGGGCTCCTTATTGAGGGTCAGTTTCAACTGCCGGCACAACAGCATCAGTTGATGGTGAACCTCGCGCCACTCGCGCATCCGGGTCCAGGACAAAAACTCCTTCTGGCACAGCTTGCGCCACTGATTGCTCGATAGCGCCTGACGCTGTTCCTCGGCGTAATCCCAGAGCGACAAAAAGGCCAGAAAGTCGGAATCTTCATCGCGAAAACGGCGATGCTTTTCATCCGCGGCCTGTTGCTTGTCCGCAGGCCGTTCGCGTGGGTCCTGGATACTAAGCGCACTGGCGATGATTAACATTTCCCGCAGGCAGCCTTTCTCTGCCGCTGCCAACAACAGACGGCCGATCCGCGGATCGACCGGCAACTGCGCCAGGCGTTTACCCAGCGGGTTCAACCGTCGACCGGACACGGCCGCCAGTTCCTGCAGCAAGCCGTAGCCATCGTTCACCTGACGCCGGTCCGGGGGATCGATAAAGGGAAATTTTTCGATATCCCCAAGACCAAGCTGCAACATTTGCAGAATGACCGCCGCCAGATTAGTGCGCTGAATTTCTGGGTCGGTAAAGGCCGGTCGCCGCTGAAAGTCCTCCTCGCTATACAGGCGGTAAGCAATGCCGGGCGCAAGGCGACCACAACGTCCCGCGCGCTGATTGGCGCTGGCCTGGGAGACCGGTTCGATAGGCAGTCTCTGCACCTTGCTGCGCACGCTGTAGCGACTTATCCGGGCGGTACCTGCATCAATCACAAAGTGTATTCCGGGAACTGTCAGCGAGGTTTCCGCCACGTTGGTGGCCAGCACGACCCGCCAGCCGCGGCGGCCGCCCAGATCAAAAATCCGCTGCTGTTCTGCGTTGCTCAGGCGGGCATAGAGCGGCAGGACTTCCAAATTGGGAATGGTGCAATGGCGAAGGTGCCGGTGAACCTCGCGGATTTCCCGCTCACCGCTAAGAAACACCAATACATCACCCCGGCGGGATGCGCCCTCTTCAACCAACTCCTCCAGGGCAGACTCGATTGCCGCCGGCACATCATTGCCCGTCTCGGATTCTTCCATCGGCCGATAGCGGTATTCCACCGGGAAACTGCGGCCACTGACCTCAACCACCGGCGCCTGATCAAAATGGGCGGCAAAGCGGTCCACATCAATTGTGGCGGACGTGATGATCAGTTTGAGATCCGGCCGACGCGGCAGCAGGGTTTTGAGATAACCCAGCAAGAAGTCGATATTGAGACTGCGTTCGTGGGCCTCATCAATAATCAGCGTGTCGTACTGGTACAACAGTCGATCGTGGTTAATGGCGGCCAGGAGTACCCCGTCGGTCATCACTTTGATATGACTGAGAGGGCCACTCACATCTTGAAAACGCACCTGGTACCCCACCCCCTCCCCAAGGGGCGTATTTAGCTCTTCAGCCAGGCGCTGGGCCACCGTGCGCGCCGCCAGCCGCCGGGGTTGGGTGTGGCCAATCATCCCTGCGACCCCACGCCCTAATTCCAGGCAGATTTTAGGAATCTGCGTGGTTTTGCCCGAGCCGGTCTCACCGGCAATAATGACCACCTGATGATCGCGAATAGCCTCGCGCAGGTCGGCTACCCGTTCGCTGACCGGGAGTTGAGGCGGGTAACTCACCCGGGGCAGGGCCTCAAGACGTTCGCGGCGGCGCGCTATCGACGCATCGATACGCTGGCGAATGTCGGCGAGTCGCCCGCCCGCCACTTCGGTGACAAGGTCACGCTCGCTGAGCTGTCGCAAACGGCGCCGCAAGCCGGGCTGATCTGCCAGGTAGCAATCTGCAAGTGCGTCGAAGTAGGGCTGTAGAGATGCCTCAGGCATAGGACTCGCTGTGGTAACCCGGACTCACCGGGGAAACGGGCAAAAAAAAGGCGCCGATTGGCGCCTTTGTTGAGAGAGTTCTCAGCTGGCCTTCTTGGCCAACTCCTCATCTCGCAAATGACGCCGCAGCACTTTGCCAACATTGGTTTTGGGCAACTCGTCCCGCACCTCAATGTAGCGGGGCATTTTATAGCCGGTGAGGCGCTCACGCAAAAAGGCTTTCAGCTCCTCTTTGTCAATGTCGCCCTGCTTGGCCGCCACAAATATTTTCACCGCCTCGCCCGACTTCTCATCGGGCACGCCAATGGCGGCGCACTCACGGATATTGGGGTGAGAGCTGAGCACGTCTTCAATTTCGTTGGGGTATACATTGAAGCCCGACACCAGAATCATGTCTTTCATCCGGTCGACGATGCGCATGTACCCATCATCCCGAACGATGGCGACGTCCCCCGTGTGAAGCCAGCCGCTGCGAATGGTCTTTTCGGTTTCGTCCGGACGTTGCCAGTAGCCCATCATTACCTGGGGACCGCGAACGCAGAGTTCGCCGCGTTCGTCGATGCCACAATCTTCACCATTTTCGGCAATGATCCTAATTTCGGTCCCCGGCAATGGCAGGCCGATGGTACCGACCTGATTGGCACCGCCCGGGTTAATCGACACCACCGGCGAGGTCTCAGTCAGGCCATAACCTTCGTAAACTTGGGTGCCGGTCATTTCCTCCCAGGTTTTGGCGGCGCCCGCCGTCAGGGCCATACCGCCAGACAGCGTCACTTTTACCCGGGAAAAATCCAGACTGGCAAACTCGGGGTGGTTGCACAAGGCCACAAACAGGGTGTTTATGCCGCTCATCCCGGTCCAGGGCCAGCGTTTCATTTCTTTAATTACGCTGTCCAGGTCGCGGGGATTGGGGATAAGAACGGAATGGTTGCCCTGCATCATCACAACAAACGAAAGCATGAAAGAGTAAATGTGATACAGCGGCAACGGCGCCAAAAACAACTCCTGGGTGGGCTTGAGGCCGTAGCTTTCAAACAACTCCTTGCTCTGGAGCACATTGGCAATCAGGTTGCCGTGACTGATCATTGCTCCCTTGGAGACACCCGTCGTGCCGCCGGTGTACTGCAGCAGTGCCAGGTCTTCCTGAGCATAGTCAGCCGCCTCGAACTTACCACTGCGACCTTTGGCAAGGGCCTGACGAAACCCCAGGGCGTTGGCAAAACTGACTTTGGGCACCATTTTCTTAACGTGTTTCACCACGTTATTGATCAGTAACCGCTTCACCGACGCGTGCAGATCGGCAATCTCGGTGACGATGACCGTTTTCACGCCGGTGCGGGGCACCACCGCTGCCGCCACTTCCGCAATATTGGCCAGCACCACCATGGCCTTGGCACCGGAGTCATTCAATTGATGCTCCAGCTCTCGCTCACTGTAGAGGGGGTTGGTGTTCACCACGACCATTCCAGCCCGGATAGCGCCAAACAGCACTACCGGATATTGCAGGATATTGGGTAGTTGAATGGCGATTCGGTCGCCCTTTTTCAGACCCAGCTCCTGCTGCAGGAAGCAGGCAAATTGGGCAGACAGGGTATCCAGATTCTGATAACTGAGAGTCTGGCCCATGCAACTGGTAGCCGGACTCGCTTTGGCTCTGTCAACACAGTGCTGGAACATCTGCGCGAGATTGTCGAACTGACTGGTGTCGACACTATTGGACACTCCGGCCCGGTTCTGCCCTTCCCTAATGGCCTTGGCAACGGCCTCACGCTTATCTGACAAAACTCGCCCTCCACAAGATTATTTTTATTGCCAGAGAGCCCAATAAATTATCGGCCCATACACTGGCAGCTGAGCAATACCGGCAAGCTATCGGCTTTTGTGTTCACTGTCAACACTGAGTCAACCCTTCCAGTTCACCCAGGGTAAACGGTGACACGCAGCCTGATTCTCACCCTGACTTGATTGTAGCCAAGGGGGCTGACTCTGGCATTGGCCCACCGCGTGTGCGCAACGGGCAGCAAAGCGACAACCCTCATCGCCGGCAAGAGGCTGACGCCGGGGCGCCGAGGCCGTAGACGCAGCCAACGCCGGCCGTTTATCCAGATCCGCACTCAGGTGGGCGCCTATCAGCGTTTGCGAATAGGGATGCTGAGGGTTGCGGAACAGCGACGCACTGTCCCCCAGCTCAACCACCTCCCCCAGATACATTACTGCTGTACGACGACTAAGATGTTTCACCACCGCCAGATCATGGGCGATAAACAGCATGGCCGTGCCCTGCTGTTGTTGCAGCGCCTGCAGCAACTCAATGATTTGTGCCTGTACGGAGACATCCAATGCTGATACCGGCTCATCGCAAATCACCAGGCGGGGCTCGGCAATAAAAGCCCGCGCAATCCCGACCCGCTGTCGCTGTCCGCCAGAGAGCTCGTGGGGATAACGCGCTGCGGCAGCCCGGGCCAGACCAACCCGATCCAACCAGACCCGGCCTCGTGCGCGCGCTTCCGCTACTGGCACACGGGTCGCCAGCAAGGGTTCAATCAAGCTCTCCAGGATGGTCATGCGCGGATTCATACTCGCATAGCTGTCCTGGAAGACCATTTGCACACGACGGGAGGCAAAGCGGAAATCGCCACTCGAAAACCGGCTAGGCAACGATCGGCCGTCCACCTCAAGATAACCCCCACTGCGCGCCTGCAAACCCACAATCATGCGACCAAGGGTGGACTTACCCGAGCCGCTCTCACCCACCAGGCCGAGGACTTCGCCGGGGTAGATATCAAGATCAACGCCATCCACCGCCGCCAACAAGCCCCCGGGACCATCAAAATGACAGCGCAGGTCACGCATCTTCACAATCGGCTGACTCATGACTCCGCCTCGCGCCAACGCAATGGGTGCTCGGGATGCCAACGCCAGCACCGGCTGAGATGTCCCTGCCCCGCCGAATGCGGTACGGGTGCCTCTTCACAGATTGCCATCCGCCGGGAGCAGCGGGGGCCAAAGCTGCAGCCCTTTGGCAAGTCCCGCAAATCCGGCGGACTGCCGGCAATCGCTTCTATCGGCGTGTCGAGGGCCAGACTCGGCACGGCTTTTTGCAGCGCCTCGGTGTAAGGGTGGGCCGGATGACGAAATACCTGATCGATTCCCCCTGCCTCCACAATTTGCCCGGCGTACATGACAGAAACCGAGTCGGCAATATTGGCCACCACCCCTAAATCGTGGGTGATAAACAGCATCGCCATACCGCGGTCGCGCTGCAGTTCCCGGAGCAGGGCCAACACCTCCACCTGCACGGTCACATCCAGGGCGGTGGTTGGTTCATCGGCAATCAACAACGCTGGCTTGCAGGCCGTGGCCATGGCGATCATCGCCCGTTGCAACATGCCACCGGAAAACTCAAAGGGATATTGCTCTGCCCGCCGCGCCGCATTCGGAATGGCCAGGCGCTCCAGTAAGGCGATGGCCTCGTACCGGGCCGCCCGGCGACTCAAGCCATGATGAATCCGCATGGGCTCGGCAATTTGATCGCCCACCCTTTGGGTGGGGTTAAGTGCCGACATGGGATTTTGAAAGATCATGGCGATGCGGTTGCCGCGGATCTTGCGCCACTGTGCTGGCGTTAAACCGGCCATCGCCTCGCCACAGAATTGCCAGCGGGCCGCGGCAATCTTGGCCTGGCTGGGCGCCAGTCCGAGCAAGGTCATCCCAGTAACAGACTTGCCGCTCCCGGACTCTCCCACCAGTGCGCGGCACTCGCCGGGCGCCAGCGATAAGCTCACGTCTCGCAAAATGGCGTGATCGTTCAGATTCAACTGCAAGCCGTCCAACCTTAAAATGGGCTTACTCATGCTTTGACCACCCCCTTTCGACGATCAGTGGCGTCACGCAGTGCATCGCCAAGGGTATTGAAGGCGAGCACCGAGATACTGATCAGCAGCGCTGGTAGCAGCAATTGCCGAGGGTGGGACAACAAGGTCTTAATGCCGTCGTTACACATTGCGCCCCAGGAGGTGGTCGGCGGCGATACCCCCATACCAATGAAGGAGAGAAAAGCCTCGGTGAAAATTGCCTGGGGAATGGCAAAGCTGAACGCCACCAGAATCAGCGGCAAGACATTTGGCATCAGGTGACGCCAGATCAACACCGCCCGGTTCACCCCTGCCAGCCGCGCAGCCTCAACAAAAGCCTGACCACGCAGTGCCAGGACCTGCCCGCGAATAAGCCGGGCACTGCTGGGCCAGCTCAACAGCAGCAATGCCAGAATCAATGGTGCAATGCCGTTCTCGCCCGGCCCAATGCCAAAGGCAACCCGCAACAGAATCATGAACAGCAAAAACGGCAGAGCCACCACAAAATCCACCAGGCGCATCAACACCTGATCCACCCAACCACCGGCCAGTCCTGATATTGCGCCAAGCAGGCAGCCCACACTGATAAACAGCAGCGGCGCGACCACACCGACGAACAACGAGGTGCGCCCGCCAGCCATCAGCCGCGCCAGAATATCGCGGCCCAAAGCGTCAGTGCCGAGGGGGTGAGCGGGTAAGGTCACATAGTCCGGCGCGGCACCAGTCAGAGGTGCGAGCCCCTGCAACTGGGCCTCAAACAGGGAAATTGCCGGCACGGGGCGAACGTCCCGGGCAAACAACATCACTCCCGTAGCGGCATCCACCACGGTATAGCGATAAATACGGTGACGCAGTTGCAGTTTGTCTTCGAAGAAAACCGCTTCGGTGGTGACCAGCGGCAATCCAATGCCAGGCTCGGAAGCCAGATTACGATACACCTGAAAGCGATCGGTGCCGATCACAGCAGGCCACCGCAACCGAACCCGCTCAGTGTTGGCCTCAACCACTGTCAGCTGGCCGCCGCGAAGTTTTCGCCGGGGCTGCCAACGGCTATCGTCGGCCACCACCAGCACCTCAGTGGCTGGCAACGGCCCACGGGAAATCTGAGACAACCACTGCTGGCTGGGATCTTGACGCCATACATGGGGCCCGAGGGAAACGAATAGAATCAAGCCGACCACCACCAGCAGCGACACCACCACCGCCGGGCTGGCCAGACGCGGCAGCGGCAGGCTGGGCGGTAACTCGGCCGCCTCCCACTGAGGTGGCCGCCAGGGCGCAAATCGAAATACCGGGATACTCATGAACGCCCCCGATAGAGCCGAATGCGGGGGTCGATGAGCCCGTAGCTGATATCAACCAGCACGACCACCAGGACAAGAAATGCGCCATAAAAGACCGTGGTTCCCATAATGACGGTGTAATCCAGTTGCTGCACCGCCTGCACGAAGTAGCGTCCCAGACCGGGAATGGCAAACACCAGCTCCACCACAAAGCCGCCGGTTGTAACCGCCGCCACTGTTGGCCCTAACTCGGTGACCACTGGCAATACCGCGTTACGCAATTGATGGCGCCAAAATAGGGGCCAGGCACCCACCCCCTTGGCCTTGGCGGCAACAATATAGTCCGTGTTGATGACCTCCAGCATGGAGGCCCGCATCAGGCGGCTCAGATAGGCCATGGTGCCCAGACCAAGCACCAGTGCTGGCACCCATATCTGGCCAAGGGTGCCCCACCCCGCCACCGGAATCAGCGCCTGATCAAAGGCTTTGTTAATGGCCACGATCACCAGTTGAGCAAGCCCGGCAATCACAAAACTGGGCACCGAAATCGCGGCAATTACTGCCAGCATCACCAGCCGGTCCGGCCAGCGGTTGCGATAATGGGCAGCGACACTGCCCGCGGCGATGGCACCGGTCACCGCGATTAACAGTGCCACCAAACCCAGGGTCGCCGATACCGGAAAATGTTCGCGGATAATGTCATTGACGTAGCGGTTTTCCTGGGTGAAGGAGATGCCAAAATCGCCTTTGAGCATATTTCGCAGGAACAGGGTGTACTGGCTGAACAGAGGTTGATCCAGCCCGTATCGGGCTTCGAGCTGGGCCCGAACCTGGGGCGACATGGCTTTATCCCGCACCAACGGATCACCGGGCACCGCATGCATGGCAAAGAAAGTCGCGGTGGCGATAAACCAAATCGTAAGCGCGCCTGACAATAGCCGTTTGCAAATAAACCAGCCCATCGATTACGGCTCTATCCAGGCGTAAATAAAATTGGGATCGCCGCCAAACACCCCGCGTCGGACGCCTTTCAAGCGGGGGTGCTGCACATAGAGAATGCCGTTTTCGTAGGTAGGCAGGATGGGCACATCTTCCACCACAATGCGCTGCACTTGCGCCATGGCTTTGAAGCGCGTTTCCGGGTCATCGCTGCGCTGGGCAATGCGCACCCAGCGGTCGTAATGGGGGTTACTGTAACGCCCCCGGTTGTTGTCATTCCAGGAGGCAAACAAATCACCAAAGGTCATGATGTCGTCATAGTCCGGCCCCCAGGCCGCTACCACAATATCGAAATCGCCGCGGCGCATTTTCTCCAGCCGCTGTTTAAACACCTGCTGATCAATTCGCAATTCAATGCCCAAGCCCTCGCGAAACAGGTACTGATAATATTCCGCTTCCTGTTGTGCACGGGGACTGTCACCCGACAGCAACATCAGCGGCGGCCAGCGCGAAATGCCTAACTCCTTCTTTGCCTTCTCCAACAGGTGCCGGGCAGCCAGCAAATCGGCCTTGACTCGAGGCTCAGGGTACTCATCCCGGAAAAACCCCTTCTGCCCTTTAACCGTTTTGGGAAACAAAGAATAGGCCGGCGCGATCCCCGGCATACCAATCACCTTGTTGACCAGCAGCGCCGGATCGATCAAGCGCTGCACGGCCCGGCGAAAACTCAGATTGTTTGTGACCCTGCCGGGGCGAAAATTGAATTCCAGAAAGTACAGTGAGCCGGTATGGAAGTCATGAATATCGTAGCCGCGTCGAACGGCTTCATCGAGCAGGCCGGTATCCAGCGCGGCCAGCGCGATTCGCTCATCTCTAAACAAATTAAATTGGGCGCTGAAGTCACTGGTGACGTAGGGCATATCGATTTCATTCAGCTGCACCTCATCTGCGTTCCAGTAAGCGGCATTTTTGCGCAAGCGGACGTGGGCGCCGTGAACCCAGGTATCCAACACAAAGGGCCCGTTGTAAACCATTTTGTCCTTATCCGCCGCGTAGCGCCCTCCCCACCGGGTAACCACATCCTCGCGCAGCGGCATAAACGTCATGAAAGCCGTCAGACTCAAAAAGTAAGGACAGGGGGTTTCAAACACCACCTGCAACTCCCTGTCTGACACGGCGGTCACCCCTAGCTGATGGGGGGGCAAAATACCGTTGTTAACGGCTTCGGCATTCTTAATCGGATAGAAAATAAAGGCGTACTGGGAAGCCGTTGAAGGCGTCAGAGCGTACCGCCAGGCAAAAACAAAATCCGCAGCCCTAACTGGCTCGCCGTCACTCCAGCGGGCGTTTTCCCGCAACCAGAAGGTCGCGCCATCCGCGCGCAGCTCCCACCGCTCAGCAACTCCCGCCACCAAGTTGCCCTCGGGGCCATAGGTCAGTAAGCCCTGCATTAAATGGGAGAGCACAAAATTGGCGATGGAGTCGGTTGCCTGGGCGCTGTTCAATGTGGGCGGCTCGGTGGCCAGTGCCACCGTCACCTTTGCCTTTTCCACGTCGACGGCCTGAGCCTGGGCAGCCGGTGCCGACAGTACCACCCAGGCAACCAGCAGCACCGCGGCGAGTGAACCGGCAAACGCTGTTCGCAGGGCTGCCAAGGCCTGGCAAGGGCATGGCGACCAGAAATACCGCCAATTCCCGGCGCGGGTCCATTTATCAACAAAGCCAGACTTAATCACTGCTACAATTCGATCCCGCCATTCCGAGAGGTCACACAGTTCCCACCATGGATAGCCCCGCCAATCCGTATGCTCTGGAGCCCGCACGCATTGATTGGGACGATGGCGTTCCCGTTGCTCGTCAATTTGCCGATGTTTATTTTTCTCGGGATGACGGTGTTGCCGAAAGCCGTCATGTTTTTTTGCATCACAACGATTTGCGTCAACGATGGCTATCCCTTGCCAGCACGGCTGCGCCTGACGCGCCCGGAACCTTTACCATCGTTGAGACCGGCTTTGGTACCGGCCTAAATTTTCTGTTGGCCTGGCACCTTTGGCAACAGGTCGCCCCCAAACACTGGCGCCTGCATTTCATTTCTTTCGAGAAACATCCTCTGACGCTGACTGATCTGCAAAAGTCGCACCAGTCCTGGCCAGAACTCCAGCATTTAGCCGCCATACTACAGCACAACTATCCCCCGCTGATACCGGGGCAACACCGCCGGCAAATGAATTGTGAGCCCGTTTGTCTTGAGCTGATCTTTGACGAGGCCCAGGCGGGTCTCACCGCCTTAATTGAGGCAAGTTCAGCCCGTGGAAATGGCCACGAAGCGAGAATGGTGGACGCCTGGTTCCTGGACGGCTTCGCCCCAGCGAAAAACCCCGACATGTGGCAGTTGGACGTTTTGCGCCAACTCGGTCAGCTCAGCAAAATCGGCGCCACCTTCGCCACCTTCACCGCCGTGGGCGCGGTCCGCCGAGGCTTGGCAGAACAGGGTTTCGCCGTGGAGAAAGTTGCCGGCTTTGGCCGCAAACGCGAAATGCTGCGGGGTGTCTACCAGGACCTGGTCCATTTACATCCAGCGCCGTGCGACCAAGCAGCCCCCCCTCTCCGCTTCACCCCCTGGCATCAACCCAGAAGCGCCGTCACCGGCAGAGCGGTATGCATCATTGGTGGCGGGCTGGCCGGCAGCAGCAGTGCTAGGGCCCTGGCGGAGCGGGGCTATCGCGTGACCGTCATCGAGCGCGAAGCTGAGCCCGCACGCGGTGCATCAGGCAACCCGCAGGGCATCTTGTACACCAAATTATCGCCCGACCCCGGCAGTCTCAACCGATTTACCCTTGCCAGCTTTCTGCACGCTCTAGCCTATTACCGGCCCAGATTGGCAGCCGGTCTGATTGCCGGTGACCTTTGCGGCGTAGTGCAGGTGGCAAACAATGATAGCGATATCACTCTATTTAAGCGCCTTGAAACCCTGCTGAAAAATCAGGATTGGGTGGAATATGTGGACGCCGAAGGGGCAAGCGCCCTGGCGGGCATACCCGTCCGCTCCCCCGCGCTGTTCTTTCCCGGCGCAGGCTGGTTGTCGCCCACCCGAGTGTGCCGCTATTGGCTCGACCACCCTAACATCACGGTTCACTGCAATCGCGATGCGCTAAGTATCAGCCGCGACGAGCAAGCCCAGACCTGGCACATCCGGGGGCTGGATGACATAGCCCTCGCCGGGGCAGACCTGGTCGTGATTGCCAACAGCAATGATGCGAAGGCCTTCGAGGCCAGCCGCTTCCTGCCGACCCGTCCGATTCGAGGTCAACTGACTTACCTGCCGACCGAAGCATTGCACCAACCGCCGAGTCGAGTGATTTGTCACGAAGGCTACCTCGCCCCGCCCCCACCCCAGCACGACAAGCTGTGCCTGGGCGCCAGTTTTGATCTGCGCAACCCCCACTCTCGAGTGGAGGATGCTGATCATCATTGGAATTTGAGCCAGCTTGAGACCTTGTCCCCGGGAATATTGCGGCCGGGTGCCGCCCCGGTGGGTGGCCGCGCCGCGCTGCGCTGCGCCAGCCCGGATTACCTGCCCATCGTGGGTCCCCTGCCCGACGTGGCGCGTTTCGATACGGATTACGAGACCTTGCGCGTCGACGCCAAGACAACCATCGATACCGTTGGCAGCTACCTGCCCGGCCTCTACGTCAATATCGCCCATGGGTCCCGCGGCCTGACATCCACACCTTTATGCGCTGAACTGCTTGCCAGTTATATTGCGGGAGAGCTCAGCCCAATGTCACGGGAGCTGTGCGAGCACCTGTCGCCAGCCCGCTTTTTGATCCGGGACCTGAAAAAGCGGCGTCGCTAACGGGGTGTCAACCGGAAGAGCGCCACAATCGGCAGCAACAGCAGAAGCGCTCCCCACAGCACGGCGAGGCGATGGTCAAACAGGTAGTTACCCACGTCATGATGCAGGCTGGCAACATACAACACCCCGGTGCCGCCCAGGCCACAGAGCAGCGCTAGGCCGCAACGCACCTGCGCAGGCATTGACGCACCGGGCGCATATCGTAGAACGAACCAGGATATCGCAGGAAACGCCAATATCGATTTAACTCCGGCAAGGACGATCAGCACGCTCAGCGGCGTCGTTTGCAGAACATAAGTGGGAACGACCCCTCGCAGACTAATGCCCGCATTGACTACCAACATGGCGCCCAACAGGCAGAAGACGAACAACAATCCCAATCTGCTCGGCGCCTGCGGCGTGGTCCGGCCAGCGAAAAAACCCGGCAACAACCAGCCCAGCTGCGCCGCCGCCGCACTCCCAGGCAGACCCGCCCGGAGCAGGCTCCACCACGCGCCCAGTAATAACAACACGGCGACCGCCCCGCCCCCTTTACTCCGATGAGCGGCAAGCCCCGCTGCCAAGACCATCGCCCCGACAGCAAACCAGGCTGCCTCGGCGATGACCTCACCCTGCAACATCGCGTAAGACGCCGCCAGCACCGCCAGATTTTGCAAGGCAAGCCAACCAACCAGTACATTACGCGTGCGACTTTCCACGCCGCCGGTTGCCACGAGCACCAGCCAGACCAACAACGGATCGGCTGCACCTGCCGCTAACCAACGACCGCTCCAGTCGCCGTGAAAGACCATCAGCAATGCCGCGGGCACCAGGGCAACCACAGCAGCGGCGCCAAGGGAGTACCAAGAACAGTATTGATCTCCACCCTTGCGCATGGCCGACCACCCTTGCCGTCCCTGCCAGGCTATCCAACAAAATGCAGCAGCCATCAGTGCTTCGTTAATCCAGAACAACGGGGGGTGCGTGACGGGAATCAGCAGGAAAGGGAGTGAAAGTTGGGTATCAACCAAGCCATCGTAGAATCGGCTGTAGCGGGAATTGGCTGCGATCAACGCGAAGCCGACGGCAAGTAATGGCCCGGCCAACAAAAGCGACCCCAGCCATTGCGGGCGGCGCCTTTTTGCATCACAACCGGTCATGTCAAAAACCTTTCTCTCGGCGCCGTATCACAGGGAAGGACTAAGTCTTCGCGCCGACAACAGTAAGGGATTATTACCACCACCTGCAAGCTATGGCACAAGTGGTAAATTTAGATCACCGGCAGAGGATGCGCCACATTCCTTGTGGCGCAGAGCTGGCTCACACCATTAGTTAGTAGTGTGGTCATCCACCTCGTCTTGCACTTCTTCCGCGCCCTCTTCCATGCTGTCGCCCATGCTTTCCATGCCTTCATCAATGCTTTCCCCGGCCTCTTCCATGGGGCCTTGCTTCTCGCATGCAGTTACCGCAAACAGTCCGGTACCGGCCAAGACGGCGACCAGGACAAAACGACTGATCAATGAGAAAACGGAACGTTCAGAGTGATGTTTCATTGTGATCTAGCCCTCCTTGAGCTATCGCAAAATGATCGCCGGATGGGTCTTAACCCGGCTCTGAAAAAGCACTAGCCTTGCTTGGCCAGCGATAACTCAGACATAACACCCGGCCAAGTTGTTCCCGTCCCGGTAATTTTCACATTTATTATTTCGCTTCGCCCCTTCCGACCACCGCGGTAAAATCAGCGCATGATGAACACCTACCGATTTCTTCTCGCGCTGCTCGCCGCCGCGTCCGCAACTGTGCTGGCTCAGCCCGCAGCGTCGACGCCAGCCTCCGCATTGACCGATTCCGGCTACCGAGTGCTCGAGCAGTACCCTCACAATCCGGTGCTGTTTACCCAGGGCCTGGAGTTATACAAAAACCGACTCTTTGAGAGTACTGGCCTTTACGGCCATTCGAAGGTGATCAGCCGTCGATTTCCCCCACAGGCCGATCCCGACCTGAAAGGCGTCGCCCTGCCCGACACCGCCTTCGCAGAGGGCTTAACCCTTTATCGCGACCGGGTTTACCTGCTCACCTGGCGCGCCCAAAAGGGGTTGATTCTGGATGCCGAGCACTTCGGTTTGCTGGGCAGTTTCAGTTACGAGGGAGAAGGTTGGGGATTATGCTTTCAACGTAAGCTCGGTGAGGCAGGCCTGTTCGTGATGAGCAATGGCAGCGACCAACTGCAGCTGCTCTCGCCGGACACGATGAAAAAGGTCGGCCACATACGGGTCACGGATAACGACGCCCCGGTGGAAAGACTGAACGAGCTGGAATGTGTCGGCAACTATATCGTGGCCAACATCTGGCACAGTAACGATATTGTGTTTATCGACACCAATTCTGGCCAGGTGAAGTCGCGAGTTGACCTTTCAGCACTCAAACCCGAAGTGAGCAGCGACCAGGCAGTGCTTAACGGGATTGCCTTTGATGAGCAGGATGCTAGCTGGCTGGTGACCGGCAAATTGTGGCCGGTAATGTACCGCCTCCATATTCCCTTACCCACCGCGCAATGACCACGCCGATGCTGGCTTAGCCAAGCACCGAGCCGCTAGAATGGGGGCAAACGTCCAAACGAAAGGAATTGCCCCTTCATGAGTCAGCTGGCAGCAACCCCACCGCACCCCAGTTTTGAATTAATCAGCCAGGATCCCATCCCGGCCCTTGGTGTCGCGCTCGCCGAGTATCGCCACCGAAAAACCGGTGCGGTTCACTACCACATTGCCAGCGACAACCCGGAGAATGTCTTTCTGGTGGCACTGCGCACTGTGCCCAAGGACTCCACCGGCGTCGCTCATATTCTCGAGCACACCGCGCTGTGCGGCAGTGAGCGTTTCCCGCTGCGCGACCCCTTCTTCATGATGATCCGGCGTTCGCTCAACACCTTCATGAATGCCTTTACCAGCTCAGACTGGACCGCGTACCCCTTCGCCAGCTGCAACCGCAAGGATTTCGACAACTTGCTGCAGGTCTATCTGGATGCCGTATTTTTCTCCCGCCTGCATCCCCTGGATTTTGCCCAGGAGGGACACCGCCTGGAGTTCAGCGAGCCTGGCAACCCCGCCTCACCGCTGGTGTACAAAGGGGTGGTCTTCAATGAAATGAAAGGCGCCATGAGCAGCGTGAACAGTCAGCTGTGGCACACCCTGTGTAAGCATCTCTTTCCCAGCAACACCTACCACTACAACAGCGGCGGCGATCCGGAAGCAATCACTGACCTCAGCTACGAAGAGCTACAGGCCTTCTACCGCAGCCACTACCATCCCAGCAACGCCACCTTCATGACCTTTGGCGACATCAGCGCCGCCGAGCACCAAACCCGTTTTGAGGAGCTGGCCCTGGGGCGGTTCGACTCCCTCGACGTTCATATCGCTGTGCCCGACGAAAAACGCTACCACGCGCCGATTCGAATCATGGAGCACTACCCGGTCTCTGCCGAAGACGGAGTGGAAGGCAAGACCCACATCGTCATGGCATGGCTGCTCGGCACCAGCACCGACCTAGACACTTTGCTGGAGGCCCAATTACTCGCCGGGGTGCTGCTCGACAACAGCGCCAGCCCACTGCTCCACGCACTGGAAACCACCGAGTTGGGCAGTGCGCCGTCGCCTCTCTGCGGGCTGGAAGACTCGATGAAAGAAATGGTGCTGGCCTGTGGCATTGAGGGCAGTGAGGCCGAACACCAACAGGCCCTGGAGAGCCTGGTGCTAGGTGTTTTGGATGGCATCGCCAACCACGGCGTACCCACCGAAAACGTTGAAGCAGTGCTGCACCAGCTGGAATTACAACAGCGAGAAATCAGTGGCGACGGCTACCCCTACGGCCTGCAGCTGATTCTCAATGCCATGGGCAGCGCGACTCACCGGGGCCGCCCCATTGAGCTACTGGATCTCGACCCGGCGATCAGCAAGCTGCGCAGCAATATCCAAGACCCCAACTACATCAAGAATCTAGCGCGGCAGCTGCGGGATAACCCCCACCGGGTGACACTGGTGATGGCGCCCAATACCGAAATGCAGCAGCGCCGGGAGGCCGCAGAAGCCGCAAAATTGGCCAAACTACAGACCACCCTCACTGATGAGCAAAAGCAGGCCATCATTGATCAGGCCGCCGCACTGGCCGAGCGCCAGACGGTGAAAGAAGACGAATCTATTTTGCCCAAGGTGTCGCTGGATGACGTGCCGCTGGAGATACCGGAAATCCCCTCCACACGGGAGACCCTCGGCAAGTTGCCCTGCACCGTTTACGCCCGAGGCACCAACGGGCTGGTCTATCAGCAGGTCTACCTGCAGTTGCCTGATCTGGACGATGCCGAGCTCGACATCCTGTCGCTGTACAGCCAGGTCCTGACCGAGCTGGGGCTGGGTGAAGCTAACTACCTGCAAACCCAGCACCGCCAGGCCCAGGTCTGTGGCGGCATATCGGCGTTTTCAAGCATGCGCGGCGACATCAATGACGAGCAACAAACCCAGGCCTATCTGGTACTCAGCTCCAAGGCGCTGCTACGAAATGCAAAGGCCCAGGCCGAATTGATGCTCGATACCCTCATCCGCCAGCGCTTCGACGAGCTCGACCGCATTGCCGATATTGCTGCCCAAATCAGCGCCCGCAAACAGTCCTCCATCACCGGCAACGGACACGGATTGGCAATGACGGCAGCCTGTGCCGGAATGAGTCCAATTGCCCTGCTCAACCATCGCATCGGCGGCCTGCCGGGCATTAAATCGGCCAAACAGCGCAGCGATGGCTTAAAAGAAGCGGCCCAACGACAATCACTGGCCACCCAGCTGGCTGCCCTCCACCAAAAGATCCTCGCTTCGAACAAGCAATTGCTGCTCGTAGCCGATGAGGAGCACCTGGAGGAGCTTCGCAACACCCTCGGTCCGGTGTGGCAGGGTCTCGACAACCAGACTTGTGAACCTTTCCGCCGACCGGCGCTGCGCGAGGCGCGCCAGGAATTCTGGATTGCCAACTCCCAGGTTAATTTCTGCGCCAAAGCCTACCCGACGGTCAGTTCGGATCATCCCGACGCCCCGGTACTGACTGTGCTGGCAACCTACCTGCGCAATGGCTACCTGCATCGCTGCATCCGCGAACAGGGCGGCGCCTACGGTGGTGGCGCTTCACAGGATTCCAATATCGCGGCTTTCCGTTTTTATTCCTATCGGGACCCACGCCTCAAGGAGACGCTCGGCGACTTCGATGACGCGATCACTTGGTTACTCGACAACCCCATCTCCGAGGAGGGACTGGAGCAGGCAATTCTGGGCATTATCGGCAGCATCGACAAACCCGGCTCCCCCGCCGGTGAGGCGAAGCAAGACTTTCAAAATCAGTTATTTGGCCGAACCCTCGCCCAGCGCCGTCAGTTTCGGCAGCGGGTCCTTAACACGCGGGCAGAAGATTTACAGCGGGTGTGCAAGACCTATCTCAGTGACGGCAACGCCAGCACCGCAGTGGTGAGCAACGAGAGTAAGGCCAAGGACTTGGCGCAGTGGTTAAGCGAAGCGGGATTTACTGTCGAGCGCGTATAAGCGCTGCTGCTCACACTACTGGCGGCGCCCGGCCGGCGGTAGTGTGAGCAGGAAAAGCAATGATTACTTTGGCAGTGCGCCGGCCCGGCGCTCAGCCACCTGATTGCGCAACTCGTCGAACTTGGCCCGCTGTTCCTTGTTCAAGATGGCGTAGAAGCCAGACTGCAGGAGCAGAGTTTGCTCGGTGAACTGGGCGGAGTACCGACCCGTATCGGCCGACATTTTTTGTATTTCTTTCTTGGTCAGCGTACCCAGATCAATTTGCTTCATCTCCTGCTGCAGTGCGACCACCTTCGTGCGAATGGCGGTGGCATTCTCGGTATAGCGACCGATCAGGGCATCCACCTCTTTCTTTTGACTATCGCTTAATTCCAGCTTGGTCACCAGGCTCTGTAGGCCGGCTGCAGCTAAATCGGCGCCCTGGGCATAGCTGTTGACGCTGAACAGGGCAAAAAACGTGATGGCGGCCAGCGTGGCCGTGAAACGGGTAAACATTGACAGACTCCTTTAATGAAATAGCGCGCCAACCGCCAAACCGGCCAGGCAACCGCCGTCAGACTGACCAAACTAAACGCTGGCACTAATTGCTGCAAGTGGGCTGCTCGCCACAAGTTGCAAAATGCGCATTATCGCCAGGGGCCAAATTCAAGACCCCTCTGATTAATTCGGTAATAGCGCATACGGTTAACAATCATCGTTAGCCCGCTTGGAGTAGCAAGCCCGGGAAAAATTCCCTAGGGCCTGTTAACACTAACTGGATTACGCCTGTTGTGCCTAAAAATTCGCCATTCTAGCGGACGCCGCGCGGGAATGAGGAGAGAGGTTTGGTTATTCCAAATGAACGAAAGCTGGCCCCGCGAGCGTAGCGAGTGCTTTGGGTCCGAATGACGACGAGTGGTGGATTTTTAGCCACAACCCGAAGGGCCGGGCGGCGTTCCGCTGGAGCCATTTTTGCCCCCAGCGTTGTTCTCGGTCGCTTATTTGGAATAACCAAACTACGCTTCCTACGCCCGGGCGGCGTACCGCTAGCTGGAGGCAAAAATGCCCTCCAGCAGGTGCAATTCAATTAGTGTTAACAGGCCCTAAGCAATTGATAACACCTCCAGCGGCGACTACTGGCCAGCGACTGCGCTCTGAATTTGCTCAAAGGTAAAACCGCGCTGTTGCAGAAATCGCATGCGCTTCGCCTTTTCCTTAAAGTCTGCAGGTGCCTCCGCGCCGAAACGACGTTGCACCGCCTCTTCCGCCAGGGCCCACCAGTCGATCCCGGCCTCCGCCAGGGCCTCCCCAATCAGTCCCTCTTCAACTTCCCGCTGGCGCAACTCCTGACGAATCCGCAGCGGCCCATGCCCCTTGGCAACACGTTGCCGTACAAATGACTCAGCAAAACGCTGATTGCTCACCAGGCCTTCATCGCTCAAGCGCTGAACAGCGGCCACGATCAGGTCGGGGCAATCTGAAAATCGCTGATTCAGCTTGGTAGACAACTCAGACCGGCTGTGCTCTCGCCGGGCCAACAGGTCCATCGCCTTAATTCGGATGTCATTTTCGAGGGACATATCACTACTTCTGTGACGCAATCTACACACACCCTAGCACAAGCCCTTATCCAGCTTCGTTTTTCCTTAGAAACGCTACGGCAAACACTTATTTTTTTTAGATAGCCCAAGGACCAAAGTAGCCCCAAGGCCGATAGGGATGTCCTACGTGTTTCGGTCGAAACAAAACCCCCAACGGAGTAAAGACCCATGCTAAATAAATTTGCCAAAAAACTGAACCGTTTTGCCAAAGACGAAAAAGGCGCCAGCGCCGTTGAATACGCTGTTATCGCCGCCATCGTCATCGTCGTTGGCTTGCTCGCCTTCAACGGTATCGGCGGAAAAATGGATACAAAGTTCACCTCAGTGAGCACCTCGCTGGATTAATAGTGTTACTTGTATCCGTTCTGTTGCTCATCGGCGCTATCGACTGGCAACAGCGACGAATACCCAATCTTCTGCTGGCGGTGCTTTTGGGCATTGTTGTGCTGCATAGAAACACAATGCCCGGCCCAACGGGCATTGTGCTTTTTAGCAATGTTGTATTTGCCCTCGTTGTGACCGCACCTGCCTATGCGAAGAAAATATTGGGCGCTGGCGACGTGAAGCTCATGTTGGTGTTGAGCCCGGTTTGGCCAACAGTGATTTTTCTGCAAGTTTTTGCGCTGGGGATACTAAGTCTGGTGGCAGTGATGCTGCTTCAGAAGATCGTCACCCAGGCGTCACTTGTCAAAAAGCTCACTCCAAGTCAATCGCCCCCTTGCGGGCATTCCTTCGATCTGAGGTTTAGTAGAGGGTTGCCTCTGGGCACCGCCATCGCTCTCGGCGCACTGATCACGCAGGTCCTCGCGGTTTTTGGATAGCACGCCGCGAACCTGCAACCTGATTACGGTGTATTCCACATTTACGTGGCTGAAGGGATTTGAGTGATGAGCAACGAACATGCTGGGTCTACCAGCAGCTCCAGACAACGGGGTGCAGCGGCCATTGAACTGGCGCTGATCCTGCCGGTTTTCATCGGAATTGTGTACGCCATTGCTGGCTACGGCCTGGCCTTTTTGATGGTGCAAAGCCTCACCTACGCTAGCGAAGATGCGCTACGCGCTGCACTCGCAACGGAGTGCGCGGCGGCTACCTGCACAGAAGCAGAACTCAAACCCATTGTTGCTGCCCAGGTACAGGCTTCCCTGCCATGGCTACCTGCGTCACTGGTTGCCAGCGCCACTGCGGGAGAAAACTTCTTTAGCTGCGACGGCACCATGCTATGCACGGTACGACTGAGCGCAACCCCGCTAATCCCTGGCATCACGCTCCCACTCATTGGCGAAGTCCCCGACCTCCCTGATCAACTGGTGGGTCGAGCCAGCCTCCGTCTATGACAACGGGCGACCATTGCTCAAGCGCAAACGAGATTTGTCGCACATAAATTCCGATATAGGTAGCAACCACAATAGTGCCACTACGACACACCTCATAGCATCAGAGTTACTTAAGCGGCATCGGCTTCGCAGCGGCTATAAAGAAACCAGATTCGTCAGCTTAGACCTTAATCAAACGACTTGACCCAGGGATACCACCATGCAAGCAAGGACATTAAAGATTATCGCTGCGTTGTTGATTATCAGCGCCATCGTGATGGGGGTAATTGGCTACAAAATCAGCCAGCAGGATACCTCTCGCGCACACGCCGCAACAACGACGTCAGAATCCTCGAATGCTGAAATCACCTACGCGCAAAAGCTGTTGGTGGTGAATCAGGATCTCCCCAAAGGCAGCGTGCTGACGGAAGAGCACCTCGAACTCCTGCCCTTCCCCATTCCGGTGGACGACAGCTTTGCCAAGGTCACCGATGTGGTCAATAAGCGCCTTGAATATGGCGTTCGCAAGGGTGATGTGATCCGGGCTGAGCACTTCATCAAAAAGAGCCTGCTCGCCGAGGACATCACCGAAGGACACCGGGCAATCGCCGTTGACGTGAATGAGGTGGTCGGCACCGGCGGCTTCCTGGTTCCCGGCGACTATGTCGACGTGATCTACACCGCCAGAGCTGGCAAGGAAAACTACGAGAAAAGCCATTCTCGCCGCGTACTTCGCAACGTACGCCTGCTAGCCTATGGCGCCGATATCGGCGAAGACCTGCCCGAGGTGGCCAACCCCGAAGAGGCAAAGCGCGGTCAGTCTCAACAAAAAGATTCCGGCAAGCGCAGCCGCTCTGCCGTCTTGGAAGTGGCGCTTGACGACATCAACATCCTTACCCTTGCAGAAAGCTCTGGCACGCTTCGCCTAGCTGCAGTAGGTGAGATGGATATAGCCAATGCCAAAGCCGAGGCCGAACGCGAAGGCACCATTCTCAGCAGCAGCGATGAAGAAGACAAAGCCACGTTTATCCGCTCGGTCACCGGCATCAAACCGCCCGCACCGCCCAAATCGGTGTATGTATACAGCGGCGATAAAGTCGAAACCATTCGGGTGCCGAAGTAATGAACAGTCACTCAAACAACCAGCACACCATTTTCCACCGGTCCGTTAAAGGAGTATCGGCAATGAAACACCTCTTCCTGGCAGGCGTGATGGTTGTCGCCGCCATTACCTCAGCCCACGCTGCACCCTATAAAACGCTGCGGCTCAAGGTCGGCGAACAATATCCGCTGACGACCCAATACAGTGTTAAGCGCAGCGCGATTGGTAACCCCGCTGTGGCCTCGCTAAATGTACTGAACTCCCGGGAATTCCTGCTCACGGGCAAAACGCTAGGTTCAACGCAACTGCTGCTATGGCAGGCTGGCGCAGAGCCCACCACAGTGCAGATCGATGTGGTGCCGGACCTGCCAGCCAGCAGCACACCTGGTGTCGCTGTTGACGCCAACGGCGCCAGCGTACAGCTGGAAGGTAAGACCCACTCGCTGACGCAACACGATCAACTGTTAACCGCCGCAGGGGCTGGCGTTCAGGACAACACGGTACAAAGCGGTGCCATCCAGGTCCAAACCAATATTCGCATCGTCGAGTACAGTCGCTCACAGCTTAAGCAAATCGGTACTGCCTTTGCCTACCTGGGCGGAGACTCCTCGGTGGCAGTTGGCTCCACCAACCTGCTGTCGCTCCTCTCAAACAGCCCCGTTGGCGCCTTGATCGGCAATACGGTTTCGGGCGCAGATGCCTCTTCCATTCTGATCGGTCATGCCACCAATTCCTTCAGGGGAGCCATTAACGCCCTGCAACAAAACGGCTACGCCTACACCCTGGCAGAGCCTTCACTGGTGAGCCTGTCCGGCCAAACTGCCAGCTTTCTGGCGGGTGGTGAATTTCCTTATCCCGTATCCAACCAGGATGGCCAGGTGCAAATTGAGTTCAAGGAATTTGGTATCCGCCTGAACCTGACCCCCACCGTGCTCAGCGAAGACAGCATCATGCTGAAGGTGGCTCCTGAGGTCAGCGACCTGGACTTCAACAGCGGCGTGCAAGCCAGCGGTGTGGCAGTCCCCCTGCTGCGGGTACGCCGAACCGACACCGCCATTCAGATGGCACCGGGCGAGAGCTTCATCATCAGCGGCTTGGTGAGTCAAAACACCTTCAAAAACGCAGATAAAATCCCGGGCCTTGGCGATATTCCGATTCTCGGCGCGCTGTTCCGCTCAACCAAGTTTGAGCAAGAGGACAAAGAGCTGGTGATGATTGTCACCCCTCACTTGGTCAAACCGATCGCGAAAGGCACCAAGCTGCCGGAGCTGCCCGGCGAAATCTACAGCCAATATACCCCTTCTTTTCTGGATCTGATTTTCGATCCTGAAGGCCAGGAGAAGGCAACGGCAGCTGCAGGCAGCCAGTCCCGTCCAGCCGATGTCGGCTTTGCAAACTAGGCAAACCTGGAGAATCCCATGAGAATTCTGGAACGGCGCGAACCGGACAATAAAAAGACCGATGTGAGTGACCACGAAGGTCTTAAGGCGGCGATGCACGGCTTTGTTATCGACCGAATCGAAGATGACAAGATCATCTACGACGATAACCAGAAAAAGCTGGAAGATGCGATTTCGTCCTACATCCGCCAGTACTGCCGAATTTATGAGATCAATATTGGTCGCGAGCAATTCGCAACGCTGGAAAAAGAACTACTTGATGAGATTGTCGGCTTCGGTCCTCTACAAACCCTGCTGGAGGATCCGACCATCAATGACATTCTGATCAATGGTCCGCGAAAAATTTACATCGAGCGTGGCGGGGTTTTGGAACGCGCAGACATGCGTTTTCTCGACAACCGTCATGTTCTGCGCGTTATTCGCCGGATGATTTCCCCCCTGGGTCGCCGTATCGACGAATCGAGCCCCATCGTGGACGGTCGCCTGGCTGATGGTAGCCGTATCAATGCCATTGTGCCCCCGCTGGCCTTGGACGGTCCCTGCCTTTCCATCCGGAAATTTCGTAAAGACCCGCTGACGGCAGAAGAATTATTGGCCGGCGGCTCTATCACCAAAGAGGTCTTGGATTACCTCACCAACGCCGTCAAAAGTCGACGAAACATGCTTATCAGCGGCGCAACCGGCTCAGGAAAAACAACGCTGCTGAACATTCTCAGCCAATACATTCCGCTGACAGAACGGATTGTAACGATTGAAGATGCCGCCGAGCTGCAGCTGCGAAACGACCACGTCGTTAGATTGGAGACTCGTCCCGAGAACAACGAAGGTGTCGGTGAAGTATCGGCAAGGGAGCTGGTAAAGAATGCGCTGCGGATGCGCCCAGACCGGATTATCGTCGGTGAAAGTCGCGGCGGTGAAGTACTGGATGTGCTGCAAGCGATGAATACCGGGCATAGTGGCTCGATGAGTACGGTACATGCCAACTCTGCCGCCGATGCCATGACCCGTCTGGAAATGATGGTCGGCATGTCAGGATTCAAAGGCTCCAGTGACTTGATCCTGAAAATGATCGGCAGCGCGCTCGACCTCATTGTGCAGATAGGGCGCAAGCCCGATGGCCACCGCTGCGTGCTTCAGGTCGCGGAGCTGCGCATGGTAGACCGGGAAGTAAAGCTTCATCCGCTGTTTACCTATGACGACACCAGTAAAACGCTGCGCGCGGTTGACACCAAGGTGGTACCGCTGCTCGATGACGAAGTCACTGGCTGAAGGAGAGGATCATGATCTGGATTGCTCTGTCTTTGCTGGTGATCGGCCTGGCCTTCGTGGTTTTGCTGATGCTGGGTTCCAATGAACAAGAAGGCAAAGTTGACCCCCGCGTCGTTGTCGACAAAAAGCAAGACGCCGTGCCTTCTTTCATCAAAGACTACTTGGCCCAGCATAGCGTCGAATTGCCGCCCCAAGTTATCTATCTGATCATGGCTTTTGCCGGTGGCGGCGTCCTGATCAGTTTGCTGGTACTGCCCTTCAAGATCGCGTTGATTGTCAGCGCCGCCATACCCGGCGTGTTGTATCTGGGCATGAAATCCCTCGGGAATCGTCGCAAGCAGATGATGCTGGAACAACTTCCCTCGTTCATCAATCAGGTTACCCGCCGCCTTTCCGCCGGTATCTCGGTTGAAAACGCCTTTAGCGACTCGGTAGAAACCCTAGAACGCCCCTTGGGAACCGTTATGCGCCGAGTTGTCCGCCGGGTGCACATGGGTGAAGAGCTGCATCGCGCCTTTGACCGGGAGGCAAATCACAATCGTCTGAAGGAGTTCAACGTACTCGCCACCGCCATTCGAATCAACGAACAATACGGCGGCAGCATCCGTTCCATTCTGGACGACATCGTCGCCATCCTTCGCTTGGACGAAGCCGGCAAACGTGAACTCAATGCGATGACCGGGGAAACCCGCTTCACCGCTGTGGTGCTGGCGCTTATCCCGCCGGCAACCGTGGCGTACATGATGTACATGATGCCCGATATGGTCATGACAATGTGGAATGACCCGGGCGGCCAGAATGCATTGCTGGCGGCAACTTTTATGGAGCTGTTTGGCGTTGTAGCGCTGTGGCGAATGATCAAATCGGTAGGGACCTGAAGCGATGGAAGCACATCATATCTATTTCATTATTGGCGCGGTGGTGCTGTGCACCGCTCCCGTCGTCCTGCTAGCGATTGCCCATATGGAGGGCTCCAGCAGCAGTGGTAAAAATGCCCAGCTCGAATTCAGTTCTAAAGATATCTGGCGGCAGCTTCGCGAAGAAAATACCCATATTGCTTCTCTGTCACAGCTACTTCGCCGAGCGGGTATGGTCAAGACAGATCAGCAAATTAAAGCGGTGACCATCGCCGGGATACTCTGTGCGGCCCTGGCGCTGGCCTTTGGGGTAAGCGCGCTGATTAAGGGACTTCCCATTCCGCAAGCACTGCTGATTTGTGGCGCCAGCCTGCTCGGCTTCCCTTTACTGGCCTATATGTTTCTGAAAAAGCATGCTGAGGACCGGCAAGCCAAACTGGAAGCTGAAACCCTCATGCTGATCCAGACAACCCGAATGTTGTGGCGGGTCGGCCTGTCGCTGCCAAAGACCCTCGCCATTATTTGTGAAGAGTTAAAAGAACTGACCCCGAATTGTGCTACCGAGTTGAATTTGGCGGTGAATAAGATTGAGTCGGGCCAAAGCCAGGAGGAAGCCCTCTATGACTTGATTAACAGCACCGGCGCAGAAGGTTTCAAAGAGTACCTCATTGTGATTCGCCAACAGTCGATCACTGGCGGCAGCATCGACAAATCGCTAGATGAACTCTATTTGCTATTACAAAGCCGCAGAAAGCTCGAACTGCAGGAAGTGGTCAACAAGCTGGCTGGCAAAATGTCGCTGGTGATGATGGTGTGTTTTTTCCCAGCGCTACTGATTTTTGTCGGCGGGCCCAGCTTTACCAGTCTTTCCAAGGCGCTCGGTGATGTCGCTTCTTAATAAGGAAACCCTGATGAACATTAAATCCTTAATGATCTGTCTCGCTTTATCAGGCCTTGTCGGCTGTGCTAGCACCGCCAATAAGCAGGCCTCGGTGGTCGGCGTATGCAATGCGCCTGTCAGTCAGGAAAACGGCGTAAAACTGGACATGGTTCGCCAGCTGATTGATGGTGAGCAGTACTACTCTGCCCTCGCCCACCTGGAAAATGACAATAGCAACAGCCCCCATGCATTATGGCTGAGAGCTGAAGCACAACGGAAAACTGGATTGCTGGATGAGGCTTACGAGAGCTACCGCGACCTCAGCCTGACTTGCATGACCGCATACGGCCACGCCGGTATGGCGAAAATCCTGGCCACCCGCGGCAATGTTCCCCAGGCCCATCAGCAGATGCTAACCGCCCGCAAACTGGCACCGACCGATGCTGATATCCGCAACGACTACGGCTTCATTTTGTTAGTCCACCGGGAATTCAAAGCCGCCCAACGGGAATTCATGACGGCCCTTCAGCTGGCACCGGGGCATCCCGTCGCCACCCGCAATATGGTAATGAGCCTGATACTGGATGGTGATACCCGCACTGCCGCCAGAATGGCCAAGAACAATGGCATCCCCGTGGAAGAATTTAGAGAACTGATTGGCAAAGCCAACCGCTTTAAACAGCCCGCCTTTGCCAATTCCAGCAGCATCAAACAAGGAGCACCACTATGAAACGATCAGTCCTCTGCACCACAGCCGCATTACTGGTTTCCACTCTCGCTGTCGCTGCTCCCGAAGACAAGGAGCAGCCAAGCACGGTCACAGGGCGCCTATTGGCGGCCCAGGCCTCGGGCGAGCTGGCCAGCACGGAAGATCAGTATTTGAGTGGCAAAGTTCGCAAAGAGGTGTACCAACGCTATGTGAAGAGCTTTAGCCACCCAATTCCTGCCCGCTTCGCTAAAGACTCCTTTAAATCTGAGTGATCCCAGGCCATGAAGACGCCCCTTCGCCAAATGACGAGAAAAAAACAGCATGGCGCTGTCGCGGTGATGGCCGCCATCATGATGACCACCTTGTTGATGTTCCTCGCAGTGGTGGTCGACACCGGGCGTCTATTTCTGGAGCGCCGGTCCCTGCAGAAAAACGCGGACCTGGCGGCATTGGAAACCGCGCTGCTTTACTGCCGCGACCAGACCATGGACGAAGACGGCAGAAAGGCTGTCGCGGTGGATGTGCTCTCAGCCAGCCGCAATGATTTCAAGGGCAACGAGGGGGATATCGCCGTCGCCTTGGGCCGAACCCAAAGGGTAAGCGACGGATCCGGAGGGTTTGACCGCCAGTTTGTCGCCGACGCAACTGGCAAGGCGATTCAGGTCACCCTAACACGAACCATTCCGGCGTCATTATTCCAACAGCTATGGCCAACCACACCAAGCTCGATCAGCCTGAGCCGCTCAAGTGTGGCCCAAGCCTGTGAGCCAACCGCACAACTTAGCATGCGCAGTAATTTAGTTAGCGTGAACAGCGATGACTCCGCGCTGCTCAACTCATTGCTTGGCGGCATGCTCGGCACCAGCCTGGCATTAGGAGTCGGTGATTGGCAGAACCTTGTTAATACCGATCTCAACTTGCTTAATTTCATGGATGCGCTGGCAACCGAAATGAGCCTCGATGTTGGCGACTACGATGGCATTCTGAGTACCGAAATCACCGTGGGCGACTTGCTTGACGTCGCTGCGGACGTATTACAGGACGGCGGAAATACGGCCGCCGTTTCCGCTCTGGGCCTGCTGTCGGATTCAATTCCTCTGTCTACACCCGCAATTGAGCTAGTCGACATCTTGAAAATTCAGAGCGGTGCCGAGGAAGCTGCGTTAAACACCAATGTTCAGGTCATGGAATTGGTCCAGGCGGCAATCCAACTGGCGAATAGCGAGTCAGGTCTGGCCGCGGAAATCCCTTTGAATTTGGGGGTAGCCACAGCCTATCTCACGTTGAAAGTCGTTGAGCCCCCGCAGTTTTCCGCCGTCGGGAACCCCGAGTTCGCCAAAATAAACCCCTACGGCAGTGACGCTATCTATGTCCGCTCCGCCACTGTGAAAGCCTTCGCTTCGGTAGAGGTACCGTTAGCCAGCTCACTGAACTCTCTTCTAGATAATCCGCTGATCGCTGGCGTTACTGATATGGTCAACGACGCGCTGTCACTGGATGTTATTGGCTTGCTCACAAGCATTACCTGTCTAATCACCTGTACGGAAGAGGAAACGATGGTCGACATCGACATCCTATCCTCACCCCGGGTAGACGTTCTGATTACCGCAGGTGAAGGTACCGCCAGGGTGAGCAATTACACCTGCGACTCGACAACGGACGAAAAATCCCTGACCAGCTCGGCCCAATCGTCTATTGCCTCCGTCGCTTTGGGCAACATGGGCAGTGATCGCGACGACGCAGCAGCAAACGCAATGGCGTCAGATGATTTCACCATCACCCCCATTCCGATCATCGACATTGGCACTATTGAGGTAAGAAAGACGTGCTTGTTAGGTTCTTGCTCTTACACCTACCGGAGTGGCGGGAGCTGGGTGTCAAACAAAGCGCTGGCTGACCGTGATGCATATGCGGGAGGCGGCATTGCAATCGCAGTGGACAACCGCGAATCGCCCACTTCGCCAGCAACCGGCACAGTGCTTCATGAAAATTATCCGGACGATACCTATTTGCCAGACATTGGCACCACCCTCTCGGGTAACGCTTATGAGGCATTAGGTTCGTCCGGCGTTGTTTCAGATGTAAACGGCGCTCTGACCGATCTCGATTTAATTTTCTATGAACCCGAAAGTGGCGGCATTGGCAGCAACGGCCTTGGAACCCTGCTAAATTTAGCCGGATCAGCAGCCAACGGTCTGACCGATGGCCTGACCGATGCACTGGATGCCGTCATTGCCCCTTTGCTGGACAGTATTATCAATGAGATTCTCGCAACGCTGGGTGCTTCCCTGGCGGAGGTAGAAGTCGGCGGCGCCATGACCTGCGAAAACGATAAAGTCCGACTGGTCATGTAACGCGAGGTGTCATACGGGAAAGTCCGAGTGAGTCATCAGACAGCGATAGTTTATCTTGCTCGGTAACCGTAAAATGCCGGTGGCCACAGGGCGCGATAGGCAGCGCCCCCAGTTTTTAGGGATGTATTGATGACTTTTAACGACTACCTGACGCTGCTCGCGAAAAACTCCGGCTCGGATCTTTTTCTAAGCACTGGCGCCCCTCCCTGCGCAAAATTTCACGGCCAACTCAAACCCCTTAGCAAAGAGCCTTTCTCGAATGGCGATATCAAAACGATCGCCTACGAAATTATGGACAGTGAGCAGATAAAGGAATTTGAGACTGAGCTGGAAATGAACCTGGCCTACAGCATTCCCAAGGTCGGCCGCTTCCGGGTAAATATCTTTAAGCAGCGCAATGAAATCTCCATCGTGGCGCGAAATATTGTGACAGAAATCCCCGACGCCGATAGCCTGGGCTTGCCCCCCATCCTGAAAGAGGTGGTGATGGCAAAGCGCGGCTTGGTGCTTTTTGTCGGTGCCACAGGCTCAGGCAAATCCACCTCCCTTGCCGCGCTGATCGATCACCGCAACAGTAATAGCAGTGGTCACATCATCACCATTGAAGACCCCATTGAATTTATCCATCGTCACAAAAAGTGCATCGTCAACCAACGGGAAATCGGTGTTGACACTCGCAGCTTTCACCAAGCCTTGAAAAACACGCTACGACAAGCACCTGACGTAATTCTCATTGGTGAAATTCGCGACCGTGAAACCATGGAGCATGCCATCGCCTTTGCTGAAACTGGGCACCTGTGCATCTCAACCCTGCATGCCAATAACGCAAACCAGGCGCTGGACCGCATCATTAACTTCTTCCCCGAAGAGCGACGTAATCAGTTACTACTGGATCTCTCTTTGAATCTGCGCTGTTTCGTCTCTCAACGGCTGGTGCCTACCAAAGATGGCAAACGCGCGGCTGCCATCGAAATTCTGCTGGGAACCCCCACCGTTAACCAGGCAATTCATAAAGGTGAGGTGGAAAGCATCAAGGAGATTATGGCCAAGTCAGAGAACCTGGGCATGCAGACCTTCGATGCCGCACTGTTCCGCTTGTATGAAGACGGCAAAATCAGTT
Organism: Spongiibacter taiwanensis; assembly: GCF_023702635.1. Taxonomy (NCBI): domain Bacteria; kingdom Pseudomonadati; phylum Pseudomonadota; class Gammaproteobacteria; order Cellvibrionales; family Spongiibacteraceae; genus Spongiibacter; species Spongiibacter taiwanensis. The sequence goes on from NZ_CP098455.1 coordinate 426,438, forward strand.
TCGAAGAAGCCCTTAAAAACGCCGACTCAGCCAATAATTTACGTTTGCGGATCAAGCTTCACAGCAAGCGCGGGCTGCCCGCCGGTGAGATGCAAGCCGATCAGTCCCAGTCAAGACCCTCCGGCTTCAGCTTGGCGATCGAGGCCGAAGAGGAAGACGAAGAAGCGCAAAACTGACTCACAAGGCTGTAATCATTTGACTACTTGCCGCCGCTCAATGTTTTGCCAGGCTTGGCACGACATCGGGCTCGGCTTCCGGGGTCGGCCGAAAGCTGAGAAGCCAGCCACACACTTTCCATATTGCCAGACTGGTAACTAGGGATAGATAGCCATCTGCAGCGTAGTGCCACGCAAGATGAACCGAGCCCATTAGAATAATCAGCACAAAATGACAGCCAGCAACCCGGGCCAGCAGACCGCGGGGCCAAATTGCACAGCACAGCAACAGCGCTACTGAGACATGCATGCTCGGCATGGCTGAAATCCCGCCACCAATCCCGTTTTCGCCCTGTTGATAAAGCTGCCACAGGTAATCCTGCGTCGCTAACGCCCATACCGGGTAGCTCTCATTAGCCTGATGCAAGTACGTCATCAAATCGGTATAGGGACTTGTGACGCCCGGGTACAGCCGCTCATAAAATGCTGGCCCCACGGAGGAGAAAATTAGTGCGAGCACCGCGCCATTCACCACCCAGCAACAAATAAAACTGAGCAAAAACTGTTGTCGAATTACCCCCTTACGGGCAAAGAAGAAGAACCAGAATAACGCGGCCTGCATGAGAAAAAACCAAGCGTTATACACCGCATTCAGCGCACAGGTAGCCCAAGGCCAATCCAAAATCCCATGCAACCATTGCCAGGGGGATACCCCTCCATGAAGTTGAAGATCCAGCTGATAAAAATCGGGGTCCCAGTGAAACGGGTTAATTTCGGGTATCAACGTTTTAAAGGAAGAGATACTGGAGAAGAAGACAGATGCACTAATGAGCAGCAACAGGCCCCGTAGAAAGCCCCCGTTGCGAAGGTAGTTCATTAGTTCGCCAGAGACGGTTTCAATCAGGGCGGCGGGCCGACGCAGGATCATGGTATGCAGGAGATATCCCAGCAGCGTCACCTGCGAAAAAATCAGGAAAATCTCCAACGTGACTTTTGGATAGACCCACAAAGAAAAGCGAGACCACAAACCTTGTGAGCTGAGAAATATCGCCGCTGCCGCGACAAAGCCATATAGGCAGCAGTAAATCGCCCTATCCTCGCGCAAGCAGGAATAAACCGGAGCAAGCAACCTGCTTGCCCCCTTCTCCGTGTTCACTCTTTTCGCGCCCCTGCGATTACCGTAAAGTCAAAGTAAAGCACTGCGGCTACCTCGACGTAATACGCATGAACCGAATCCACTACTAAAGAGCGACCCCTTGTAAATGCAACCGATCCATCACAAAGAGTACAAGGCACTTCTGAGACAGCTTCAGATTCAACTGGTCGCCTTACAGCGGCATTTGATTAGCCATGACAGGAAAGTGCTGATTATCTTTGAAGGACGCGATGCGGCAGGTAAGGATGGCGTGATCAAGCGCATTGCCGAGCACTTGAGCCCGAGAGAAACCCGCGTAATTGCCCTGGGCAAGCCATCGGACCGTGAACAAGCAAGTTGGCATTTTCAACGTTATGTTGCCTGTCTACCCTCCGGCCAGGAAATAGTGTTAATGAACCGCAGCTGGTACAACCGGGCAGGTGTTGAAAAAGTGATGGGCTTTTGCAGCCCCCAAGAGGCCGAGGATTTTCTCAGTGCCACGGTCATCTTTGAGAAAATGCTCAGCAATGCCGGCATCGAGATTGTAAAATACTATCTGGATATTTCTGAGGAAGAACAGCGGATGCGCTTGGAGTCGCGCCGAACCGACCCATTAAAACACTGGAAATTAAGCCCAATCGATGCGGTCGCACTCGATCACTGGGAGGACTACAGCCGGGCTAGGGATGAAATGCTCGCCGCCACGGATACCGACGATACGCCCTGGTACATAGTTGATGCCGACGACAAACGCCGCGCCCGACTCAGTGTGATTTATCACCTTATGGAACAGCTCGCGTTTCCGGGGAAAAATCTCCCGGCCATGGACACGCCTTTTTCGGCAGTACGACGATATTCAGCACAGCAACTGGCGAGCAAATAGCCCGCCAGTCAGGACTGCCGCTTACTCCGCTACCGACTCCTCGACTTTCTTAGCCGCGGGTTTAGGCAGCAATTCACCGCGAATAGCACCCTCAATCTCCTGGGCGATTTCCGGGTTTTCATCCAGGAAACGCGCGGCATTGGCCTTACCTTGGCCAATCTTGTCTCCCTTATAGGCATACCAGGCACCCGATTTATCGACCAGTCCCAACTTCACACCGAGGTCAATCACCTCACCGAGGCGATAAATTCCTTTGCCGTACATAATCTGGAATTCGGCCTGTTTGAAGGGTGGTGACACTTTATTCTTGACCACCTTCACCCGCGTCTCGTTACCAACGACCTCGTCCCCCTCTTTCACCGAGCCGATACGACGGATATCCAGACGCACACTAGCGTAGAACTTCAATGCATTACCACCGGTGGTGGTTTCGGGGTTACCAAACATTACCCCGATCTTCATCCGAATCTGGTTGATAAAAATCACCAGGGTGTTGGTTTGCTTGATACTGCCAGTCAGCTTACGCAAGGCCTGGGACATCAACCGTGCCTGCAGACCAACATGGGAGTCACCCATGTCGCCCTCGATTTCCGCTTTGGGTACCAGTGCAGCTACCGAGTCCACCACAATGACATCCACGGAACCGGAGCGCACCAGCATATCGGTGATTTCAAGGGCCTGCTCGCCGGTGTCAGGCTGGGATACCAGTAGGTCCTCCAAGTTGACGCCGAGCTTTTCCGCGTACTGCGGGTCGAGGGCATGCTCAGCGTCAACGATGGCGACTGTTTTCCCGAGTTTTTGTGCCTCTGCCATGACCTGTAGACACAAGGTGGTTTTACCAGAAGACTCCGGACCATAGATCTCAACAATTCGACCGCAGGGCAGACCACCGATACCCAACGCCACATCCAAGCCCAAAGACCCGGTGGAAATCGACGGCATGACTTCACGGGAGCTGTCCCCCATCTTCATGATTGAGCCTTTACCGAACTGACGTTCAATCTGGCTCAGCGCCGACTCCAGCGCCTTTTGCTTATTTGGGTCCATGCGTATTCCCTTTTATCTCGAGATAGACTTGAATTCTTGATGTGATGGTTTACAGCGATGATGGTGGCACCCCATCACCAAACAACTGTATATATAATCAGTATCCCGACTCACTTTGTCAATGCCCGTGTCCAACATTTCTGCTCTCCTGGGTGACGGCCGAGAATAAAAACCTAGCCCAACTGTACGGGATATGCCAGAGCGATCCTTTGTGATCAATGCGTTTTGAGCGAGCCCGCCAGTTGCGGTAGTATCGCGGGTTTTCCAGCCACTTTTCGACGGACCCTCGCTTGACTGACGCCCCCCAGCACACCCCAATGATGCAGCAGTATTTGAGCATCAAGGCACAGCACCCCAACGAACTGGTGTTCTACCGGATGGGGGATTTTTACGAGCTGTTTTTTGACGATGCCAAGCTCGCCGCCCAGCTGCTTGATATCACGCTCACCGCCCGGGGCAAGTCCGGCGGGCACCCCATTCCCATGTGCGGGGTCCCCTATCACGCCGCTGAGAACTACCTCGCCCGCCTGGTTCGCCAGGGTGTTTCCATTGCCATCTGCGAACAGATCGGCGATCCGGCGACCAGCAAGGGCCCGGTGGAACGAAAGGTCACCCGCATCGTCACGCCCGGTACCCTCAGCGACGAAGCCCTGCTCGAGGAGCGTAAAGACACCCTGCTGGTGGCGGTCGCTCAGGGCCAACACGGTTTTGGCGTGGCGAGCCTCGATATGAGTGGCGGCCGCTTTCTGGTCTTCGAGATTGCTGATGAGGCCGCGCTACTGGCCGAAATTCAGCGATTGCAGCCCGCGGAATTGCTAGTTCCCGATGAATTGGTCAGCCCCGCCCTCGCCCGGCGACCCGGTCTGCGCCGCCTCCCCCCCTGGGAGTTTGAAATCGACGCTGCCAGGCGGGCACTGTGCCAGCATTTCAAGACACAAGATTTAAGTGGCTTCGGTTGCGACCAGCTTACCCTCGGCATCGCAGCTGCGGGCTGTCTGCTGCAATATGTGAAAGACACACAACGTTGCCAGATCCCACATATTCATCGCCTGCAGCACGAATCGCGCAACGACGCCGTCGCGATGGATGCCGCCACCCGCCGCAACCTGGAACTGGATATCAACTTAAGTGGCACGGTGGAAAACACCCTGGCCTCGGTGATCGATCGCTGCCAAACCGCCATGGGTAGTCGCTTGCTCAAGCGTTGGCTACATCGGCCACTGCGCAATAAAGAGGTACTGGAGCAGCGCCAGCAGCTGATTGCCGAACTGCAACAGAGCTATGGTCACGATGCACTCCAGCCGCTGTTGAAAGAAATTGGCGACCTGGAACGCATTCTGGCCCGGGTTGCACTTCGGTCTGCCCGTCCCCGTGACCTGTCCCGCCTCCAGCGGGCTCTGGCAGCATTGCCAGAGCTTCAGCGTGCAACCCGTGAAACAGACTCCGATCTGCTGCGCTCGCTGGCGGAGAAAATCGGCGAGTTTCCCGACATGGCCAGTCTGCTGGAACGTGCCATTATCGAAAATCCGCCAATGGTGCTGCGTGACGGCGGTGTCATTGCCGAAGGGTATGATTCCGAGCTGGACGAGCTGCGCAGTTTAAGCAGCGACGCCGGCGAGTTTTTGCTGCAAATGGAGCAGCAGGAAAAGGCCCGCACCGGACTCAGTAGCCTGAAGGTGGGATACAACCGGGTGCACGGCTATTACATTGAAATCAGCCGGGTGCAGGCCGCCCAAGCCCCCGCGGAATATATCCGCCGGCAGACACTGAAAAATGCCGAGCGATTCATCACCCCAGAGCTGAAAGAATTCGAAGACAAGGCACTGAGCAGCAAAAGCCGGGCGCTGGCTCGCGAAAAGCTGTTGTACGAGCAACTCCTCGATGAACTCAATCTTATTTTACTGCCCCTGCAGGATGCCTCCGCCGCCCTGTGCGAGCTCGATGTCATCTGTAATCTGACTGAGCGGGCACTGGCACTCGACTATTGCCGCCCCGTTATCAGCGATGCACCTTGCCTGAAAATTCATCAGGGCAGACACCCGGTGGTCGAGCAGGTACTGGACGAACCCTTTATCGCCAACGATCTCGATCTGTATGACCAGCGTCGGACGCTGATTATCACCGGCCCCAATATGGGCGGTAAGTCGACCTTTATGCGCCAGACGGCATTGATCGTGCTGCTCGCCCACATCGGCAGTTATGTGCCGGCCGCGGCGGTGGAGCTGAGTCTGGTCGATCAGATTTTCACCCGCATCGGTTCATCCGATGACCTCGCAGGCGGCCGCTCGACCTTTATGGTGGAGATGACCGAAACGGCCAACATTCTCAACAACGCGACGGCCAACAGCCTGGTATTGATGGACGAGGTGGGGCGCGGCACCAGCACCTTTGACGGCCTGTCTCTCGCCTGGGCCAGCGGTATCGACCTGGCCAGTCGAATCAAGGCATTCACTCTGTTCGCCACCCACTACTTTGAGCTCACCGCCTTGCCAGAAAGCTACCCGCTGGCGGCCAACGTGCATCTCGGGGTGACTGAGTACCAGGATCACATTGTGTTTTTGCACAAGGTTGAGGAGGGCCCAGCCAATCGCAGCTATGGGCTACAGGTAGCCAAATTGGCGGGTATTCCGAGCAATGTGGTGAGCGCAGCACGAAAAAAACTGGAAGAGCTCGAGCGCCAGGCCACCACAACGACCCTGAAAGGCAAGCAGGACCCTCAGCTCCAGGCCGATCTGTTCGCCCCACCTCCCGCGCCCTCCCCCGTTTTGCAGCGCCTGGAGGAGATCGACCCCGATAACCTCAGCCCCCGCCAAGCCCATGACATGCTGTATATGTTGAGGGATTTGCTTTAAACAGACACGATCATCTGAAAAAGTGATAAGCAACAGCTGAATTATTGTTAAGACCAATCTATTCCGATTTTTTTAGCCGGTGTTACAATACGCGGCTCGTGGAAACCGACCACAACAGCTTACAGAGGGGCCGAACCAAAATGACATTTGTAGTGGGTGAAAACTGCATTAAATGCAAGCATACGGACTGCGTTGAAGTCTGCCCAGTAGACTGCTTCTATGAGGGTCCAAACTTCCTGGTCATTCACCCCGACGAGTGTATCGATTGCGCCCTTTGTGAACCCGAGTGCCCCGTTGAAGCGATCTTCTCCGAAGATGAGCTGCCCGAAGACCAGCAAGTCTTCCTTGAGCTAAATGCCGAGCTGGCAGAAGTGTGGCCGAACATCACTGAAATGAAAGATGCCCCGGCCGATGCAGAAGAGTGGAATGGCAAGCCGGACAAATTGCAGTATTTGGAGCGCTAACGCGCCGATGTTGGTACAGAAATAAAAAAGACCTGCAAATGCAGGTCTTTTTTTTGCCCGATTAACCCGCTGTGCTGGCTACTCCGCCGCCTCGGAGAACAAGGCGCTAGCGCTGAGCCCGTTACTCTCAAACATCACCCGCAGGCTCTTGAGGGCCTCGACCTGAATCTGGCGAACCCGCTCCCGGGTCAGGCCAATTTCTCGGCCGACTTCCTCCAGAGTAGCGCTCTCGTAACCCCGCAGCCCAAAGCGACGCAATACCACCTCCCGCTGCTTCTCGCTGAGTTCATCAAGCCAACTGTCCATGCAGCGCTGGATATCCTGACTCTGCAGCACATCGCTGGGGTTAGGCGCCTGCTGATCCGCCAGGGTATCTAAAAGGGATTGGTCAGTGCCCTGGCCCATTGGCACATCGATAGAGCCCACCCGCTCTTTTAAACTGCACAGGCGCTTGGTTTCTGCCAGCGGCCGGTCCATCGCCGACGCCATTTCTTCGGGCGAGGGCATGTGGTCAAGCCGTTGACTCAACTCCCGCTCAGCGCGCAAATATCCATTCAGCTCTTTAACGACGTGAATCGGCAAGCGGATGGTTCGCGTCTGATTCATCAGCGCACGCTCTATGGTCTGTCGAATCCACCAGGTGGCATAGGTAGAAAAGCGAAAGCCGCGCTCCGGGTCGAATTTTTCTACCGCGCGGATCAGCCCCAAATTTCCTTCTTCGACCAAATCCAGGAGAGTGAGCCCCCGGTTGAGGTAGCGTCGGGATATTTTCACCACCAGCCGCAGATTACTTTCAATCATGCGTTTGCGACCGGCCTCGTCGCCCTTTCGCGCCAATCTTGAATAATGCTTTTCTTCATCGGCCGTCAGCAGAGGCGAAAACCCAATTTCGCTAAGGTATAGCTGGGTTGCATCCAACTCGCTGCTGTATTGCCGTGTACGACTTTTCTTGGTGGAGGATGGTGCCTCTGCACGAGACTCTTCCGAGTCATCCTCAGTTTGGATGGTGTCGATAAAGCGCTCTTGGTCGAGCTCCGATTCCAATACCCGCATCGTCAAATCCTTATTTTTGTCGAGAATTTCATTGACTGATTGGGGTGATTCTTTCGACTGATGTCAGGTCTTACCTGTTCGTTCTTACCTAGGAAGCAGCCGTAAAGGATCAACCGGTTTTCCGTTAATACGAACTTCAAAGTGGAGCTTTGCCGAGTCTGTGCCACTGTCTCCCAACTCTGCAATGACGGCCCCTGCTTTTACCTGCTGTCCCTCCTTTACCAACAGCTTTCGATTATGCCCATATGCGCTGAGTTCTTGCTCAGAGTGTTTCAAGATTAGAAGATTGCCGTAACCCACTAATCCACTACCCGAGTAAACAACAACCCCACTGCGCGCTGCATGTACAGGCTCCCCTATTTTTCCACCGATATCAATACCTTTATGCGCTTGGCCAGTCGCAACAAACGCCCTGACCACAGGCCCCTTCACTGGCCATCGCCAACCACCACTGGATGGTGCAGAAACCACGGCTTTTGCAGGGCGCTTGGGCGAGCTAGCCACCGGTGGGGAGGATGGAGTTGAGGGCGGCGGAGCTGCCGCTCTGACTGGTGTGTTACGGGGCGCCGCAGCCGGCGGCGAAACACTGGTAGAACGCTCCCGCAAGGCGAGACGCTGTCCGGGATAGATCGTATAGGGAGGACCAATTTGATTGGCAGCGGCGAGACCCTTCACGTCAAAGCCATAACGCCAGGCAATCGAAAACAGGGTATCGCCGCGACTGACAATGTAATACTCCGGCGCCCGCTCCGACGGCGAATAGCGATCTTCGATGGGTGCCGAGCCGCCACTGGCACATCCATGCATCAGCAAGAGCACCACTGACAGCAATAGTATGTGCAAGCGCGGCATCATCAGCGGCGACATCCCCCGGCCGGGCAAGCCAGGCGATCATCGGGCTTCATCCTTGTCATCCCAGTATTATCCAAACTATCTGCCACGCATTAAAAAGACTGATGAATCCGCGAATCCCTAAATCGTGCTACCGCGGTACGAAACAAATTGAAGACCTCACTCACCAACGGCCGACTGCTTGTGCCCGGCAAGTCGCTCAATCGCCAGCACCAGAATAACACCAAAGGCCGCCAGAAACCCGGTGAGCAGCAAATGGGCATCAGCCACTTCCGCGTAATGCCAGGGCCACGAATTGGCCAGTTCCAGACCGCTGCCCAGCCCGCCAGCTTGGCCCACGCTGTCAAGCTTCCAAGGCCAGATAATAGAGAGCGAACCTATCAGCAGGCCGGACAAGAATGACAGCAAGGCGCCATGGTAGTGATGCAGTAGCCAGGACAACAGCCGAACGAATAGCATCAACCCGGTTGCGCAACCCGCCCCAAACAGAGCAATCGCCAACAAATCCATCGATTTTATGGCATCGATAACGGGCCCATACATACCGATCAACAGCAGAATAAAACTGCCTGAAATCCCCGGCAGAATCATGGCGCAGATGGCTACCGCACCGGCCAGGAACAGGCTGAGCGGAGTGACGGCAATACTGGCTGGTCGCACTTCCCCGATTCCGATTGCCACCCCTGCCCCAAGAATCAATAAGACCAAAGTGACGACGGTGCGCTCGGGAATTTGCCGATAAATCAGGATCGCGGAGGCCAACACCAACCCGAAGAAAAAACCAGCCAGCGGTACAGGGTGGTGCTCCAGCGCGTAAGAAATAGCCTTGGCCAACGACAGCGCGGCAATCAGCACCCCCGTCACCAGACTCAACAGAAAGCCGCCGTTCACATGACGCCATAAGGCGCCAATACCCTGTTGCCGTAACACACGAACTGCCTGCAGGTTGAAGGAGGTCAGGCTTTCTATCAGCTCATCATAAATGCCAGTAATGAAGGCGATGGTTCCCCCGGAAACACCCGGCACAATATCTGCCGCGCCCATTGCCATACCCCGTAGAAAAATTGCGGGCTTAAATCCTTTCACTAACTCCAATTCCTTCTAGGCAGAGAAATGTCTTCGGGTTACCGGCCTGTGCCAGCAAGCCTCCGATTGGGGGAGAACACAGGCACAAAAAAGCTTACGCGACGACGCCACCGAGCAAGGGGACAAAGGTCACAGGTTCGATTTGCTGCTCGACCACACCGTTCTCGGTTTTGTCATAGACAACTAAAAACTGCTGACCGTTCTGTTTGCCGATGGGAATCACCAGGCGGCCGCCGATGTCGAGCTGATCGAGTAGATCCTGGGGCACCACTTCAGGGGCTGCGGCGGAGAGAATTGCGTCGAAGGGGCCCCGTTGCGGCCAGCCCATTCCGCCATCGGCGTGACGCAAATGTACGTTGTGCAGACGCAGGTGGCGCAGCCTTTCCCGAGCCTTCTCCTGCAATGGACGAATGCGCTCTACGCTGAACACCCGCTCGACCAATTGGGCCAGAATCGCCGTTTGGTAACCTGAGCCAGTGCCCACCTCCAAGACCCGGGATTTGGGTCCCGAAGCGAGCAGCAACTCGGTCATCCGCGCAACAATGTAGGGTTGAGAAAGGGTCTGCTGGAAGCCGATTGGCAGGGAGCTATCTTCATAGGCGCGGTGAGCCAGCGCCTCGTCCAGAAAAATATGCCGCGGCGTGGCGCGCATCACCTTTAATACCGCGTCGTCCTCAATGCCCCTTTCCCGCAAGCGCTGAATCAGCCGGTCCCGGGTTCGCTGGGAAGTCATCCCTATGCCTTGCAGGTTCAGAGTGGTCACCCTTTATTCTCTTAGTATGTCACCAATTCTCGCACAAGCGCTGTCGCGAAACAGCCCCGGGGCAGCGCAAATTCTAACCGCAGACACTTAGCATCAAGCCACTCCCAAGACAGCTCCTTAGGCAAGACCCGCAGCGCACGCCGCTCCATCTTGAGACCGTGCTTTGCCAAACCCGCACACAACACCGGCTCCGCATTGCATTGCTGTTGTTCAAGGGCCGCTACCTCACCGGCAACGCTGATTTTTGCCGGGGCACCAAAGAGCGGGCCGGTGGGATGCAGATCGCCGCTGGCCACGCGGGCAACAATTTCATCGCTCAACGGCTCAGAAAAAACACTGCCGCTATCGCGCAAAGCAAGAACCTCGCCATCCAGAGCTTTATCCCACGTCCCGCTGAAAACACGTTGCGCCAGAACCTGATTGAATAACCAGGAGCGAGCCGAGGAAAGGTAGAGGCCTTTTTCGAAGCGGGCCGGCTGGCCGCCCTGTTCAAACCACTGACGACAGGCCGCAATGTTGCCGCCATCAATGCCAAAACGCTGTTCGCCAAAATAGTTGGGAAATCCGGCGGTCAATGCTGACAAACGCTCGTTGAGTAACGGACGATCACCCACCACCTCATTAAGAATCAGTACAAAGCGGTTTCCGCGATGACTGCCCCGGCGCAATTTTTGCCGGTGGCGCACACCCTTCACCACCCGCCAATTGTCGCCCAGCAGGGTACTCCAGTTGAGCGCCGCTTTGCCGGGACGGTGCAGGCAATACCATTGGCGAGTCAGTGCATGACGATCTTTCAGCCCGGAGTAACCCACTGCGCGAGCCGGTAAGCCAAGCTGTTTTGCCAGCGCTCTGGCAACAAATTCTGTACTGTCGCCAGACTTCTCTACCAGCAGCCAATCAAATTCGCCATCGCCACTGGGAAGAAATTCAAACAGCTCTTCCACCTGAAAATCGGTGTTGGCCTGACGCAAAACGGCCTGAGCTGCAGGGCCTCCCCAGGCCCGGGGCCAATCAGGCAGCATGTTTGGGCAACACCCCTTGCATCAATACAACGGCGTCCACAGCAATCCCCTCTTCCCTACCAACAAAACCCAGTTTTTCGGTGGTAGTGGCTTTCACACTGATCTGGCCAATATCAACGCCCGCCAGACTGGCAATGCGTTGCCGCATTGCGTCAATGTGGGGCGCCAGTTTGGGCCGTTGGGCCGCGATAGTGAGATCTGCATTAACCAGTTGGTAGCCCTGCTGTGCCGCCAGGACAATGCAATGTGCCAATAAGTCACCGCTATCAGCACCCGCGTAACGCGGATCGGTATCGGGAAAATGTTTGCCAATATCACCCAGCGCCAGCGCGCCGAGAATGGCATCACAGAGGGCATGCAGCGCGACATCGCCATCGGAATGCGCAATCAGCCCCCGGTCATGGGGAACAACCACGCCGGCCAATACAAGGGGCTTATCACTGCCAAAGCGGTGCACGTCGTAGCCGTGCCCTATACGTAGTGTCATCGGCTCGCACGCTCTCGCAAATAAAAATCCGCCAGGGCCAAATCGTCCGGATAGGTCACCTTGATGTTACAGGGGTTGCCACTTACCAACAGTGGCCGGCGACCCAGATGCTCCATCGCCGAGGCCTCGTCGGTGACGGGCAGGTGCCGCATTTGACACTGTTCCAGGGCCACCCGCAACAAACCATAGCGGAACATTTGGGGGGTCAAGGCTCGCCATAAACCACTGCGATCCACAGTCTCGGCAATTTCATCCGTCTCGGGGTCACAGCGTTTCAAGGTATCCACCACCGGCGATGCCAATATCGCGCCCACCTTGTGTTGGCGTCCTTTCTCGAGAAGTTTCTTGAGGTCCACCTGAGGCAGGCAGGGCCGAGCAGCATCGTGGACCAGCACCCAGTCTGCGGGTTGGGCAATGCCGTCCATCGCCTGCAGGGCATTTAACACCGAGTCCATGCGCTCCGCGCCGCCGATCACTTGTTCCACCCGCGGATTGTAGGCCACCTCCATCAGCGCAAAATGGTCGTCCTCTTCACTGACGGCAACAAATATCTTTTCAATCGTTGGCTCGCTGAGAAGACACTCAAGGCTGTGCTCAATCATTGCCTTGCCAGCTAGCGGCAGGTACTGCTTACTGCGACTGGCGAGCATTCTGCGCCCCGCCCCCGCCGCAGGCATCACTGCCCAGATCTTTTCGTTTCCCCGCACGGCTTTGTCCTATTGCCCTTCAATGATCAAGTAAAAATCCTCACCTTTCTTGATCATGCCCATATCGTTTCGCGCCCGCTCTTCAATGCTGTCGAGGTTATTTTTCAGGCTGTCCACTTCACTGTAAAGGCGTTCATTTCGCCGCTGAAGCTCAGCGTTAACTTGCCGCTGAGATTTTATATCACGTTTCAGACTGGCGATCTGCTCCCAGCTGCCGCTGCCAGTCCACAGGCGAAATTGCAGAAAAACAAAAATCACTACCAGTAGTATCAGCAATCTGCGCCGGGTCATTTTACCCCCCGCAAAAAGCAAACCGGGGCGTCTGGATCACCAGCCGCCCCGAAATACCACCCTGTTCGACAAACTGTCGCCATCAAAAGCTCCAGTAATGCGGGGTGCCTAGCACCCCGACTAATTAGGCGCGGAACTCGTCACGACCGCGATAAGGGGCGCCCAACTCCGCTTCAATGCGCAGCAAGCGGTTGTATTTGGCAACCCGGTCTGAGCGGCACAGAGAGCCCGTTTTGATTTGACCAGCAGCGGTTGCCACAGCCAGATCGGCAATGGTGGTGTCTTCGGTTTCACCGCTGCGGTGCGAAATGACCGCCGTGTAGCCAGCGTCCTTCGCCATTTTGATGGCATCGAGCGTCTCGGTCAGCGAGCCGATCTGATTAAATTTGATCAGAATGGAATTGGCGATTTTTTCATCGATACCACGCTTCAGGATTTTGGTGTTGGTCACAAACAGATCGTCACCAACCAACTGCACCCGATCACCGACGCGCTTGGTGAGCGCTGCCCAACCGGCCCAATCACTTTCATCCATGCCATCTTCAATGGAGATGATGGGATACTTCTGGCTCAGCTCGTCCAGGTAGGCAGCAAAGCCCTCGGCATCAAACACCTTGCCTTCACCAGCCAGGTCGTACTTGCCGTCCTTGTAAAACTCGGAAGAGGCACAGTCGAGGGCCAGGGTCACATCCTCACCCAATTTATAACCCGCATTGGCAACGGCCTCCGCGATCACTTCCAGGGCCGCCTCATTAGAAGGCAGGTTTGGTGCAAACCCACCCTCGTCACCCACTGCGGTGTTCAGGCCGCGCGCTACCAGAACCTTTTTCAAGGCGTGGAATATCTCGGCACCCACACGCAATGCGTCAGTGAAGCTTTCTGCGCCCACGGGCTGCACCATAAACTCCTGGATATCGACATTGTTGTCAGCGTGCTCGCCGCCGTTAAGGATATTCATCATCGGCACGGGCATAGAGTATTGACCCTCGGTGCCGTTGATCTGGGCAATACGCTGATACAGTGGAATGCCCTTTTCGATGGCAACGGCCTTCGCCGCCGCGAGGGAAACGGCAAGTATCGCATTGGCGCCCAGGTTACCTTTGTTCTCAGTCCCGTCGGCTTCAATCATGGCCCCATCCAGGGCACGTTGATCCTCGGCATCCATGCCAATCAGCAGGTCGCGAATCGTCGTATTGATATTGGCAACGGCTTTAAGCACACCTTTACCCAGGTACCGGCTTTTATCGCCGTCACGGAGTTCGAGGGCTTCGCGAGAGCCGGTAGACGCACCAGAGGGCGCGCACGCACTGCCCACTGCACCAGATGCCAGGATCACATCGGCTTCGACGGTGGGGTTACCCCGTGAATCCAAAACCTCGAAGGCTTTGATGTCGACGATTTCTGCCATGTTTTAAATCTCCATTTAATCGCTAAATCATTGAATATTCAGTGGGGGCAGACCTTTTACCACATCGTCTACCGCCTTCATCTGGCTCAGGAAGGCCTCCAACGCTGCCAGCGGCAATGCACTGGGGCCATCACATTTGGCCTTATCGGGGTCGGGGTGGGCTTCAAGAAACAACCCGGCGATGCCCACGGCCAAACCCGCGCGGCCGAGTTCTGCCACCTGGTGACGGCGGCCGCCCGAGGCAGCGCCCATCGGATCGCGGCACTGCAGCGCATGGGTGACATCAAAAATAATCGGCGCACCGCCGCTGACTTCCTTCATCCCCCGGAAGCCAAGCATATCGACCACCAGGTTGTCGTAACCGAAATTGCTGCCGCGCTCGCACAACATAATTTTGTCGTTACCACACTCGGCAAACTTCTCGACAATGTTCTTCATTTGCGGAGGGCTGAGGAACTGGGGCTTTTTCACGTTGATGACCGCGCCGGTGGCAGCCATTGCTGCGACCAGATCCGTTTGCCGGGCCAGGAAGGCCGGCAGCTGAATAATGTCACAAACCTCTGCCACCGGGGCGGCCTGCCAGGTTTCGTGAACATCGGTAATAACGGGCACCTTGAAGCGGTCTTTAATCTCTTGGAAGATTTTCAGCCCCGCCTCCATTCCCGGCCCACGAAAGGAATGGATGGATGAGCGGTTAGCCTTGTCGAAAGAGGCCTTGAACACATAGGGAATGCCCAGCTTGGTGCACACGCTCACATAGTGCTCCGCCACTTCCAGGGCCATCTCCCTGGATTCCAGTACATTCATCCCCGCCAGTAAAACAAATGGCTGATCATTGGCAACATCAATGCCGTCTACTGAAATCACTTTATTGAGCATGTTTGCTGTCTCTTAACTTGCACTTGCCGGTAACGTGCCCGGGTCTGGCCAATGGCCACCAGTCGGAGTTCAGGCAGATTGCCCGTGGTCGAGGGCGGCCTGAATAAACCCAGTGAACAGCGGGTGGCCGTCCCGAGGTGTGGAGGTGAACTCCGGGTGGAACTGACAGGCAACAAACCAGGGATGGTCCGCTACTTCCACCACCTCAACCAGCGTGTTATCCGCAGACCAGCCACCAATGTTCAGGCCCGCCGCTTGCAGCCGGTCAATGTAGTGATTATTGACTTCGTAGCGGTGGCGGTGGCGCTCTTTAATAGTGTCGTTGCCGTATACCTGGGCAGCTTTTGAGCCCGGCACCAAATGGCATTCCTGAGCACCGAGACGCATGGTGCCACCGAGATCAGACGCCGCGTTGCGCAGCTCCACGCTGCCATCTTCGGTGATCCACTCGGTGATCAAACCCACCACGGGGTCAGGGCACTTCTCATCGAATTCAGTGCTGTTCGCCTGCTCCAGCCCCAACACATTGCGGGCAAACTCGATAACCGCGACCTGCATCCCCAGGCAAATCCCAAGGTAGGGAATATTATTTTCCCGGGCATACTGCACCGCACTGATCTTGCCTTCCACACCCCGGTTACCGAAGCCGCCGGGCACCAGAATACCGTGAACATCCTTGAGCACATCAAGGCCATCGTTCTCGACGGTTTCGGAGTCGATATACTTCACCTGCACCTTGGTGCGCAGGTGAATGCCCGCATGCTTGAGCGCTTCATTGAGCGACTTATAAGCATCGAGCAATTCCATGTATTTCCCCACCATGGCGATGGTCACGGTCTGCTCCTGGTGCAGATCACCCTCGATCACCTTGTCCCATTCAGACAGGT
This sequence comes from Spongiibacter taiwanensis, assembly GCF_023702635.1. NCBI lineage: Bacteria > Pseudomonadati > Pseudomonadota > Gammaproteobacteria > Cellvibrionales > Spongiibacteraceae > Spongiibacter > Spongiibacter taiwanensis. The sequence continues at coordinate 442,409 of NZ_CP098455.1, forward strand.
CGGCGGGCTGACATTCCAGACCAAAACGCTCGACCACCAACTCGTCCAGCCCCTCTGCGGACAACAGGGAGGGAATGCGGTAAATCGAATCAACGTCGCGCAGCGGAATGACCGCCCGCGACTCAACGTTGGTGAACAGGGCAATCTTGTGGCGGCTGCTTTGATCCACTTCGTGATCCGAGCGGCACAGCAGAATATCGGGTTGCAAGCCGATGGACCGCAGCTCTTTCACTGAGTGCTGGGTGGGCTTGGTTTTGGTTTCACCGGCGGTGGCAATGTAGGGCACCAGAGTCAGGTGCATCAGCATCGCGCGCTTGGCCCCCAGCTCAACCTTGAGTTGGCGGGCCGCCTCAAAGAAAGGCAGGCCTTCGATGTCACCCACGGTGCCACCGATTTCCACAATGGCAATGTCGGCATCACCAGCACCAGCGATGACCCGGCGCTTGATTTCATCGGTAATATGGGGAATAACCTGAACGGTCCCACCGAGGTAATCGCCCCGGCGCTCCTTACGCAGCACCGTTTCGTACACCCGGCCAGTGGTGAAATTATTGCGCTTACCCATCTTGGCACGAATAAAACGCTCATAGTGACCGAGATCGAGATCTGTCTCGGCACCGTCTTCAGTGACAAACACCTCACCGTGCTGGAAGGGGCTCATGGTTCCCGGATCCACATTGATATAGGGATCGAGTTTGAGCATGGTGATATTGAGGCCCCGAGCTTCCAAAATTGCGCCCAGAGAAGCAGAAGCGATACCCTTCCCAAGAGAAGAAACAACACCGCCAGTGACGAAAATAAATCGCGCCATGTAGAGCCTTTTACAAAGAATCAAGAAGGTACAGGGCTGGAAAAAGCGGTGCTTCTTTGCCCCAAAGATGGGAGATCAGTTTATCAGCAAGGCCCCGATGAAACAATGAAAATAGCCCTCATCGTCGGCCGCACCTCTGCTATAATGCGCACCCAATTGCCAGAACATTCAAGGTCTTAGTCATATGCAACCCATGCTCAATATTGCCCTGCGCGCCGCCCGCAAGGCCGGTGATCTTATCGCACGCGCCTCCGAGCAACTGGACCGGGTCCAGGTGGAAGAAAAGGGTCAGAACAACTTCGTTACCGAAATTGACCGCAAATCCGAGAAAGAGATCATCTTTCACCTGCAGAAGGCCTACCCCGATCACGCCTTTCTGGGCGAGGAGTCCGGCGAGTCTGGCAACCCTGATAGCGACTACAAATGGGTAATCGACCCCATCGACGGCACCACTAACTTTATTCGCGGCATACCCCACTTCGCCATTTCCATCGCCTGCATCTATCAGGGTCAGATCGAACATGCGGTGATTCTCGACCCGATCCGCCGGGAAGAATTCACCGCCAGCCGTGGCCGCGGCGCTCAGCTCAATGGCCGTCGCGTTCGCGTTGCCATGGGCGCGACCACCCTGGAAGGCGCCCTGATCGGCACCGGCATTCCCTTCAAAGCCCGCAGCGAGCAACATATCCCCGCCTACATGCGCAGCCTTGAAGCGATTGCGGGCGAGACCGCCGGGATTCGCCGGGCGGGCGCAGCCTCCCTGGATCTGGCCTATGTTGCTGCAGGACGGTTGGACGGCTTCTGGGAAATCGGCCTGAGCAAATGGGATATTGCCGCCGGCATTTTGCTGGTGCGCGAAGCCGGCGGCCTGATCAGCGACTTCAAAGGCGGCGGTGATTACTTTGAAACCGGGAATATCGTGGCAGCCAACCCCAAGTGCCTGAAGAGCATTTTGCAGGTCGTACGGCCACACCTGGAGCATATTGGCTAGACGCTGGACGCTGGACGCTGGACGCTGGACGCTGGACGCTGGACGCTGGACGCTGGACGCTGGACGCTGGACGCTGGACGCTGGACGCTGGACGCTGGACGCTGGACGCTGGACGCTGGACGCTGGACGCTGGACGCTGGACGCTGGACGCTGGACGCTGGACGCTGGACGCTGGACGCTGGACGCTGGACGCTGGACGCTGGACGCTGGACGCTGGACGCTGGACGCTGGACGCTGGACGCTGGACGCTGGACGCTGGAAAAGCATGATTTGGCGCCTGCGCATGTCAAGCATTTAGCGCACTTTTTTATTTCAACGCCAATCTCTATTCAGCGTCGCCCTCAAGATGAACTCTTAACCCTGTCGCCCCGGCCCCAGAGCCGGGGCCCAGTTGCTACCACTCGCAAAACTTTTGGATTCCGGCTCGCAAAAAGACGCGTCCGGAATGACGGATACGTGGAATCTTCCGGAGGCGCCGCGTCTGACGTCCGACGTCAGACCCACTCCGCTCTCCGTCGCCCCGGCCTCCGAGCCGGGGCCCAGTGACTCCCGAGCTCAAAGCCACTGGATTCCGGATCGCAAGCAGCGCGTCCGGAATGACGACAACCCAATGGCCTTGTCACCCTTAAGACGAAATCCCACCTCTGTCGCCCCGGCCCCGAGCCGTGGCCCAGCGGCTCCCATGCCCAAAACCCCTAGATTCGGCATCGCAAACAGTCCGCCCAGAACAACGCTGACGCCGAAATCACACCACAACCCCTGCAGAACAAAAAAGGCCAGCTCCTTTCGGAACTGGCCTTTTGTTTATCCTCACCTTTTCTAGCGTCCGGCGCGCGACCCCGGTCACTCAAGGCAAATCGTCAATCTCCGCCCCTTCCTTCTGAATCACAATCAGATCATCCTGACTGATATTCATGGTGAGCAGCAGATTGGCGACAATATAGATCGACGAGTAAGTCCCCACCCCAATACCGATAATCAACGCCAGCGCAAAGCTGTGAATCATATCGCCACCAAAGACCGCCAGCGCCACCAATACCAGCATTGTAGTGCCGGAGGTCGCCAGGGTCCGATCCAGGGTCTCGGTCAGGGAGATATTGACGACATCAAAGGCTTCATGCTTACGCAATTTGCGCAAATTTTCCCGAATCCGGTCAGCTACCACAATGGAGTCATTCAATGAGTAACCAATGACCGCCAGAATCGCCGCTAACACCGTCAGGTCAAAATCCCACCCGACCAGGGCAAAGGCACCAAGGGTGATAATGACGTCGTGAACCAAGGCTGCCACAGCACCCACCGCGAACTTGATCTGAAAGCGCATGGCGATGTAAATCAGCACCACAATCAGTGCCAGCAATACCGCCAGGCCGCCCTGCTCCCGCAGTTTTTCACCTACCTGAGGACCAACAAATTCAATCCGCAGCAACTCGACTTCCGAGGGCGCGTCGGCCCGCAGCGTCGCCAGCACCTCTTCACCCAGCTTAGGGCTCATGCCCTGGGGCAGGCGCACCAACACATCCGTGTCGGAGCCAAAGTTCACGACAATGGCATTTTCGTAGCCGGCGCCCGATAGCGTACTGCGCACTTCTTCCAAGGGCTGAGGCTCTTCATAGAGCACTTCAATCAATGTACCGCCGGTAAAATCCAGGCCGAAATTCAGCCCCTTGGTGGCCAGAATTCCGATGGAGGCCAATACCATGGCGATCGACAGCACCGAAGCCAGGCCCCGGAGCTTCATAAAATTAATAATTTTGCTTTCAGTAGACATTGCTCAACCCCGTCAGATCGCCAGTTTCTTCACACGGCGACCGCCGTAGATCAGGTTAATAATCGCCCGAGTACCCATGATCGCCGTGAACATGGAGGTCAGAATCCCGATAGACAAGGTCACCGCAAAGCCCTTCACCGGCCCTGTACCCACGGCATACAGAATCAGGGCAACCAGCAAGGTGGTGATGTTGGCATCCATGATCGTGACGTAAGCACGACCGTAACCGGCATCAATGGCATGCTGAGGTGCCATGCCGTTGCGCACCTCTTCCCGTATTCGCGAAAAGATCAGCACGTTAGCATCCACCGCCATCCCCACCGTCAGCACGATACCGGCAATACCCGGCAGGGTGAGTGTCGCGCCCAGAATCGACATGGCCGCCACCAGCAGCACAATATTGAAGGCCAGCGCCGCCACCGCGACCACACCAAAGACCCGGTAGTAAACCACCATAAACAGCGCTACCAAGCCCAGGCCGATTTGTACCGAGATAACCCCTTTGGCGATGTTTTCCGCGCCCAGCGAGGGCCCGACCGTACGCTCCTCAACAAAATCGATGGGCGCCGCCAGGGCACCGGCCCGTAGCAACAGGGCCAACTCATTGGCCTCACCGGGCGCGTTCAGCCCGGTAATGCGGAACTGCACACCCAGCGCATCGCGAATGGTCGCCAGACTGATGATTTTCTTCTCGTCGTAGGGAATCTTGATGATCTGCTCTTCACCCGCCTCATTCACTTCGTAGCGAGTGCGGCTCTTACGCTCGATAAACAGCACACCGAGCCGGCGATTGATATTGTGGCGGGTCATCCGGTGCATCAACGTGCCACCTTCGCTGTCCAGGGTGATATTGACCTGGGGCATGCCGTTCTCGTCGAAGCTCGACTGGGCATTGGCGACCCGCTCACCAGTGATCACCACATCGCGCTCCAGCCACGCCGAGGGCTCGCCGAGGCCGGGGTTACGAAACTCAAATTGCTCCCGATCAGACGCCGGCGCATCGTAACGGGCCTCCAGGCGGAATTCCAAGTTGGCTGTCTTGCCCAGAATCCGCTTGGCTTCTGCCGTGTCCTGGATGCCGGGCAGCTCAACCACGATGCGATTGCGGCCCTGCCGTTGTACCAAAGGTTCGGACACGCCCAACTCATTAACCCGGTTGCGCAGGGTGGTGAGGTTTTGGCCAACGGCGTAGTCTTCAATTTCCTTGCGCTTGGTGTCGCTTAGCAAAGCGACCAGATCAAAGTTTTCCGGGTCAGACTGCTCGGCACGCTGAGCGGTGAGATCGGTGTACTCTTTGCGGATAACGGACAACGCCTTGTCCCGCAACGCTTCCGAACGAAACTTGCCCTGGATTTCGCCGTTGTCTGCCAGCGAAACATAACCCCGGATACCCGCTTCCCTCAGCGCCTTCTTAATACCCGTGGTGTACTGGTCCAGGCGATTATCAATGGCCGCATCCGTATCCACTTCCAGCAGAAAATGCACACCACCACTCAAATCCAAGCCCAACTTCATTGCTTGGGCACCGAGGTTGCTCAGCCAGTCTGGGGTGGTAGACGCCTGGTTAAGCGCGACAATGTAGCCGTCGCCGAGGGCGCGCTGAATAATCCGCTGAGCCCGTAACTGGCCATCACTGGCGTAAAGGCGAATCAGCCCGCTCTTGCCATCGCTACTCGCCAATTCGCCAAAGTGCTCAATACCCGCCGCATCCAAGGCACGGGAAGCCCGTTCGATAGTCGGCTGATCGATCTTCATGCCGCTGCTTTGGCCGGAAATCTGCACTGCCGGGTCCGGCGGATACAGGTTGGGCATCGCGTAAAGTAAGCCGAAACCCAGCACTGCCAGTAACAGCAGATTCTTCCAAAGTGGATATTTGTTCAGCATTGTTTCCCCATCTGTAGCTGCTTAGCCCGCAGCCCCTTCATTATGTAATTCGTTATTGCGATTAACCGGCGATCAACCCAAGGCTTTACGGGCGTTGCGGAACAAGCGCAGCCAGCCAGCGTCTTCACCCATCTCTTTCGGCGCCCAGGAATTCTGCACCTTGCGATACACCCTTTCAGGGTGGGGCATCATGATGGTGAAACGGCCATCCTGGCTACTGACCCCGGCAATACCGGCGGGTGAACCATTCGGGTTGGCGGGATAGGTCTCGGTGACAGCGCCGTAATTATCGACATAGCGCAATGCCACCAGGCCGTTTTGCTGCAGCGTTTGCAATTGACCGCCGCTAGCAAATTCGGCGCGCCCCTCACCATGGGCGACCGCCACTGGCAGGCGAGACCCTTCCATTCCAGCCAGTAATATGGAGGGAGATTGCGGAATTTCAACCATTGCCACCCGGGCTTCGAATTGTTCCGAGCGGTTGCGCACGAATCGCGGCCAGTGATCCGTACCAGGAATCAACGGCTTAAGGGTGGACATCATCTGGCAACCGTTACACACACCCAGAGCGAAGCTGTCGCTGCGGCCAAAGAAGGCACTAAAGTCATCCCGGGCACGGTTGTTGAATAAAATCGTCTTCGCCCAGCCCTCGCCAGCACCCAACACGTCGCCATACGAGAAGCCCCCGCAAGCAGCAAAGCCGGCAAAATCCTGCAGACTGACGCGACCACTGAGAATATCGCTCATGTGAACGTCTACTGCGGCAAAGCCCGCCCGGGTGAAGGCTGCCGCCATCTCTAGCTGACCGTTAACCCCCTGCTCCCGCAGAATCGCGACTCTGGGTTTTGCCCCAGTGGCGATAAAGGGAGCAGCCACGTCGTCAGCCGGATCAAAGCTCAGGGCGACGCTCAACCCCGGGTCGTCTTCTTTTAAGCTATCGTACTCCTGCTGGGCGCAGGCCGGATTGTCACGCAGCGATTGCATTCGGTAGCTAAGTTCACTCCAGCGCCGCTGCAGGGTCAGACGCTCACCCTGAAAAACCGACTCGCCAGCCATTGAGACCTGTATCCGGCCGCCACTGATCGGCGCACCAATGACCTTCAGCGCATCGTCGCCCAGCCCCTGGTCACGGAAAAGCTGCTGAACCTCGGCCAGGTCCGCATGGCGAACCTGTAACAGCGCGCCGGCTTCTTCCGCAAACAGCTCTGCCAGTGGCGACTCCGTCGCTGGCAACTCCAGACGCAAACCGCAGTGCCCGGCAAAAGCCATTTCCAGCGCGGCGATCATCATGCCGCCATCGGAGCAGTCGTGATAAGCGAGAATTTTTTCGGCATCCAGCAACTGCTGGACCGCACAGAAAAAGCCCTTCAACAACTCGGGCTTATCCACATCGGGGGCGCAATCGCCCAGCTGGCCACACACTTGCGCCAGACAGCTGCCCCCCAGGCGGCGTTTGCCGGGGCTGACATCAACCCGAAGCAATACCGTCTCACCGCTGTCCATTTGCAATTGCGGGGTGACCGTCTTGCGCACATCGCTGACCGGGCCAAAAGCGGACACGATCAACGACATGGGCGCAGTGACCGATTTGGCCTCGGCACCATCCTGCCATGCCGTGCGCATTGACATACTGTCTTTGCCCACCGGCACAGTGATACCCAAGGCGGGACAGAACTCCAGCCCCACCGCCTTCACCGCGTCGTACAACCGGGCGTCTTCATCGGCGTGTCCTGCCGCACACATCCAGTTGGCAGACAGCTTAATGTCGCTCAACTGCGCAGAACCCGGCGCGGAGCCTGGGCTGGCAATGCGGGCCGCAGCAATATTGGTGATTGACTCTGCCACCGCCATACGGGCCGAGGCGCCAGCATCCAGCAGCGCCAGCGGGGTGCGCTCGCCCATTGCCATCGCCTCGCCGGCATAGCTATCGAGCCCGGAGGTCGTCACCGCACAATCAGCCACCGGCACTTGCCAGGGGCCGACCATCTGATCCCGATGCACCGTGCCGGTAATAGAGCGATCACCGATGGTGATCAAAAAATTCTTGGAGGCAACCGCGGGGAGACATAACAAACGGTCCAACGCCTCGGCGACACTAAGATCGCAACTCAGCGGCTGGGCTTTCTGGGCAATGCGCTTAACCTCTCTGTGCATCTTCGGCGGCTTGCCAAACAGCACTGACATGGGCAGATCAACGGGGTTGTTGCCAAAATGACGATCACCCAAGCGGAGAACCTTCTCCTCCGTGGATTCACCCACCACCGCATAAGGTGCCCGTTCGCGCTCACACATCGCCGCAAAGACCGGTAGATCGGCAGGCGCGATGGCCATGACATAGCGCTCCTGGGACTCGTTACACCAAATCTCCAGTGGCGACATACCTGGCTCGTCATTGGGCACATCGCGCAGCTCAAACTGACCGCCACAGCCACCATCCTTCACCAACTCGGGAAAGGCATTGGAAAGACCGCCAGCACCCACATCGTGAATAAACGCGATGGGGTTTTGCTCACCCATGGCCCAGCAGCGATCGATAACTTCCTGGCAGCGCCGCTCGATTTCGGGGTTCTGACGTTGCACCGAGGCAAAGTCCAGGTCGGCACTAGAGGCACCAGAGCTCATGGACGACGCCGCGCCACCGCCAAGGCCAATCAACATGGCCGGGCCGCCCAGCACCACCAGTTTGTAGCCGGCGGGAAAGGGCGGCTTGTCGATATGTTCGGCTTTGATATTGCCGTAACCACCGGCAATCATGATCGGCTTGTGATAACCGCGCCGCTCTGCACCGGCGCCGGTGTCGATATCTTGCTCGTAGCTGCGGAAGTAACCACACAAATTGGGCCGGCCAAACTCATTGTTAAAGGCTGCGCCCCCGATTGGGCCTTCCAGCATAATTTCCAGCGCCGACACAATGCGCTCGGGTTTGCCGTAGTCCAGCTCCCAGGGCTGAACAAAATCCGGCACCTGAAGGTTGGACACACTAAATCCGGTCAAGCCTGCCTTGGGCTTGGAGCCACGACCCACGGCACCCTCGTCCCGAATCTCGCCACCAGCCCCGGTACCCGCCCCGGAGAACGGCGCAATGGCGGTGGGGTGGTTGTGGGTTTCCACTTTCATCAGAATGTGAATGTTTTCATCGCTAAAGCGATACTCGCCATCGGTCGAGCTCGGGTAGAAACGCAGCGCCTGGGGCCCCTCTATGACGGCAGCGTTGTCAGCATAGGCGCTTAGCACCCCTTCCCCACCCAATTGATAGGTATTTTTAATCATGCCAAACAGGGAGTGAGGCTGGTCCTCGCCATCAATCGTCCAGCTGGCATTAAAAATCTTGTGGCGACAGTGCTCGGAGTTTGCCTGGGCAAACATCATCAACTCCACGTCGCTAGGGTTGCGACCGAGCTGATTGAAACTGTCGGTCAAATAGTCGATTTCGTCGTCGGCCAGCGCCAAGCCAAGATTGGCGTTGGCTTGCACCAGGGCTTCGCGGCCACCGCCGAGCACGTCCACCGCAGTCATCGGCTTCGGGCTCTGCTGAGAAAATAAAACAGCGCCCGCCTCTGGGGTATCCACCACCGCCTCAACCATACGGTCGTGGATCGCCGCCATCACCACCTGCTGTTGTTCGCTGGTTAAGGGAGCAGCAACCTTAAGTTGATACAGTATGCCGCGCTCCAGGCGCTGCACCTTTTCTAGGCCGCAGTTATGCGCAATATCGGTGGCTTTACTGGACCAGGGAGAAATTGTGCCCGGCCGCGGGATAACGAAAAACGGCAACCCCTCAAAATCATCGGCCTCGCCGGTCGGGCCGTAACGAAGCAATTTTTCCAGTACCTCGGCCTCGTCACTATCGAGCGCCACCCGAGTCTGGGCGAGGTGGACAAACCGGGCGCTGACCGCCTCCAGATCGGGAATGGCCTGGCGCAGTTGCCCCAACAGTTTGGCTATGCGGAAATCAGAAAGCGCGGGGGCACCGGGTAGGATCAACATGCGGGGCGACAACCTCGATCGACGGAATTGAAGCCGGCCATTGTATAGGAAATAGCGCCAAATTTTTATCCGAAATACGTTTTATGGCTCTGCCCCGACGCGGCCGATACAATGGGCCCTCCTTTATTGGAAGATTGCATTTAGCTGTGTTTCCGCTACTTAAAAAATTCGCGCTTTTCTCGATTCCGGTGCTGATCGTCGCACTGGTATTCAGCAATTGGGGAGACACCACCGACAGCCTTCAACACGTCAAGGACCAAGGGGTACTGAGAGTAATCACGCGCAACTCCGCCACCACGTATTACGAAAGTCAGGGCAATCCCGCCGGCTTTGAATACCAGCTCGCCAAAGGCTTTGCCGATCACCTTGGCGTGGAGCTGGAGATGATCCCAGTGGTGGGCCTGGAAGATATTTTTATCCAGCTCGAAGAAGGCAATGCCGATATGGCAGCGGCCGGCCTGACAATCACCAAAGAGCGCCACAACCGACTGATGTTTGGCCCCACCTATATCAGCATCAAGCAATTGTTCATCTATAACCGAGCCCTTGGCCAACGGGCCAACGAAGTGGAAGACCTCATCGGCAAACGCATTCGGGTGATGGCCAACAGCGCTCACGCTGAATTGCTACGAACCCTGCAAGTCAGCCACCCCGCACTGGAATGGAAGGAAAGTCGCGACCTGGAGACCATCGACCTGCTGGAGCAGCTGGTCAACGGCGAAATTGACTTCACACTGATCGATTCCAACGACTTTTACGCAAACCGGGCGTTCTACCCCGACTTCCGCATTGCCTTCAGCGCAGGCAAGCCCGTTCCGCTGGCCTGGGCCATGGTCCGCCAACCGGCCAACGAGCCCCTGCGAAAAGAAATGGAGGTTTATTTTGAGCACCTGCGCGACAGCGGCAAATTGGCCCGCCTGATTGATCGTCACTTCACCTTCAGTGAGCGGCAGTCCTTTGTCAGCACCCATACCTTCCTGCAACGCATGGAGCAGCGCCTGCCGGAGGTCAAAGGGATGATTGAGCAGGTCGCAATTGAATACGATATGGACTGGCGCCTGCTCGCCGCCATCAGTTACCAAGAATCACATTGGGAGGCCGAAGCCACCTCGCCTACCGGCGTGCGCGGAATGATGATGCTAACCCAGGCCACCGCAGACGAACTGGGTGTGGATAATCGACTGGACCCCATGCAAAGCCTGCGCGGCGGTGCGCGCTACTACCGCAAACTGCTCAGCCGATTACCCGCGGGAATCGAGCAACCCGATCGGGGCTGGTTTGCCCTGGCCGCCTACAACATCGGCCTGGGTCACCTAGAGGATGCCAGGGTGCTCACCCAACGGGCTGGACAAGACCCCAACCTGTGGAAAGATGTACGCACCCACCTTCCCCTACTGCGCCAGGCCAAATGGTACAAAACCACGAAGTATGGCTTCGCCCGGGGCGATGAACCGGTTCGCTACGTGGAAAATATCCGCCACTATTATTCTCTGCTGACCTGGGACGAGCTCAACCGGTATCGCGTGCCGCCACCGAGGATTGTGGCAGACTACCTTCCCGATGCGATCAATCGCGGCTTCTATGCCCTGTAATCCACCCTGCAACGCCCCATCACCGACGGCAGTCGCAAACATCGACGAAAAACCCTCAGACCATTCGAGTGACTAGCGGTAGACCCGCAATCGAAATCAATACTCCGATGGCTGGGCGAAGGTGATGTTGGCGATCTTGTCCAGATTGAGCCAGATTTTCTCAGACCAGCGCTCAACACGACCAATCCCATCCCGACAATATTCCAACTGCTGCTTGACCACCTCTTCCAGCCGAAAAATCCCTTTTTGGGTTCCGCCCACATGAAACGCCAGACTGTCGTCGGGAAAACGGCGACTGGTAAAATTGGGTTGACTCAATTGGAATTCGATTTGATGCCGGTTGTCGTTGGCCAACCGCTTCATCAAGTCTTCGACCTTTTCGTCGGGGCCTTCAAAATAATGGAGGAACACCCCGTTGTCCCAAAAGAAAAGATAGCTTGTAACACCGGCAACCGAATTCTTGGTGCGCGCCTGTCTGGCCAGTGTTTTCAAATCCACATCACTCAGTGGCTGGGTCGCATTACTGAAGTAAACGAAGGCTTTCACAGCTTCCCCTAAGGAATTTCGACTTTTCCGGCATTGCCCGTTCTCTCCATAGGACAACACCTTTCCCGACAACGGCTAACCTCGCCCTGTCACCAACTCCCCCCAGGACAGCACCCCACCGCCCTTTTTGCATTCTACCCATCCCGAAAAGGCCGAAAACTCCGTAAAACCCACAAACATCGCCCATCATCCGTGGCTTATCGTTCATAAGTCAGATTGCACTCAATCGCTATTGGCCTGGGCCTTCGCCCTTTTCTTCTCTTCCCGGCGACGACTAAAAAAACCCTGCATCACCGCGCTCGCCTGGTCGGCAAGCACGCCGCCTTGCCATTGCACTCGGTGATTCATCTGCGGCTGATCAAATAACTGTAAATGACTACACACGGCACCGGCTTTTGGTTCGGTAGCGGCAAACACCACCCGCGCCACCCGGGCATGAACAATCGCGCCGCTGCACATCGCGCAGGGCTCTATCGTGACATAGAGCGTGCTGTCCGTCAGGCGATAATTGCCGATACGCCCAGACGCGGCCCGCAGTGCCACCAGCTCTGCATGGGCAGTGGGATCCGCGGTGGAAATGGGCTGATTGAAGCCCTCGCCCAAGAGCTCACCTTCCCCGGACACCACCACAGCGCCGACGGGTACCTCCCCCTTTAGGCCCCCTTGCTCTGCCAACCGCAATGCTCGCGCCATCCAGACTTCGTCGATATTCCTTTCCAGAGCACACCTCTGCACCGCTCGTGATTTGGCACTACATTAGCAGAGATTCCTGAGAGCGCGCAGCCCAAATGCAGGCATATCAACGGCTCAGCGTTTTGCGCCGAGCGGCAAATTGCGATTCAGCGGGAAGTGCCAGCGCAAGCCAGGAATGAGATAGTCAGGCTGCTTTAACTATATTTGTTGAAAACAAATAAGCTTAAATATTAAATACAGCGTTGATCACCAGAAACAATCTAGGCGTGGAAAGCAACTTTTATGCATAAATGGGAAGGAATCGAGGCCTTTGTGAGCGTCGCGCAACATCAAAGTTTCTCGAAAGCCGCTCAAGAGCTCGGTGTATCCCGCTCTCATATCAGCAAGCAGATTGCCCAGCTGGAGAGCAGACTGGACGCGCAGCTCTTGCTGCGCACGACCCGCAGCGTCTCCCTCACCGAAGTCGGTCAGGCCTTTTTCCTTCGCTGTCAGGACATACTCAACACTCTGGATGAAGCCGAGCAGGCAGTCATTGATCTTCAGGAGCGCCCCAGAGGCAACCTGCGACTGTCCGTGGCCGGCGCATTTGGAGAGGATTTTATTGCCCCCGCTGCTGCCGCTTTTATGGCAGAGAATCCGGGGCTGGCGGTAGAACTGGACTTTAGTAACCGGGTCGTCGACCTGATTACCGAAGGCTATGACCTGGCCATTCGCGCAGGCACGCTCAAGGATTCATCGCTTATCGCCAGGCGGATTTGCAATCGACGGCTGGTGACCTGCGCCTCCCCCAAATACCTCAAGCGCTATGGCACACCAGAGAGCGTCAGCGCACTGGTGAATCATAACTGCCTGGTCGGCACCCTGAGCACCTGGCGTTTCAAGGAAGGCAGCCGCCACTTCGACCTGAAAGTCAGTGGCGACTGGCACAGCAACAATGGCCGCGCACTGGTTCACGCGGCAATCGCCGATTTGGGAATTGTGCAATTACCAGATTTTTACGCCAGCGTGGCGATTGAATCGGGCCAGCTGGTGCCGATTTTAGAGCAGTTTCTGCCCACCGACACCGGGGTCTGGGCCGTCTATCCCCACAACCGCCACCTATCGGCAAAAGTGCGCTTATTTGTTAGTTTTCTGGCGGAGCGTTTTGGCAGCTGAGCCGGCTGACAATCCCGAATACCACCAGAATCTGCCGAAGAGGAGCGCCTGTTACTTGTGTGGACAAAGCGAAGGCGCCCGCTTCAGTCACCGCCAGAACTTATTCCCACTCTATTGTCGCTGGCGGCTTGCTGGACACATCGTAGGTGACCCGGGAAACATGGGTAATTTCGTTAATGATGCGATTGGACACGGTCTCGAGTAACTCGTAGGGCAAATGCGCCCAACGGGCGGTCATGAAGTCGATGGTCTCCACTGCGCGCAGCGCAATCACGTATTCGTAACGGCGGGCATCCCCCACCACACCAACGGATTTCACCGGCAGAAACACCGCAAAGGCCTGGCTGGTTTTGTGATACCAGTCTGCCTTGTGCAATTCTTCGATAAAAATGGCGTCGGCTTCGCGCAGGATATCGGCGTATTCCTTTTTCACTTCGCCAAGAATACGCACACCCAGCCCCGGCCCCGGGAAGGGGTGGCGATAGACCATGTCGTAGGGCAAGCCCAACTCCAAACCGATCTTTCTCACCTCGTCTTTAAACAGTTCCCGCAACGGCTCAACCAGCTCCATTGCCATATCTTCCGGCAGACCACCGACATTGTGGTGAGACTTGATCACATGGGCCTTGCCAGTTTTGGCCGCGGCAGATTCGATGACGTCGGGATAGATGGTGCCCTGGGCCAGGAAGTTAACGTCCTTCAGCTTGGCCGCCTCGGCATCAAACACGTCGATAAACGTGTTGCCGATAATTTTGCGCTTTTTCTCTGGGTCGGCCTCGCCGGTCAATTTGCCCAGAAACAAATCCTCTGCATCGGCGCGAATCACTTTGACACCCATGTTTTTGGCAAACATGTCCATCACCTGATCGCCTTCACCCTTGCGCAGCAGGCCGTTGTCAACAAACACACAAGTCAGCTGATCGCCGATGGCCCGATGCAGCAATGCCGCCACCACCGAGCTGTCGACACCGCCGGACAGACCGAGCAGCACTTTCTGGCCACCCACCTGAGCACGCACCCTTTCGATGGCATCGTTAGCAATGTTTTCCGGCGTCCACAGCGCTTCACAGCCACACAGTTTGTGAACGAAATGCTCGAAAATACGCTTGCCCTGCAGGGTGTGCGTCACCTCGGGATGAAACTGCACACCGTAAAAGCGCTTGGCTTCACACTGCATGGCGGCAATCGGGCAGGATGGCGTTGACGCCAGCACCTCAAAACCCTCCGGCAGCTGAACCACCTTGTCACCGTGGCTCATCCATACGTCCAGCAGGCCAGCACCTGTAGCATGGTCGACGTGATCCTTGATATCCCGGGTCAGCTCACTTTCAGCTTCCAGGCGAATCTGGGCGTAACCAAATTCGTGTACGGGCGAGCCCTCGACTTTGCCGCCGTTCTGCTCGGCCATCGTCTGCATGCCGTAGCAGATCCCCAACACCGGAATACCCATTGAAAAAACCCGCTCCGGTGCCCGGGGCGAGCCTGGCTGGGTAACTGACTCTGGTCCACCGGCAAGCACAATGCCCGAGGGCTTGAATTCGTCGATGTCGGCATCGCTCAGATCAAAGGCGCGAATTTCGCAATACACGCCAATTTCCCGAATGCGGCGGGCAATCAGCTGGGTGTATTGAGAACCAAAATCGAGGATGAGAATGCGGTGGGCATGAATATCAGGGCTGGACACAGGGCTCTCTCTTGCTAAAAAAGTAACCGGCACAAAGGCGCCGGTTAGGGATCAGACTCGCAGTTTCTGGACAGGGCCCTCAGGCTCAGGTCGGGTAGTTTGGCGCTTCCTTGGTGATCGCCACGTCGTGCACATGGCTCTCGTTCATACCGGCCGCCGTTACCCGCACAAACTGGGGTTTGCTGCGCATGGTGTCGATATCGATACTGCCGGTGTAACCCATGGCGCTGCGCAGGCCGCCCATCAATTGATGAACGATGGCAGCCAGCGGGCCTTTGTAGGGCACCCGGCCCTCAATGCCCTCGGGGACGAGTTTCTCGGCGCCATCTTCTGCGCTCTGGAAGTAGCGGTCGCTGGAGCCCTGCGTCTTGGTCATCGCGCCCAGGCTGCCCATGCCACGATAAGATTTATAGGTCCGCCCCTGGAACAATTCGACCTCACCGGGCGCCTCTTCAGTGCCGGCAAACATCGATCCCATCATGACTGCATGGGCCCCGGCCGCCATCGCCTTGGCCAGATCGCCGCTAAAGCGAATGCCGCCGTCGGCGATCAGCGGCAAGCCGCTGTCCTTCAGTGCCGCCGCGACATTGGCAATGGCACTAATCTGCGGCACACCAATCCCGGTAACGATACGAGTGGTACAGATCGAGCCCGGGCCGATACCCACTTTCACTGCATCTGCACCCGCCTCAAGCAAGGCCAGTGCGGCCTCGCCTGTGGCGATATTGCCACCAATCACATCGACCTGGGGGTAGTGTTTTTTGATCCAGGCCACTCGCTTGAGCACATTCATGGAGTGGCCGTGGGCGGTGTCGACCACCAGCACGTCAACACCCGCCTCAACCAATGCGGCAACACGGTCATCGGTGTCGGCACTGGTGCCCACCGATGCCCCAACCCGCAATTGACCAGAGCTGTCTTTACAGGCCAGCGGGTAGGTCTGGGCGTTATTCATGTCCTTAACGGTGATCATCCCCACCAGCTCGAACTTGTCGTTCACCACCAGCAGCTTTTCGATCCGGTGTTTGTGCAGCAGCTCACGGGCGACTGACATGTCGTCGCCTTCGTTGACGGTAACGAGCTTGTCCTTGGGGGTCATGATGCTGGAAACGGGGACATCCAGGGCTTCCTGGAAACGCACGTCCCGACTGGTAACAATGCCGACCAGGTCGCCGTTGTCCATCACCGGAACACCGGAAATTTTGTGACGCTTGCGCAGCTCAAACAGCTCGCGAACCGGGGCGCTGGCCTCAATCGTAATGGGGTCTTTTACCACACCGCTCTCATGCTTTTTCACCGCCCGCACTTCTTGGGCCTGTTGGGCGATGGTCATGCTCTTATGGATGATGCCAATGCCGCCCTCTTGCGCCAGGGCAATGGCCAGACCGCTTTCGGTCACGGTGTCCATGGCGGCGGAAAGCAGGGGGATATTCAGCGAGATATTGCGCGTCAGTTGGGTCTTGAGGCTAACGTCTTTGGCAGTGACTTCGGAGTAGCCGGGAAGCAGCAGCACGTCGTCAAAGGTCAGTGCTTCCTGAGAGATGCGTAACATAGATGATTCCAATGCCTGTGGCTAGAATCCTCGCAATTTTAAGTGATGCGGCGGGTTGAGTAAACCGATTGTTTGGCCAACAACGCTGCCGCGCCACACACGATAAGCCGGCCTGCGGTGCTACAATGCCGCGATGGACACCCCGACTCCCCAAGACACCCTATCCGTCACCCAGCTGAACCGGCTGGCCAAGCAGTTGCTGGAAGATTGCTTCGCTCAGGTCAAGGTCAGCGGCGAGCTATCCACCTTGTCGCGACCCAGCTCCGGGCATTGGTATTTCACCCTCAAAGATGATCGCGCCCAAATTCGCTGCGCCTTCTTCCGAGGCCGCAATATGCGGGTTCGCTTTCAGCCCGAAGTGGATCAGCAGGTCACGGTGACTGGCAAAGTCAGTCTCTATGAGGGCCGCGGCGACTATCAGTTGATTGTGGACGAAATGCAGCCCGCCGGCGCCGGTGCCCTGGCCGCCGCCTTTGAACGACTGAAAGAGGAGTTGCGCGAGGCCGGCTGGTTTGACGCCGCACTGAAACAGCCCTTGCCAGAAACCATCAATCACATCGCGGTAGTGACCTCACCCACCGGCGCGGCCATTCACGATATTTTGTCTGTACTTGCCCGGCGCTGGCCCGCAATGCGGGTGTCCGTGCTGCCGGTGCTGGTTCAGGGCGATCAGGCGGCGGCGCAAATTGCCAACGCCCTCGCCACCGCCAACCGCTGGCGAGATGCCGGCCACCAGGATTTCGACGTCATTCTGCTCAGCCGGGGCGGCGGCTCGCTGGAGGATTTATGGCCATTCAATGAACGGAGAGTGGCCGAGGCGATTCGTGCCTCCAGTCTGCCGGTGGTGAGCGCAGTGGGCCACGAAGTCGACTTTAGCATTAGCGATTTTGTCGCCGATGTTCGCGCCGCCACCCCCTCGGCCGCCGCCGAGCTGCTCAGCCCCGACCAGCACACCCTGCTCTCTCGACTGAAACTGTTACACGGGCGCTTGGTCGCCGGACAAACCCGCCGCCTGGACCTGATGCGCCAACGCTGCCGAGAACTGTTTGGTCGTTTAAAGGACCCACGCAGCCAACTTCGCGAGCAAAGCCAGCGCCTCGACGATTTGGAAATGCGCCTCACCAGCCAATGGCAGCAGGGGCAGCGCCGCCGATTTCAGCAATTGCACGGTCTGGAAAAGCAATTGCATTTGCTCAGCCCGACCCGTCAACTCGGCCAGCGGCACAGGGAGCTGAGCGCGCTCAACGGCCGGCTGCAGACCGCCTGGCAACAGCGCCACAAGGCGGCCAGCACCCATCTACAGCATTTGGAGCAACAGCTAAAATCCCTCGGCCCCCAGCAAACCCTCAACCGGGGATACGCCATTGTGCTGGATGAGCGTGGCCAAGCGATTCGGGATAGCGAATCCCTTACCGAGGGTCAACAACTTGAGGGGCGCTTTGCCCGGGGCCGGGCGCAGCTGGCAGTGACAAAAAAACAAGCTCAATAAGCCGGAAATTACTGACCGCCCTCGCGACTCAACTCGGCCGCCCAACCGCGCCGTACCTCAGCCATGAAAGGCGACTCCCCGGGCACCTCGATACCCTCCAGCAGGCGCTGGGAAAAATCGGCGATCAGCTCCGCGGCCGGATCGCTGGCCAGCCCGGTGTGACGAATCTTGACAAATTTGTCGCCCCGTACGGCGAGCACCACCCGGGATCGAAAGTGGTTATCGAGGGCGTCGGCATAGTCGACGTGAAAGCGCACCACCGGTTCGGCCTCGGGTCCTGCCTCCACTTGCGGATCACTGAACTGGGGCGCAAGAAATTCCTCGGCCTCGAGCAAGCGGCTGATTTCCTCACGAATCGCCTCTAACTCAGCCTCTATCGCGATCGCCGAATTCTGCCAGGCTATCTGGCGGATCGGGTAGACAAACACATCCGCCGCATCCTCAAATTGTGCTGGGCGAAGATAATGGAACTGCATACCGAGAAAGGGATGATGAAATTGCCGCGAACCCGCCACCTGAAAGGCGCCCACCGCCTGGGGCATTTTCAACTCGCGATCGTAGTCCGTTGCACCCAATGTACGGCTCAGAAACTGCGCGCTGAACAATTCAGGGTGGGACTGCAGGGTGTGCGTCACCTTCTCAGCGATCTGCCTGGCCAAAGGCGTCTCGAAATCCTTGCCCAAGGTGAACAGCGAAACGGATCGCTCATCCTCCACCGATACATCAAAGTTGGATAGCAACTGATTAAACCAGTACAGCTTCGCCTCTACCCTAACCTCCTTGGTCTGGCGCATCGGCAGAACCAGCAGCGTGGCACCGGACAGCGCGGCACTGCCAACTTCGGCTGCCGTCTTCTCGTTGAAATCTGCGATAGAGAAACTCAAACGGTAGGGAATATCATCATCGGCGCGACGAACTTCCGCGAACAGGCCTTGAGCTTCTATCGCCGTTCGCAGCTTTTCCAGCGGTGGCGCGGTAAAGCGGCAATGGTGTAATAACGAACGCTGCTCAAACGCCTGACACTTGGCCAAAAATTCGCTGGAGGGGCGCTGAAAAAAAACCGACACCGCCGGGAGCTGGTTGGTTTCTAGATTGGTAGCCCCGGTAACGGCAGTGTCGCGGGCTTGCGGACTTGGCGTGGTGGCGCAGGCCAGCAAACCGAAGCACAAAGAAATCAGGCAAAGCGCCTTAAGCTGACGTAAAACAGTAATTTTGCGGTGCTCCAAAACCCTGAGCAAAGATAAAGTAGCCAATAGTGTGAACAGGCCCTAGTAACTTTCCGGCAGCTTCTTCTTAATGATGATGTGTCGGCCTTCCACTTCGACGTACTCGCCGATGGTCAGGTCCTTGAGGATACGCGCAACCATTTCACGAGAGGAACCCACCCGATCAGCAATTTCCTGCTGGGTCAGCTTTTCCTCGATACGCATCTGCCCGCCATCACCGAAGGGTTCGGCAAGGCTGGTCAACACCTTGACCACGCGACCGTAGACATCCTGCAGGGCGAGGCTTTTCACATCATTGGTGAGTTTACGAATGCGGCGGGTCAGGTTCTTATTCAGAATCCGGGTAATATTGGGGTGAAGGTCAAGGATCGCTTTGAAGTCTTCCTTGTACACAATCCGCACCCGGGTCGCGTCCATCGCTCTTACCGACGCGGAGCGCTTGTCATCGTCCAGCAGAGCAAGCTCGCCAAAATAGTCTCCGGATTCGAGAATATTCAGCACAAAGTCCTTGCCACTTTTATCGCTGCAATACACTTTCACCCGGCCGGACTCGATCACGTACAGCGAATCTGCAGTGTCACCTTCGTGAATGAGCACGGTATTTTTGGCGAACTCCCGCATTACGCTGGTATCGCGCAAAATTTGCAGCTCGTCTGGCGACAGCCCGTCAAACAAATCCACATTCTCGATACTCATCGACTCCACTCCTGACAATGCCGCGTTGGAAATAAACCAACCGTGCCAAAAAACGCTGGAAGGACCGGTCGAAGTTCCGGCTTGAGCTTATAGTACAGACCCATAAGTTATTGTCCAGCCTAGGGTTTGGCGGAGCACACAAAAGCGGAAAATCTGGCTGGCAAGAAACCAGGCGACCGCCTCACTGTGTCACAGGGCGGTCGCTGGTATATCGGCGATATCTACAAGCGCTTGTTACGCTTCAGGTCGCATATGGGGGAACAGCAAAACGTCCCGAATGGAGGGTGAATCGGTAAACAACATCACGAGACGGTCGATACCGATCCCCTCGCCCGCGGTGGGCGGCAAACCGTATTCCAGCGCTGCAACAAAGTCGGCGTCGTAGTGCATGGCCTCATCATCTCCGGCCTCTTTTTCGGCAACCTGGGCCATAAAGCGCTCCGCCTGATCCTCGGCGTCATTCAGCTCCGAGAAGCCGTTGGCCAGTTCACGACCACCCACAAAGAACTCAAAGCGGTCGGTTACGAAGGGATTGTCATCACTGCGCCGGGCCAGTGGCGATACCTCTGTAGGGTACTGGGTGATAAACGTCGGCTGATCCAGCTTATGCTCAGCGGTTTCTTCGAAGATCTCAATTTGGATTTTGCCCAGCCCCCAAGTGTCTTTCACGTCTATGCCAAGGGACTTGGCGACCGCGATTGCCTGGGCTTTATCAGCCAACTGTTCGGCAGTCACATTGGGGTTATACTTGAGCACCGCGTCGAATACCGACAGGCGCGCAAAGGGCTGGGCGAAGTCGTATTCGCTGCCCTGGTATTGAATGGTGGTTGTGCCAAGGACCTCTTGGGCCACCGTGCGCAGCATGTCTTCGGTTAAATCCATCAGGTCGTTGTAGTCCGCATAGGCCTGATAAAACTCGATCATAGTGAACTCGGGGTTGTGCCGAGTCGAAAGGCCCTCGTTGCGGAAGTTGCGGTTGATTTCAAATACCCGCTCAAAGCCGCCCACCACCAGCCGCTTCAAATACAGCTCCGGTGCAATACGCAGATACATATCAAGATCCAGAGCATTGTGATGGGTGACAAAGGGCTTGGCGCTGGCGCCACCGGGAATCACCTGCATCATCGGTGTTTCCACTTCCATAAAGTCGCGCTGCTGGAGGTAATTGCGAATGCTGGTAATCATCTTTGAGCGAATCGCGAAGGTGCGGCGGGACTGCTCGTTCATAATCAGGTCGACATAGCGCTGGCGGTAGCGCATTTCCTGATCCTGCAGGCCATGAAATTTATCCGGTAGCGGACGCAGGGATTTGGTCAGCAGGCCCGCTTCTTCCATATACACATACAGATCGCCCTTGCCGGATTTATGCACCGGACCACAGGCAAACACGATATCGCCGATGTCCCAGTGTTTGATTTCTTCAGCAAGTTCTTCCGGCAGTTGCTTTTTATCCACATAGGCCTGAATGCGACCGCTCATATCCTGCAGCACCAGGAAGGGCCCGCGCTTGGCCATAATCCGCCCGGCCACCTTGGCCTTGCGATCCAGCGCTTCCAGTTCTGCCTTGTCCTTGTCACCCAGCTCCTCTTGCAACTGCTGGGCATAGGCATCCCGGCGAAAGGCATTGGGGAAGGCATTGCGCTTTTCGCGAATGGCCGCCAGCTTGCTGCGACGCTCGGCGATCAGGCGGTTTTCTTCCTGCGCGGTGATTTGGGTATTTTCTGTATCAGACATGGATAAATATCTCTGGTCGGACGTCGGACGTCTGATGTCGGACGTGTAGTGCTAAATATCGGGTCGGACGTTAAAACCCTGGGGCTGCTTTGCGTCAGACGTCAGGCTTCCGACGTCCGGCCCAGTTCTTTAAAGCCCAAACTTCAAACTGGCCTCAATAAACATATCCAGATCGCCATCCAGCACGGCACCGCAGTTGCTGGTTTGAACATTGGTGCGCAGGTCTTTAATGCGCTGGTCATCCAGTACGTAACTGCGAATCTGGCTGCCCCAGCCGATATCGGCCTTGCTATCTTCCAATGCTTGGGCGGCGGTGTTGCGTTTCTGCAGCTCCAGTTCATAGAGCTTGGCGCGCAGCATCTTCCAGGCGTTATCCCGGTTCTGGTGCTGGGAGCGTTCGGTCTGGCACTGCACTACCGTATTGGTGGGCACGTGGGTCAAGCGCACCGCCGAGTCAGTTTTGTTGACGTGCTGACCACCGGCGCCGCTGGCCCGGTAGGTATCGGTACGCACATCGGCGGGGTTGATATCGATCTCAATATTGTCGTCAATCTCAGGGGAGATAAACACCGAGCAAAAAGAGGTGTGGCGGCGATTGCCAGAATCGAATGGCGATTTGCGCACCAGGCGGTGAACACCCGTTTCGGTGCGCAACCAACCGTATGCGTACTCACCCTGCACATGAATGGTGGCACTTTTGATACCGGCCACCTCGCCATCGGAGGCCTCGACCAGTTCGGCCTTAAAGCCCTTGTCTTCACACCAGCGCAAGTACATGCGCAGCACCATGCTGGCCCAATCCTGAGCCTCGGTACCGCCAGAGCCAGATTGGATATCCAGGTAACAGTTGTTGGGGTCCATTTCACCGGAAAACATGCGCCGAAATTCCAGGGTGGCGAGCACCGCTTCCAGCTTCTTCACATCTTCCTGCAGCGCGTTGATGGTGTCTTCGTCATCCTCTTCCGCCGCCATAAGCAGCAGCTCTTCGGCGTCGGTGATTCCGGCATCCAGCTCGTCGATGGAGGCCACCACCAATTCGAGGCTGCTGCGCTCCCGACCCAGCTCCTGGGCCCGGGCAGGATCATCCCACACAGAGGAATCCCCCAGTTCTAGCTCAACCTCGGTCAAGCGCTCTTTCTTGTTAGCGTAGTCAAAGGTACCCCCTAAGCGTATCAGTACGCTCAGTCATATCCTTGAGGGCATTGCGCAGGGCATTGATTTCTAACATTGAGTGCGGTCCGAGCCTGATTTTACAAAAGGCGGGCATTTTACCTGATGGACCGGGTGGCGGAAAGGCTGGTGCGGGAGACGGGAGACGCAACTACATGCGGCTTTGCCGCTCTCGCAGCATCCCGCGGCGAAGCCGCGGCCGCTTTTGCGTTTACCGTGGGCCCAGCCCGCGAGCACAGCGAGTGCTTTGGCTGCTCCCGTCCAGCGTCTCCCGTCAAACCGCCCGTAAATGATCCACCAACAGCTGCAGCGACAAATTTTCCCGCCACAGGTTGCTATCCAGCTTATAGACCAGCTCCACCAACTCCACGCCAGTATCAGGCCAGACTGCGGTATCGATGTTAAAAGCGATGGCATCTATGAGGGGCGCATCAGTGGCTTCGGGCAGCAGCACCATTTTCAGGTGTTTTTCGCCGACCAGACGTTGCTGCTGAATGCGGAAGCGGCCATGAAAGACCGGCGCGGGGAAGGCCTGCCCCCAGGGCCCGGCATTGCGCAGCAGCTCGGCATTTTCCAGGGTCAGGCTGGCCTGGCTCAGTTCGCCATCACTGTGGACCACCGCTTCCAGGTCGTCCTCACTGACCAGCTCGGCCACGGTATCAGCAAAGGCCTGGCGAAAGGTGTCAAAGTCTTTGCGCGCCAGACTGAGCCCCGCCGCCATGGCGTGACCGCCGAATTTGCGCAGCAGTTGGGGGTGGCGCTTGGCGATCAAATCCAGGGCATCGCGCATATGCAGACCGGGGATGGACCGGGCCGACCCCTTGATTTCGTCATTGCTGGTTTCGGCAAAGGCAATCACCGGGCGGTGGAATTGTTCCTTGACCCGGGAGGCCAGTATCCCCACCACACCCTGATGCCAGGAGGGTTCGAACAGACACAAACCCGCGGGCAGATCGGCGCCCTCTAGGTGCAGATGGGACAGGGCCCGAAAGGCCTCGTCCTTCATACTCTGCTCAATGCTGCGCCGCTCCCGGTTGAGGTCATCCAGCTCGGCCGCCAGGTTCAGGGCTCGATTGGGATCCTCTTCCAACAGGCAGCGGATGCCGATGGTCATATCATCGAGGCGCCCCGCGGCGTTGAGGCGCGGTCCCACGGTAAAGCCCAGATCGCTGGCCACCAGACGGCCGGCGTCGCGGCCCGAGACCTTCAACAGCGCGGAGATGCCGGGGCGACAGCGCCCCGCCCGAATCCGGCGCAGGCCCTGCTCAACCAGAATGCGGTTGGCATGACTGAGGGGCACCACATCAGCCACTGTGCCCAGAGCAACAATATCGAGAAACTCGGCCAGATTCGGTGCCGAGCGATCGACAAAGGCGCCCTGCTCTCGCAGCTTGCTCCGCAGGGCCAGCAGCAGATAAAACATCACCCCCACCCCTGCCAGGGCTTTATCCGGAAACTCGCAGCCGGGCTGGTTGGGATTCACAATCGCGGCAGCCTTGGGCAACTCATCGCCGGGCAAATGGTGATCGGTCACCAATACCGGAATCCCCAGCGCCCTCGCCGCCTCAACCCCGTCGATACTGGAAATACCGTTATCCACGGTGATAATCAGATCGGGTTGGCGCTCGGCGGCCACGGCGACTATCTCGGGGCTAAGGCCGTAGCCATACTCGAAACGATTGGGAACCAGGAAGTCGACCTGGCGAGCACCCAGTGCGGTCAGACCCAGCATGGCCAGGGTGGTGCTGGTTGCGCCGTCGCAGTCGAAGTCGCCAACGATCAGTAGGCGCTTATTGCCAGCAATGGCCGCTACCAACAATTCCACCGCCACGTCCAGGCCCTTCATGGTCGGCGCGGGTAAGGCATCCAGACCCAGCGACAACTCTTGAGCGCGGCGCAACCCCCGATTGTGGTACAGGCGGGTCAGCAGATCGGGCAGTTGGGGGAATTCTGGCGCCGGACCCTCTTCGGCCCGACGCTCACGCAGGACAATGCGAGGAAATGGCATCAGGCGCGGATATTGGCCGCCATAAACTGCTGAACAGCAGCCATGTCGTTGTCCAGGACTTCGTAACGCTCGTCCAAGTCAAACAGGTCAGCCATATGCAGTGGCAGCGGCGGCGCCGAGGGGTAGCCCGCCTTCATTACCGCTTCCGGGAATTTGGCCGGATGGGCGGTCGCTAGGGTCACCATCGGCACGCTCTTATCCCGCCAGCAATCCCGGGCGGCTTTGACGCCGATGGCTGAGTGCGGGTCCAGCAGGTACTCGCTGGCCTGATAGACCGAGGCAATGGTCGCTACAGTGTCTTCATCATTGACCGCACTGCTGGCAAACAGCTCACGCACTTTATCGAAGGCCCCCGCCGGAATGGAGGTGGTCTCGGTGTTCATCTTTTGCATCAAATCGGCAATGGCGGCGCCGTCCCGGTCGAAGCAGTCAAACAGCATCCGCTCAAAATTGCTGGACACCACAATATCCATACTTGGCGACAGGGTGTGCTGCAGCTCGTGTTTTTCAAACTGATTGCTACTGATAAAGCGATGCAGAATATCGTTCTGGTTGGTAGCCACCACCAGCTGATCGATGGGCAGGCCCATGCACTTGGCCAGGTAGCCGGCATAAATATCGCCAAAGTTGCCGGTGGGCACCGAGAAGCTGACCTTGCGGTCGGGGGCGCCCACAGCATAGGCGGCGTAGAAGTAATAAACGATCTGGGCCATGATCCGCGCCCAGTTAATCGAGTTCACCGCTACCAGCTGCCGGCCTTCCGGCAGGAAGCTCTGATCGGCGAAGCTGGCTTTGACCAATGCCTGGCAGTGGTCAAAGTGTCCCTTCAATGCGATGTTGTGGATGTTGTCGCCCACGACGGTAGTCATCTGGCGGCGCTGAACTTCAGACACCCGCTGATAGGGGTGCAGAATAAAAATATCGACATTGGCGCAACGCTTCACACCCTGGATAGCGGCAGAACCGGTATCACCGGAAGTGGCACCCATCACCACGACTTTTTGCTGACGCTTTTCCAGCACGTAATCCAGCAGACGGCCCAGCATCTGCAGGGCAAAATCCTTAAAGGCTAGGGTCGGGCCCTGGAACAGTTCCAACAGCCATTCGTTGTGGCCCAGCTGCACCAGCGGCGCGATGGCCGGGTGACGGAAGTCCACATAACTGTCTTCGATAATCGCCTTCAGATCGGCATCGGGAATACAGCCCGCGACAAAGGGCTGAATGATTTCAAAGGCCAACTCGGTGTAGGGCAAGGACGACCACGCGGCGATCTGCGCTTTGCTGTACTGCGGCAGCGATTCGGGCACATACAAACCGCCGTCTGGCGCCAGGCCAGTCAGCAGAACGTCTTCAAAGTTTAGTGCGGGGGCCTTGCCCCGGGTGCTGATGTATTTCACGTTGTTCTCGATTCTAGCTACAGTAGTCGCGTAAAGCCCACCCTAGAGCGGACTCCTTCAAATAATCATTGGTCGGACGTCAGACGTCAGACTCAAAGATCAGCCCGCCAGGGACTCCACCCGAATCCGGGTGACTTCGCCAACGATGCTTTCCAGGCCTTCGATCTGAGCCACCGCTGAAGACAGTTTGCCCTCGATGGTGCGGTTGGTCAGGATGATCATCGGCACCAGATTGGCCTCTTCCGGCGGCTCCTTCTGGATCAGGGCTTCGATGCTGATGCCCTCGTCGCTGAGAATCTGGGCCACCCGTGACAGCACCCCGGGACGATCCACGGCGGACATCCGCAAGTAAAAGGCGGTCTCTACCTCATCGATGGGCAGCACCGGGTGGGCGCTCAGGGCCGATTGCTGGAAGGCCAGGTACGGTACTCGGGCATCCGGTGTGGCGCCAAGGGTCCGCGCAACGTCAATAATATCGGCCACCACTGCCGAGGCGGTGGGCTCGCTGCCCGCACCCGCGCCGTAGTATAGGCTGGGGCCGACGGCGTCGGATTGCACCAACACCGCGTTCATTACGCCATTAACGTTGGCGATCAGGCGCTTGACGGGAATCAGCGTGGGGTGAACCCGCAGCTCAATACCGTTGTCAGTGTCCCGGGCAATACCCAGGTGCTTGATGCGATAACCCAGCTCTTCCGCGTAAGTGACATCCTCAGGCGCAATGCGGCTGATGCCCTCGGTGTAGACCTTGTCGAATTGGAGCGGAATACCAAAGGCCAGCGACGCGAGAATAACCAGTTTGTGGGCGGCGTCGATACCCTCTACATCAAAGGTGGGGTCCGCTTCGGCATACCCCAGCGCCTGGGCTTCGGCCAGCACATCGCTGAAGTCCCGGCCCTTATCGCGCATTTCTGTCAGGATGAAGTTGCCCGTGCCGTTGATAATCCCGGCCAGCCATTGAATCCGGTTACCGGCCAGACCTTCCCGCAGGGCTTTGATAATCGGAATGCCCCCAGCTACAGCCGCTTCAAACGCCACAGAGACGCCTTTTTCGGCAGCCACGGCGAAAATTTCGTTACCGTGCTCGGCGATCAACGCCTTGTTGGCCGTCACCACATGCTTGCCGTTTTCAATGGCGCGCAGAACCAGATCTTTGGCCGTGGTCGTGCCACCAATCAGCTCAACAACAATATCGATTTCCGGGTTGTCCGCGACCGCGAACACATCGCGGTTTACCGCTGTAGCACCCACGTCACTGTCCTCACAGCCACGCCGGGCGCCGATTTCGGCCACCACAATTTCGGCGCCCACACGGGCGGCAATCTCTGCCGCATTGCGGGTCAGCACGGCATAGGTGCCGCTACCAACTGTTCCGAAACCACAAATACCTACTTTGACCGGATCCACGGACGCTCCTTAGTCATTTTGTACCGTAAAGAATGATGCCAGCGAACCCTCACGGGCGCTGGAAAAGGCGAACATTTTAGTCAAGCCGGGGCACTAAAGCCATCGCCACCGGCATTATTCCGGGGCGACGGGCTTCAATGGATCAGGACTCGCTTTGCAGAACGACCTTGGCAAGGCGGTCAGCAGGCATATAACCAGGAATCAACTGGCCAGAGGTCGTCACAATCGCCGGTGTACCCGTGACACCGACTTCGCCGCCGAGCTTGTATTCCTCGGCAATGGGGTTGTCACAGCTCTTCTCAGGAATGGGCCGACGGTCTTTCAGCGCATCCATCGCCGCGAGCCGGTCATCTGCACACCAGGCCGACTCCATCTTCTTGTAGGTTGGCGTACCCAAACCGGCCCGCGGGTAAGCGAGGTAGCGGACCTCTATCCCCATCGCGTTGAGCTCAGGTACCTCCTTGTGCAGCTTTTGGCAGTATCCGCAATCCACATCGGTGAACACGTACACCGCCCCCTTGGGCTTACCCTCCGGGCTGAAGATAATCATATCCTCCCGCTTCACCTCGGCCATCAGCTTTTGCCGCTCGCCGTTGCGCCGGGTTTCGGCCAGATTGACAAAGCCCGTTTCGGTGACCGAGTACATATCGCCGAGGAAAAAGTATTTGCCGTCGGCAGATACATAGATTTCGGGTCCGTTTTGCAGCTCAACACGGTAAATGCCAGCGACATCACTGGGCGCAACCTGGCTGATCACCACATCGGGACGTGCGGTTTTAAAGCGCTGGCGAATCGCCGCCTCATCGCCACCAGCAGCCTGACTGGATCCGGCTGCAACGGCGGGCTTGTCTGCATCTGCGTCAGACGCCTGCTTTGAGCACGCCGCGGTAAGGGTCAGCGCAAGCGTCAGGGTCAAGCCACTGGCGCAACGCAAGAAAGTGGTTTTTTTGGTCTTCAAAATCGACTCCGTCATCACAAATAACTGCTTTAAGAACACCGAAAACGTTAGGAGTTCAGCACGCTAACCCCTGGGGTGGTGGGCTGCGTGCAGGGCTTTCATTCGCTCCCGAGCCACGTGAGTGTATATCTGGGTGGTACTCAGGTCACTGTGGCCGAGAAGCAATTGTACCACCCGCAAGTCGGCACCGTGGTTAATCAGGTGGGTGGCAAAAGCGTGGCGCAGGGTGTGTGGCGAAATGGTGGCCCGAATTCCGGCAACCGTCGCCCAGTGCTTTATGCGATGCCAAAAGGTCTGCCGGGTCATCTGCCCGCCGCGCTGACTGAGAAAAATCACCTCCGTTGGCGGCCCTGCACAAAGCGCGGGTC
The DNA here is from genome assembly GCF_023702635.1 of Spongiibacter taiwanensis. Taxonomy (NCBI): domain Bacteria; kingdom Pseudomonadati; phylum Pseudomonadota; class Gammaproteobacteria; order Cellvibrionales; family Spongiibacteraceae; genus Spongiibacter; species Spongiibacter taiwanensis. The sequence goes on from NZ_CP098455.1 coordinate 471,528, forward strand.
GCCCATAGCGCAGATACTTCTGCAGCCAGTCGAGCGCCTCTTCCCCCATCGGCACCAAGCGCTCCTTATTGCCCTTGCCTATTACCTTGACCACTCCCTGATTGGTGCTGACCTGAGAAAACTGCAGCCCAATCAATTCGGTAACTCGCAGGCCAGAGGCATACAGCAGCTCCAACATGGCCCGGTCGCGCAACCCGAGGGGTTCATCAACATTGGGCGCCAATAGTAGCGCCTCAACATCGCGCTCGCTGAGGGATTTCGGCAGTGGCCGACCCAGCTTGGGCGAATCGATATCAGCGGTAGGGTCTACTTGAATGCGCGATTCTCTGAGGTGGTAGCGATAAAATCCCCGCAAACACGATAGTAATCGGGCGCTGCTGCGAACCGAACGCTGGAGCGCACCCTGGGCTCCCAGATAAGCCAGCACCTGCGCTTTACCGGCCTGGAGCAGGCCGACACCCTCTCGCTCAGCCAGCCATTGCGCCCAAAACGTCAAATCTCTCCGGTAAGCCTCCAATGTGTTGGCGGCCAGCCCTTTCTCCAGCCACAGTGCATCGACGTAGCCATCAATCAGACGGAGATCACTCTGGGGAACATCAACTGCCATCAACTGGCTTCCTGAGAACATGTTGCGGGCCATCATATCAGCCCAAACCGCACTCAAGCGATTTTACACCGGCACAAAAAAAGGCAGCCTCGGGCTGCCTTTCTCGGAGCGAATCGGGCTTGCGCCCAACCACTTAGCCTTTGTTGGCCAGCTTTTCTTTGATGCGGGCAGAACGACCGCTGCGCTCGCGCAGGTAGTACAGTTTGGCTTGACGTACATCACCGCGACGCTTGACCTGGATGCTGTCGATCAGCGGGCTGTAAGTTTGGAAAGTACGCTCAACGCCAACACCGTGAGAAATTTTACGCACGGTGAAAGCAGAGTTCAGGGCGCGGTTGCGAACACCGATGACCACACCTTCAAAGGCCTGCAGACGCTCGCGGTTACCTTCTTTTACTTTTACCTGAACGACAACGGTGTCGCCGGGGCCGAATTCTGGCAGTTCTTTGGCGGTTTGTTCCGCTTCCAGCTCAGCGATAATTTTGTTGGTGCTCATGGCCTGCTCCTAAAAATAAAAAGTGTAGCTTCACAGCTAGCTTGTCAGTTAATCGTCACACTCGCGGATAAATTCCGCCAGCAGTAATTTTTGCTCTTCACTCAGATCGCACTTTTCCAGCAGATCCGGGCGTCTTTGCCAGGTCCGACCCAGCGACTGCTTGAGCCGCCAGCGCCGTATTGCCTCGTGATTGCCACTGGTTAGCACCGCCGGCACCGAGCTCCCCTGATAGGTTTCGGGCCGTGTGTAATGCGGACAATCCAATAATCCGTCGGTGAAGGAGTCCTGCTGCGCAGACAGCGGATGCCCCAACACGCCTGGCAACAGACGGCTTACACCATCGATCACCACCATGGCAGCCAACTCACCGCCACTGAGCACATAATCACCAATCGACAACTCCTCATCGACCAGTTCATTGATCAAGCGCTCGTCCACTCCCTCATACCGACCCGCCAGCAGTATTAATGCAGGCTCTTGGGCCAGGGCCTCAAGCCGTTGCTGGCTGAGTGTCTGCCCCTGGGGAGACAGATAAATCACTTTGGCTCCCTGCGCCACTTTCGCCTTGGCCTCAGTAATGGCCTTAGCGAGGGGCGGTGCCATCATCACCATCCCGGGACCACCGCCGTAGGGCCGGTCATCCACCGTCTGGTGACGATCCGCAGTAAAATAGCGGGGGTTAACACAGCTAATTGCCAACCCACCGCTGCTTACCGCTCTGCCGGTCACGCCATAATCGCTGACCGCGCTAAACATCTCTGGAAACAAGGTCACGACGGCAATATCCATGACTCGTCTCCCAAAAACCTGACTAGTCAACGGCGTTGTTAAAAGGCCGGATCCCAGTCCACTAACATCTCCCCCGCCTGGAGATCGATGCGCTCTACAAACTGTCCTGGCAGATAAGGCACCAGGCGTTGCTGCTTGTCGATGCTACCCTGGCAGGCTTTCACCACCAGCACATCGTTGGCACCGGTTTCCATCAGATCGCTCACCTCACCCAGCAACTGCATGCCGCCCTGATGGGTATAGACTTTTAAGCCGATCAATTGGTGCCAGTAATATTCACCCTCTTCGAGTGACGGCAGCGCATCGTTGGCAATTGCCAGCTCCACGCCACAAAACTCTCTGGCCGCGTCTCTATCGTCTACCCCAGCCAGCTGGGCCACAATGCCCTTGCCGTGCCGCTGACTGGTGACGATTTCCAGCGCTTTCCACTCTTTATCCCGACGATAAAAGCAGCGGGAGTGGTTCAGAAAGTTCTCTAACGGGTCGGTGAAGGAATGCACCTTCACCCAACCTTTCACCCCGTAAACCGTGGTGATCTTCGCAATCACCACATAATCGCCGGGGCCTGCCATAAATTAAGCGGCAGCGCTTTCTTTCTGACTGTCTTTCAGCAACTGAGCAACGCGATCAGACACTTGCGCGCCTTGGCTAACCCAGTACTCAACGCGCGCAGCGTCAACACGCAGACGCTCTTCCTGACCACGAGCGATCGGGTTGAAAAAACCTACGCGCTCAATAAACCGGCCGTTGCGAGAAGAGCGGCTGTCAGTAACAGTCAGGTGGTAGAAAGGACGCTTTTTAGAGCCGCCGCGAGACAAACGAATAGTGACCATTCTTGTTTCATTTCCTGTTGTTTACGGCGAGCCTGTCGACCCGCTGCTAAAAAATTTGCACAACCACGCACAGGGCGCGGCCGTAAAGGCGCGGCATTATAAGGGAAATGCGTGGTGTTTGAAACACTTAGGGATTTATTTCTGGCGAATTTCGCGACTCCAATATCCCCGCAGCGGACAGACTGAGAACTCGCCCGGAGAGAAAATAATTTTAAAGATTAATTTCAGTTAGTTAGCCTGATCTTTGCAAGTTTATTATCAAGACAAAAGCGCCCTAGCCACCGGCGCCCTGTCTACATAATCAGCCAACTCACTCAGCCGGCGCGCCTTACATGCCAGGGAAGCGACCACCGCCGGGCGGCATCATACCGCCCATTCCGCGCATCATATTGGTCATGCCGCCCTTCTGCCCCATCTTCTTCATCATCTTCGCCATCTGCTTGTGCTGCTTTAGCAGGCGATTCAGATCCTGGATTTCGGTGCCCGAGCCAACGGTGATACGGCGCTTGCGAGAGCCATTGAGAATATCCGGATTGCGGCGCTCAGCGGGCGTCATGGAGTTGATGATGGCTTCCATGCGCGTGAACATTTTGCTATCCACCTGACTCTGGGCCATCTGGGCCATATTGCCCATGCCCGGCAGCTTGTCGAGCAGGCCACCAAGCCCGCCCATCTGCTGCATTTGTTGAAGCTGGTCGCGCAGATCTTCCAGATCGAACTTCTTGCCCTTTTTCAGCTTCTTGGCCAGCTTCTCGGCTTTTTGCTTGTCGAGCTTGGCCTCGGCTTCATCGATCAGCGACAGGATGTCGCCCATCCCCAAAATACGGGAGGCGATACGATCAGGGTAGAAGGGGTCGAGGGCATCGGTTTTTTCGCCGGTACCGATAAACTTGATGGGCTTGCCAGTGATATGACGCACTGACAGCGCAGCACCACCGCGGCTATCGGCGTCAGCCTTGGTCAAAATCACCCCGGTGAGTGGCAGCGCCTCGTTGAAGGCCTTTGCGGTATTGGCCGCATCCTGACCGGTCATGGCATCCACCACGAACAGGGTTTCGACCGGATTGATGGCCGCGTGCAAATCGGTGATTTCGGTCATCATATCGGCGTCGACGTGGAGTCGACCGGCCGTATCCACAATCACCACATCAAAAAAGCGCAGCTTGGCTTCGCTGATTGCGCCTTTGGCGATATCCACCGGCTTTTGCTCAATTGTACTGGGGAAAAAGGTCGCCCCCACTTCGCCAGCAACGGTTTCCAACTGTTTGATCGCTGCCGGGCGGTACACGTCGGCGCTGACCACCAGCACCTTTTTCTTCTGCTTGTCCTGGAGAAACTTGGCCAGCTTGGCCACCGAGGTGGTTTTACCTGCACCCTGCAGGCCCGCCATCAGGATCACCGCCGGGGGCTGCACCGACAGATTCAGGGCCTCATTGCTTTGGCCCATGATGTTCTCCAGCTCCTGCTGGACGATCTTGATAAACATCTGCCCGGGGCTCAGGCTCTTGCTGACTTCCTGCCCCACCGCGCGGCTGCGTACGGCCTCGACAAAGTCCTTCACTACCGGCAGGGCGACATCGGCCTCAAGCAACGCCATGCGCACATCGCGCATCGCATCCTTGATATTGTCCTCACTCAACCGGGCCTGACCGGTTACCGAGCGCAAGGTCTGGGAAAGGCGTTCCTGCAAGCTCTCGAACATGCTTTGCTCTCTTACTCTGTAGGTTTACATCGGGTCGGTGCCCGGCTGGCTCGCAGCGTGTCGACAGCTCAGCGCCAACGCGCTTACAATCTGCCACTGCTCAGCACCGCGTTGGCCACGGCAGCCGGAATCAACAAAGGGCGAGCAGTATAACCGAGTCAGCAGCGCGACCCAATGCAGACGACCCGTCTCTTTTTGGCAATCGCGCCGCCGCCCTCGGCCACTCACAACCACGGCTAACACACCGAATGAATGTATATTTGAGCATCGCCGCCATTGTGCTTTACGGTCTGGCCGGTGGCTTACAAATTCGCCAGATCAAATCCAGCAGCGGCGAAATGCTCCCCGCGCTGTTGGCGTTTGGCGCGGTCAGCGCCCATGCCGTGGCTGCCATTACCGCAATCTACACCGATATCGGCATAGACCTGGGCCTGCCCCAAAGCCTTTCATTAATCAGCTGGGTGATTTGTCTGATCACCCTGCTCGCCAGTTTTCGGCGTCCGGTTCACAGCCTGCTGATTGCGGTCTACCCGCTAGCGGCCCTCGCGCTCCTGGCCGAACTCACCTTGCCGCCCAACCACGACATTCTCAGCCATGTCGGCACTGGCGTTTTTGTTCATATTATCTCGTCCATTCTTTCCTACAGCGTGCTGTCAGTGGCGGCGGCGCTCGCCATTGTGCTGGCGATCCAGGACAAGCGCCTGAAACAGCACAAGCTGCTGGGCCTTTCCAACCTCCTGCCGCCACTCCAGACCATCGAGGAGATGCTGTTTGAGTTTATTTGGGCTGGCTTTGCCCTGCTCACCGTGGCCATTGCCAGCGGCGCGTTATATGTGGAAGACCTCCTCGCCCAGCACCTGGTCCACAAAACTGTGTTCTCAGTGGTGGCCTGGGCTCTGTTTGCCATTTTACTCTGGGGCCGGGCAACGCTGGGCTGGCGCGGACGCACCGCCATTCGCTGGACGCTATGGGCATTTGCCTTTCTGATGCTGGCCTATATTGGCACCCAGGTGGTGCTGCAGTGGATTTTGAATTAGGGTGATGCGAATCTTCTCGGGGAAATGACCGATCCGGTCTCAATATTCCTTGTTCCCAACGCACTTTTTATTCAAGATGTGCGTCTCAAATTTATTAGGGAGTTGTTGGCTTTTTGAACGAAGCACCGCTGGGTCTTCTTTTCGGCGTCTTGGCTGCGCTGATCGTTTTGTCGGCGTTTTTTTCTGGTTCCGAAACCGGAATGATGTCCCTGAATCGCTACCGTCTTCGCCACAAAGCAAAGTCTGGTCACAGTGGCGCCCGCCGGGCGGCCAAACTGCTGGAGCAGCCAGACAGCCTGATCAGCACCATTCTGATTGGCAATAACCTCGTCAACAACCTGGCAGCCGCCATTGCCACCGTACTGGCGATTCGACTTTACGGCGACAACGCCGTGGTGCCCGCCTCGATTTTGCTAACCCTCGCATTTCTGATCTTCGCAGAAATTATTCCCAAGACAATTGCCGCCTATAAGTCCGAGCTAGTGGCCTACGCGGTAAGCCATATTCTGCTGCCACTGCGCAAACTCCTGTCACCCGTCATCTGGCTGGTCAGCCACATTACCCATTTTGTTCTGCGCCTGACCGGTGTGGAGAAAGGTGATGGCAGCGACCATATCGGCGTTGAAGAGCTGCGCACCATTGTAGGCGATGCCGGCCATCTGATTCCCAAGCACCACAAGGGCATGCTGCTGAACATCCTCGACCTTGAGCAGATCACAGTGGAAGACATCATGATCCCCCGCAATGAGGTCTTCGGCATCGATATTGAGGCAGACACCGAAACCATCATTGAGAAGTTGCGCACCGCTGAATTCACCCGCATCCCCGTTTATAAAGGCGATATCGACAACATTGTCGGCATCCTCCACCAGCGCGACATTATCAACAGCGTCAACAAACAGGGCCAGGTACAGCGGGATGCCCTGCTCGGCTCGCTGCGCAGCCCCTACTTTATCCCCGAGGGTACCCCGCTCAACACGCAGCTGTTTAATTTCCAGCAGAAAAAACGCCGCATGGGCATCGTGGTAGACGAATATGGCGTGATGCAAGGCATTGTCACCCTGGAAGATCTGCTTGAGGAAATCGTCGGCGAGTTCACTTCAAACCTAAGCGGTGAAACCGATGACATTACCCACCAGCAGGATGGCAGCTTCGTGATTGACGGCACTACTACCATCCGGGATATCAACAAATCGTTGAAGTGGGAATTGCCCACAGACGGGCCAAAGACCTTGAATGGTCTGCTATTGGAGCGCCTCGAGTCCTTTCCCGAGGCCTCGGTGGGGGTGAAATTTGATCGCTATCGTTTTGAAATTATCGAGGTCAAAGGCAACCTGATTCAGAAGGTTCGCGCGTTTTCTGCCAGAGGCTGATCAAGCCCCGTGACCGTCACCCCAAGCCAAAATCACCAAACCGGGCCTTGCGACGTTGCTGACAACGGAGCAGCACTTCCCGGCGGGCTGGATTATCGAGAGTTGACCAGCGGGCGATTTCGTCCAGATCCCTGAAACACCCCGTGCACACGTCCTCGTCGTCGAGGGCGCACACTGACACACAAGGCGACGCGACGGGCTTCTCTACCTGGTCTTTCATCTTCAATTCTGGGGCCTCCATACTGCCGCGTGTTCAACCTTCTTGGGGTTTCAGCCCGCGAAGGTAGCGGTGGCCATTTTCAACATAATGGGCGGCTGATGCCAGCAGGCCTTCACGTTGCGCCTCGCTAAGCTGACGACGAACCTTGCCGGGGGCGCCCAGCACCAGAGAGCCATCAGGCACCTCCATGCCCTCCGTCACCAGCGCACCAGCGCCAATCAAGCAGCCCTTGCCAATTTTTGCGCCATTGAGCACCACTGCATTGATGCCAATCAGGCTGCCATCACCAATGGTGCAGCCGTGGATCATGGCCTTGTGCCCTACGGTGACATCCTCACCGATGGTCAGCGGGAACCCTTCATCGCTGTGCAGCACGGAGCCATCCTGAATATTGCTGCGCGCGCCAATGTGCATGGGCTCGTTGTCAGCGCGAATCACCACATTGAACCAGACGCTAACGTCCTCGCACAGGGTCACATTACCAATCACTGCAGCGCTCTCTGCCACAAAGTGGCCCTCGCCCTCAAGGCGTACCTTGGTGTCATCCAGTTGATATAACATGACTATTACCTACTCTCGAATTCGTTGGGGTCCACTAGTGCGATAATATCGAAGGCCGGCTCTTCATAGGGGTGAGCCTCGCGAAGTGCCGCCAACACCGGCCCCATCACCTCAGCCGAACACAGGGTTTCGACCCGTAGCTCAGCGACCCGCTCCAGCGCTCCGTGACTGCCGATAAAGGGCTGGCTGCCGGCCATCGGCCGAAATTGTCCAGTGCCAGCACTCTGCCAACAACAAGCCTCATAATTTCCCTGACGCCCCGCACCGGCGGCAAAGATGGCTTCTTTTACTGCCTCCCCGTGCGTTTCGGGCACAAACACGACCAACTTATACATCAGCCCCTCCCATTCTCACCGCGACTGGTCACCGCGACTGGTCACCGCGACTGGTCACCGCGGCGACCCATGACCTTAGCGAGGAATCTGCGCCGCGTAAAATTCCGCGGCGAAAGCAGACAGACGCTGCTGCTCAATGGCCTCGCGAATCCCTGCCATATGATTTTGATAGAAGCGCAGATTGTGGATGGTATTGAGCTGCGCACCCAACATTTCCTTGCAACGATCCAGGTGGTGCAGATAACCGCGACTAAAATTCTGGCAGGTATAGCAATCGCAGCTCGCATCCAGCGGTTGGTCGCTATGGCGGTGCACGGCATTGCGAATTTTGATGACGCCGGTGGAGGTAAACAGATGGCCATTGCGGGCATTGCGGGTGGGCATCACGCAGTCGAACATATCCACACCACGCATCACCGCTTCCAGAATATCCGCGGGTGTGCCAACCCCCATCAGGTAGCGCGGGCGATCCACCGGCAAATCATCGGCGAGCCCATCCAGCACTTTTAGCATCTCATCCTTGGGCTCACCGACCGACAGCCCGCCAATGGCATAGCCATCAAAGCCAATCTCGGTCAAACCCTGCAACGATTGGCTGCGCAGGGTTGGATACATCCCGCCCTGAATAATGCCGAACAACGCTGCATCATTGCCTTCGTGGGCTGCCTTGCTGCGGGCCGCCCAGCGCAGGGACAGCTCCATTGACACCTGCGCTTCTTTCTCAGTGGCCGGGTACGGGGTGCACTCATCGAAGATCATGACAATATCAGAACCCAGCTTGCGCTGAACCTCCATTGAGCGCTCCGGATCCAGGTACACTTTGGAACCATCAACCGGAGACTGGAAGGAGACGCCCTCCTCGCTGATTTTGCGCAACTTACCCAGGCTCCACACTTGAAAGCCGCCGGAGTCGGTGAGAATCGGCCCTTTCCAACCAATAAAATCGTGCAGATCACCGTGGCCTTCAACCACCTCAGTGCCCGGCCGCAACATCAGATGGAAAGTGTTGCCAAGAATGATTTGGGCGCCAATATCCTCGATATCCCGAGGCAGCATGCCCTTGACGGTGCCGTAGGTACCCACGGGCATAAAGGCCGGGGTTTGCACCTCTCCCCGGGGAAATTGCAGCTTGCCCCGGCGGGCATAACCGTCTTGAGCACTGCATTCAAATTGCATGCGGCACTGGCTCATGGGGTATCGCCCTCCTCGGGAACACGGGGAAATAACAGCATGGCATCACCATAGCTAAAGAAGCGGTAGCGCTCGGCAATCGCCTGCTGATAGGCGGCCAGAATACGCTCGCGCCCGCAAAACGCCGAGACCAGCATAATCAGCGTGGATTCGGGCAGGTGGAAGTTGGTAACCATGGCGTCCACACTGCGGAATTCGTAGCCGGGATAGATAAATATCTGACTGTCGCCAGCAAAGGGGCTGATTTCACCGGACTGGGAGGCCGTTTCCAGGCTGCGCACACTGGTGGTGCCCACTGCAACCACCCGGCCACCCCGGGCCCGACAGGCCTTGACTTGGGAGACCAGCTCCTCACTGACCTCCAACCATTCTGAGTGCATCTGATGGTCGCGAATGTCGTCGCAACGCACCGGCTGAAAGGTCCCGGCACCGACATGCAGAGTAACAAATCCCGTATCAACACCCTTGCCTTTGCAGGCGGCAATCAATTCATCAGTGAAGTGCAGACCGGCAGTGGGCGCCGCCACGGCGCCATCGCGACTGGCATAGACGGTCTGGTATCGCTGCTGATCTTCCTCGGTGTCAGCGCGCTCGATGTAGGGCGGCAGTGGCATATGCCCCCACGCCGCTAATACCTCCAACAGCGGCCGTTCACTGGCCAGCCTGAACATTGCCCCGTCGCGACCCAACACCCGCAGGGTCTCGTCACCAGGCGCCGCCTCGGCATTGGCACACAACGACAACAACGCCCCCGCCTTGGGCGGTTTACTCACCCGCATCTGGACCAGGGCCTCGCGGTCACTCACAACCCGCTCCAACATGATTTCGACGCGGCCGCCAGTGTCTTTACAGGCGAAAACGCGGGCAGGAATGACGCGAGTATTGTTAAAGACAAGCAAATCGCCTTCGCGCAGGTAATCCAGTAGCGCGGGGAAGCGGTGATGCGCAACGCGGCCCATCTCGTCGAGCACTAACAACCGGCTGCCATCCCGGGCCGCTGCTGGCCGATCGGCAATTAACTCCGGGGGCAAATCAAAATAAAAGTCGCTGCGATGCATCTGCGGGGTCGTCCAAAGTGAGCGCGCAAGATTAGCGGAATTCGCTGACTGACTCCACCCAAGCGGGCGGCGCAGCCAGTATGAAAACAATATTGCGCCATCAATTGACCCGGCGATAAAGATTGTTATAATCCCCGCCCTCACATGCCAGTGTGGTGAAATTGGTAGACACGCTAGATTCAAAATCTGGTTCCCTTGCGGGAGTGGCGGTTCGAGTCCGCCCACTGGTACCACTCTCTCACTTCGGTGAGCGCTAAGCATTTTTACCGCCCCCAGACTCACTCGTTGGACTAGGCATTTGCCCTGCCGACCATTACACTCCTCTTCGTCAATAGGCAGCAATCCACTGCAAGTGCTTGCCGACCCAGCAATTATTGATTCTGTCGCGCTCTGATCAGTCTTGGCCAGGGACCGTGGCGCCACTCCGACGCGAGAATTAAAAGAAGCGATGACAAAGCGGACACTCCTAACGACAACCCTCACCTTGAGTTTGCTACCCAGTTTGGCAGCGCTGGCTGGGGACGATAGCAAACCCGAGCACACCTCAGTAGTCGGAAGCCGCATTGCTAAAGACGTTGCTGAGCAAAGTCTGTCGCTCAGCCTGATCAGTGCAGATGACATCGCCACGGTGGGCCATACCCATATCAACGAGCTTCTAAACCGGGTTCCCGGTGTATGGATCAGCCGCGGCAACGGTCAGGAACACCTTACGGCGATCCGATCATCAGTGCTCACCGGACCCGGTAGCTGTGGCGCATTTTATCTGGCTGAGGATGGCATCCCCCTGCGCGCGCCCGGCTTTTGTAATGTTAACGCCCTGTTTGATGTTAACAGCGAGCAGGCACAGCGCGTTGAAGTGCTCCGCGGGCCCGGCACCGCCGTGCATGGCAGCAATGCCCTTAACGGTGTGATTAATGTGATCAGCGCGGCGCCGAGTAAAGAGAATGACACCTGGCTCAGCCTGGAAGCCGGCCCCCACGAGTATGGCCGCATTAAATTCAGCCAGAGTGATACCGTCGGCAAACACGGCTACCGCCTGAGCCTGCAGGGCAATCACGATGGTGGTTACAAGGACAACTCCGGCTTTGAACAGCAAAAGCTCAATCTGCGTCACGATTATGCGGGTGAGACCTGGGACATCCAGTCCATGCTGGCCACCACCAACCTGGACCAGGAGACCGCCGGCTACGTTATTGGCAAAGATGCCTATAAAAATGACAACCTTAAAAAGCGCAATCCCAACCCGGACGCCTTTCGCAACAGTCGCAGCCTGCGTTATTACAGCCGCTTTCAACGCGAAGGTCTGAACGACAGCCGCTTTGTAGTGACCCCCTACCTGCGGGTCACCGATATGGAATTTCTCCAGCACTTTTTGCCGGGCACACCGCTTGAGGAAAACGGCGAACGAACGGTGGGCGTCCAAACGGCGTTCTATCACTCACCGAGCGAAGACGTGACGCTGTTTAATGGCTTTGATATGGAGCTGACCCAGGCCTATCTGGAGCAAACTCAGGGCGGCCCCAGTGTGGGTGACAGCCCTAGCGGCAAGCACTACGACTACGAGGTGGACGGTCGTTATTTTGCCTGGTTTATTGGCGGTGATTGGCAGGCCAGTGAAAATACCCTGATTAACTTCGGCACCCGCTACGACATTCAGTTTTACGACTACGATAACCAGATGATCAGTGGCAATACCGATGACCAAGGCGCCCCCTGCCTCGTTGCGCCTTGTCGCTATGCCCGCCCGGACGATGAGGAACAGCGCTTTCGTAACTGGTCCTATCACCTGGGACTGGTTCACACCCTCACCGATCACACTAGCTTGATTGCCAATGCCAACCAGGGCTTTCGCGCACCCCAGGCGAGTGAGCTGTACCGTTTGCAGTCTACCCAGCTATCCACCAATCTGGATGAAGAGTCCATGGCAACGCTGGAATGGGGTTTTCGAGGCACCTGGCCCAGTTTCAGCTACCAACTGGTCGCGTTCTGGATGCAAAAGGAAGATGTCATTATTCGCGACGACCAGCGCCGCAACCGCAACGGCGGCCAGACGGAGCATCGAGGATTGGAGCTGGAGCTTGACTGGGACATCACTCCCAGCCTGAACTGGGCGGTTCAAGCCAGCTACGCCGCTCATCAATATGGTAACGACGTGGTGGGCAATGAGGGTGATGACCTCGACACCGCACCGCGCCAGTTGCTGAGCAGCCAATTAACCTGGCAGCCCTTTGCCAGCAGCCGCATTGAGCTGGAATGGGTGTTTCAGGACGAATACTATCTGGATAGCGCCAACCAACACCGCTACCCCGGCCACAGCCTGCTCCACCTGCGCTGGCGCCAGCAGCTCAGCCAATCCCTCTATGCCGCTGTTAGAGTGAGCAACTTAACGGATGAGGATTACGCCGAGCGCGCCGATTTTGCCTTCGGTAACTATCAGTACTTTATTGGCGAGCCCCGCGCCGTCTACCTGGAGCTGGGCCTGCGACTGTAATCCTGTGCCGCGAGTCACGCATTTTTGAGAAAATGCGTGACTCAGTTCGCATCTGAGTAAAACCCCCATTCAACAGCTAATCTACATCGTTATATTTGAACCATGAGCAACTAAATGGTTCTGTCAGATGCGCTGTCGCAAATTCGGATGTTTTATGATTCTGGTGCTATTGGCTGGCGCCGCTTGGGCTGAACGCCCACGGCAGGTCGAGTCCGGCTGGCCCGGGGCCGCCAGCACGCTGGCAACAAGCAATGTTCCTCACCTGTTCCGCCCAAACAATCACTACCCGGTCGAAAATCAGCACCTACGACTGTGGGAGTTTCGCTTCAGCGACAAGCGAGCCAGTCTGCTAAAAAATGGTTCACTTGAGCTGGAAATGGAAGGCACTGGCGTCTCGGTCAGGGCGCGTTTCTAGACCCGACCGAAAACTCCATCACGCAAACCGACTTAAGCCTACTGCCTTTCTCGCCTTATCCAGCAACGCTGCCGCCTCCGCCCGCGCCCGCTCCGCTCCCTTGCGCAGCTCGTCGTCCAGATAGGCCCCATCCTGCAAAATTTCCTCGTACCGCTGCCGGGCTTCACCGATCTGATCATTAATGAGTGCGAACAGGGCTTTCTTGGCATCACCCCAGCCGATCCCGTCAGCAAAGCGTTGCCGCATCTCGGCCGTTTCTGCTGGCGTGGCAAAGGCCTGCCAGATCTGAAACACCGTTGAGTCGTCAGGGTCCTTGGGCTCACCCGGTTCAAGCAGATTGGTTTTGATTTTATTGATGTGTTTTTGCAGCTTCTTTTCCGGCAAAAACAGCGGAATGGTATTGCCGTAACTTTTGCTCATTTTGCGACCATCCAAGCCGCTAAGCACAGCCACATTATCGTCGACCACCGCCTCGGGCAGAGTGAAAGTCTCACCGAATAAATGATTGAAACGCTGGGCCATGTCCCGGGCCATTTCAATGTGCTGAATCTGGTCCCGGCCAACCGGCACCTTGTCGGCGTTGAAGGCCAAAATATCGGCGGCCATCAGCACCGGGTAGCTAAACAAGCCCATCGTGATACCAAAGTCGGCGTCTTCGCCCTTGCCTTCGTTGTCCTGAACCGCCGCCTTATAGGCATGGGCGCGGTTCATCAGGCCCTTGGCGCACACGCAGCTCAAGATCCAGTTGAGTTCGAGCACCTCTGGCACGTCCGACTGACGATAAAAAGTGCTCTTGGTGGTATCCAAGCCCAGGGCCAACCAGGTCGCGGCAATTTCCCGCGCAGATTGATGTACCTGGGCGGGGTCCTGGCATTTAATCAGCGCGTGGTAATCGGCCAGAAAAAAGAAACTGTCGATACTTTCGTCATGGCTGTCGGCCACCGCCGGACGAATGGCGCCAACATAGTTGCCCAAGTGGGGGGTGCCGGTGGTGGTAATACCGGTCAATACCCGGGATCTGCTCATAACCTGTCCTTACTGGCCGAAACGACAAAGGCGCTAATGATACTGGCTGCCATGGCCAGTGTCACCGCCGCAGCCCCATCAGCACCGCCTCATAGCGCGGCGCAAGGGCGCCCCAGTAAAACTGGGTCACAACAGGCGCCTTCAGCTCGCCCTGGGCTTTATCACTGGCGAAGCGGGCCAACGCTGCGGCGCAGGCGGCGGCCTCGGTTGCAGCGCTGTCGCCCTGATAGAGCGAGCTGCCGGGATAGAACTCGGGATAGCACAAGCGCTTGGGCAATAGCGGCACGCAACCTGCGGCCACCGCCTCAAGGACCGATAAACCCTGGAAGTCGTGCAGGGCCGTTGACAGGACAATATCGCAACGTGCCAGGAGCCGGCGATAATCGTCGACCTCCAGGTATCCCCAGCGCCCCAATCCAAGCGTCGCGCTCGAATCCAACAGTGTGCGCAATTCAGCAAAGACCGGGGGTTGCCGTCGAAAGCGCTGACCGACCACGTGAAAGTCGGCGACAAGACCAAGCGCATCGCAGGCCCGCGCTACCGCCAACAGACCCTCGGGGCCTTTGTCGTATTCCCAGCGATGATTCCAGATAACCTGCAATCGCCCACCGGGCCGTGGCAACGCAGGCTCCAGCGGATCGATGCCAACCGGTAGTACCTCTGCCGCAGACAATCGCGCCAGCACCTGAGCGGTAGGGACAAAATCCGGCAGCCGGGACAACAGCGCCTTGCAACCTTCAATCATGGAATCGCGATTGTACTGGCTGTTAAACAACACCTTTTGCGCCGCCAACGCCGAGTACAAATTGACCATGGCAGGCTCCAGGCTCGCGTGCTGTCGCTCGGACGCAGGGTAAGCAAATTGATTTTCGTGGAAGTAGACCACTGCCGGGGTCATTGCGAGTTCGGGGCACAACCCCCGCAAGGTAGCGAGGTCAGTCATCGAGGTCGCTAGAATGGCATCATACCCAGCCCGCAGGGTATCGGCCTCCAACATACTCCAGGAGAGTCCATTGCCGCGAATCCGCCAGCTGAAGTGGCGCGGTGGCAGAGACAACACAGTCCAGTCGATACCAGCACAATGGCGCTGCAGTCCCTCTGCCCACTGCCGATGGCTTTCAGCGTGGTAGGCAGAGAGCAATAGAACCTTCATGCTAACCGGGCGCCAAACTAAGCCGCCGGACTAAACCGCAAAATTGACCGACTCATGGCAGCGACGACAGCTGATAGAAGGCGGCTAAAATCCGGACCATTGCCGCACTATCGCGGCTCCCCGCCAACTCCCGGATGGAATGCATGGCAAAGGTCGGCACACCAATATCCAGAGTGCGAATGCCAATACCGGACGCGGTAATGGGGCCAATCGTGCTGCCGCAAGCCATGTCAGCACGCACCACAAAACTTTGCACCGCCTCACCCAATTCGCTACACAGATTGCGGAAGATGCCGCTCGTCTCGCTGCTGGTGGCATAGCGCTGATTGACGTTAATTTTGATGACTGGGCCGCCATTGAGCCGCGGGCCATGATTGGCATCGTGTTTGTCACTGTAATTGGGGTGGATGCCGTGGGCATTGTCCGCCGAGATCATCATAGAATTGGCCACCGCCCGCTGCAGACTGACCTCGTCCCCGGCAATGCGTCGCAAAACCGACTCGAGCATCGGCCCCTGGGCGCCGATGGCAGACTGGCTGCCCACTTCCTCGTGATCATTACAGACCAGGATGCGATGCCCGTCCCCTTCGGCGTTGAGCAACCCTTGTAAGCCTAGATAGCAGGACAGCAAATTATCTAGCCGGGCGCTGGCGATAAAATCTTCCTGCCAACCGACCACGGCAGCGCCCTGGCAGTCATAAAAACTGAGCTCGTAATCCAGCACCTGTTCAACATCGCCAAGCCCCTGCTCCGCCAGTACCGATGCCAGCAACTGGCGAAAATCCAGCTTCTTCTCATCCTGAAACAACACCACCGGCATATCGGTTTGGGGGTTCACGGTGCGGTTGTTATTCGCCTCACGGTCCAGGTGAATGGCCAGGCTGGGAACCACCCCAACAGGCCGATTGAGATTTATCAGCGTCGATTTCACCGCGCCACCGCGCTGGCGGTAGTTCACCCGCCCCGCCAAACCCAGATCCCGGTCGAACCAGGGGTTCAGCAAGGCGCCGCCGTACACATCTACCGCCAATTGGTTAAAGCCGTGACGATGCAATTCGGGATTGGGTTTGACCCGCAGGCACGGGCTGTCGGTGTGGGCACCGACCATTCGCCAACCCGCTTCGGCAAGGTCATCGTGACCCAAGGTAAAAGCAATAATTGATGAGCCTTCACGCACCACAAAATAACGGCCACCGGGCTGCAAGGTCCAGGCATCCCGCTCCTTCAACTCGACAAAGCCCGCCGCCAGCAGGGAAGCGCTCATGGTACTCACGGCGTGATAAGGTGTGGGGCTGGCGTCTAAAAAAGCCAGCAGATCGGCGTTATTAAAGGGTGTTTGGCTCATAGCAACATCACTTCTTTTCAGTAAAGGATTGACCACGCCCCTTGGCTGGGTCGAGGGCCAAAATCAGACTGGAGGTATCATATCGGCCGCCGCCCTGGGACTGAACCCGGCTATAAAATTGATCGACAAGGGCGGTCACCGGAAGGCTTAGCTGCTGTCGGCTCGCCTCCTCCAACACGTACTTTAAATCCTTGCGCATCCAATCCACCGCAAAACCAAAGTCGAACTGTCCGGCAAGCATGGTGTTGGCGCGATTGTTCATCTGCCAAGACTGGGCGGCACCGGCAGAGATCACCTCCACTACGGCAGCCATATCCAGGCCCGCGCTCTCACCGAAGTGCAAGCCCTCAGACAGGCCTTGCAGCAGCCCCGCGATACAGATCTGGTTCACCATTTTTGCTAACTGGCCACTGCCGGCCGGCCCGAGCAAACGCACGCAGGCAGAATAACTTTCCAGTACCGGCAGCGCCCGATCGAAGTCTTGCTGCGCTCCGCCCACCATGGCGGTAAGGCGACCATTCTCAGCGCCAGCCTGGCCGCCGGAGACCGGTGCATCCAGAAATCCGACCTGACGTTGTTCACACAGGGTCGCCATTTCGCGGGCCAGGGCTGCCGAGGTGGTCGAGTGATCGATAATCAGGCCGCCCGGCGGTAGCTGGGCGAGCACACCGTGTTCACCGGCGACAACGGCGCGCACATCTTCATCAGCCCCAAGGCAGAGGGCGACGATCTCCGCTTCAGACACGGCCTCAGCGACCGAATCGGCAACCTGACCGCCAAAACGCTGTTGCCAGGCTTGCGCGCGCTGGGGGCTGCGGTTGTATACCTTTACCGCAAAGCCCTTGGCGACAAGGTGGCCAGCCATTGGACCGCCCATCGTGCCAAGGCCCAAAAACGCAATCGTCATAACCCCTCCCCTTTACTGTGCCCGGTGAGCAACTCGCCTACTGAGAGATCACCGCAAAAATGATGAGCGCAAGAATGACCCGATAGATGGCAAAGGGCATCATGCCAATCCGCTCTACCCAGTTCATAAAGACGCGAATGCAAAGGTACGCAGTCACCCCCGACACCACCGCGCCAATCGCCAGTAAATCCCACGCGACGGCGAGATCACTTTCAATTAACTCCAGCATTTTATAACTGCCCGCCGCCGCGATAATGGGCATGGACAACAGAAAGGAAAACCGGGCGGCATCGCCACGATTGAGGCCCACTAACAGGGCCGCGGTGATGGTAATGCCTGAGCGTGACGTTCCGGGCACCAATGCCAAGGCTTGAGCGAACCCCACAAACAGCGCCAGCCCCAGGCCGATATCGACCAAATTTCGCCGATGACTGGAGTAGCGGTCCACCGCACCCAGCGCGATCCCCCACACCAGCGTGGTCGCCGCCAACACTTCACCACTGCGCAAATGGCTTTCGATGAAATCATTAAACAACAAGCCCGCCAGCACCGCAGGCACCGTTGCCGCAATGACGTACCAGGCTAAGCGGGAGTCGGTGGAGTGCTCTCGCCGGCCAACACTGACCAGCCAGGCAGAGACCAAGTTGATCACGTCCCGCCGAAAGAACCACACCACGGCCACCAGGGAGCCCACGTGAACAGCCACATCGAAGGCCAGGCCCTGATCTTCCCAGCCAAGCAGCGTCTGCGGCAAGACCAGGTGCCCTGAGCTGGAGATGGGGAGAAACTCGGTCAGGCCCTGAATGGCCGCCAATATCACTGCTTTTACTGCATCCATTTTCGCAATTTCCTTAATGCTGGGAGCTAATTCCTGAAGAGGCCACCTCTGGCGTGGCCTGTTATCTCCTACTGCCGGGTATTCACAATGACTTGCTTAAGCAGGTGCCATCGACTGGCAATCACCAGGTATTGGCCAGCCGGCGCGCACCCAAGCCAGGTTGCGTGGCAGGCCAATGAACAACTTGTCTAAGCCTATTGAACATCACTGCGCCATCTAGGACTTCTGCCAGGCCACGCTATCACGCAAATACGTCGGCTGAGCCAATTCAGCGGCCAATAACGCTCCGCGCTCCCAGCGTTCCAGGGCAAAGGGCAAGGCCGCGCTCGCGTGGGGCAAAACCGATTGCAGCACCGTTGCATCAGGGAAGGCGCCGTTAAACTCGCTGGCATATTGCCAGCCGTCACCAATACCGCAGAGCTGCCGCCCCTGATATTCACCGAGTTGTACACCATCGGGCGAGTTCAGGGCATCTTCCAAACGGCGCTCTGCAATGCCATTTCTCACCTCAAAGGCGGCCCAATAGACTTCGGACATACGGGCATCCAACACCGGCACAATAATCGCGCCCTCAGACACCGGCGTTGACGTGATGGCGTACTGGGCCATCACCTGTAACGTGGACACTGGTATAACCGGAATATCAGCAGCAAAGGCGAGCCCTTGCACCATGGCGCAGGCAACCCGCAGACCGGTGAAAGACCCGGGCCCCGCGGTAAACGCAATTGCATCAATATCGGCCAGTTTCAAATCTCGGCTGGCCAGATGCTCGTCTACCATTGGCAGCAGGAACTGGGTGTGGGATTTGGGTAATAAGCGAAAGTCCTCGCTGACCCGGCCTGCCTGATACAGTGCAACGGAACAGGCATCGGTAGCAGCATCAATCGCTAACAGCGTGGGCATACAGAATTCGCAACTTGAGGTCTGGGGTGGGCATTCGTGTGGCTGAATCATATCATAGGCGCAAAGCCCTGATGAAACAGACCATGACCCCGGATAGCTCCCACTCCCCACGCCCAAACTACAGCTTGCTCATCTTGGCCGGCGGCGAAGGTCGCCGGATGGGCGGCTGTGATAAAGGTCTGGCTCTGTGGCAGGACCGACCGCTTGTCGAACATCTGATTGCCAACATGACCAGCGGATACGCCGAGCGCTTGATTAGCTGCAATCGCAACCTGAACCGTTACGCCGAATACGGCATTGCCTTCAGTGACAATCGGACGGGGTTTCAGGGCCCGTTAGCCGGTATAGAAGCTGGCTTGCAGCGGGCCACCCAGGGCCACGTTTTAGTTGTGCCTTGCGACTGCCCCGCCCCACCCCCAACCTTGTTTCAGCGGCTTTACCAGGCAATGGCTGCCAGCGGCAATCAGATTTGCTTTGCTCGTCAAGGCGACCGGAACCAATATCTGTTTGCGCTGCTTCAACGCGAGTGTCTGCAATCACTGCAAAACTATCTCGCCACGGGGCAACGCAGTGTGCGCCATTGGTATGGCGAGCAAGGCGCACTTGCTGTCGACTTTAACGATTCGCCGGACGGTTTTGCCAACTACAACTTGCCAGACGCGCTAACCCCAGACGTCTTGACCAAAGCAGAGAACAAATAAAAACGGGAGCGAAGCTCCCGTTTTCATGACACCGTTAAACCCGTTTGATCAAGATTCAGTGCTGCTCGCTGGCGGCGTGGCCGCTACCGGCGCGGCAACCGCTTTCTTGCGAGGCGCCCGCTTCGTGGCAGCTTTCTTAGCGACCGCTTTCTTGCTTGCTACTTTTTTTGCCGGTGCCTTTCTTGCTGGTGCTTTTTTCTTGGCGACCTTAGCGACTGTTTTTTTCGCAGCTACCTTTCTAGTGGCTACCTTCTTGGCCGCTACTTTCTTCTTGGCAACGGCTTTTTTTGCCGCTGATTTTTTCGTCGGCGCTGCGGTCACTTTGGCTGTGGCCTTTTTCACGGCCGCTTTACGCTTCGCTTTTGGCTCGCCCTCTATTTTCTTGGACAACTGCTTGACCGCTTGCTTGTGCTTGCTGACCAACTTGCGCTCGATCACGGCCAACTTGGCTTTGTTTTCCGCGGTGCGCTTCTTCATGAAACGCTGCTCAAACTGCTTAAGCGCCTTGCTCAAGTCTGCCTCAGCCTTGCTGGCCAGCGCTTTGGCACGCTCCTGCATTTTTTGCTTAACCGCTTCCTCGGACGCCTTCAATTTAGCGGCCGCTTTCGCTTTGCTCAAAGCGGCTTTGTTGGCAGCAAGTTTCGCTCTGGTCGCCTTGAGTTTTGCGTTCACTTTTTCGGCGGCTTTTGCGGCCCGCTTGGCGGCATTTTTATCCGCAGCCTTAGCACTTTTCTTCGCCGCGGATTGCGCAGCCGCGAGTTTAGATTTTGCGTCAGCGAGGGCTTTTCTCTCGGCAGCGAGCATTGCCTCGACTTTTTTCAGACCCTCTTCGGCTTTCTTAACAAGAGGGCTACCAACAACGGCACTCTGCCGCTTTGCAGCAGTTTTTTTCGCAGCTACTTTGCGTGTGCTTTTAGGAGCTGACTTTTTTGTTGCAGCTTTGGTTTTCTTTTTTGCGGCAGGCATG
Source organism: Spongiibacter taiwanensis (assembly GCF_023702635.1). NCBI lineage: Bacteria > Pseudomonadati > Pseudomonadota > Gammaproteobacteria > Cellvibrionales > Spongiibacteraceae > Spongiibacter > Spongiibacter taiwanensis. The sequence continues at coordinate 492,476 of NZ_CP098455.1, forward strand.
TTTTTCTCCTAAGCATTCGGCCTCGCGACTATGTGATGGTAAAAATAGCACACAAAATAGCCAGCGCAAAACAATGTGCATTTTCTATTTCACAATTTACGTTTTTACCAACACATTTACCGATTAAGACAACTTTTCTTGTAGAAAAACGCGGCATAACTCCAGCATCAATGTCTGCTGACCAGCGCCACTGTTCAAACAAGGGATATAGCTAAAACGCTCACCGCCGTGGTGACGAAAGAGTTCATTGGCCTCACCATCTATCTCTTCAAGCGTCTCCAGGCACTCGGCAGCAAATGCGGGGCATATCACATCCAGATGCTTAACACCGCTTTGAGCAAGGCCGATCACCGTTTTATCTGTATAAGGCTGCAACCATTCCGCTTTTCCCAAACGAGATTGAAAGCTTAACTGCCACTCGTTGTCCGACAGCCCCAGCGCATCAACCAGCAGTGCTGTCGTCCTCTCACAGTGAGCCAGATAGGGGTCGCCAAGGTCGACATTACGTCTGGGGATGCCATGAAATGAAATCAGTAATTTTTCGCCCCGGCCGTTACTTTTCCAATGATCCCGAACGCTGTCGGCAAGCGCATTAATATACTGCGGGTGATCATGATAATCGCGCACCCAGCTCCAAGCCGGGATATCGCGGCATTTAGCAAAATAGCGATTGATCTGATCATGCACCGCCGCTGTGGTGGTAGCCGAATACTGGGGATACAAAGGAACAAACAGAAACCGATCGCAGCCTTTTTCGCGGAGCGTTGCGATTTGCTCAGCGATACCGGGTTCACCGTAAGTCATCGCCAATGCCGTCTCAATTTCCTGATCGGGGTATTGTTGTTGCAGCTTTTCAGCTATCTGCTTGACCAGGCTCTCGCTAAAGAATCGCAGCGGCGAAATGTTATCCATCCATATCTGCCGATAGGCGCCAGCAACTTTAGGCGACCTGAAGGGTAAAATGATTAAATTAAGAATCAGCCACCATAGTACCCGGGGCACCTCTACCACCCGTCGGTCCCATAGAAATTCCTTCAGGAAGCGCCGCACATGTTTGCTATCGGGGGCCGCTGGCGTTCCCAAATTAATGAACACAATTGCTGATTTCACCAAACTCTCCTAGGCAGATTGACTCGACGGGGCACGCGGCGACGAACTTTTTTCGCGCCGACTGCTTGCTGCGATATACGCAGAATCTGTCAAAACAAGATGACCTGCTGGCCCTGAACTCAAATTTTAGACAAAAAAAAGGCACCGCGAGAGGTGCCTTCATTAGCCTGTTTGCAGTGCTTAGCTTTCCAGCGCAGCAAACACCCGAGCGGTGATATCGTCGACTGCGCCAACACCATCTACCTTGGCATAATCAGGAGCATCTGCGCCGTCAAGGCCGCTGTAAAATGCCACCAGCGGCTTGGTTTGATCATGGTAAACCTTTAGCCGGTTGCGGACTGTCTCTTCACGATCGTCATCACGCTGGATGAGGGGCTCGCCCGTAACATCATCGACACCCTCAACCTTGGGTGGATTGTAGACCACGTGGTAAGTCCGTCCGGAGCCCTCATGCATCCGCCGACCGCTCATGCGGGTAACGATTTCTTCATCAGCAACGGCAATCTCGATGACTTTGTCGATGGTTACGCCGGCGTTGAGCATCGCTTCAGCCTGGGGAATGGTACGGGGGAAACCGTCAAACAAAAATCCGTTTGCGCAATCATCTTGCTCGATCCGTTCTTTTACCAGGGCGATGATAATGTCGTCCGACACCAGGCCTCCCGAGTTCATGACCTCTTTCACCTGCAAGCCAAGCGGGGTGCCCGCTTTCACAGCAGCGCGCAACATGTCACCGGTTGAAATCTGGGGGATTGCAAACTTTTCGGAAATAAACTGGGCTTGTGTTCCCTTGCCCGCGCCGGGCGGCCCCAACAAAATAACCCGCATAATGACAGACTCCTCATAATTTCAAATCGGTTCACATGGCATCACAAGCAATGTAATCGCCTTCGAGCTCACCCACCAGACACAGGCGAGCGCCCCAGGCTAGGCACACCCAACGAGCGGCATGAAACGGCGCTCCAGAAATGGGGGACAATACAGATTAACCCATGTGCGGGGCTGGGTCGCCAAAGGTCGAAAATCCCGCCCGCTGAAAAGGGGTCAACAATACACACAACCCCCATGATAAACAAGGTTTGCCCGGTCGCTCCTGTTAGGCATAAGTTCCGCGCAAAGTCGCCTAAGTTTGTGACATTTTTTACGTCTGTCGTAGTAGCCGCGGCAGCGCCCACCCCGGTACTATGGAAATGCGGTTGCCCTGACAGGTGGCGACATCTGGACTGACGAGGCAACCAGGCTTTAACGTTTTGCTTGGATGACAGGAATCGGTTTATGAATGTACGAGATTTGTTATCGCTGTGGGAACAGACTGCAAGTGGCGACTTAACAGCAGATGCCTTTGCCGTCAGGCTCCCGATCAAAGACGCTGCCCGCCTGAAAGCACTCCAGGAACTCTACCCCCGTCGCAGCATAGAGGAGCTGATCACTGATCTGCTAAGCGCCTCGCTGGACGAGCTCGAAGGGGTTATGCCTTATATCCGGGGTTCCAAGGTGGTTGCGACTGACGAGCTGGGCGACCCCATGTACGAAGATATCGGTCCAACCCCCCGCTACCTGACGCTGACAGAAAAGCACCTGAGCAGCTACAAGAAGCACCAGGACCATTAGCCGCGCCCATTTAGCGCGTCTCACACCCGGCGACTGACGGGCGAGTACAGACTTACGGCCTCACAGGCCCTGGGCCTTTGCTTCATTCCAAAACAGCTCAAGTTGGGCGGTAGCACCCTCAGTGCCGGTGTTGACACCCTCTTCCTGACAGCGGGCTTCTACATGGCGAAATCGGCGCTCAAACTTCTTGCCTGCCGCCCGGGTCACCGCTTCAGGGTCCAGGCCAAGGTGGCGACTAATATTCACCGCCGAGAAGATCACGTCACCTAGTTCATCGGCAATCGCGTCTCTGTCGCCGCTCGCCATTGCCTCAGTCAACTCTGTAATTTCTTCTTTGAACCCGGCCATCACCGCATCAACGTCGGGCCAGTCGAAACCCAAATTGCGGGCCCGCTTCTGCAATTTCGCCGCCCGACTCAGCGCGGGCAACGCCAGCGGTACATCATCGAGCACACTATTCTGCGACTTTCCCTGCCGTTCTTGCTGCTTTATCTCCTCCCAGCGAAGCTTGATTTGTGCCTCCTCGGGCGGCGCCTCACCGCGCACTGAGTCGAGCGTTCCGTCGGGAAACACGTGCGGGTGCCGGCGCAACAGCTTGGCAGTAATATCGTTCACTACATCGGCAAACCCAAACAGTCCCCGCTCGCGGGCCAGCTGGCTGTAGAACACCACCTGAAACAGTACATCGCCCAGTTCCTGCCGGATCTGGGCACTGTCGTCGGCCTCAATGGCATCGGCCAGTTCGTAAACTTCTTCCAGGGTGTGGGGAACAATGCTGGCAAAATTCTGCTTGAGGTCCCAAGGGCAGCCGGTATCGGGATCGCGCAGGCGGGCCATCAGCGTCAGCAGATCTTCCAAGGTGTAACGTGCCATCAACCCTCTCTTACTCGCTCGACTGAGATCACATTTGGCAGACTGTTGACGCGGTTAAATAGCCCCGACAGCGCCGCCAAATCAGAAATTTCCATACGAATACGCATGCTGGCGATGTGCTGCTCGGTATCTGTCACCGTGTTCATCGAGATGACGTTCACTTTCTCAGAGGCAAGCTGCAGGGTGATGTCACGCAGCAGCCCCTGACGGTCGTAGGCGCTGATCAGAATATCGACGGGATAGGTATCAATATGATCCCCGGCCCAATCCACGGCGATAATGCGCTGGGGCTCGACACTCTGCAATTGCAGCAATTTATTGCAATCCTGCCGGTGCACACTGACACCCCGCCCGACCGTGATATAGCCCGCAATGGCTTCACCAGGCAAGGGCTTGCAGCAGCGGGCGAAATGGGTCATCAAATTGCCCACCCCGCTGATGCGGACCTTGTCGCCTTTGCTTCCCTTGCTGGGCGGGCGCAGCCGCAACAGCGCAACACCTTCAGCCTCTTCCTTGCCAGCAACCTGGTGGGCTGCCTTAATGATCTGCAGGGTGCTGATCTCCCCTGCTCCCACCGAGGCGTACATATCCTCAACGCTGGGGCAATGGAGGTGATCGGCAATGTACTTGTAGTCGATACTGTTCAGCGCAAGGCGACGAAACTCTTTCTCAAGCAGTGCGCGCCCGGCAGTAATGTTGTCCTCCTTCGCCTGCTGCCGAAACCAGTGCTGAACCTTGGTTCTAGCCCTGGAGGTCTTCAGGTAACCCAGGTTGGTCTGCAGCCAGTCGCGCCGGGGTTCACTGTCTTTGCCGGTGAGAATTTCGACGCGTTCGCCGGTCTTGAGCGTATAGGTGAGCGGCACAATACGACCGTTAACCTTGGCCCCCCGGCAACGGTTACCCACCTCGGTATGTATGTGATAGGCAAAATCCAGGGGCGTCGCGCCATTTTGCAAATTGACAACGTGTCCCTCGGGGGTAAATACATAGACACGATCCTGGGCACGACTGAACTGCTCGGCCACGTCAGAGCTGCTGCCACTCTCTTCATGCCAGTCCAAGACCTGCCGCAACCAGGCAATTTTTTCATCGTAGCTGGAATTGTTCTTGGCGTGTTTGTCGGTGCCCTTGTACATCCAGTGGGAGCACACCCCAAACTCCGCCTCTTCATGCATACCGCGGGTGCGAATCTGGATTTCCAGCACCTTGCCCTGAGGGCCAATCACCGCGGTATGCAGAGAGCGGTAGCCATTCTCTTTGGGGTTGGCGATATAGTCATCGAATTCGTTGGGAATATTTCGCCATAGACCGTGGACCAAGCCCAAGGCCGAGTAACAGGACTTCAGGTCGGGTACCAACACCCGCACGGCACGAATGTCGTAGACCTGCGAGAAGCCTATGCCCTTGCGCTGCATTTTCCGCCAAATGCTATAAATATGCTTGGCGCGACCTGCAATATCCGCATCAATACCATCCGCCTTCAGGGCATCGCTCAGCATCTGAATGACATCATCGATGTAGCGTTGTCGGTCGAGCCGCTTCTCGTCGAGCAGTTTAGCGATTTTCTTGTAGGCCATTGGCTGGAGGTAGCGAAAGGACAGATCCTCCAGCTCCCACTTGATATGCCCTATCCCAAGGCGATGGGCTAGCGGCGCATAGATATCGAATACTTCCCGGGCAACGCGCTGGCGCTTTTCACTGTGGTTTTTAACGCTACGGATGGCAGCGGTACGTTCCGCCAATTTGATAAGCGCGACCCGGACATCATCCACCAGGGCCACCAGCATCTTGCGAATCGTTTCGCTCTGGGCTTCGGACTGACCGAGCACCGGCACGTCGAGCTGGGCATTGACCTTGGAAATCGCCGCCATACCCAACACACCGTCAATCAGTTTGGCTACCGGCGCACCGAACTGGGCACTGACGTCATCAATTGATAAGCGGTGTTCGCGCACCACCCGAAACAGCGCAGCCGCCACCAGGCTGTCTTGATCCAGATGCAGGTCGGCGAGTATTTCGACCATTTCCAACGCGGTAAAAAAACTGCTTTGACTCGCATCCTGCTCGCCTGTGAGCTGGGAGGGTCTATCAGCGCATTGCTCGGCCACCCCAAAGGCTCGCTCAAGCTCCACCAGACTGACGTGATCTCGATCAATGGGCAGGCGAGCCATCCATCGGCTCAAGTCTACCCGGCCATCGGCCAGCTCGGGAAAATCCTCTCTTACCTTTACCATGCTTTCCTACCTGATGGTGTCGACGACACCGAGCCCGTCACCCATAAGGGCGATGGATACCTACGCCAGGGCGTCGTCAAACACCCCGGTGGACAAATAGCGATCACCCCGGTCACAAACAATCGCCACAATAACCGCATTCTCGACCTGCGCACTCAGCTGCAGTGCTGCAGCAACCGCACCGCCAGAGGACACTCCGCAGAAAATCCCCTCTTCCGCGGCCAGCGCGCGCATGGTCCGCTCCGCGGTAGCCTGATCCATATCGACGATTCGGTCCACGCGAGGCGCTTGATAGATGCGAGGCAAATACGCCTCGGGCCAGCGTCGAATACCGGGTATGGCAGAGCAATCATCGGGTTGCAGGCCAACAATTTCGATGGCTGGATTCATTTCCTTAAGATACCGGGACACCCCCATGATGGTGCCGGTGGTACCCATTGAGCTGACAAAATGGGTAATTTCGCCGCCGGTTTCTCGCCAGATCTCCGGGCCAGTGCCCTCGTAGTGGGCCTGAGGATTATCGCTATTGGAGAACTGATCCAGTACTTTTCCCTTGCCACTGGCTTGCATTTCTAATGCCAAATCCCGCGCGCCTTCCATACCCGCTTCCTTGGACACCTCCACCAACTGGGCACCGTAGGCCGCCATCGCCAACTTCCGTTCCAGACTCATGTGGCTTGGCATGATCAAAATCATCTTGTATCCCTTGATCGCCGCCGCCATGGCCAAGGCAATGCCGGTATTGCCGCTGGTGGCCTCAATCAAGGTATCGCCGGGAACGATATCACCCCGATCCTCAGCACGCTGGATCATACTGATGGCCGGGCGATCTTTTACCGACCCGGCAGGATTGTTTCCCTCAAGCTTCACCAACACCGTGTTGGTGGTAGTTCCCGGGAGACGCTGCAGGCGCACCAACGGCGTATTGCCGATAAACTGGTCGATGGTGGGGTACTGTTTCATAGAAATAAAAAAGCCTCTGTCAGCGCTAACACACCGGCATACGACCTCCACTGCCATTGCAACCACTGGGTGGGCAGTGCGAGCAACAGTAGCGAGGGAAAATTTGAGCCGTCATAATACCACTGCCAATAACCGGGGCTCCACTTGCGAATGCGCAACCGTCTAGGAATAAAAAAACTGATTCTGCTCATGGGCTTGCTGCCGACCTTGGGCATGAGTGTTGCCCTGGGAAGCCTGCTGGTTTACAACCAGTTGCGCGATGTGAAAACCGCATTGCTCGACCGCAGCCAGCTATCGAGCCAGCAACTTGCTGTGCTCGCCGGGCAATTTCTCAACCCCACCAGGCAAGCCGCCCTATCCGATTTGGCAACCGCCGCCCTTGAGGAAGCCGGCCTGCGCAGTATTACCATTTTAGACAGCCAGGGCGCGACACTGGTTCAAGCCGGCCCGATTGCCGCACCCCCGGACAAAGAAGCCTTACCGCTGCACACCGCCCAGATTATTCACCACGCCTCCGAGCTGCAGATCATTACCCCTATTCCGCATCGTCAGATCAGCGCCGACGCCCCAGCGGGATGGATCAGCTCTCATTACAGCTGGCATCAATACGAGGTGCGCAAATATCAAACACTGTTGGCTGCGGTCGTGTTCCTGGTCATGGCGCTGCTGCTCTCAATTGCGATGGTGAGTTATATCACCAAGGCCCTGCGCAACGATTTTGATCAGCTTAAGTTGATTATTCGCCGACAAATTGACGGCAATAAGGATTTTCAGGCCCACATTCCTGGCAACGACGATTTCAGTGAGCTCGCTCGACAGCTCAACCTGCTCAACGAGGCCCATCAGCACGAACTCAGAGAACTTCGCCGGGGCATTGAGCAAAGTAACAGTGATCTTCGCGAAACCCTGGAAACCGTCGAAGTCCAGAATATCGAGCTGGATCTGGCACGACGGGAGGCGATGAACGCCAGCCGTATCAAGTCCGAATTTTTGGCCAACACCAGCCATGAAATCCGCACCCCATTGAACGGCATTCTCGGATTCACCAAAATTTTGCTTAAATCAGAGCTTGAGCAACAGCAATACGATGCGGTGGAGACCATCCGCAAATCAGCAGATAGCCTGTTGACCATCATCAACGACATTCTCGATTTTTCGAAGATGGAAGCCGGCAAGCTGGTGTTCGACCAGGCACCGGTGGACGTCCGTGAGTTGATTGAGGACACCCTGACAATACTGGCGCCCTCCGCCTATGACAAAAACCTGGAGCTGGCCCTTTTTGTCGACCCCGCCATGCCAGCCATGCTGGTATCAGACAGTCTGCGATTAAAGCAAATCCTGACGAATCTGCTAAACAACGCGATCAAGTTCACCCCCGCTGGCCATGTTCTGGTCAACGTCATTTTTAATGAACGCCACGGCCAGGATGTTTCCTTCACCGTGCAGGTCAGTGACACCGGCATCGGCCTGTCCAAGGATCAGCAGCGGGCGCTTTTTAAAGGCTTCAGTCAGGCGGATGCCTCTATCACCCGACAGTATGGCGGCACCGGTTTAGGGCTGGTTATCGTCAAAGGATTGGTCGACCAAATGGGCGGCGAGATTGGCGTCGAAAGTGAAATGGCCAAAGGGTCCACTTTCTGGTTCACCTTGCGACTCCCCGAAGTGAAGAATGCCATTCGAATGCGCAATTTTGCAGCCATGCAAGGCAAATCAGTCGCCTATTACGATCGCAGCGCACTTCACGCTGATGCCATCAGCCAGATGCTTAAGCAATGGGGCATGGACGTCAAGCACAGCAGTACCCTCGACGGCTTAGCCGATGAATGCGATTTCATTCTTTTGAGTCTGACCACCAGCGAGCAACTGCCTTCGGAAACCGTGCTGCCCTCTGCAGCTCACCCCCCTATCGTGCTTGTCCCCGATATTGACGCCGCACCTGAAAGCCTGAAGTTTCGAAGCCTGCAAAAGCCTGTGTCACAGGTGAGACTGTTCGATGCCTTTAACAACAGAGCCCCGCGGGCATCGAATAACGTGGAGCGCTTCCCCAACATGCGCGTGTTGGCAGTAGACGATAACCCGGCAAATTTACTGATACTTAAAAGCTTTTTGAACGATCACGATGTCGCCGCCCAATCTGCTCAAAACGGCGTAGAAGCCATTCAGCTGTGCCGAGAAAATGTCTTTGACCTGATTCTGATGGATATCCAGATGCCCCATATTGATGGGATTCAAGCCAGCAAGGAAATCCACAGTGACAGCCTTAATAAAAACACGCCCATTGTGGCGCTTTCAGCCTATCTGGCCCCGGAGAACCCAATGCAGCTCCGGGAAGCGGGCATTGCCGAGTTTTTGAGCAAGCCAATCGACGAAAGCCAGCTCTTGTCTTTGTTGCGAAAAACCGCCTTCGGTCCGGATCAGATCATTAGCAAACCAGTCGATATCACCAGCTGTCTGAAGCTTGCCAAAGGTCGCCCTGCGCTGGCGGAAGAGATGCTGCAAATGCTGCTCAACAGTTTGCCAGCCCACAAACAGGCGCTAACTGCGGCACTAGAGGCAAGGGATGTGAAGCGACTGGCGGCGATCCAGCACGATATTAAGGGTGCCTGCTGCTACACGGGCACACCGCTTCTTAAAGCCGCCAATCTTGATTTAGGTGTAGCGCTGGACAACAGCGGTGAACAAAGCGATCTGCACGCGCAGGTAGAGTTGGTCCTGGCGGCCATGGACGAACTGCTGCAGTGGCAGGAATGCCACGAATTACCTGTCCTCTTCGCCGACTGACGCTGAATCCGGATTCTCCCCCAACACAACCGCGGCAAACAGCTCTCTGCTGCGCAGCGGACGGCCGCCGAGCAAGTGGTGAATCAGTTGCCGACTCCAGCGTCTGGCCGCTAACTCCGACTCGCCGTTTATCTTGCCAGAGGCGAGGGAAAGAATGTCACTGCCACAAAAATAACCCCGCTCTTGGCTGTGAACCCGTTGAAAACCCTGCTCGGGAATAAACTGATACCAAGCCTGTCCGTCAATCAGGTTACCGAGAATATCCTGCTTTCCGGAGAAACCAAATCCCAGCGCTGCCAGTAGCGAAAATTCAAAACGGCGAAGGCTGGTGCGCTCTTCCTCACCGGCACACAACTGGCTCAGGCAGTACTGGTAATGATGAAAAATATCCGGATGGGGATCGAACTGATGGAGCAAGCGTTGCAACAGCTCATTGAGGTAGAAACCGCAAAATAAGGTGCGACCCGCCAGCGGGAATGACTGCTGGGACTGAACTTCAACAAGAGATTTTACCTCTCCGCTTCCTGTCCATGACAGAGACAAAAGCTGGAATGGCTGCAGGGATGAGCGCCAGGGTCGGCGCTGGCGCCGACTGCCCCGCACCCCTTTGGCCACAGCGGCGAAGCGGCCATAATCGAGGCTGAAGACATCCACCAGCGCGCTGGTCTCACGATACGGCCGCTGATGCAGGATGAAACAGGGCTCCCCGACAGCGCGACTCATGCCGCACTACTCGAAATCGGTGTAACCGAGACTGCGCAGCGCCCGCTCATCATCTGACCAGCCCGACTTGACCTTTACCCACAGGCGCAGCATCACCTTGCTGTCAAAAGCCTTTTCCATATCCTTGCGGGCTTCAGTGCCAATTTGGCGCAGACGACTACCGCCCTCGCCGATCAAAATTTTCTTCTGCCCTTGGCGTTCAACAAGGATAAGTGCACTGATTTCGATTAAGCGAGGAGAGGCCTTAAACTCCTCAATCTCCACCGTCATCGCGTAGGGGACTTCTTCACCGAGCTGACGCATGATTTTTTCACGAACCAGCTCTGCTGCCAGAAAACGTTCGCTGCGGTCGGTAATCTGATCCTCAGGAAACATATGCGGCCCGGCAGGCAGATATCCGCTGATCAGCGCTTCCAGGTCGTCCCGGTTATGGCCTCGTAATGCCGACACCGGCACAACGCTGGCGAAGTTTCCACGAGCCTGCATCTGTTCAATCAACGGCAGTAGCTGGGCCTTATCGTCAATCCGGTCCACTTTATTAATCACCAACACAACCGGACAACCCTGGTTGGAAAGCCGGGACAGCACCAGGTCGTCCTCCTCGGTCCAGCGATCACGATCAATCACAAATAACACCAGGTCCACACCCTTGAGCGCAGAGCTGGCAGCTTTATTCATATAGCGATTGATCGCTTTGGCTTCCTTCAAGTGCAAACCGGGGGTATCCACATATACCACTTGGGTATCGCCCTCGGTCTTGATACCCAGCACCTGATGCCGGGTGGTTTGCGGCTTGCGCGAGGTAATACTAAGCTTTTGGCCCAAAATGTGGTTGAGCAGGGTCGACTTGCCAACATTAGGCCGCCCTACTATCGCAACATAACCGCAGCGTTGTTCACTCATAGATCGATCCGCATAAATTAAAACTTCTACAGCGCTTGCAGCGCATTGAGAACAGCTTCCGCTGCCGCCTGCTCTGCTTTGCGCCGACTGCCACCGCTGGCCAAAAGTGGCTGATTGAGCATCGCTACCGAGCAGGACACGGTAAAACACTGCTGGTGGTCTGCGCCGCTAATATCGACCAGGTCGTACACAGGCAACGCCATTTTCCGCGCCTGCAAAAACTCCTGCAATTTGGTTTTGGCGTCTTTGTGACTCGACCGGGGATTAATGGATGCCAAGCGGGACGAAAACCAGCTCAGAACGTGCTGGCGGCATGTGTCAAAATCGCTATCCAGGTAAATCGCGCCAATCAATGCTTCGACAGCGTCAGCCAGAATGGAGTCGCGCTCCCGGCCACCGGCATTCAGCTCGCCCGTTCCAAGACGAAGAAAGTCGCCCAACTGAAAGTCCCGGCCAATCTCAGCAAGTGTCTCGCCGTTAACTAGCTTGGCCCGCATCCGGCTGAGATTACCTTCGGTTTGTTCCTCAAAGCGCTGAAACAACGACTCGGCAATAATCAGGTTGAGTAAGCCATCGCCGAGAAACTCAAGCCTTTCATTGTTGTCCGCGCTGTAGCTTCGGTGAGTGAGCGCCTGATGCAACAGATTGACGCTCTGAAACCGGTACCCCACTCTGCGACAGAGTGACTGAAAATCCTGCACCGTTAACTCCGTGGAATCACGAAGGTGTTCCCCTCGAATTTCACAATGGCATCGATATTAAAAAACAGCTTGGTTCGGGTTTCGTAACTCGCATCGATCACCACACCCTCGCGCTCGCTCGTTATCTCAATATCTCTTAAGGAGATGGATTCCACTCGGTTGGTCACAAAATGACGACTGAGGGCGGATCGTACTTGAGCAGGTGTATTGTCTTTGCCGCTGTACTCAGCAACAACATCTTCAATGATGTTATCGAGGGTCCAGTTATCAAGATAAATGGGCATCAAACGAACAGCCGCCGTTCCAATGACACTGGCCACCCCAAGTAACACCAGGGCGGGCAGCATTCCAATACCTTGTTGCTTACGCATCGCAGTCGCCTCGACGAAAAAAATTAACGAATTTGCCCGACACGGTCAAAGCTGGGCAAGTTGTTAAAGCCCCGCCAATGCATCCAGATCGCAAAGGCCTGGCCAACAATGTTCTCTTCGGGTACCTGGCCCCAAACCCGGCTATCACTGCTGTTGTCGCGATTGTCTCCCATCATGAAATAATGGCCGGGCTTCACCGTGGTGGCAAAATCGCCGCGATAAATCCGCTTGTCGTGGCGCACCAAATGGTCAACGTTACCCAACTGTTCACGTAGCAATTGGGTAACGGGCTGCAGTGGCGGCACCTCGGCAACCAGGGTTTGGGGAATCAACTCACCATTAATATAGAGTTTCTTGTTCTCGTAGCGTATTTCATCACCGGGCAAACCGATGACACGCTTGATGAAGTACCGACTGTCATCCGGCGGAAAGAAGACCATCACATCGCCGCGCTGGGGCTCTCCCACTTCAACAATTTTTGTGCCGATAACGGGTAGGCGCAGTCCGTACTTAAATTTATTTACCAGAATATAGTCACCCACTTCCAGACTGGGGACCATCGACGCAGAAGGGATCTGAAAAGGCTCCACCACAAATGAGCGCAGCACCAGTACAACAAGAAGCACCGGAAAAAAGGATCGGGCATTTTCGGCAATGGGTAGAGTGCCGCCAAACTGGGCACGCAAGGCATCCTGGTCCTGCTTCACAAAGTAGGTGATGTAGGCAGCCACATTGCCGGCCTTTACAAAGGCTTGGCGGGAACGCTCAAACACAAAGCGGTCCAGACCACCGATAATGCCGGCGAGAAAGGTCAAAATAACTAGGGCAAGGGCGAAATCACCGTCTTTAACCAGAATGACGCTGGCCAGCCACACAAACCAGAGAAACACCACCAGGCGGTAGGTCCATTCCAGCCAGCCGGGCAAAACCTGCTGCTTCAGCGACTCCGCATCGCTGGCGGTTTTCTTTTCGGCACACCATTGCAGCGTTTGCTGAATTTGGCGCCGCCCCTTCACTTCCTGCAGCAACCAGACCAATAGCGACACTGCCGCAACAAAGAGGAGAATAAGATTTACCATCCGGCCGAGCGCCCTTTAGTCATCAACTTTTAGTACGGCTAGAAAGGCGGACTGGGGAATTTCCACGTTACCCACTTGTTTCATCCGTTTCTTGCCTGCCTTTTGTTTTTCCAGGAGTTTCCGCTTCCGGGAAACATCGCCACCATAACACTTCGCCGTCACATTTTTGCGCAGTGCTTTGACCGTTTGCCGAGCAATAACGTGTCCGCCAATTGCCGCCTGAATTGCCACATCGAACATCTGCCGTGGAATCAGCTCCCGCATTTTTTCCACCAGTTGCCGCCCGCGACTCTGGGCATGATCCCGGTGAACGATAAGCGCCAGCGCGTCGACCCGATCGCCATTGATCAACACGTCCAATTTGACCAGATTTGCCGCTTGGAAGCGATCAAAGCTGTAATCCAGCGAGGCAAAGCCGCGGCTCACAGACTTGAGCCGGTCGAAAAAGTCCAACACCACCTCGCTCATCGGGATTTCCCAGCTAACAGAAACCTGCTGTCCGAGAAACTGCATATCCTTTTGCACCCCGCGCTTTTCGGCGCACAGGCTGAGCACGTTCCCCAGATGTTCCTGGGGAACCAGAATATTGACGGTGGCAATTGGCTCGCGAGTTTCCTCCAGCTCACCCGGGTCGGGCATTGCCGACGGGTTATCCACCAGTACTACCTCGCCATTTTTCTTCAACACCTCATAGATTACTGTGGGCGCGGTGGTAATCAGGTCGAGATCATACTCCCGCTCCAGACGTTCCTGGATAATTTCCATATGGAGGGTGCCAAGGAAACCGCAGCGAAAGCCAAATCCCAGCGCGTCGGAAGTTTCCGGCTCATAAAACAGTGAGGCGTCGTTGAGGGTCAGTTTGCTCAGGGCGTCACGGAAGTCCTCATAGTCGTCGGTCGACACGGTGAACAGACCGGCGTAAACCTGGGGCTTGACCTTTTGGAAGCCAGGCAACGCCGGCAAGTCGCTGGTGCTGGCGTGGGTGAATGTGTCCCCTACCGGCGCGCCGTGAATATCCTTGATACCGGCGATGACGAAACCCACCTCGCCGGCACGCAGTACGTCAGTATTGGTTTGCTTCGGGGTAAACACGCCCACATGATCAACCACCTGGGCTTTGCCAATGGTTTTACTGATAATTTTATCGCCGCGGCGCAGCGTGCCATTTTTCACCCGAACCAGAGAGACAACCCCCTGATAGTTGTCGAACCAGGAGTCGATGATCAGCGCCTGCAGACCTGCCTCAGGATCGCCCTCCGGCGGCGGAATTTTGTGGATCAGGTACTCCAACACCTCCGGCACGCCCATGCCGGATTTGGCGCTCACCGGCACCGCCTCGGAGGCATCAACCCCGATGATTTCTTCGATTTCCTGCTTTACCCGGTCGGGATCTGCCTGAGGCAGGTCCATCTTGTTGAGAATGGGCAGCACTTCCAAGCCCTGCTCGATTGCGGTGTAGCAATTGGCAACCGACTGGGCTTCAACACCCTGGGCAGCATCGACGACTAACAGGGCGCCTTCACAGGCGGCCAGAGAGCGTGACACCTCATAGGAAAAGTCAACGTGTCCGGGGGTGTCGATAAAATTCAACTGGTAGGTTTTACCATCCGCCGCAGTGTAATTCAGGGTGACACTCTGCGCTTTGATGGTGATCCCCCGCTCCCGCTCGATATCCATTGAGTCGAGAACCTGCTCCGCCATTTCGCGGTCAGTAAGTCCCCCGCAGACCTGAATAAATCGGTCTGCCAGGGTGGATTTGCCATGATCGATGTGGGCAATGATGGAAAAGTTACGAATCAGCTCGAGACTGTGCACGCTCGCTTAAAACCTCAGCATTGGGAGACAGGGAAAATCAAAGGCGCGATTGTATCGCAAAGGCGCGCACCGAAGCTATGCAACCCGGAGGCTTGACTCAAACAGGGGGGTGGATCGGACGAATTGCGCTTGATCCAACCACGACAGGGAGAAATCGTGGATTTGCGGCGGTCATGATACTGTGCACTTTAACGCCCGCCAGGCCGGCGATAAATCCCACACCAGCCCCAACGGCACTGAACAGGTCCCCACCGGGGCCAATCTGGTTTGCCAGCGCAATTCCGGCCACCAGGGTCAATAGCGGCAGCAGATACACGATGAAGGCCGCCGACAATAGAACCTGATCTGGAATGCTGACCTCAACCTGGTCCCCCAGTTGAAAGTCAGCCGCAGAGCAGTCGCCTAAAGCGACTTTGAGTTGGTTGCGACGCCCGTCAAGCAAACGATTCATCACACCCTGGCCGCAGGCCTTATTGGCGGAACAAGTGCCGCAGGTCGAGCGGCTTACCGTCTCCAACCAAAGAAAGTCACTTTCAATACCAATGACACGCCCAAATTCCGTGCTCATTGCCCTGTCCACACAATGGATCGCGCCACTTGCCGAGCGGTTAGCAGGGGCACTTCACCAATGACCGTTACCAGAGCGTGGCGATCGGGAAACACCGCCGTGTAGCTAATAGACGCACCGCGTCGACGGCTTCCTTCAACGGCTACCATGTCAGCGCCATTGGAAGAAATCATCGATTCGACAAAAATAGAAAACACCGCAAGGCCATCAGTGTAACTGCGCCCCTGGGCATGCAAATCATCATACTTGGCTGCGGTGAACCCGGCGGGCAACCAACTGGTCTGCCAATTATTCTGCGGCCGTGAATCCGTGCCGGCCAAGGCATCCGTCGGCGAAGTTGACAGAGAAGGCTCAGATAGGGCTGCCACCCCGTCGACTTCGGGGGCGTAGTTCAGGGAAACGTACTGCAGGCGTTCCAGCGTTCTACCCTGCTGATCCAGCACTTCAGAACGTAGCAACAACCCCGTGTCCCGGTCGATACCCAGCCGGTAGACATCGCGCGGGCGAATTTCAAGCTGCACCACATCACGATCAGCCACCCGGTCCGGGCCAGCCAGATTCACATCGTAGTACCGTTCAAAGCCCTCGCGCCCGGCGCGACCAGACAATGTGATCAACTTGGGCCCAGCATGCTCACAATCTGGACCATGACCCTGGCGCACCAACTCTTGCTCGGGGCCATCCAGGGTTTCGATACGATTAATTTCGTGGCCATCCATCACCAGATGAGCAATCCGAAAACTGCGCATCTGATCGTGATAGAGGTAGGTGAGAACCCCTTCGTAGTTCAGCTGGCGCTGACTAAGGCTCATCTTAGCCAGCCAGTCAGCCGGGGAGTCCTGCGCAAAACTTCTGCAGACGACAACCAATAAAAGCGACGCTAAGGCTGTTGCCTGTATCCGCACTTACTCAGACTCCGGACCAACCACACGGCTGTAAGACATTACACCCTGACCACTGTTCTGGGCCGCACGGTCAGCGTGACGCAGCAGATACGTCTCAAACCGGCGCTTGGCTTCATCATCCGCTGCCGCATCGGGGACAGTCACTGGTTGTAACTGGGCATTAACGGGCACGCCGCCATTACCGCCTTGTACTGCCTGGGCAGGGAACACACGACCCGCGCTGGGGCTGGCTGCAGACGCCACGGCGGTATCGCCGCTACCAACCATGTCGGTGCCCATGGCGCCGAACACGACGACCGCCGCCACGCTGGCCGCCACCGCGACCCCCGACAGCGCCTGCCGCCAACCGCTCATGCCCTGGCGAGCCACTGGCTCATCTGCGATTTCCGCCATGACCCGCTTGGAAATATCCAGATCGGCGAAGGGCACACTTCCCCCGTGACGCACAGTCTGAGCGCGGTTCAACTCGGCCCAGTGCTCACGCACCGCCTCATCGTCGGCAGCCAGAATACGCCGCAGTTCCAGATCATTTGCTTCATCGTCCAGCAATGCCGACAAAGACTCTTTAAGGGTATCGTTCATACTCCCACCTCTTCACCACTGACCTGGGCTTTGACACGGCTATCCACCGCCTCTCGAGCCCGAAAAATACGCGATCTGACCGTGCCGACTGGGCACTCCATCACCGCTGCGATGTCCTCGTAACTGAGACCATCAAATTCCCTTAAAGTTAGCGCCGCCCGTAAATCTTCTGGCAGCGACTTGATCGCATCCTGAACGACCGCTTTTAACTCTTCCCCGTACAGCTGATTTTCCGGCGTTTCAATATCCTTGAGCGCCGAGGGGCCGTCGAAGTATTCCGCATCCGCCACATCCACATCGACGCCGGGCGGGCGACGATTCCGCGCAACAAGATAGTTCTTGGCGGTGTTAATGGCTATACGGTACAACCACGTGTAAAAAGCACTGTCTCCACGAAACTTTGGCAGCGCCCGGTAGGCTTTGACAAACGCCTCCTGGGCCACATCCTGGATCTCGTCGCTGTCCTTGACGTAGCGAGAAACCAAGCCAAAGATCTTATGCTGATATTTCAATACCAGCATATCAAATGCTCTTTTATCCCCTTTTTTAACGCGCTCGACCAGCTGCTGGTCGGTGTGCTTAGCCTCGCTCATAGCACCTCACAAACAGCTTGCCGACCACACTGGCGAGATAGACCGCGGGTCCTTTTGGAAGTTCTGCCATAATCTACTTAAATTTCCATTTTTTAGGTTTTGGGTGGCGCCGAAACGAAAGACTGGTAAGCCGCCTCGCCACGAGTATACTTTGCGCCAAAATTTTATCCGAGGCCGATGTTAAAAGTGCCTGTAAAAACCTGCCCCAGCCACAGGAGTTCCCCGCCAGTATGAGTCACCATCACTCCCACGACGTACTGGTCATCGGCAGCGGCGCCGCCGGCCTCACCCTGGCGCTGAAGCTGGCGCAGCAGGGCATCAGCGTTGCCGTGATCTGCAAAGGGGAAACCAATCAAGGCTCTACCTACTGGGCTCAGGGCGGCATTGCCGCGGTACTCGACGATCACGATTCAGTGGATTCCCACGTCCAAGACACCCTCGACGCCGGCGGCCAGCTTTGTCACGAAGACGCGGTCAGATTCACCGTTGAGCAAAGCGCCACCTCAATTAACTGGTTGCTTGCCCAGGGTGTCCGGTTCAGCCAATACGAGACTAAACAAGGCGAATTTCACCTCACCCGAGAGGGCGGCCACAGCCACCGCCGCATCATTCACGCAGCCGATGCCACCGGCCGGGCTCTGTCTGAAACCCTCACCGAACGCGCCCTCACTCACCCAAACATCCAGCTGCTTACTCGCCATGTGGCAGTCGACCTGATTGGAAGGTCCGGCCAGTGCCAGGGCGCCTACGTGCTCGATAGAGACAGTGGCCGGGTAAAATTGTTCCACAGCAAAGTGACGGTGTTGGCCACGGGAGGGGCAAACAAGGCCTACTTATATACCAGCAACCCGGACGGAGCCTCGGGGGATGGCATTGCCATGGCCTGGCGAGCAGGTTGCCGGGTCGCCAATATGGAGTTTAATCAGTTCCACCCCACCTGCCTTTACCACCCCAAAGCCAAATCGTTTCTGATTACCGAAGCGATCCGGGGAGAAGGAGGTATCTTGCTCAACCCGATTGGGGAACGGTTTATGCCCCGCTACGACGAGCGCGGCGAGTTGGCCCCTCGAGATGTGGTCGCCCGGGCCATCGACCATGAAATGAAACGCCTCGGTGTGGACTGTGTATATCTGGATATCAGCCATAAATCGGCCGACTTCCTGCTGGACCATTTCCCCACCATTAAAGCCCGGTGCCTTGAGCTGGGAATTGATATCACCCGCGAACCTATCCCTGTGGTACCCGCTGCCCACTACACCTGTGGCGGCGTTATGACGGATATGGCGGGCCGGACAGATATCGCGGGGCTGTATGCGGTCGGCGAAACCGCCTTTACGGGCCTGCACGGCGCCAACCGACTGGCCAGCAATTCACTGCTCGAATGCGTCGTGTACGGTGGCGCCGCTGCCGAAGACATCCTTAAACGACTGCCGGGCTTAAGTTCCCCGCCTACCGCGCCAATGTGGGACGAGTCTCAGGTGACCGATTCCGATGAGGATGTGGTCATCTCTCACAACTGGGATGAGCTGCGTCGCTTCATGTGGGATTACGTCGGCATTGTTCGCACCAACAAACGGCTGCAACGCGCCCTGAATCGGGTAGGCTTACTGCAGCAGGAAATTGCCGAGTATTACTCCAACTACAAGGTCAGTAACGACCTCCTGGAACTGCGCAATCTGGCCATGGTGTCCGAGCTGATCATTCGCTCTGCCATGGCACGCAAGGAAAGCCGCGGCTTGCATTACACACTGGATTATCCAGACCAATTGGAAATCGCCCAGGACACCATTCTGACCCCATCGAATTTTGCCGTGCCCAGGCAGCCCTGATTTAGCTCATTGCCAGCAGCACGCGCAGCTGCCGCCAGTCGTCTGCGCTCAACTGATCGCGGAACACCGCCACACGGCGCCGCCGGCCCTGTTCCAGGCGCAGTTTCAGTAGCACCAGTTCCGTACTGAGCTTGAAACCGGCCAGCTCGCCACGGCATGCTCCCGCACAAGACTGGAGGGTCCACATATTCTCCCGGTAGTCCAGCCGCCACACCCGTCTTGCCTCGAGGCGCTGTCGCGCCAAGGGGAGAAAATACACCATCGCACTCAGGGCAAGGGCACTTGACGCGACCGCCATCCAAACCCCCGCCGGTAGCAGCAATATTATGGCCATCGCTGCCAGCAGATGGCTGACTACCAATAAACGCCGGGCAAGCAAGGACTCCCCGAGGACGAACTCACGCCTTTTTGGTAAATGCGAGGATGTCATTGACGATTAGCGCCAGCTCAGGATCGTCAGGCTGCCCCTTACCCAGAAACCATTGGAACAGTTCGGTATCCTCACACTCCAACAGACTGACAAAGCGCTGCTGATTTTCCGCATCCAGATCGCGGAATCGCCCCTCGACGTAGGGCACCATCACCAGATCCAGCTCCAACATTCCCCGACGACAGGCCCAACGAATCCGCTTGAACTCATTTTCTGAAAGCATTATTTTCCACTGCACGGCGACATCCGCCGCGACCTTTCCGATAAAAGCGCACAGTATAGCGGTTAGCAGCGTTCCGAAGCACCCTACCGGCAACAGGCAATATTCATGCAAGCAGTCTGGCAATTTCTATTAGACACCCACCCCGACAGCACCTTCGACCGAGAGGGCTTCTGGACTACCGCTGACGAACAAGCCAGCGGCGATACCTGGATTGCCCCGCTGAGCCAATACGGATTCGTGGACGTTGCCGGGCCCGATGCCAGCAAGTTTCTGCAGGGCCAAACCAGCTGTGACTGGCGGCGCATCACTCGCGAAACGGCCAGCCCGGGCAGTTACTGCAACATCAAAGGCAGGGCGTTGAGCACCTTCCTGGCAACGATGACGGACGAAACCACCACAACACTGCGCATGCGCGCGGATATCGTGGCCTCATTCTGCGACACCCTGGCCAAATACATTGTCTTTTCCAAGGCGAAAATGCGCGATTCTGGCGATACCCGGGTCGCCTTGGGTATTGTCGGCGAAAGAGCCCGAGACACTGTGCGCGCGGCGTTCGGCGCGGCTCCCGAAGGCCAACACGCTGCGCTGTCCACTGCCGACGCAACCCTTATTCAAGTCGATGCCACCGAACAGCAATTTGAGTGCTGGCTGTCGACCCAAAGTCTAGACCACATCTGGCCACAACTCAGCGCACTTGCTCCCCTGGTTGGCAGCCGGCATTGGCAACGGCGAAACATTCAGCAGGGATCGGCTGACGTGTCAGCGGCAACACAGGATCGCTTTCTCCCTCAGCAGCTGGATTTACATACCAATGGCGGCGTGAGTTTCAAAAAAGGCTGCTATACCGGCCAGGAAGTGATCGCTCGAATGGCGTATCGGGGGAAACTGAAGAAAAGCCTGCATCGGGCGCTGTTGCCCGGCAGTCAGATTTTGCCCGCTGCCGGCGAGAAAATCATCATGCGAGACAGCGGTCAGACTGTGGGGGAAATCGTCAATCTCGCCGCGGATACTGACGGTATCGCGCTGCTGGCGGTCATCAGTTTGGATGCGGCTGGCAGCGGTGCTCCCCTGATAGTGGAATCACAGCCAGACAGCCCACTGCAAAACCTGCGCGCCACACAAAACACTGAGGTCTGATTCAGCCCTGTTCAGGGCTCGAATGGCAGCGCCCAATCCAGTGCCTGATCACCCAGGTACTCGTTGGCCTGAGAGAAATGCCGACAGCCAAAAAATCCCCGGTAAGCCGACAAGGGCGACGGGTGGGGGGCAGACAGCACCAGGTGGCGAGTTCGATCAATGTGTGCCCCTTTCTTTTGCGCGTAGCTGCCCCATAGCATAAACACCACACCCTCTCGCCGACGGTTCAGCTCAGCGATGACCGCGTCGGTAAATTGCTCCCATCCACGCCCCTGGTGAGCGCCGGCCCTGCCCTGCTCCACTGTCAAAACGCTGTTGAGCAGCAGCACCCCCTGCCGCGCCCAGGATTCCAAATACCCGTGTTGGGGCATGGCAATGCCGATATCGTCATGCAGTTCTTTGTAGATGTTAAGCAGTGAGGGCGGAATCGGAACCTCCGGCTTTACCGAAAAACACAAACCGTGAGCCTGCCCCGGGCCGTGATAGGGATCCTGCCCGAGGATCACCACTTTGACCCGCTCCAGCGGCGTGGTATTCAGTGCGGCGAACCAGTTGGATGAATCAGGGTAAATCACCGCGCCGTCACGCTTTCTCGCCAATAGATAAGCACGCAGGTCTTTCATGTAATCTTTTTCAAACTCAGCACCCAGCGCTGCAAGCCAGGAAGCTTCTAATTGAACCGTCGTCGCCATCTATCTCCACCACACTTAAGCCCGCCGCGATCATAACAAACAACGGCATGTATCTGCCCTTTGCCGGCGCGACAACAAGGCAGCAACGACACAATAAAGTGATTACAGGCAATTATTTAAAGTTTCTATAGACCATTGTTTGCCAAGCTTTTTTACGTTTCAATGGCCAGAGTAGAATCCGCCAAGGTCGCAAATCACCTCACAGATATTGCAACCAACAGGAGTGTCATCAGCGGCAAATTTCGCAGGCGAGATCACTCGCCGAGCGGGTTGAATCAGTATATTCACGCACTGACGCGGGACTGCACAACCGGTACGTTCTCAAATTGGCACGAGGACAGTGAAATTGAGACTTTCAGGGAATTGCTTTTGACGCTTCATCCAACAGCAATGACTCGTACTTCCATGAGACATTGGACCCGGCTTCTGTTGGCACTAGGCCTGTATTTGCTTTCGCCCTTAGCGCTGACACAACCCGATAACTCGGCAGTCGGGATTGTCATCAATCAATCGGTCTCCCAAAACAATTTAACGCTGCTAACCCTGCGATCCATCTTTTCCCAGCGCAAGCGCAGTTGGGATGACGGCACCCCTATCACCGTGGTCGTCCTCCCCGACGAGCACCCTGTGCACCGAAAATTTTGCCGAACCAAGCTGCAAATCTACCCTTACGTGCTGCGAGATCACTGGGATCGCCTGATGTTCAGCGGCACCGGTACCGCGCCCAGAGTGGCGAAATCGGAAGCCGAGCTAAAGACCATCGTCAGCACCACTCCCGGTGCAATCGGCTATCAGTCTGTTCCCGCTGGCGCTGACGACGAACTCCCCCTATCTACCCTCCCACAGCAAGGCCGCTCTGACACCACAGGGAGATCAGAATGAATTCAACAGGGTTTATGAAACGTAGCCTGATCATCGCTTCAGCTTGGCTAGCCACACCCGGCCTCGCCCTCACTATTGGCAATGATCTGCAAGTCCACGGATTTGCGTCGCAGGCATTTCTGAAAAGTGAGGGTAACAATATTTATGGCGATAGCCTTGATGGCTCCACCGACTTCATGGAAGCCGGACTCAATGCCAACTACCGGCACAGCAGCCGACTCTATGTCGCAGGGCAAGTTATCTCCCGTGACGCGGGCAATACCGACAACGGCGACATCAACCTCGACTACCTCTTTGCCGACTACAAGCTTGGCGAAAACGATCAGTCTGGCATTGGCGCCCGAATTGGTCGCGTACGCAACAGCTACGGTTTTTACAACGACACGCGGGATGTGGTTTTTACCCGCCCAACTATTCTGATGCCCCAGGCGGTGTACTTCGAGGGCAATGGGCTGCGGGAGTTTCTGTTTTCCAGCGACGGCCTCCAACTCTATGGCTACTGGGATGAAGCCGAGCATTCCACCAACTTCAGCTTCTCAGTGGGCAAGGACAAAAGCCTTCCCCAGGACTCCCTCGATATCATTACGGGAGGTTCGGGAATGTTCCGCAACGCGGAGATAAAAAATCCGGTCTATGCCCAGCTGTTGCACAGCCGCAATGGCGGGCAATCCCGCTATGCCCTGTCAACGCTCAACCTTACGCTCCGGGCAGATGGCGCCAGGTCGCCAATTCCCTCGGCCAGCATTGATGCCTCAGGGGTTGTGCTATCTGCTGAGCGCAACTTTCTCGACTGGGCCCTCACAGCCGAGTACAGTTTCGTCAGGGTTGAGGGCTACCTTGGCAGCACTCAAAACCAGGACGCCGAGTCCAAAACCTTTTATCTTCAGGCACGCCGACACCTGGCCAACAACCTGGTCGCGACCCTGCGCTACGAGCACGGCAGTTACGAGGACAAAGAACTTGGCAGTCTGAGTAATTCCAAACACTGGGTGGCAGGGCTGCAGTGGACCCCTGATATTTCCTGGCTATTGGCCCTCGATATTTACAGTATCAAAGGCGCTGGCGGTATCCCCGCTATCGATAACCGAGGGCGCGAAGAAGACAAACACACCACGCTGTTGGCCGCCATGATTGCGTACCGGTTCTAGGTCTGCCCCATGTCCCAACCGACGAAGCGAATTGTCAGCCTACAGCGCAAACTCAGCACAGCCATCTTTCTGGTGTTGATTATCGTGCTATGCACGCTGGAGTTCGCCAGTTTCCGTCGCAACATGGCGAATCATCGTGCGGTAATTCTGGAAAACCTCGAACGCGCAGACGACACCTTTCGCGCACTGATAGACCGCTCATACACCGAACTATTCCGTATTGCCGACAACTATGACATCCGCTCGAACAACGCCAAATCATTAAAGCGCTTAGCGCAACCATCACTGCTGGCGGGAATCGATTCCGTGCGCTTCTTTTCCGCCGACGGCCGCGACTTACTCAGCGAATCCAACCCACCAAAATTGACCCGCAGCACGCGCAGCGCGCTGGAACAAGTCGCAAAAAGCCAGCGGCCCACCGGCTTTGTCGACTGCAAGCAGCAATGCCTGCAACGGGCCTTTGTGCCAACTATTGCGGAAGACGGTAGCGAATTGATCGTTAACATCAATCGCAGCCCGAATATCGTGATGCAGGACTTCTTTAATCTGACCAATATGGATGTCGCCCTGCTGGCCAAAGAGATCGACAATGGCATCACTATTGAAACCATTCTACTTGCCAGTAATGCGGCAACCAGTCGCGACCGGATTTTGCCGCTACTGGAAAAAATCATCATAAAGGGCCCCCAGGAAAATCACTTTTTTGGCAAACTAAACACTCGCTACTTCAGCGCTAAACACTTCCCTCTCAACGGCGCAGTCTCCCCCGAAATCAGTGTCCTCATTCACGCACCGGAGACGGGCACCGAAGTACTGATCGAAAGCGAGTTCAAAGACACCGTCATCACCGTCTTGGTGACCCTGCTATTTTCGATGGCAGCGATAACACTAATACTGCGACCACCGCTGCAAAAGGTGCTGGGGCTAGCCAATTTGCTGCGCTTACTGCCCGAAAGTGAGTTTGCCAGTGCCCGAAGCCAGCTCGCCGAGATAGCAAAAAGCCGCCAGCACCGGGACGAAACTGACGTTTTGCGAGAGAGCATTGGCAGCGTGATAGGTGACCTCGAGCGCCTGAACGAAAAGAACAACGAGCAGCGGGAAAAACTGAAGCAAAAGATTTTTGAGCTGACTGAGGCAACTAAATTCAACGACATGTTGCTCGACGCCTCTCCTCTGGTGATCATCATTCATGAGTCGGACGGCACGATTCAAAGCATCAACGCGCTTGGCCGCGAAATGATCAACACCATCAACGACGACGGCCGCCCCGCCAATATCAACGACTGGGTACGAAACGACTTTCAACAACGCTCTTTGTCAGATGCCCTTGCCAACCTGATGCACGATGAGGGCAAGACCGTTCAGGGCGAGATGCCCCTGTTTGACCGCAACGGGCTGCGGGTTGAGATTCTGTGGGTTCACCGGGCAATCAGAGTGAAGGGACAACTGCGCATATTGTCGATGGGCATGGATGTCACTGAGCAGCATGAGGCGGTACGCAGCCTGCAGTGGCTGGGACGCCACGACCGCGTCACCGGTCTGCTTAATCGGTTGAGTTTCATTGACGAGGCCCAGAGCCACATTGTCCATGCTGGCGCGAACACGCAATTTGATATCGTCTTGATCGATATTGATGACTTTGCCCGCTTTAACGATCAGTTCGATTTTTCCACTGGCGATAAACTACTGCTGGAGTTGGCCCGCTACATCAGCATGATTCTACCCGAGGGTAGTTTGCTGGCTCGCAGCGGCTCAGGCGAGTTCATCGCACTCATTGAAGTGCAAAAGGAACTGGACGAAGCCGACTACCACAAAACTCTGGAGTCCCTCACCCGCTATACCATCGATACTACCGAGGGCAGTGAAAACGTCCATCTATCCGTCGTGCTGAACCATCTCCGCAGCCAGGCGGAAATGGCCATTGACCAACTGATCTCTGACACCACAGCGCTGATGCGCCGGGTGAAAAGCAAAGCACGCGGCCAAGTATTTGTCGCCACCGAAGAGCATATCGACCGGCTTTCCCGGCAGGAAAAATACCACATGAAGGACCTGATTCAGCAGGCCCTTGATGAAAACCGGCTACTGTTGTTTTATCAGCCCATCATCCACATTCATAATCAAGTGATCAGCCATTGCGAATGCTTGGTGCGCCTGCTGGACGAGGAAGGTCAGTTTATTCCGCCCTACAAATTCCTGGGCGTCGCCGCCGAAATTGGCCTGATGTCTCAGATTGATTTCGCCGTGATCGAAATGGCCATGCAGCAACAACGGCGATGGCAGGACAGTGGCGTGGACATCGGCCTGAGTATCAACTTGACCGCGCCGACCATGGAATTGCCCGACTTTGAAATTCACCTCAAACAGCTTATTGAAAAAACCGGCGCAGATCCCAGCAAGTTGATTTTTGAGGTCGTCGAAACCGACGCCCTCGATAGTATCCACGAGGCCAACACCCTGCTCAAAAATTTCCGCAAAATCGGCGCCCGGATTGCCCTGGACGACTTTGGCGTGGGCTTCACCTCCTTCGAGTATGTGCGCGAGTTACCGGTGGACTTCATCAAGATTGATCAGTCTTTTGTGCGCTTCATTCACGAGCGCCCCAACGACCAGGCGCTGGTGCGCTCAATGATAGAAATGAGCCACAGCCTGAACAAACAGGTTATTGTGGAGGGGGTAGAAACCCAGGAGGCCATGGAGATTGTTCGCAAACTGGGCGCCGAGTATGTTCAGGGCTACTTCATTTCTAAGCCAATGCCCCTCGACGCATTGAATCTGAACATGCCCCTGGGGCATCTTCTCAATCCAGACAGCGATAATCAGGACTGACTGCGCACTCTGGCCACCGCGTTTTTCCAGCCGTGGTAACGCCGCTCCCGGTCACTCTCTGCCATCTTTGGATTAAATGCCTTTTCGCTTTGCCAAAGGGCGGCAATTTCTTCCAGGTCGGCATACACACCCAAGTGAAGACCGGCCATATAAGCTGCCCCGAGGGCGGTTGTTTCGGTGACTTGGGGGCGTTCGCAGCAGCAGCCCAGCATGTCGGCTAAACGCTGCACCAGCCAGTCATTGATCACCATCCCACCATCAACACGAATGTCGTTGAAGTCGGCCCCGTCACCGCGCATGGCTTCAATCAGGTCGCGGGTTTGGTAACACACTGACTCCAAGGTAGCTCTGGCAATGTGAGCAGCGCTGCTGTCCCGGGTTAAGCCGAGAATCGCGCCGCGGGCATCCGGGTCCCAGTAGGGTGCGCCGAGTCCGGTAAACGCCGGCACCAGATAAACGCCGTCAGAACTGGTGACACTCTCCGCCAGTTGCTGGGTTTCTGCGGCTGATTTGATGAGTTGTAAACCGTCGCGCAGCCACTGCACCGCCGCACCGGCGACGAAAATGCTGCCCTCCAGGGCATAACACACCTTATCGTTAATTCGGTACGCGACGGTGGTCAGCAAGCGATTGCTCGACACCATCGCCTGGTCGCCGGTATTTAACACCAGAAAACAGCCGGTTCCGTAGGTGCTCTTGGCCATGCCCGGGGTAAAGCAGGCTTGGCCAACCGTCGCGGCTTGTTGGTCGCCAATCAGCGCAGCCACCGGCAGCGATGCGCCCAGGAGAGCGGCATCGGTGGTTCCAAAATCATCACAGGTATTTTTAACTTCGGGCAGAATCGCCCGGGGAATGCGCAGCAACTCGAGCAGTTCGTCATCCCATTGCTGGGTATGAATATTGAATAAGAGGGTACGTGATGCATTGGTGGCATCGGTCGCGTGGGATTGGCCGCCGGTCAGTCGCCACAACAAGAAGCTATCAACGGTACCGAATGCGAGCTCACCGGCCTCAGCGCGCTTGCGAGCGCCCGGCACATTGTCCAGCAGCCAAGCCAGTTTACTGCCGGTGAAATAGGGATCGAGCAGCAGGCCGGTACGCCGGGTGACCATTTGCTCCACCCCTTGCGCCTTCAGTTCCGCGCAGGCTTTCGCCGTGCGCCGATCCTGCCAGACAATCGCGGGATACACGGCTTTACCTGAATCGCGCTCCCACAACAGCGTCGTTTCGCGTTGATTGGTGATACCGATCCCGCTCAACTGGTCGGCACGCAGCCCCGCCGCATCGATTGCCGCCCGGCAACTGGCCACTGTTGTCTCCCAAATTTCCTCGGGATCATGTTCAACCCAGCCGTCGTGAGGATAGAACTGGGTAAATTCTTTCTGCCCTACCCCACAAATATTCCCACCGCGGTCAAAGACAATCGCCCGTGAACTGGTCGTGCCCTGATCAATTGCCAGCAAGTACTGTCCCATCGAAACTCCCCTGTAAAAGCGCTTTGGCAACAGACTACGATCTGCAAAATGTGGATACAAGCATTGGCGAGGGTCAAATTTGTCCGGGCCACAAAATTTCGATCAGAGCCGAATAACAAAGTCCTTGCCATTGCGTGGCTGGCCCAAAAAGTCGCGCAAACTTAAAAACAGCTCACTCCCCGGCGGTGGCGACAGGGTGATTTGCCCCCGCGTGCGTCCATCACCACTCACCGTGAGGCTACCTCGAACCCGGTTCGGATTATTCTCATCGATGCTCAAGCGCACGGCGCCACCACGACAGGACAACGCTGCCACGATTGCGCCGAGACTGTCGATGCCCGCAATATCACCGCGCAATCCGGCAATCCGCAGCTGACCATCCAGTGAGTTACAGCCCTGAGCGGCCAGCGTGGCAGAACTGAGTTTGAGCGAAAATTGTCCCTCGAATCCCATGCTCGGCAGGCCTGCCGCCGCCAGCAACGGACCAATTTCGCCTTCTACCGAGGAATCCGTCAAAACCAGTTGTTGTTCACCCGTCACCCCCAACAGGGCACTCGCCCGAACCGGGGTCTGGGTAGAGATCGCCAATGGCGCATGGCCGAACAATGCCCAGGGACGCAGATGCCAGGCGACACCACCAACGCTAAACTGTTGAAATCGTACTGAGTCGATATCGCCTTGCCACACGGTACCGGAAGCTGGTCCCAGCGCCAGTCCGGGAACCTGCCCCCGAATCGTGTCAAGCAACAGCCAAGCCGGTGCTTTGGCGACAAGCACCGCCACAAACATCCCCGCCGCCAACAAAATCAAAACCGCTTTTTTCACTCGGGCGCTCCCAACGTGACGCGCAGGGAGGCGGTGCCCGGCGTGGCTAATCGAGAGAGAGTCATATCATTTACGAGCAAACCACGACTGATGACCGTGTCGAGAAACTGCACGCAGGCATTGTAATCGCAACCGGCGATCCACACGTTGAAGCGACCACCCGATTGCGGTTCTATTCGATTGAAGGTGATGCCTTGCTCACGCCCGGCGCTGGTGATCAACTGCTGTGGCGAACCGACATTATTCGTTACGCCTCGCGGCGCCAGAGCCCGAATCTGCTCGGCGGCACCCAGCATCCACTCATAGGCCTGCTGCTTCTGTTGCGCCTTTTCTGCTGCCTGTGCCGCGCCGCTCAGGAGAGGTTGCCAAACCAGCAAATAAATAAACAAGGGCAGCGCCACGGCCGCGCCTATCGCAAGGGTGCGGCGCTCCTGCTCGGTGCGCCCGTCGAGCAATTTTTCAAAACGGCTCATTATTGTCCCTCCCCGCGCAATACCACCTGACCAACAATGGCCGCGGCTTCCTGATTAAAGGCACCCCGCTCAACATTGAAACCCTGGGCCGAAAGCGCGGCGACCCATTGGTCGAGCTGCTCAAAGCCCGGTGACGTTACCTGCACCTTCAACAGGGTCGGACGATGCTCAAAGGTCATCTGTTTGATGTCGATCTTTTGATTTTTGGTCGCCGAGGCCAGGCGCTCCAACCAGGGTAGCAGCTGGCTTTGCTCGCTACTGCCACCTTCCAGCGCCGCCAATTGCGTGCGCATCTGCGCCCGGGCATTCACTACCCGAGCACCCGGGAAAGTCTGCTGATACAGGGCATCCATCGCACGATCCAGCTGCTCCGCCCGAGAGTTCGCCGTGATGATCTGAACCCCCAACGCGGCCCAATGCACCAGCAAAACAGCCACCAGCAAAAGCAATGGCCAACGCAACAGCTGAAGTTCAGCGCTGCGCTGTTCCTTAATAGCGTAAGCACCACAGAGCAAGTTGAGATTCCATGGCGCAAAAACCTCGGCATAAACCTGCAGCCGCTGATTAAACGGGTTGCCCGGCCCCTCCGGCAGTTCGTAATCCGGTTGCCAGCCCGCTTCGGTAAACACTTGCAGGTCGTCGTGACTGGAAGGCACCTGATCGCCGGCGGCAATCTGCCACCACACCGGAAAATTTTCGCTATCGAGGGCGGCGCCACCCGCCGCAAGGTGTGCGCTGGCGCGCTGGCGATCAAGCACCAGCACATTGGCTGGTAACACCGCGAAATCCGGCAACATGGCGGTCACTTTCAGGCCGGCAGCGCACAACCATTCATGGCAGCGCGTCATCACATCCTTGTCAATTACCAATACATCGCAGGGCTGGTTCGCCCGAATTGGAGTGTGGGCGATGTGTACCTGATCGAGGTCCGTGCAGAGCCGCTCCTCGAGCTGGAATGGCAGGGCGGCCATGCCGACGCGACCCGCTTTGGGCAGCACAATGCGATGGTGACTCACCGCCTGGCCATTGATTAGCGCGTAACAAGCCACCCCGGCATATCGCTCCGCCAGAAAATCAAGCTTCTCCGGGGCCGAACTCCCTGAAGCCAGCTCTCGCCCATCATCCCACACCAACCAGTGAACGGGCTGATCGGGCAACAGGGGCAAATCAAGCAGTAATTTCTTTGTCAAAAGACCTCTCCATATTCTCGTGCATACGCTACCGCCTTACCGCCCTTGATCACAAACCGGGAGTACATTTTCAGCTGCCGCTGCTGATAAAAAATATCGGCTAGACCTCGGAAGTACTTCGACTGCACCGCCAGACCTTGCAGCAATTCCGTGCTGGGTTGCTGCTCAAGAGGCAAGGCTAACTCGCTGATGAAGGTAGCCACATCGGGCCAGCCGTCTTCCGGGCGCGCGTTAAGCACGGCTCTCACCTGCTCAACTGATACAGTGTTACCAATGGCTGCCGCCAACAGCGCAGCGTGCTCGGGCAGCAATGTGTTGATATTGATCGGTGTGTTGACCTCTGGCAGCGCACACAAAAACGGGCTCAGCGCCTGCCACTCGCCCTCTTCAAACTCCGCCAGTAAATTCATTTCACTCGGGCTGACCATTACCTGGTTCGGAGGCATGTAGGGAAAATCCTGATCCGAATAGTATAGATCTTCGGCGCCGTACACCCCTTCGGGGCCAAAATCCTCGTCGATCCAGTCGTTGACCCGGTCAGCGATAAAGTCGGCCCGCTCGGGCGACAGATCCAGGTTCAGCAGCAGGCCTCGCAACACCGTCAGCGAGGCTGGCTCGGTGATCACCGCACCCGGCTCCGCTTCGGTATTAACCTGGTACAAGTTGTTGACGTTGAAGCAGGCCTGCTGATCCTCAATATATCCAGCAATTGACCCGCCATCGATTGGGAACAAGGTATCTCGCCGCGCCCACACCTGAGACAAATTGATCGTCGCGTCCTCGACAGCATCTTTTAAGGCAAATTTAGCGATCTGCTCGCCACCCAGGGCATACCAGTAAGCCTGGTCCATCAGCCGCTGATTCAGCAATCGCTGACTGTTATAACGAACCGAGTCCACCAGACCCACTGCCAATACCGTCATCAACGCCACCATCAGGATGACCATGATGAGTGCGGCGCCGCCCTGCTTTCGCCCCGTGTGTCTCATTGGCCACTCTCTGGCAGCAATACATTCAGGCGCAGATCGGGCCAGATCTCGGTATCCATCGTGATTTGAATACCCGCGGGTTGCGGCGCCGACACCTGCGAGCTCGGCGGCCAGAAGGGCGACCACCGGTCGCCGCTGTAGAAATTCACCACAAAGCGTTTAACGTCGCG
The DNA here is from genome assembly GCF_023702635.1 of Spongiibacter taiwanensis. Taxonomy (NCBI): domain Bacteria; kingdom Pseudomonadati; phylum Pseudomonadota; class Gammaproteobacteria; order Cellvibrionales; family Spongiibacteraceae; genus Spongiibacter; species Spongiibacter taiwanensis. The sequence goes on from NZ_CP098455.1 coordinate 524,580, forward strand.
GATCAGGACCCGCCGCTGCCAGTCGGTGTTCGCGGTCGGATCAGCCACCGCCACACTGTAGCGAACCAGGGCATCGTCCTCGCGCTCGTAACGCACTCTTTCCAGGCTACTGAGCAGGGTTTGCCCCGGCAGAATGCGGCGGCCGTCGTGGACAAACTCTATTTCGCTGTCCTCGCCAATTTGCGCTCCCACGATGCGAGCGGCTAAGGGGTCACCCTGGACGTCTCGCGGAATTCGCGGTGCCAACTGCTCCAGGTCGCGGCGCAGGGTAAGCAATCCCAGGGCAACCTCCTCCAGGGCCTGTTGGCGCGCACCGATAGCATCCTCATTATTCACCGCCGCATTTAGCATCACGCTGGCGGCCGTGCCCAGCAGTGCCATAATGCCAATGGCAATCAGCAGCTCGACCAGCGTAAAGCCGGCCCGATGGCGCCAAGGGAAGAATTGTGAATTCCGCCGGGACATATGCTGCCTACTTCTCCAGGAAGGCGGAGCGACTGGCCAGAACGTCGCCCTGCTCTGACTGCAGAATAGTAATGTCGACCCGGCGCATATCGGGGTGGGGAGTATCTGAAATTTCCCGGCGCCAGAAGAATTCATAGCCCGCGAGGGACTGGCTGCCACTGTTGCGCGTCCCCTGTCCCTCCCGCAAAAAATCGACCAGGAGGTTGTGGGCCATTAGGTCCGCAAATTGCCGTTCCTCCAGGGCTGAGGTCGCGTCGGCGCTCTGGCCAAGACTCTTGGTCAAGGCTACCGCCGCAGTAGCGAAGATCATCAGTGCGACCAATACTTCCAGCAGGGTAAAGCCTTTGCTACGCGCCGAGGCCATCATGGCGAGGTCTCCAGACGCAGGGATTGATCGAACATCACGGACTCGGCGTCGTCGGCAAACAAACGCCATTCAAAGGGCGACACCTGACCGTCGCCGACAAATAAAATCTGGGGAGACTGGGCTTTGGCTTCGCTATCCTCACGCTCGACAGCAGCCGTTTTCAGAGGCTCGCCACCCACCAAAATGTCCGCCCGCACACCGTCTGCCAATTTAACCGGTTTGGCCAGCACCCCGGTGTCGATGGGCAGCCAACCCTCCTGCGTCAGAACCTGATACACGCCGCTCCGACCCTGCCACAGCAAGCCAAGACTGCGGCCGCTGAATACCGCCTCCGCCCGGGCTGCGCGCAAACTGGAGAGCAGTGAATAGCGCTGCTCGTTCAACAACGCCGCGCCATCTTTGCCAGGCAAGGTCAACGCCGCAACCCCACTGAGTAAGCCGACGATGAATATCACCACCAGCAGTTCAAGCAGTGAAAAACCTCGGACGTGTTGCCTCGGCTTATTCGGCCCAGTTAACAATATCACGGGCTAACTCGTCGCCGCCTTCTTCGCCGTCGGCACCGGTTGAATACAGGTCGTAGCGACCGTGCTCACCGGGTTGCAGGTACACATACGGATTGCCCCAGGGATCATCCGGCAAACGTTTAATGTAACCGTCGCTGCGATAGTTTTTGGGCTCGGGGCTACGATCTGGCTTGGTTACCAGTGCGGCAAGCCCCTGGTCGGTGCTGGGATACACGTGGTTATCTAACTTATACATATCCAGCGCCTGCTCCAGCACGGCAATATCTGCCCGGGCCTTTTCCACCATGGCGCGGTCCTGGTTTTGTAGAACATTGGGCGCAACAACGGCTACCAACAGGCCCAGGATCACAATAACCACCATGATTTCCAACAGGGTAAAACCCTTCTCCGATGGGCGTTGATTCTGCACGGGATACCTCCTAAAACTGGGTCAAATTATTCAGTTGCAACATTGGCAGCAGAATAGCCAAAACAATCGATAGTACAACCAGGCCGAGCACCACGATCAACAGCGGCTCAAACAGGCTTACGAACATCTGAACCCGCGCCTGTAACTCGCGCTCCAGGTTCGCCGCCGCGCGTTGGGTCATGTCTTCCAGCTCACCGCTGGCCTCGCCATTGGCGATCATATAAATCGCCATTGGCGGTAACAGATCCTCTTCCTGCAAGCAGCGGCTAAAACTATTGCCCTCCCTCACCTGCTCCCTCACCCGCTCCATACTTTGTTTCAGGTGACTGTTACTCAGGGTATTGCAAGAGACCTTCAAGGTTTCCAGAAACGGCACGCCAGATGAAAGCAATATGGCGAGGGTGCGAAGCATGCGGGCGGCATCCAGTTCCAATTGCAGCGCGCCCCACAGAGGCAGCCGCAGGGCGGCGCGGTCGGCTTGCAGGCGGCGACCCGGATCTCTGAGCCACCATTTAACACCCACCACCAACCCAAGCACCGCGATCACGATATAGACCCAGTAGGCGGCCAAGCCGTCGCTGATGCTAATCAACACCCGGGTCAGCAGAGGCAGCGCTTCGCCGTAATGGTCAAACTGGGCGGTCACCTTGGGCACCACGTAGATCATCAGGGCCGCGATGACACAGATCGCCACCAGGCACAGCACTACCGGATAAAGGGCAGCCTGAACGATAACACCGCGCAACTTTTGGCTGTCCTCGGTGTATTCGGCCAACTGGTTGAGCACCAGCGCCAGATCGCCGGACTTCTCCCCCGAGCTGACCAGTGCCCGAAACACGGGATTGAACACGCCAGGATGATCCTCTAGCCCATCGGCCAGGGAGTGTCCCTCAAGCACCCGGGAGCGCAGATCCAGAATGATGCGTTTAAGGGAATTTTTACGACAGTGTTTGGCCGTTGCGGCCAGGGACTCTTCGACTGGAATACCAGACTGGATCAGGGTAGCCAAATGGCGAACGAACAAGGCCAGGTCTGCCACACCAATACGTGCACCGCCGAAGCGACGTGCACCACCGGCGGCCTTTTCCCGGGTCTGCTTCACTTCAATTGGAAACAGCTTCTTTTCGCGCAGCATCTGCCGCGCCTGACGACCGGAATCCGCCTCGATCATTCCCTTGCAATTCGCGCCCGCGGCATCCAGCGCACGATACTCATACGCTGGCATCGGTGCCCTCGCGAACACTGCGTAGCAGTTCATCAATGCTGGTTTTCCCTTCCAGCACGAGGCGGCGCCCCTCCGACATCAGCGAATGCATATTGCCGCCTAAATAGCGGAGGATGTCATTCTCCCCCGCTTTATTATGAATCATGTCGGCCACTTCCCGATCAACAACCAGCAACTCGTAAACCCCTTGTCGGCCCCGATAGCCGGTGTGCTGGCATTCCTCACAACCGGTGGCGACAAAGGCTTGCTGGCCTTCAATGCTCGGATCACCCAACAGGCGCGCTTCTGCCCGATCCAACGAGTGGGGCTGGCGGCAATGGGTGCACAGACGGCGCACCAGACGCTGAGCGAGCACACCTTTTAAGCTGGAGGCAATCAGATAGGGTTCAACACCAATATCCACCAAACGGGTGATCGCGCCAACGGCCGTGTTGGTATGCAGGGTCGACAGCACCATATGACCCGTTAACGAGGCTTGTACCGCTATTTCTGCGGTTTCCTGGTCACGAATCTCACCCACCATCACTACATCTGGATCCTGGCGCAAAATCGCCCGCAACCCGCGCGCAAAGGTCATACCGACCTTGGCATGCACCTGAGTCTGGCCAATGCCCTCAATGTCATATTCCACGGGGTCTTCCACCGTAAGAATATTGCGACGGCGGTCGTTCAGGGCCATCAAGCCGGCGTAAAGGGTGGTGGTTTTTCCCGAGCCGGTGGGACCGGTCACCAGAATGATGCCATTGGGCTGGTGCAACAGGTCCTTCAGTGTGGCCAGCTGCTGTTCTGGCATACCCAGATGATTCAGATCAATCCGCGCTGCCTGCTTGTCGAGCAAACGCATCACCACCCGCTCGCCATAGTTCGACGGAATGGTCGACACCCGAATATCCACCGAGCGACCGGCAATTCGCAGCGACACCCGGCCATCCTGCGGCACCCGCTTTTCGGCAATATCCAATCTCGACATAACTTTGATGCGCGACACCAACAGGGGCGCTAGACGGCGATTGGGTGTCAGCACTTCTTGCAGAATACCGTCTACCCGCAAACGCACCGACATGGATTTTTCATAGGTTTCAATATGAATATCCGAAGCATCACGCTTCAGGGCCTCGCCGAACAATGCGTTGATCAAGCGAATGACCGGTGCATCGTCCTGGGCGTCCAGCAGGTCCTGGGAGTCGGGAATCTCCTCGGCCAGTCGGTCCAGGTCTACCTCGTTAGAGATATCACCAATGGCCGACATGGCATCGCCTTGCTGACGCTGAAAGCTGTCGTTGATCTGCTCTTTGAGGGCCTCTTCCTCACACATCACCAGGGAAACCTTGCGCGGCACCAGGCTGCGCTTGACCTCGGCGATGGCCTGGGGGGGCGTGCTCAGACAGCACAGCAGTTGCAGCCCGTCGCGCTCTCCATCAACGACCAATACCCGATTAGATCGGGCAAAGGCATAACTCAAGCCTGCCGACATATCAGTCCACCGACTCCGGCAAGGACGACGCCGGAATCACTCCGTCGTCTTCGCCCTCGGTTTTCCCCTCGCGCTTGAGCTGCTCTTGCTTTTTCATCACCGCATCCTCAGAGGGCGACAGCGGATTGGGGATCTGCTCCAGGGGAATCGTTCCCGGCTTTGTCGGTTCCAGTCCCGTCCAGGCCGGCAGCACCGCCATCTCGGTAAAGGGATAAAGGCTGATGCCAGATTCCTTCTTCAGCAATTGCTCGGCCCGGATATAGTTGTATTTGCGGCCGCTCAGCTCAGACAAGGTGGCTTGATCGCGAATAATGGTCGGCCGGATAAATACCATCAGGTTGCGCTTCACAATATTGGTGTTGTCCGCTCGGAACAACCGCCCCAAGAGCGGGATATCACCCAGCACCGGCACCCGGGCAGAGTTCTCATCGACCTGATCGTCAATCAGACCTCCAAGCACAATCGTCGCGCCATCGTTAACCAGCACCGCTGTTTTAATCGTCCGTTTGTTGGTGATGACATCGGCGGCAATATTGCTATTGCTGAGGGATGAAACCTCCTGCTCAATCGCCAACTGAACCGCGTCGCCATCGTTGATCTGTGGTGTCACCAGGAGTTTTACCCCGATTTCCTGACGACTGATGGTCTGGAAGGGGTTGGTGTTAGTGGAACTGGCCGTCGACCCGGTAACAACGGGAATCTCCTGCCCCACCAGAATTGACGCTTCTTCGTTGTCCAGGGTCAGCAGACTCGGCGTGGACAGAATGTTGCTTTGGGAGTCACTGGACAGCGCCGTCAGCAGCGCAGCAAAACTGAACGCGTCGTCAGCAATTTTGCCAACACCGAAAGCCGCCCCACGCAGTGAACTCGCCGCAGTGGCCGCGGCCTCTTCTCCGGCCAGCAGGCTGACAATACCAGGGGTGTTGGTGGTGCCAGAGCCGCCGCCACCAAAATTGATGCCACCCACCGGCTGACTGCCATCATCGGTACCGCGAAACAGCCACTGTACCCCCAGCTCCTTCGCGCGATTATTGCTGACTTCGATAATAATGGCTTCAACCAACACCTGGGCACGACGAATATCCAGATCGCCGATCACCTGATTCAGATTGGAAATAATGTGGGGACTACCCGATAGCACGATCGAATTGGTCTGCTCGTGGGCCTCAATATTGATCGCCGTCGGCGCCGCCCCTGCCGCGGTCCGGCCAGCGGCTTCATCCTCTTTAACAATGGTATCGCTGATGCTCTGCAGTACCGGCACCAGATCTTTGGCCTTGGCATACTTCAAGTACACCACTTTGATGTTCGATTGGGAGCTCACTTCGCTATCAAGATCGGCGACCAGACGGCGCAAATAGGCGCGGGATTCATCGTCACCAAACAAAATCAGATTATTGGTCCGCGAATCCGCTGCCACCACCGGCTTGGAGGCACCGCGCTTGCGGGTCTGCTGGGAAAGCACTTTGTTAATCACCCGCTCCACCTCCTCCGCGGAGGAATTACGCAGGGTGACAGTCTCCATCAACTGGGAATCCACCGAGTTAATGGAGTCAATAATCGACATCAATCGGCGAACGTTAGATTCCCGGTCGGTAATCAGTACGATATTCGACTCAGCGTAACTGGTGATCACCCCCACTTTGTTATCTACCAGAGGCCGCAGAGATTTCACCAGTTCATCCGCGTCAGCGTTATCGACATGGGCAATACGGGTAACAATGGACTCACTCCGCCCCAGGGAGGCGCGACTGCCTTGCACCTCAACCCCTTCAATCTTGGCGGCCTGATTGGGAATGACTTTGAGAATGCCATCACCCACTTCGACCGCCGAGTACCCTTCCACACCCAGCTGCAGCAGAAACACTTGGTAGAGCTCTTCAGCATCAAGCTTGCGGTGACTTTGAATAGTGATTTTTCCCTTTACCCGACTGTCCACCACAATGGTTTTGCCGGTCTGTTTGGCCACCGTGTCAATGAAGTCGGAAATATCGACATTCTGCATATCCAGCTCATAGCGTTCCTGGGAAATGGCAGACAGGGGCAACAACAAGGACAGGCACAGCGCCAGGTAAATCAGTTTCATAGGTTAAGTCTTTTGGTCAGTATCGCGTCGCCGCGTTTAACCAACAGCTCAAAACTGCTGGTCTCTTCCATCATCTTAAGTAGTTCGGGGGTCGAGGCATCAACAAGGGATTGGCCATTTACCGACAGCAAGATATCCCCGGCCTTCACATCGAGCAGTTCAAATAGCCGTTTATCTCGACCTGGCGCCAGAGAATACCCCACCATTTGGCCGTTTTCCTTCACTGGCGAAACCGAGAAGAAGCGCGCCAACTTCAAGGGGCTTTTCTGTACCGTATCCCGGGGATCGCCAATCAGCTCCCGAATTTCCGGCCGGTCGATATCCAGATTTTCGTCACCAGATTGCACTGGAGCGCTACTCGCATTAACCCCGGAGACTTGGGGCCGTTTGTCCAGCTCTAACTTTTCTCGGCGGCGATTGTTCTCAATCAACACATAGTCGCTCAACACGGCCAGCAACTTAACATCGCCTGGAACCTCAATTTTCTCGCCGACCGCGTAAGCGCGAGTTTTACCGCCATACTGCAGCACGGCTATCCCCGCGTCCCCACCGCCAGCAACCAGACCCAGGACCTTGATTTTCAGCGCCGAAACTTTCACATCCTCTGCGGCCAAGTCGGCAGTGGGGTTCTCGCTTGCGGGCTTGATACCAAACAGAGGCACCGCCAGCAGCGCCTGCACGTTAACATCGGCACTATCGCTGGTGACGGCCGGCAGCGCAGCGGAAGACGACGCCACTTGCGGTAACGGCGGCTCCCGGAACAGGGCGACCACTTGCCAGGTCAGTTCTGCCAGCAAGTAAATCAACAGGCCGGCAAGCGCGAAGGTAAGCGGCTTTAACAACCGAGGCTGCAGCAGTTTTGTCAGTTGTGATGCGCTTTCCACAATGATTCCATTTTTCCACTATTCGGCGTGTTCGGGGGCATCGCGACAGCCAGGGAACCGGCATGCCGCGCCCAACAATCCAGCGCAGGAGGCCGCCATGGTAGAAAAGCCCCATGACGTTAATATTACAAAAAACGGCCCGCGCCGGTCTTTTGTTACAACACCCGCTATAAACAAAACCGGGCTAATGCAAGGTCAAGCGGCTGTCAGACCAATAGAGGTGGTACTCCCTACTCCCACCTTTACCGCAGACCGGCGTAGGCCGCTGGTAGATTATTTGAAGACGCAGTGCTTGGTAAAATCGCCGGCTTCGTTGGCGGACCAATCGCCTTTGGGCTTCTCTTTCATTGCCTCACACCATGCTTCGCTGCCGACTTCCGGGGCGCAAGCTCCCAGCATCAGCATTGCCAGCAGCAATCCCCCAACCTGAATTATTCTCATGATGTTATTCCCAATGCAGTTAAGAAAACCCCAAGAGTGTACCAGAGCCCCGCTACGCGGACAGCACTGCCCCACGCTTTTACCTGAAAAATCAGCTACCTGACAAAACAGCGGCCGGCCTCAGCCCAAACCAGCGCGGCGCCACCGACCAAACCAGGGAAATAGGCCGAACTAGAAGGCCAGTAACAGCACAAGATCTTGTTGATTACGAACCAGGGTCACCGTCAGCTGCTGGGCATCGTCGAGATTCTGATAAATATCGCTGATGGACTCACGGGCCGACAACGGGGTGCCGTTAACCGCAAGCACCTGATCCCCAGCCTGCAGCGGCAGCTCAGAGAACAGGCGCCGATCCTTTCCTGGAAACACAAAGAAGCGGCGCTGGCCGTTTTCGCCCTGTTTGATATCCACCTCTATCTGGCCGATCAACGATAAGGGCTTGTTAAAAAGCCGCGAGCGGTAATCCCGCACCAGTGCGCGCAGACTGGCATTGTCCCGAAGATCGACAATCGATGGCGGGCGGACTCTGTCGGGAGCGGCCAGATCCGAAGGCAACGTCAACACTTTGACGCCAATTGACAATTTCAGCAGGTCGTAGCCACCACACAGGTCGAGCAACACACCATCTTCCAGCATGGCGGCCACCGACACGCAGGGCGGCAGCAGGGTCTCTCCAACGCGAGCGGTTTCCGGGCGGCCATTGACTTCAAGGGTGGCTATCCCGCCCTCTCCGTCTTCGCCCAGCGCCAGCAGCGCCACCGAGACACCAACCTCAGGGTCCTCACCAAACCACTCTGCATTGTCGGCATTAAAAATGCGCGCCTCTTCCAGCTCGGCCTGGCTCAGCGGCCTGCGGGCAAGCTCCACCTGCGTGACCAGCACCAGCAGGCCGACCAGAGCGGCGGCAAATACCACCGCAAATATCCATCGATACATCGGGACCAGATCTCATCTACCTCAGCTTGCAGTTTATCCAAGTCCTGCGCGCTGATATATACTGCGCCCTTCGGAAAACCGGCCAACACAAGCACTCAGTCTTTGCGATCAATTATGCGAATTCACCTTGCCCCGATGGAGGGCGTCGTCAATGCGCGCATGCGCGCCCTCATTACCGCTGTTGGCGGTGTAGATCGCTGCGTAACCGAATTTGTTCGGGTGTCGGACCAACTACTGCCCGCCCGGGTATTCCATCGCTTATGTCCCGAACTGAAGGACCAGGGTCTGACACCCAGCGGCATCCCGGTTTACGTTCAGTTGTTAGGCAGCGACCCGGCGCTCATGGGCGAGAATGCCCACCGGGCCGCAACACTGGGCGCACCGGGCATCGATATTAATTTTGGCTGTCCGGCAAAATGCGTGAATCGGCACCGCGGCGGAGCGGTTCTGCTGGATGAGCCAGCCCTTCTCCATCAGATCGTCAACCAGGTACGCCGGGCCGTCGACCCCGCCATTCCCGTCACCGCGAAGATTCGCCTTGGTTATCGAGACACCGGACGGCTCGGGGAGATCGTCGACGCCATCGTCTCGGCTGGGGCAAATGAGCTCACTATTCACGCGCGCACCAAGGAAGACGGCTACAAACCGCCCGCACACTGGCAGCATATCGCCCCCCTAAAACAGCGCCACTCGCTACCCATCTACGCCAACGGCGAAATCTGGCAAGTGTCGGACTATCAAGCCTGCGTGATTCAGAGTCAGTGCGAGGATGTCATGCTAGGGCGAGGATTGCTGGCCCAACCGGACCTGGCCCTGCAAATCAAGACCGCCATCTCGGGCACCCATTACCTGCCGATGGCATGGCAAGCAGTGCTGCAGTTACTCATATTCCTGTTTGAGGACAGCTTGATTACCTGCCAACCGCGTCACGTGGGCGGCCCGGTTAAGCAGTGGCTTGGGTATCTGCGCAGAACCTACCCCGAGGCCGGGCAATTATTCAGCACAATCAAGCGGCTCACCTCGCCGGAGGACCTGCACAGCGCGCTGCAGCAGCATCGACGCGATGTCGCTATCGCCGCCTGACGCAGGCAATTCTCAGCCACCTGCAACGCGCCAACAGGGTGTAAATACCATCAGGTGCTGCGGCGCTCAAGGGTAAGGTAGTGCAGCAACATGCCAGCCACCAGGGCAGCGGCGAAGATAAAGAAGGGGGCCTGCCCGGTTAACAAGGCAACCAGGGCCGGCGCCGGGCACAAGCCGCTGACACCCCAGCCAATCCCGAACAAGACTGCACCCGCCAACAGTTTGCCGTCAACTTCCTTCAGGGTGGGCAACGCAAAGGCATCGGCAAACCGCGGCTTGCTCCCCTTGAATAGCAGCCAAAATCCCGGGGTGGTGATCAGCAACCCCCCACCCATGACAAAGGCCAGGCTCGGATCCCATTGCCCTGCCAAATCGAGAAAATTCTGCACCTTGGCCGGGTTACCCATTCCAGAAATTGCGATGCCACCACCAAACAAGGCGCCAGCCAACAGCACGATCAACAAATGCATAAAGTTTTTCCTCAGATCAGATGACGAAGAACAAATACGGTAGCGAAGCCGCTGGCCATAAATGTGATGGTGGCCCAGATCGACCGCTTGGAGAAACGCGAGAGGCCGCAGATACCGTGACCCGAGGTACACCCCGACCCCAGACGAGTACCGAAGCCAACCACTAAACCAGCCACCACCAGCCAGGGCCAGCTGGCGGCCGGACCCACACCCTCAAGGGCGTCGCTGGTCGACGCCGCGAGTACCCCGCCGGCAAACAGCCCGACAATAAAGGCCAATCGCCAGGATCGCTCCGCACCGCCACTCGTCAGCGCGCCGGCGACAATACCCGAGATCCCTGCAATTCGGCCTACCGACCACATTAATAACAGCGCTGACGCGCCGATCATCATTCCCCCCAGCAATGAAATCACCGGGGTAAATTCCGTAGCCGCAACCATAACCCATCTCCACCAAGCCAAAACATCGCGCCGCCCAAACCATCGAGCGGCCCAAATATACCCCCTGCAGTATATTTCCGGAATTCAAAAAAAACCAGCCCTGGCTACAGGACTGGTCTATCGCGCCATATTGCCTAGCGATCAGGCGGAGCGATTGCTCCGTGCCATTTCCCCACCGAGATGGTGATGCCCTTGCCCCAAGCGGGTAACCTCCTCGGCCTCGTAGACCTGCAGGATTTCGCTCAATTTTCGGCTGATCTTGGTGCTGACCCGGATCATCTCAATTTTCGGCCAGGTTGCTCGCTCACCCTCGCGAATAAATTGCAGTAGCTCCTCCTCGTTCACCTCGGTTAACAGGCGCCGGGGGTCAAAGAAACGGTAGCGGGGAATAATATTGATGTCACCGGTATACTCCTGATTGATCACGGAATACACCAGGTTGGCCACCCTACGCACCCGGGGCGAGTTTTTAAAATACCGGCGGGTCAGATTACTGCTGACCTTCGACCACTCTTTAATGGTGCGCGCACCAATCTGCCGCGCTGCGCCCAGCACGCTGCTCCCCTGGGATTTAGCGTCGTGCACCGCCCACAACACCAGCGGGTTTGTCTGGCTCACAATAAAGTGGTTTACCCCGTACAGCCGGGCCAGGCGCTTGGCAGGCAAGTCGTCGCTGAGCGAGCCATCAATCCAACGCCGCGTAGCGAGATAGGGCTGCGGGTGACCATGCACATTTTTCGCCTCGAGCATGACTGGCGGATAAATGCCGGGAATCGCGCAAGAGGCCAATACCGCCTTGCGAATATAAACATTCGGCGAAGCAATGGCATTGAGCAAGCGCGAGGTCTGGTGAACATCTGAGGGTGAGATAGAAATATTGATGTGGCGCCCGGTTTTCTCAAAAGCTTCCTGAAAGGTGAGATCAGGGATCAGCTTGGCAATTTTTTCCTTCAAAACCTGGTGATTAATTCGCGGCGACGCATTGCGCCCCTGATTAACCACTTCCGACTCTTCATGGAGTAAATCTTTGAGCAGATTATTGGTATCGAGAAAACGGCTCAGCTCCTCATCGGTTCGGGTGCCCAACACCGCCGCGAGCAATGAGCCCGCACTGGAGCCCGAAATGACATTGGGCAGCAGCTTCTGCTCCAGCAGGGTTTTGACTACCCCGACATGGAAGTTGCCCAACACCGCGCCGCCACTGAGCATCAGCGCCGATTGACCAAAGCATTTATTGGCACGGCGAAAAAAGTCGAGCCGCTCCAGAAAACTCGGACAGTCGCCCTCCAGCCGGGCCAGGTGATCAAGGGCATCGGTAATCTCATCCACATAATCCTGGATGAGTTGCTTGGTACCAAACTTTGCCCGGTTATACAGAACAGGCTTACCCATCCCGCCCATATTGCCGTGAATGCCCTCATTGAGGGTAAACAGCAGACCAATGTTATCTTCATTGGCCCGAAAATATTTTAGCCGCTCCAGGCGGGAGCGGATGGAGGCATAGTCATACAGACTGGTTTTGTCGATTTTCTTCCAATGTTCTCTGCCCGAACAGCGGTCATGCTCGAGGGCCAGCGCTTTCCACTCCTGATAACTGGTTGCCTGATCCAGTTTTTTCTCAAGTTTCTTCACATTACACCCTTCTTTACCAAAACCACGCGGGGGCTTTTCGACCCAATGCCTCACTCTAGCTAATCGCGTAGACCGAAGCCATAAGGGATTGTAATAATCCGGCCCCGAACTTAAAAATTTATTAATTGGTAGCGAAAAGCCAGAAAATTCGCCGAATCGGATTATATCTAAAAGGAACTGAGAAAGCCGGAGAAAATTAGAAAAGCGAGTCTACTTCTACTTAACCATCCCCCAACAAACCGGGCCAACCCAGTTGCAGCTGATCCAATGGCGTCGGCATTCCCAGATAATGGCCTTGGGCGAAGTCCACACCGAGTTTGCGCAGTCGCTCGATGATTGCCGGGCGCTCAACAAACTCGGCGATGGTGCGCTTGCCCAACACGCGGCTGATGTCGTTGATAGACCGGACCATCGCCTCATGGATGTCGTTGGTATCCATATCATGGACAAACAGGCCGTCGATTTTGACAAAATCCACCGGCAACTCCTGCAGGTAGCCAAAGGACGACATCCCGGTACCAAAGTCATCGAGCGCAAAGCGCCCGCCTAACTCGTGAACCCGGGCGATAAAGTCGCAAACCACCTTGAAGTTCGTAATCGCAACCGTCTCGGTAATTTCAAAACAAATTAGTTGGGGGTTGATTCCGGGCCGCTGCAAATAGCGGTACACAAATTCGAGGAAAGACTCCTCGCAGAGGGACTGGCCGGAGATATTGATCGAGAACAGGGCATTTTGCTTGCTAATGTCGGGACGGCTCTGCAAAAAATCGAAGAAATTCTTGATCACCCAGCGATCGATCTGCGGCATCAAGCCAAAGCGCTCCGCCGCTGGCATAAACTGCCCCGGTCGCAACAACTCACCGTTGCTGTGCATGCGCACGAGAATCTCCTGGTAGTGAATATCCTCATCGGCGCCACCGTGCTGCAATGCAATGATTTTTTCACTCACAAGGCGGAATTCGTTTTTTGACAGGGCATGATGAATTCGGTGTACCCAGTCCATATCAGTATGAAGCTGGTGCAGCTGCTGATCCTGCTCGTCATACAGGTGCAACCGCCCCCGACCACTGTCTTTGGCGGAATAGACCGCAATATCCGCCTGACTCATCACCGTTCCTTGATCCACACTGCGGTCATTAATCAGCACCACCCCAATGCTGATGGAAACGTTGTGAGATATTCCGCCCCAGTGAAACTTAATCTTTTTGGCGGCCTTCACCAGCCGATTGGCCACCGCCTTTGCTTCGAAGGTATCGACATTACTGAGCAAGACGCCAAATTCGTCGCCGCCCAAGCGACTGATCTCGTCGCCAACCAACAGTTCGTTCTCCAGACTGGCAGCAACAATTTGGACCAGTTTGTCCCCGGCTGTGTGACCGCTGGTATCGTTAACGACTCGGAACTGGTCGATATCAATGTACAGCAACGCGTGAGTCCGCGAACTGGTCAGCGCATCGTCCACCAGATTCTCGAGCCGCCGTTCAAATACTCGGCGGGTGGTGATAAACGCGTCATCGCCGCCCTCAGGCGCACTGCCCGTCGGCTTGACGACCTCATCGACATGGGATTGTTGGATTTCAAGCGCAAAGCCACGCACTTGCCGGTGCTCATCGGTCAGCGGGATAGCACATCCCAGCAAGCCGTCTTTACCGCCGAACTGGGGTAGATATAAGGTGCATCCCTGCCCTTCCGCCAACTGCTGTAAATCGGCCAGCGAGGCCACCTCGCCATCACTTCGGCGAGGTTCAAAGGCGGAGAAAAAATCCTGCTCGATAACGTCCGACGCGCCGACGGCCAGCAGCGATTCGGCGGCAGCGTTAACAAGCTGGACATTGCCCTCGAGATCGAGACATACCATCCCCTTATGTAAACTGCCCAACACCCAGGTTGCCCACATCGCTGATTACCCCCCGTGACGAGGTCGCTACTTAGCAAGCGGGATAGTGAAGAAAAAGGTCGACCCCTTACCCGGCTCGGAGTCCAACCAAATTTTGCCGCCGTGCCAGCGCACGATCTTCTCGCAGATGGCCAGACCCACCCCGGATTCGCGGGTTACCCCGCTGCCACCGTTATCGCGGTGAAAAAGATTGAACAAACCGCTGTGATGCTCAGCCTCAATGCCCCGGCCATTATCCGCAACAGAAAAAAGCCAGTTGCGCTCGTAGGACTGGGCGCTGATATGAATTTCCGGCGCGCGCCCCTCGGTATAGCGGATGGCATTGCTGATCAAATTTTGAAATAGCTGAACAATCTGCCGACGCGACGCGTAGAGCGACGGCAAGGTATCGCAATGTAAATTGGCGTGACTGGTCTCGAACTGCTGCCGGAGATTGACAAGCACATCACTGATCACCGCATTGCAATCCACCGTTTCACGCACCTCATTAAAACGCCCGGCCGAGGTCAGGGCCACCAACTTATTCAGCGCCGAGTGCATATGATCGATATTGCAGAAAATTTCGCCCAGATCCTGGCGCAGGGCTTCAGGCACAACACTCGGGTCATCCAGATCGATCTTGCGTTTGCTGCTGACGATATCCACCAATGGCAATTGCAAATCCCGAGCAGCCAAATGGGATAACTGCTCAATTTCATTGACCAGGCCGATGAGCTGATGGCGACTACGGGCCAGGGCAATCAAGTCCCGGTAGGACGACAGCGCGGTGTAAATAACGGAAAACAAGCGATCCTGGGTGAGCTCCGTCTTTGCCCGATAGTCATTAATATCGTAGACCTTTAGCACCCGCCGTTCTGGCGCAATGCCGGGCTGGCCGGTCCGCAGAATAATGCGGATAAAATGGTTGCCCAGCTCCTGCCGAATAAATCGGGCAATTGCCAAACCTGCATCATCGGTTTCCATTACCACATCGAGCAAAATGATCGCGATATCGGGTTGCGCCCGGAGCACGCTGCGCGCCTGCTCGGCGCTGTAGGCACTGATAAACTCCAGGTGGCGCCCACCGAAGTGGAAGTCTTGAAGCGCCAAGCGCGTCACCACATGAATTTCATCTTCGTCATCAACAATCAGGACCTTCCAGTGGTCCTTGCTGGCGCCATCCAGCTGGGCATAGTCAGCCAGTAGCCGGGAATATTCCCCCTGCTCTGGCGCCGCTTCGGATAATTTCCGTTCGACCATGAAGATCTGTTCCTGATGTAGTAAGTCCAGGGAGCACTGCCAATAGACTCGCCGTTTTTCACTGATGGCGCAATGTGTTGTCGGTTTGCCAAGCTTTTTTATTTGAGCAAATCGATCCGCTTGGCAGACTTGAAACGAATGTAGCACGGCAGGTAGGCCGCCCTATCGTGGCAATTACCTACCTGGGGAGTCGGGATTGCCCGTCAGCGCAAAAACAGCTCCACCCGGTCGTCGCGAAAAATATCCGCTCCCGGAGCCAGTAATTCCATGTAACGATCAAAGTACAGGAACTGCTTGAGCAGCATGGTAAATGCGCGGGGGAAGCGAATCCCATAGTCGCGGGCAATAGCACCGAGATCCGTCAGCAATTGATTGATGCCATCGCCAGCGCCGTTACCCAACACCGCCGACGGCTCCAGGTCATTCATTCCGACAAACAGGCGCTCGATATCTGCGCTGAGGGCGGCCACATCGACTTCGTCCCGGGTGATGCCCACCACTACCATCGCCTCAGCGATCATCGAATAATTCTGCTCGCTCACCCCCATAAAGAGGCTAAACATCGCCTGCCACGACTCGGGCTTGATTCTGCCCACCATGCCAAAATCAATAAACCCCACCCGGCCATCTTCGAGCAACAACAGGTTGCCGCTGTGCAAATCTGCATGAAAGAAAGCACATTGGGTCAGACTGGCAAACCAGGTATTAAGCGCGTTAAACAAGCCTTCGGCGGGGTCGGCCTTGGACGATACCATTCCCTGATCGGTCAGGGCTGTGCCGTATAGGCGCTCCATCGTCAGCACCCGCGCGCCTGAAGCCTGTCGATAGGGCTTGGGCGCCACCACAGCGGTATTGCGCTGATCGCTCAGAAATTGCCGAAAGGCATCCAGATTGTCGGCCTCTTTGCGAAAATCACACTCATCTATCATTGACTGGTACATTTCCGAAACCAGTCCCGCTACCGCGTCTTTGTCAGTATTGGGCAAAATAAGCTCGAAAATGCGGGTGACCAGATAGACCGCATTCATATCGGTGGTCAGCACCGCCTGCACGCCGGGCTTTTGCACCTTCACAACCACATCCTCACCGGTGATCAGTCGCGCGGCGTGAACCTGAGCGATCGATGCCGAGGCCAGGGCTTTGGGCTCAATATGGGAGAACACCGCCGACAAGGGTTGGCCGAGGTCTTGCTCAATAATCTGCCGAATTTTTCCGAAGGGCAACGAGGGTGTTTGATCTAGGCAGCGCTGAAACTCTTCCACATAGGCAGCAGGAAAGATTGACGGTGAGCTCGCGATAAACTGCCCCAGCTTGATATAAGTGGCACCGAGGGCTTCGAACAACTCACGCACTTCCGCCGGCGTCGGACGACGCCATTGAACCAGCCATTTCAAGGCTCGCGGGTAGACCGCCACCAAAGTTTGCGCCATCCGCCAGGATCCACGCACACCCAGTTCGGCGACACCGATTTGGGGCGATGCGGCGCCTTTCACAATGGATTGTCTGTTTGGAATCATCTGTCCCATCATCTCCTGAGTACGAAAATCGCCGTCCATGGAAAACTGCCGGTGCCGGGCCAAGGGGTTGCCCACGCCACCGTGCTACAGCAGCGCAGCTAGCGGAAATTAACACCCACTGCTTGGAGCGCGTTTAGGTAATCACAAATCCCGCGTCGAGACTATGACCGCCCGGGGAATATCGAAGAAATTACCCGCTCAGGAGGGGCTAATCGCAGGCAGCAAACCGCTCTCCGCGATACCATCAAACAGGAACTGCACCGCCAATGCGCATAACAGCACGCCGAAGACCCGGCTGATCATGTGGGCACCCGTTACCCCCAGTCGGTCCTGCAGTTGACTGGCAAGCAGCAAACAAACCAGGGTGATGGCCATAATAAAGACCAGGCTGGCAACCACACCGGCCTGCTCCAGCAAGTGCCCCTCGGCGTGGGCCATCAGCAGAATGACCGCACCAATGGCACCGGGGCCGGCGATCAGCGGCGTTGCCAGCGGGAAAACACTGATATCCTCACTCTGTTCAGCCTCCCGAGTCTCCTCACGGGTAGCACCAGTTGCGCCCGAGGATTTGGCCGAAACCAACTCGATACCAATCAACAGCAGGAGCACGCCACCTGCCGTGCGCAATGCCGCCAACGAAATCCCCATCATATTGAGAACCCACTCTCCGAGCAGCGCAAAGGCAAGCAAAATCCCGGTGGCGATCAATACCGCGGGAATCGCCGCCCGGCGCCGTGCCGCTTCGGTCATCCCCCCTGACAAGGCGGCAAACATAATTGCCACATCGATGGGGCCAACCATCGCAAAAAAGGTTGCGACAGAAATCGAAACGCTTTCTAGCAAGCCGCTCAACGCCATTAACGCGCCTCTTGCTCGGCAATCGCCGCCACACTCTCCCCCACCAGCGATGGTCCCTCGTAAATGAACCCGGTGTAGAGTTGCACCAACGATGCCCCGGCGGCAATCTTCTCTGCGGCGCTGGCGCCGTCACTGATCCCGCCGACACCGATAATGGGAATCTCCCCGGCAAGCACGTCGGCAAGCACGCGAATGACATGAGTCGATTTGTCGCGAACCGGCGCACCGCTGAGCCCGCCGGCCTCGTCGCAGTGACGCATACCCTGCACAGCAGCGCGATCGATGGTGGTATTGGTGGCAATAACGCCATCAATTTTTTGATCCAGAAAAACCTTGGCCACCTGACGGATGTCGTCGTCAGCCATGTCCGGTGCAATCTTGACCACCAGCGGCACATAACGCTTATGGGAAGCCGCCAGTGCCGACTGGGCATCTTTTAACTGGGACAGCAGATCGATCAGAGGCTGCCCAAATTGCAAATCGCGCAACCCCGGCGTATTCGGCGAGGACAGGTTCACTGTGATGTAGCTGGCGTGGGGATACACGGCTTTGAGGCAAATCAGGTAATCGTCGACCGCTCGCTCGGCCGGGGTATCTTTATTCTTGCCAATATTGATTCCCAGCACGCCTCGGTATCCGCTGTGCGTCACCGACTCCACAAGCGCCTCAACGCCGCGGTTATTGAAGCCCATCCGATTGATAATGGCCCCGGCAGCGGGCAGGCGAAACAGGCGCGGCTTGGGATTGCCTGGCTGGGGCTTTGGGGTCACGGTACCGACCTCGATAAAGCCAAACCCCAACGACGCTAAACCGCGAATATGACGTGCATCTTTATCCAGGCCCGCGGCCAGCCCAACCGGATTGGGAAACAAAATGCCCATTACCTCTTTGGACTGAGGGGGCAACGTGGTGGCGATCAGGCCGCTGAGCCCCAGTCGATCCAGCCAGGACATGGCGGTGAGAGAGACGGTGTGAGCCATTTCGGGAGGCAGGCAAAACAGCGCCCGACGCAAGAAGCTGTACATGAAATTCGACCTTCATTGGGAAGCGGGAAGGATACCCAAAACTGCGCTGGCAAACAAAGCGGGATATCACCCGATCGCCAAGGTCCTCAATGAGAAACCGGCGGCCGATGACGGTTATTCAGGATGATATGCCCTACCCGAGCCACGACCACCGGCGCGCCATGTCGCGCCATCAGCACGTTCAGGCCGAGGTATGAAGCCCACACTCGCGATTTTCAGCAATCTTGGTGGGATCAAAATAGTGTTTGCAGCTGGGAAGCTGGTGGGACTGCATGTAATCCAGCACGTCCTGCTCACTCCAGTAAAAAATCGGCGCCACCTTGAGAATGCCGCGGCCATCCCAGGACAGAATATCCAAGCCCTGACGGAAAGCGGTTTCTTCCTTGCGAATACCGGTCACCCAAATTTTGGGCGCCAGCTCCTTAAAGGCACGGTCGAAGGGCTCCAGTTTTACCTGGCGGGTGAACTCCTTGTGCAGTTCGGGATTGTCATCCGGATGGGGAATGCCACCCATCAGCGCATTGCGCCGCTCGGCGGTCATCTCGGGAATGTAGACCTTCAGATTGGGCTTGAGCAACTTGATCAGCTGCTCGGCCACCCGATAGGTGTCGGGAACATTGTAGCCGCTGTCCGCCCACACCACTGGCATAGCAGGCGCCGCTTCGGTCACCAATTTAAGCATCACGGCCGAATTGGGCGAAAAGCTGGTGGAAGCCATCATTGGCTCACCCAAACCGACTGCCCAGCGGATGATGTCCGCGGCAGATTTATCGCGCAATTCCTTGTTGAGTTGCTCCAGGTCGAGATTCATGCTCAGTGCTATCGTTGGCTTAACGGGCCGCCACTTTACCACAACAGCCGAAAAAGAGAATATTTTTCTATAAAAATCATACAGTTATAACATTAAAGCATATAGTTATAACAATCTCGCTTTTTATAGCACCGATTTGTCGCACCTACTCAGCCAAACTCTTCGAGACCACCTCATACACATCGTTGGACAGGGCGGGCTCCGCCATGATGCGCTCCAGCTCCGCCCTCATTCGGCCTTGCACCGCCGGCAGGTATTTGCGCCACTTGGTCAGTGGCACCAACAGGCGGGAGGCGATCTGCGGATTGCTGCGATTCAGGTCAATCACCTGGTCAGCCAGGAAGGCGTAGCCGGCGCCATCTTCACGATGGAAGTTCACCGTGTTCTGGCCACAGAACGCGCCGATCAGGGCTCTGACTTTATTCGGGTTGCGGATATCGAAGGCCGGATGGCCCATCAAACTGCGGACTTTCTCCAGCGTACCCGGCAGCTGGCACATCGCCTGCACCTGGAACCACTGGTTAATCACCAGGGGTTCATGCTGCCAATCCTGGTAAAAACGCTGCAAGGCCTGGGCCTTGTACTCGGCTGGGCTGTTGACCAGCTGCGTCAGCGCAGCCAATCGGTCAGTCATGTTCTTGCTGTTCTCAAACTGGGCGACGGCCGCAGCGACTGCCTGCTCTCCCCCGGCGCGCATCAAGTAGGACAACGCGCAATTCTTCAGGCTCCGTCTGGCGATCTGCTCAGCGCTTGGGGCATAGGGCTCATCGGACTGACAGCGCTGGTATACCTGCCACAAGATCTCGCTTAGCTGCTTGCCAAGGGCCAAGCGCACCTCATCCCGGGCCTGGTGCAATGCATGCACATCCACGGGATGGTACAGCTCGGCCAAATACGCTTCCGAGGGTAGCTGCAGCATCAATGCAACCATGGCCGGATCCAGTGCGTCGTCCGCCAACAGCGCTCGACAGGCACCGACAAAATCATCAGCCACATTCACCGGCTGGTCTGCCTGCAGGGCAGCCACCGCCGCCTCAATTTCCATCACCGCCAGTTGTTGAGCGGCATCCCAACGGCAGAAACCATCGGTGTCACTGCGCATCAAGCGGAGCAATTGCGCACGGCTATACCCGAAGCGCAATTTCACTGGCGCCGAGAAACCTCTCAGCAAAGAGGGAACCGGTTCCTCAGCCAGCCCCGTGAAGACAAAGGTCTCCTCCGGCTGGGTGATGTTCAGCACCCGCTGCGTATTGTCGGCGGTATCCGGATCGGCAGGCACACCTTCCAAGCTCAGGGGTAATGCCCCTGCCTCGCCAATCAAGCCCATGGCCAGAGGAATATGGAAGGCTTCTTTAGTCGGCTGGCCCGGTGTCGGTGGGCAGCTTTGTTTCACCGTCAGGGCGTAACTGCCTCGATCAGCATCGAAGGTACCGCTGACTTCCACAATCGGGGTACCCGCCTGGGAATACCAACGGCGAAATTGACCCAGATCGATGCCACTTGCCGCCTCCATTGCCGCCACGAAATCCTCACAGGTCACTGCCTGACCGTCATGGCGCTCAAAGTAGAGGTCACTGCCTTTCCGGAAGTTCTCTGCGCCCAGCAAGGTGTGGATCATCCGAACCACTTCCGCGCCCTTCTCATACACGGTCACAGTGTAGAAATTGGATATTTCAATAAACGAATCGGGCCGCACAGGGTGGGCCATCGGGCCGGCATCTTCGGCAAACTGGGCGGTGCGAAGCAGGGTAACGTCTTCAACCCGTTTTACGGTTGGGGAGCCCATATCCGCCGAGAACTCCGCATCGCGAAATACCGTGAAGCCCTCCTTCAAGCTCAACTGAAACCAGTCGCGGCAGGTCACCCGGTTGCCAGACCAGTTGTGGAAATACTCGTGGGCAACCACACCCTCAACCCGTTGAAAGCCCATATCGGTGGTGGTTTCGGGCTTGGCCAGCACACAGGACGTGTTGAAAATATTGAGGCTCTTATTTTCCATCGCCCCCATATTGAAGTCGTCGACGGCCACGATATTGAAAATATCCAGATCGTATTCCCGGCCGTAGACCTCTTCGTCCCAGCGCATGGCATTTTTGAGCGACGCCATCGCATGGTCACACTTATCGAGGTCTTTCTCCTCAACGTAGATATTCAGCTCAACTTCCCGACCAGAGGCGGTGGTGAAGCCGTCTTCCACCACGGCGAGGTCCCCAGCCACCAGCGCAAACAGGTACGCGGGTTTGGGAAAGGGGTCGTGCCATACGGCGCGATGTTGCCCCTGGCCAATGTCCTCGGCAGATACCAAGTTGCCATTGGAGAGCAAGACCGGATATCGGGTCGCGTCGGCCTCAACCGTCACGGTGAATACCGACATCACATCAGGCCGGTCAAGGTAATAGGTAATCTTGCGAAAACCTTCGGCCTCGCATTGGGTGCAGAACATGCCCGAGGATTTATACAGCCCCTCTAGCGAGGTGTTATTTTGCGGATAAATCTGCGTGTGACACTCCAGTACAAATTCATCGGGTACCTCGGCGATTTGCAGCAGCTCGCCATTGATCTGCCACTGCCCCTCGGCAAGTTCCTCTCCATCAATCGCCAAAGACAGCAACTCCAGGTCGCAACCGTGAAGCTCCAGCCCCTGAACACCGGCGACCGCGGGATTTCGCCGCAGCCGCAAACGGCTGCGCACCTGGGTGTGCTGCTCACCCAACGCAAAACTCAGCTCGGTCTCGTCGATTAAAAACGCGGGGGGCTGATAGTCTTTCAGATAAATGGTGCGAGGCTGCGCGTCGCGCATGAATATCTCTCCTGTCCCTCAGGACTCCGTAACCACCAGGTGGTAACCCGCGTATTTCCGCATGTTGATTACCCCTGTATCGAAAATTAGGTACTGGCCTTTAATCCCCATCAAGGTGCCTTCCACCGAGGGGGTTTTATCCAGATTGAAGGAACTGACTTTGCGCGGATACGCCTCAACCGGATAACGGATCTCCAGTGCCTCGGCCTCATCCAGAGGCTGGATGGCTTGCAAACCCTGTTCCTTAGTCAGCGCAGCGAGCTCAACCTCGCAGGCCTGACGAAGTTCGGCAGCACGCTGATGCAAATCGACGGGCTCGGGCTCGCCTTTCAGCATCGCCTGCCAACTGGTCTTATCCGCCACATGAGCCTTGAAAAGAGTCTCGACCAGCCCGGACTGGAGGCGGTTACTCACCCGAAAAATAGGCAATGCTGCTACCGCGCCCTGATCAATCCAACGAGTGGGCACTTGGGTCCCTCGGGTAATTCCCACCTTCACACCAGAGGAATTGGCCAGATAAACAATGTGGTCGATCATACAGTGCTGTTCACCCCACTCGGGCTCCCGGCACGTCCCGGCGAAGTAATGACACTTTTCCGGACTGACAATACAGCTATCGCACTGAGCCAGACGCTGAAAGCACGGGTAACAATACCCCTGATTGAAGCTCTTTTTACTCAACCGACCACAGTGCACGCAATTGATTTGCCCGGAGTAATGCAGCCGCAGTCGCCGGCCGATGCGCTCATTCATGGACAGTAACTCGTCGCCGAGGGGCAGGGCGTACTGGGCCTCCCCCTCATTCAGCGCGGTTTTCATCTTGGCCACGGCACCGGCCATTTCCGTCAACGCCATGGATCAATCAGCCCACTTCAGGGTTTGGGGGTCGTCCGAGCTGCCATGCTCATGATCGTCGCCGCACAGCTCACCCTCGGCTTTATGGCCCCGATCGATATACCCAACCCGCTGTTCTTCCTTGTGCATTTTCAGGTCGTAGGCGATGACTGCCGACATGCAATGTTCGCGCTGCTCAGCACTGAGGGTACGGCCATCGGGCCATTTTCCTATTTCAATCGCACGTTTTAATGCCTGATAGATTTCGGGGTTGAGGTTGTCGATTAACTGCTGAAAATTCATCGGGTGTCTAACCAGGATTGTAGAGAGGACATGACTGCCGGCGGCGCCATCGAGGCGCCCTTGGTGAGCGGCAGTATACCAAAGTCATACGCTGCCAGCGGCAGTTTGGGATTTGTCGGTAATCAGACCGATGCCCGGCGCGAAAACCAGCCTGCAGCCGCGCCCAGCACCAGGCCGAGAATCAGCCCGCTGATGTGGGCCGTATTGGCGATATCGCCCGCGCCGAGCAGGCTCGCAAAGCCCACCACACACAGACCAAGCCAGATTAACATGGCGATCGCCACACCCGGCACGAGCGGAAAGGGCCGCGACGGCGCAAGTTTGTTCCAGGCCAGAATATAACCCAGCAAGCCGTAGATCACGCCAGACATGCCGCCGAACAGGCTGACCCCAACCATGGCTTGGGCAATATTCGATCCGGCGCCGACCAAAAGCACAATGGCAATCATCCGCAGGCTGCCCTGACGGCGTTCGATCATTCCGCCCAGCTCCCACAACCACAGGCTGTTAAAGGCCAGGTGTAGTAGCCCAAAGTGCAGAAAAATTGGCGTGATGATCCGCCAGGGCTGATCGCTGGGCCACTCCCCCATCAACTGGCCATTAAAGATGCTCAGCTTGTAAAAGCTGAGCCAGGTCAACCATTGGAAATCCCGGTCGAGCCAGGCCAGCACGCCACCGCAAACGCTCAGCAGTAACAGTACTGCGAGCACCGGCAAGGCAGCCAAATTGTGGCGAAACAGCCCCCGCTTGGCGGCAACCGGGGCATCGACAATCTCGACGGCGGCAAGCTCACCATCGTTAAAGCGCTGGTAAAGGGCCCGGACCTGCTCGGCTTCATCCTCCCCCGGCACCCAAACGACCTGCTCGCCGCGCTCTTCTGAAATGCGGTGGGGCAAACCGGCCTGCCACAGCAGGCGAGAGAAGCCTTTAAGATCGCGTTCAAGACGCTCGCGCAACGCAACTCGTTCAGTCATCGCTTGGCTCTATCGGCATGTGTCCGCCCCAGCCCAGCTTGTCCCGGCAGCTCGCGTAAAAACTATGGCCGAGGGGGTGAATAAGCTTCAGTTTATGGGGCTTTTTGCGCACGTAAATGGCATCACCAGGCTGGGTTGTGATTTTCACCTGACCATCGCAGGTCA
The DNA here is from genome assembly GCF_023702635.1 of Spongiibacter taiwanensis. Taxonomy (NCBI): domain Bacteria; kingdom Pseudomonadati; phylum Pseudomonadota; class Gammaproteobacteria; order Cellvibrionales; family Spongiibacteraceae; genus Spongiibacter; species Spongiibacter taiwanensis. The sequence continues at coordinate 549,442 of NZ_CP098455.1, forward strand.
CCGGTGGGTTCACCACATTGCTGGCGCACACCACCATTTTCACTTCGCTGTTACCGCCAATCACAATGGGGCGGCTGCTGAGTGTATGGGGGAACATCGGCACAATAACGATGGCATCTAGACGCGGGTGCATAATCGGCCCCCCGGCAGAAAGCGAGTAGGCCGTTGACCCTGTGGGGGTCGACACAATCAGGCCGTCTGAGCGTTGCCGGTAGACAAACTCGCCATCGACAAACAGCTCAAATTCCATCATGTGGCCAGAGGTCCCTGAGTTCAGCACCACATCGTTCAGCGCATCACCCCGGCCGATGCGGGCGCCGTCCCGCATCACCTCCACGTCCAACAGAAACCGCTTTTCCGTCACATAGTGACCGTCCAGCACGGCGCCGATCTGACTTTCAATTTCCCCCGGGGAAATATCGGTGAGAAACCCCAGCCGTCCGCGGTTTACGCCGAGCACTGGCGCACTTTGCCGGGTCAGGCTTCGGGCTGCGCCGAGCAGGCTGCCATCACCACCCACAACAATGATCAGATCGCAGATTTCTCCGATCATTTTACGGGGGCAAACCCGCAGGCCATGGTCGGGCAATAAAGGGGACAGGCTCTCATCAAGGACCGTGGTGACATTGCGGCCCTCAAGCAACACCAGCAGCCGCCGCAGCGTTTCCACCACACCGTTGCCTTCCCGCCCCATTACTCCGATATTGCGAAAATTTTCCATAAGTCTACGCCGTAAGAGGGTGGCCATTATAACCAGATGCGTGAGAAAGAAAGCTACTCACCCGGTTTTAGGACCGGCTCAGCTGCCGGACAGGACACTGGATGCTCGCAGATAAGGCGCCCCTTGCGCCAGCCCCTCAGCCCGAAGCTGGTCTGCCATCGGCAATTTAGTTAGGCTGACCCAGAATTCAATCGACTGCTACCGGATGCTGCCGGGGCAACGCCGAGGGTCCGATCATTTACACCGCACCGCTGCCCTACCGCTCAGCGCTGGTAAGAAGCCTCGCCTGGAGCTGCTTTCAATCCGCTCTGATTAACGACGTGTGCCTCGACGGCACTTCAATTTGCGCGCCAAAACTGCCGTTAACCCCACATCGCGCCGATTGGCTGTGCCAACTGGACGAAGACGACAGCCCCTTGCGCCAGTTCCTGGCCGCGCGCAATCAGAGCCCACGACTGGGGCTCTTGTTCGAAAGCCTGTGGCATTTCTTTCTCGACCAGGACCCCGAGACCGAGCTCCTTTGCCACAATTTTGCGGTGCGCCAACAGGGGCGCACCCTGGGAGAGTTCGATGTCATTTATCGCTGCCTGTCCAGTGAACAAACCATTCACCTGGAGCTGGCCGTCAAGTTCTACCTGTATGCCCCATCGCTCCACAACGCCGCGCCGTATACCGGCTGGCTCGGTCCAAATCAGGCCGACCGACTCGACAAAAAAATCCACCGCCTTGTCACTCATCAACTCCCCCTTTCCTCCACTGAGGCGGCGCAGCAGAGCCTTCAAGCAGCGGGTATTTGCGTCGACAAGCGGCAACTGCAGTTGAGCGGCCGATTGTTTCGGCACCGTCGCCACACCGCAGAAGCAACCGAGGACTTTCTGGCAGATCACCCCCAGGGTGAGTGGATGACGGTTTCTGAGTTCATGCAATGGGGGCAGCGACAAGAGTGGCGCTACCTGGCAAAGCCGGATTGGCTGGGCGCTACCTTTCAACAGGCCGAAGCGCTGACACTGCGCCACCTCAATCTCGCCCGCGCACGCCCTATCATGCTGACCCACCCCTCGGGTGGGTTTTTATTCTTGTGCCCTGACCTGTGGCAAGAACTCGGCCCCGTCGCCGAATAAGCCGGGAAAACCTCGCCGCCCCTGCAAACCGCCAGTGTGCAGCAGAAGCATTTTTTCGTCCGCAGCCACTTCACCGGTGGCGATAAGGGTTTGGGCCGCGTAAAACAGCTTTGCGGTATAGATCGGATCAAGGGGAATTCCCGCGTCAGCCTCAAAGGCGCGCACAAACTCACCAAGCCCCGCCGGCATACTTCCGTAGCGTCCCCAGTGATGGCGAAAATCCAATTGCCAACGCGCCCCCTGACCCGCCGGGGGGCCGATCAGCCGGGCAATATCAGCGGCCATAAACTTTTCAGCCTTTAAGACTGGAATACCAATAAGCCGCGCCCTGCCCTGATAAGCACCCGCCAATCCGGCTAGGGTTGTGCCCGTTCCACAAGCCACCAGAATAAGGTCATAGTCCCGCCCGCCATCGGGAAGCAAATCCAGAATCCCGGCACAACCTCGGGCGGCAAGCTCGTTGGCACCGCCTTCGGGCAGCACATAGGGAGCGTCCAGGGAGGCCACCAAAGTCGAGATAAATTGGGGGTCATGGCGGCGGCGGTAATCACTGCGGCTTAAGAAACGGATCTGCATTCCCCAGGCCCGGGCATCGGCAAGCATCGACGTCATCGATGAATCCGCCTCGCCCCTCACCCAGCCCACAGACGCAAAGCCCTCCTCCTGCGCGCAGGCCGCCAGGGCATGAAGGTGGTTCGACCAGGGCCCGCCAAAGCTGGCCAGGGTCTTCGCCCCCTGGGCGCGGGCGGCGCGGAGATTTTCCCGCAGCTTGAACCATTTATTGCCCGGCGCGAGACCGCCGAGCTGATCCAATCGAAGGACATCGACGCTGCGTCCAGCCAGGCGAGTCTGTTGCAGCGGAGAGCCCCCCTCCCCGTGCAGTTTTCTTTCAGGCAAGTGTTATTCCTGGACCCCGTGGCGATGGGCAGTGCAACGATCCCCCTCGCCGGCGCGGAATAATCGCGGCCGCAGCACCTTGTCTACCGGACGACCGCAATAGTGCCCCTCTTCCAGAGCACGACAAATAGGCAGGCGGTAGTGGGCCAGCCACTCCTTATAATGCTCCACCGATACCTCACAGCGCTGCGCTGCAAAAGCGACTGGGTCAGCCAGATACTCAGGCATATCATCCCGGGCGATCAGCAAATGCTCGATACCGGGGTGGTAGGCAACGAAGACAATTCCCTTCTTTGCCATTTCATCAACAACGTTGTCGCCGCTGCTCAGCATCAACTCATGATTCTGCTTTTTGACCTCGCTGAGCTGGGCGCGAATTTCGACGATCTCCGTGGCCCTGGCAAACAACTCTTCCTCACGCCGCTGGATTAGGCCTTCGTACTTCAGCTTCTGCTCCGCCAAAAGCTCGTCTCGCTCGCGCGCGTACTGATCACGCAAGGCACTAATCTGTGCACTGTGCTCACCACTTCCCTTCGACAGGGCCGACTCCATCTCCCGGGAAGTGTCTTCAATCTGCTTGCGCGCCCGGTGCAGCAACATTTCGGTGTTTTTATCCTGCTGGCGCAGCGCCTCCAATTCCGTCTGCAATGCCAGAATTTGCGTATCGCGCTGCTGGAGCTGCTCCTGCTGGCGCAATTCCAGGGACTCGCGCCGTCTGCGCAGCTCCTGCGCTTGTGTCGCCATGGCAAGTCGATACCGGGCGATCAAGGCCTTGCGCTTTTGGCGATAACGACGGTTAAACACCGGCCCTGCCGGCTTGGCTTGAGTTTGCAGCGGCGGCGCGGATGCTGGCTGCGGCGGGGACACCGGAGTGGGTGCAGGGCTTGCCTGATCTGGAGAAGACCCGGCATAACCATCAAAAAATTGGGCAGCGACGGGCTGATGTACCGGCGCACTGCGCTCACTCAAAATCCCCAAACGGTTGCGCTCAATGGCCGCGCTGAGTTGACGAAAGGTCTTGCCCTCCGTCATATCCGGGTCCCAGAGCTGGTTCTTATACCAGTCTTCCGGACAAGCGCTATAACACGCCACTTTGATTGGCCCGCCGCCTAAATCGGGGCCCAGGGAGGCATAGTCCATCAGATGACGTAACGGGATATTCCAGCTACCGGAAACCCGGCCACGGGCATCGAAACTAATCAAAAAGAAAACCGCAGCCGTGATTTTCAGTTGGGAGTTAACCTGCAAAAAAACCGCGTGGACCTCGTCGCCGGCAAAGTCATTAATGCCGACCACCTCATCCAACACGGCTTCAAACTCGGACAGATACATCTCCTTGACGATGCTACCCTCACGGAAAAACACCACGGCTTCGGTAATGGCACCCAAGAAGTTGTCCCCTTGTTATCTCTGCAACATGCTGATTATAGGGGGGGCTTATCCGGATAAACAACGACACCAACCACGTTTTGCCAAATACAACAGCGCCCCAGATTCTCTAGAAGCGCTATGACACAAAATATCAGCCTCCTCCCGTTCCGTACCATGCCCCTCCCCACCTTTGAGGCAGCAAGGGGCATTGCGAGAGAAAGGACTACGCGTTAGGGCGCTGGGGGGAGTGATTGGTAGGTAACGGAGATTTCATCACCCGCCTGGGGCAACGCATCACCATAAAATACAAGCGCTGCTCCCTGATTACTGTAAAGCACGTCAAAGCCATTGCTGTGACCCACATCCCGCGGTACAGCAACACCATCGACAGTCACCTCAACCGTGGAAGCCAAAGGCACGAAATCTAACTGAAAACTACTGGCGAGGCCCGTAGCCGCCTGAATAACCTGCTCGAACATCACGTTCCAGCTATCTGCACTGGCGCAAATTGAAGAGGCGCTGCCCCCCGTACTCAAAGCGATATCCCGGTAGTGTGCGCCGCCGCTGGCCGACCCGCCATCACCCACGCAATCGTAACCTTCGCCCGACGGCATCGGAGATTCAAAGGTGTCTCGGGTCTGCTCCGACGGGCCGACAATGGCGAAGAACGTCGTACCACTCGCGGTAAAAACTTGTTTGTACGTGTTGAAATTTCGAGCCACATAAATGGAATCGGCACCGTGGGGTTTAACCTCATAAACCGATTCATTTTCCGGCTCGTCAGAAACAAAGACCGCGATATTTGGCGCCGTTTCTCGATCAAAATCGCCGAGGGCCACCTGATCAGCGCAGAAAAATCCGGTTTCGGAGCCGCTACCATTTGCGCCGGGGCGCGCAATTCCGGAAGGGGCCTCTCCCTCCGCTTCATGACTCCACATTGCCTTCCCATTGACGGTGGCAGGAGAAATGAAACGATCGCCAGAACCGTCAGGCAATTCAGTCAGTGCGGTGCAAAATCCCGAATCCGTCGTGGTGGCGCCCAAATGGAAGTCCACACCCGCCGTGATCAAGCTATCGAAAAACTGGTCTACTCCGCTGCCCAGATTTTGTTGCTCTTCAGACATTGAGCCCGAGTTATCGATAACCCAAAGAATATCCGCCGCATTGCTGGCCTCCTCGTTCTGACTGAAGCTCTGGGAATTGTCGACCAAATTTGCAGCGGTGCCCGCGGTCATCACCGCAGAACCGTTATTGATGTCGCCATAGGTTCGAGTGACCTGCTCGGCGAAGCTGCTGGCAAATACCGCTAGCCAAGTAAAAAGCTGATCGTCGAGCTGCCAAAATGCCATGCTAACCCGAAACTCACGACCTGCCGCTCCGCCTGAAGGCAACACGGCAACATTTGCATCGGAGCCAAACTGATCGAGCAGTAGGTTACGGATTGCCGAACTCGTGTAGGCGCTTCCGGCAAACTCCACATCAAGCACAATCAAGCTGACAGCGGCTTGAATGCCAGAAATATTGCGATTGACCAGTTCGTTTACCGAGGCACCTTGCTCCTCCAGCGCCGAGCGAACTAGTTGAAGCTTTTCATCGACCGCATCAGACGTCGGAGTGGCATCGCCCTCGGCCTGAGCCACAGCAGGCTCCTGCACATTGACAAATTGCATCCCGAATGCCGAATAATCGATATCTTCATCATCGAGTAAAAGAGAGGGTTGAGACTCGCCAGCCTCCGTGGTTTTGTTTGGGTCGATGTCGCCAAAAAGCGCGAGATTGGCATGCTCACTTTCAACAGCGGGTGTCGCCGTTTCTGGCCCAGAGCTACCGCCACTGCCTTTACTATCGTCGTTACAGGCAGAGAGAGCGAAAAGGAAAAGAAAAGATAATAAAAAAACCTTCAGGTTTTTCTGACGCATGTGCACCTCCTGTTGTGCTTTGTATTCGACCAGCCTCCCTTGGCCAGACCGGCAAGATAAAATCACAGCCTATGAGCAAAAGCAATTTTCCATGCCGCCGTCGCCAGATGCGGTGTAACTTCGGCAATAAAAAAACCCCAGCCGACAGCGTCGACTGGGGTCAATACGGAGAGACAAGCCACCGGCAATGGCGTGTGAAACGAGGGGGAGACATTAACCACCACCGGCGACTTGTTGTTAATGATATTTATTATCATTAACGTTTGCAAGCCTCGACGGTGATTTTTTTCTATTTAATTCAGGCAACCGCCCCGCGGTTATTCCGGCGCGATCTCCAACAGTACTTCGCCCGGGGTCACGCGATCGCCTTTGGCAACATAAATACTCACCACTTTGCCCGCCACGGGCGCCTGGACCTCGGCCTCCATCTTCATGGCTTCGGTCACCAGCACCGCCTGGCCAGCCTTCACGGTGTCGCCCTCGGCTACCAGCACTTCAACGATATTGCCCGGCATATTGGTGCTGACGTGGCCGGGCTTACTGGCCTGCTTGCGGCCACTGCTACCCTCGGCCTGATACTCGTTCAGGGCCTCAAACACCACCTCTTCTGGCATGCCATCCAGGGTCATGTACACGTGGCGTTTGCCGGCGCCTTTGATCCCCACTCCGGTGATCGCCACCTGATAACTTTCGCCGTGAACATCAATCACAAACTCCGTCGGCACGCCGCCTTCGCCAACGGGCCGACTGGCACCCGCCTGGGGTTCAAGCACTTCGGGTTTGAGGCTGCCGTCCCGACGCTGCTCCAAAAAGCTCCGCCCCAGGTCCGGGAACATGGCGTAGGTCAGCACGTCTTCTTCACCCTCTGCCAGGTCACCAATTTCCTTGCGCAGTTTGTCTAGTTCAGGGGGAAGCAAATCGGCGGGACGCACGTCGATCACCTCACCACTGCCGATCGCCTGAGCGCGCAATTCCTTGTTTACCTCTGCCGGCGCAGCGCCATAATGGCCCTGCAAATATCGCTTCACCTCATTGGTGATGGTGGTGTATCGCTTGTCAGCAAGAATATTCATCACCGCCTGGGTGCCGACAATCTGTGAGGTTGGTGTTACCAGAGGGGGATAACCCAGATCCTTTCGCACTGCGGGAATTTCGGCAAAGACCTCATCGATTCGATTCAGCGCGCCCTGCTCTTTCAGCTGATTCGCCAGATTCGACATCATGCCCCCGGGCACCTGATTGATCTGAACGCTGACATCTTCCCGGGTGAACTCACTCTCAAACTGATGGTATTTCTTGCGCACCGCCCAGAGCTTTTTGCTCACGCTCTGCAGTTTCTCAAGGTCCAGCCCGCTATCTCTGGCGGTTCCTTTCAAGCCGGCCACCATGGTTTCGGTAGCCGGGTGGCTGGTGCCATTGGCGAAGGCTGCCATTGCGGTATCGATGATATCCACGCCCTCGTCAATTGCGCGCAGCTGGCACAGGCCGGCCAGCCCCGAGGTCATATGGCTGTGCAAGGCGATGGGCACATCGAATTTATCTTTCAGTGCCGCCACCAAATCGGCGGTGGCATCCGGGGTCAGCAGGCCCGCCATATCCTTGATGGCTATCGAGTCGACCCCCATGGCGACCATCGCTTTGGCCTGCTTCACAAAGGTTTTGGTGTTGTGGACCGGGCTGGTGGTGTAACACAGGGTGCCCTGGGCATGCTTACCGGTTTCCTTCACAGCGGCAATCGCCGTTTCCAGATTGCGCACATCATTCATGGCATCGAAGATACGAAAAATATCCATGCCATTGTCGGCGGACTTCTGCACAAAGGCTTTCACCAGGTCATCGGCGTAGTGCCGATAGCCCAGCAGGTTTTGGCCACGCAGCAGCATCTGCAACTGGGTATTGGGCAAGGCAGCGCGCAGTTTGCGCAGACGCTCCCAGGGGTCTTCCTTCAAAAAGCGCACGCAGGAATCAAAGGTGGCACCGCCCCACACTTCCATGGACCAGAACCCCACCTCGTCCATCTCCGGACACACCGGCAGCATGTCGTCGGTACGCAGGCGGGTGGCGATCAAGGATTGATGCCCGTCGCGCAGGGCAACATCGGTAATTTTGACTGCTTTGGCTTTGCTCATGGTGAGACTCTCTGCGGCAATGTTTGATTGTCAGGCATTACAGCCCGGCGTAAGCGGCAATCGCGGCGGCCACCGCCAGGGCGACCTCCTCGGGGCGACTCTTATCCGAGTACTGGGTTAGCTCGGGGTGGCTTTCCACAAAACTGGTGTCGAATTTGGCAGCGCGAAAATCCGGGTGTTTCAGGATTTGCTGATAGTAGGCCGCCGTGGTTTTCACCCCTTGTACCCGCATGTCGTTCAGAGCACGCTCGCCCCGATTCAGGGTCTCCTCCCAGGTCAGCCCCCATACGATGAGCTTTAAGCACATCGAATCAAAATAAGGCGGAATGCTGTAGCCGGTGTAAATAGCGGTATCGGTGCGCACACCCGGCCCACCCGGCGCGTAATAGCGGCTGATCTTGCCGAAACTCGGCAAAAAATCGTTCTTGGGGTCCTCGGCATTCACCCGAAACTGCAGGGCATAACCGCGGTAAGAGATGTCCTCCTGGCGGTAGGACAAGGGCAGGCCCGAGGCAATGCGAATCTGTTCCCGCACAATATCCACCCCGGTAATCTGCTCGGTGATGGTGTGCTCGACCTGCACCCGCGTGTTCATTTCCATGAAATAGATCTGGTTGTCAGCGAGAAGAAATTCGACCGTGCCTGCATTTTCATAACCGACTGCCTCCGCCGCGCGCACCGCAAGATCGCCGATATAGGCCCGCTGTTCAGGCGTAAGCTGGGGCGATGGCGCAATTTCGATCAGCTTCTGATTGCGCCGCTGGATAGAGCAATCCCGCTCGAACAGGTGAATCACATTGCCCTGGCTATCGGCGAGGATCTGGGCCTCGATGTGCCGGGGATTAACAATGCACTTCTCCAGAAAAACATCCGCCCTGCCAAAAGCCTTGGTGGCTTCAGAGACGACGCGACCAAACTGACGACGCAAATCGGCCTCGCTGTCACAGCGACGAATACCGCGCCCGCCACCGCCCGAGGTTGCCTTGAGCATCACCGGGTAGCCAATATCGGCGGCGACCTTGGCGGCCTCGTCTTCATTGGCCAGGTTGTCTTCCGTGCCGGGTGTAACCGGCACACCGGCCGCTTTCATCGCCCGGCGGGCCTCGGTCTTGTCACCCATGCGCCGGATCACTTCACTGCTGGGGCCAATAAACACAATGCCCCGCTGGGCGCAGATTTCCGCCAGCTCGGCATTCTCAGACAGAAAACCGTAGCCGGGATGCAGACCATCGCAGCCGGTCTCCACCGCCAGAGCCACCAGCTTGCGAGGATTGAGATAGCCCTCAAGGGGGTCACTGCCCACGTTATAGGCTTCATCCGCGCGCTTAACATGGAGCGAAAACCGGTCCGGTTCGGTGTAGATGGCCGCCGAGCGAATGCCCATTTCGGCGCATGCTCGAACAATTCGCACCGCAATCTCACCGCGGTTGGCAATGAGGATTTTCTTTAACATTCCCGCGCTCCCTGTTCACGCCGCCAATACCGACCCCACCATTGGGCGGAGTCGCCCACAGGCGCTGAATTTGCTAATACCCTAGCCAAAAGCCATCACAATAAAAAATTAATAATAATTTACAGCACCATAAGGAATTACTTATATTTCAAAAACGCATCCGTCAGGCCAGTTTCCATGCAACCCAGCTACTTGAATCGCCTCACACTGCGCCAGCTCGACGTCTTTTTAGCCGTGTGCCAACACCGCAGCTACTCCAAGGCCGCCGATCATCTGGCCTTAACCCAACCCGCGGTGAGCAGCCAGATGCGCAGCCTGGAAGAACTGGTCCAGCAGCCCCTGTTTGACTATATCGGTCGCCAGCTCTATCTCACCGCGCCGGGCGAATTGCTCGAGCGGGCCGCCCGAGAGATCAAGCAAAGACTGGTCCATCTGGAAATTGAGCTCACCGAACTGCATGGCAAATTGTCCGGCACCTTGAGCATCGCCATTGAAAGCAGCGCGGAGTATTTACTGCCCAGATACATCCTGCCCTTTTGCCATCAACACAAAGAAGCGGAAATTGTTCTGCATGTGGAAAATCACCAGCGGCTGATGGAACGGCTGCAGGAAAACCTCGACGATCTGGCGATCATGACCCAGGTTCCGGGCGACCGCAGCTTGAACTACACCCCCTTTGCCGAGCATCAATTACTGGCCGTGGCACGACCCACTCACCCCCTGGCCCACAGTACGCAACTCAGCCTCCTCGACCTGCTCGACCATCGCCTGCTTTGTCGCGAACCCGGCTCCGGCACCCGGCAAATATTCGAGAGCTTTTGCCGGGAAAACAGCCTGATCCTGCAGAGAACACGCCAGCTGGGCAGCCACCAGACCATCTTGGCCACCCTTCTCAGCCAAGCAGGCGACGCCGATGAATACGCCATATTGCCTCGCCCCCTTGTTGAGGAGAGCTTGCGCCGCCAGCAACTGATCCAGCTCGCGGTCAGCAGCTTTCCTATTCGTCGCTCTTGGTGCAGCGCCTATCCCCGAGGCAAACATCTCAACCCCCTAGCCAATGCCTTTCTCAACACGCTCCACACCCCGGATGCTCTCCTGAATCAAAGGCCATAGGGCCCGCGGCACAAGCTGGTGCAGGTAGCCAATACAGCCGAGCATCGCCACCGCGCCAGCACCGCCAATCTGCACCAACTTCATACCGGCCACGGAACCACCCGGCTACGCGCCAGTCGTAAATCCCGCCAAGGGATACCAACAGCGCAATGTAAACAGGGAGAAAATCATGGGGTGGGTTGCCCGGTGCTTCAGCACCATAATCCTGACAACCGCCAGCGTGCTCAGCCACGGGCAGTATCAATACAGTGACAGCCATCTGCACATCGTCGATTTCTTTCAGCGCGGCGAGCCATTAACCGAGCTCATCGCCATGATGGATAAACACAAGATCGACCACGCCATGATCAGTGGCATTCCGCTCATGAAGAAGTGGCACGAAGACGAACCGAAAAGACCGCGCTACTACAGCGGCGATAACGGCGGGCTGTATTGGTATAGCGCCACCGACACCTACCTCATCAAAGCCCTCGACACGCTCACCGCCCAGCAGCGCAAACGCCTGCACCCGTTCATTGTGGGCTTCAATCCCACCGATAAAAATGCGGGTGAACAGCTGGAGGCGCTAATCGCAATGTACCCAGGGGTGTGGCAGGGAATCGGCGAGGTTCTCACCCGCCACGATGACCTGACTGCACTCACCCAGGACGAGCCGCCCCGGGCGAACAGCGAGGCAATGGAAGGGGTGTATCGCGTTGCCCAGCGCTACGGCATGCCGGTCATGCTCCACTCCAACATTACCTCAAAGCGCGAGCGCAACCCGCTCTACCTGGGCGAGCTGAAGGAGGCGCTGCAGCACCACCCTGACGTGAATTTTATTTGGGCCCATGCGGGCACCAGCAAAACCCTGCATCGCTACCAGGGCAAAATGGCTTTTTTGCTACCAACCCTGAAGCAGCTCCTGGCCGAGCATGACAACCTGTATATCGATCTGTCCTGGACGGTGTTGCGGCCCTATATTCTGGATAAGGGCGACCAGCCCGATCCAGACTGGCTGGCACTGATCAAGCGCTATCCTGATCGTTTTATGATTGGCTCGGACGCGCTGGGCAAGTACGACAACATTGGCAGCAGCCTCGATGACTTTCTGCCGCTGCTCGACGCGCTGCCCCGCGACGTTGCCGAGGGAGTTGCCAGAGATAACTTCCTGCGCCTGCTGCCAGAGCCGGCGGTGGCAGACAAGCCCCACCCATTAGCACCAAAAACTCCGCGTTAGGCCGAATTCCCAAGATAAAGATTGATATGGGAGAAGGCCTCCGACTCGGCAAGATCGGGCACCGTGGTGGCGCGCTGATGACCGATATGGCAGTACCCCGGCACGCTAAAATCCTTTACCCGGGAATCGGCCACCAGCACCTGATCGGCCCGAGTCAGGAAGGCATCGAGCAAAGGCAGGTTCTCTCGATCGTAGAGCACGTCAGCCACTAAAATCACGTCATAGTGCTGCTGATCAGCGAAAAAATCCCCGGAGTACATCATTGAAACGCCATTGATCTGGGCATTGGCCTGACTGGCCAGAATAGCGTCTTCATCAATATCGCAGGCGACCACCTCCGACGCGCCAGCCATCACGGCGGCGATCCCGGCAACACCCGAGCCACAACCAAAATCCAGCACCCGCTTGCCCGCCACCAGAGCGCAGTTGTCCAACAAATAGCGGGCCAAGGCCTGGCCACTTCCCCAACAGAAACTCCAGTAAGCGGGATAATTCATGATCCGCTGCACCTGTTCCTGGGTGAGTTGGGACTGGGGATAGCTCTGCTCAATCAACAGCAGCGAAATTTCCGGCACCAGTGGCAACGCTTGCTGGCTTAGCTCCGCGGCGGGAATATACGCTGCCAGTTGGCGAGTTAATTTTGCTTTCAAATTTGCCAAGGAATAAGACATGTCCCCTCGAAGTACGATAGCCTTTACCGGATTGAACCAACTTTAGGGTGAGAGAGCCCGCGGTATGAGCCACCAAGCCATTGCAGATTTGCTGGATCTCCCCGGCAACCTGGACCAGCGAGAGCTGCTCCACTGTCGCAGTTGCCGACAGGCCGTTACCGCAGAAGGCTTTCGTATACAGGTGGACGGCGCCCATCAACATCGCTTCCTCAACCCAAGCGCGCAAGTATACGACGTATGCTGTTTTCAGTGGGCGCCCGGCGCCGCCATTTGCGGCCAACCCACTACGGAGTTCAGCTGGTTCGCCGATTATTTATGGCAGTACGCCCTGTGCGAAGAGTGCAAGACCCACCTCGGCTGGTTCTACGACGACGGCAGCGACGCCTTTTTTGGCCTGATTCCCGGCAGTCTGGTCGGCCGCCCTTAGACTGACTGCGACAATCTGATTACTGACCGCCTATGGCCAACTCCGAATTTATTGCTCCCCGCTGCGATGCCACCCATGAGCTGATCCACATTGATGATCATTTGCTCGTCGTGGCAAAGCCTGCCGGCCTATTATCGGTGCCGGGTCGGCTGCCCGAAAATCAGGATTGCCTGATCACCCGGGTACAGCAGGACTACCCCGAGGCCCTGATAGTGCATCGCCTGGATATGGCCACCTCGGGACTGATGGTGCTGGCGCGGAACAAAGACACCCACCGCGTGTTGAGCTTGGCCTTTGCCCAACGCAGCGTCGAAAAGGAATACGATGCGGTAGTCTATGGCCAGCCGGACAATCCCCAGGGCAAGGTCGACCTGCCGCTGGCCTGCGACTGGCCTAACCGGCCCCGGCAGGAGGTCAACTTCGAATACGGCAAACCGGCACAAACAGCTTATCGATTGATTGAAGTGACCCCCGAGGGGAATTCACTGATGCGCTTAATGCCCATCACCGGCCGCTCCCATCAACTTCGCGTGCACATGGCAGCCATCGGCCACCCCATTCTGGGATGTGAGTTTTATGCCCACGACGCAGCAAAATGCCAGGCTGACCGCTTGATGCTCCACGCCTGCCACCTGCAATTTGCCCACCCCAATGGCGGAAAGGTGATGACCTTCACCCTGGATTCAGGCTTTGCCGCACAGCGGTGACCTGGCGTCGGTGGCGATAGGTTCGACACCGCGCCAGCGCAGAGACCAGCCTTAGAAATCCAGCGTCGCCGATGTATTGGCAAAGCTGCGCGGCTCCTCGCCATCGTCAACGGTAGTTACCAACTCGATGGTTGCGCGGTCATTGATGAGGTATTCAAATTCGTGCTGATCGGGATCGGAACTGCCCACCATCGCATCACCGTCGACCACCACTTCGACCGCGCTAAAGTCGAAATCGGGATCGGTTTCTCCGGGACGGGGTTTGGCCTCACCCGCCGAAGCCGACACTAATGAGGGCGATGCTGCCGAGCCTATCTGGGCCACCACATTGGTAATTTCGCTGTACGGAATACTCCCACCGGGCTGCACTGTCTCACCCAACGACTGCACCATACAGGTCACCGGCGCTTTGTTGGCCTGACCGTCTACTTGTCCGCTTTGGCCCTGGATCTGGTAATCGATATCAAAGCGCCCAAAGGGCAGCTCCGTATCGTCGGTCAGTTTTCTGGCCGACACCACACTGCGGGCAACGCTCGTTCCGGTAAGAGGCACCGAATCCGCACTCTCGTGCTCGCCCTCCAGGTTCAAGGCATCGATGGCAGTCAGCCGAATGACCGCCCCGGACATCGGGTCTTCTATGGTGAACTCGGATTCGTCGTCGATACTGGCAGTCACATTATGACTGGCGGGAAAGGCAAAGCCCTTACAGGTATGGGCGAACAGCTGTCCTTCTTCCTCGGCAATGCGCATGGTCATGCGCCACTGTCCCTCGTAGGAGCCGCCCAGAGTGCTAGTCACCTGGTAGTCAGCAACCACCATCCACAATCCGGTCAGGTCACCAGTCTCGTCTCCGCAGGCGTGGTAGGCATCAATATCGTAGACATCGGTGGAAGTCGGTTGCTCAACGCAGTTAGCAAGATTGCGCTCGCTGCTAATACTCGCCTCACTGGCGGAGGAACTGCCACCGCCTCCGCCGCCACCACCGCCGCCACAAGCACTCAGCAGCCCGGCAACGCCAGCCGCGCCCAACCAAATAAGTCCTGAGCCAACACGGCGTTTCACCAATCCCTTTACCATCTGCGCACCCCAGTAAGACATAGTTTGACAACAAAGTGACAAAGCCTAGTGGGAGTGGCCAGAAAATTCTAGAGACCAGCCTGCAAAATGGCGTAAAGAGCCGTATATGGGCAGATGTGGCGAGCACTGATAGACTGAAGACAGGCATCGAGGACGCGACAAATGGTGCAAGTTGAAACCCAACACGAGGCGACCCTGATCACACTACGCCCCAATTGCTCCGCCAGCTGGCAGAGCAATCGCCGCATTCTGGCCGGGGTGCTCGCTTTGAACTGCCTGTTCGCCAGCGGCTTTGTCGCTATGGGGGCATGGCTGGTGTTGCCCTTTATGGGCCTGGAACTTGTGCTGCTGTGGTACCTGCTCCGCAAGGTGTTCGGCAAGCTGCAGCTGCAGCAAATTGTCCACCTTGACGGCGCCAGCCTGCTGATAGAGAGCGGCTATTTTTACCCGGAACGGCGCTGGTGCTGGCCCCGCCAAACCTGCAGTGTGCTGGTCACCGTGCTACCCCATCCCTGGGACCCACTGCGCATCAGTCTCAGCCATCAGGGAGAAGAAGTGGCGCTGGGGCGGTTCCTCAACAAAGAAGACTGCAGCACCCTGCTCGCAGAGTTAAAGCGTCTGGGCCTGCCGGTGCGCCAGTTCAGCACCGAAGCCCGCCTCCAGGCCTGAATACACGACTCCCGGCTGCGGTTTCACGGCACCACCGAAAAGCGGATTTTACCCAGGTCGCTCAACAGGCGGTACTCACCCGCTTGCAAAGGCATCATCCCCCCCAACGCGCCGGTCAGTAACCATTGCTCGGGTTCAATCCGCCAACCGCTGGCCACCGTACGGTTAACCAGAAACAGCAGCGTTTGCCACTGACCGTCGCTCAGATCTGAAGATTGGGCAACGCGCAAATCTTGACCGTTGAGCAATAACTTCAACGTAATATCGTCCGGCGATTGGTCGGCCAGACGTAGGGTATTACCGAGGATCAGGTGCTTGGCGCCGACATTGGCGGCAATAATGTCCGCCACTGAGGGAGCACGGCCGGCCTCCCCACCGGGGAGGGTCAGCAAACCCAGATCAGGAAACTCCACAGCCACCGTGAACGCGGCGACAAGGTCCTTCAGCGCCGCCACACTGGCAATAGGGGTATCCACCGGCTCACGCAGACGAAAGGCCAATTCCAATTCCAGCATCGGCTGCAGAAAATCCTGCAACCGCACCTGCCTGCCAAGCTCGGCATTGGCCGGCAACACACCTGCCACCGGGCCACTCGCACCAAATCGCTGTTGCGCAGCCCGGGAGGTTAACCCAGCCTTAAAACCCAAGGGTTGCTGGCCGGCGAGTTGTAAATGGATTGCCTTGGTTTGCAGGCGATAGGCCGACTCCAGATCGCCAGGGTCGGCGGCAATGGCGAGCGGCCCCCACAATAGTGAGGCCGCCACCCAAAGCCAGGCACACCGGCGCTTAATCAGACAGATAGTATTCAACGGTGGACACCACGCGCACTTTCTTAATGTGGGGATTGTTATTGTCCCGATCAGTGATGCTGAATTGCCCCTGAGACGCCCGCCGGATTTTGCCCAACTGGCTGTCACTGTCCTCGGCAAATTTTTCGGCAACCTGGCGGGCCTGGCGAGTGGCCTCTTCGATCATTTCCGGCTTGATGTCATTCAAACCGGTAAACAAATACTCGGTGCGCGCCTGATAATTTGCGCCGGTAAAGGCAATGCCCTGCTGGCCTAGCTCAGACAGCGAGCTCATCACAGTGCGAATGGTGGGTATGTCACTGGAATACACCGTGACATTCTGGGACGCGGTGTAGCGAAATTCCCCCCGCCCATTGTTGCCATACTGCTGCGCCAACTTGTCGGTAATGGCTGGCGAATCCACTGAAATCGCCTCCGCAGCCACCCCATGCTTAAGCAGAAAAGCGCGGATTTTGGCGGTACTGGCATCAATATCCCGATAGAGCTTTCCCAGGTCATTGCCTGCCTCGGTGAATTGAATCGGCCAAATCACAATGTCTGCTGCGACCTCCCGCTCCGCCAGCCCTTTGACGGTCACGCTGCGCTCGTATTCCTTCACCCCCAGGGCGGCGTCGCCCAATAAATAGCCCAGCAGCCCCAGGCCCAGCACCAGAGACAGGCCAAGAATTACGGCAACCCGCGTGGTGGATGGTTGTCCTTGCATATCGCACTCCCCTTGAATGTGCTTGTTAGAGCCCATCGGGCAGACTCGGTTCACCGCCTTTCCATCGGGCTTGCCTACCGCGGGCGTCCGGCCCTGACCTGCCCGCATTGGCCTTCCCACACGTGCCTGCCCTAGTCTGCCCGCTCTAGCCTACCTACCCTAGACCAGGGCTATGAATCCTTGATATCGGCAAACTGCCCATCGCACAGCATGGCCAAGTCCTGGGGCCTGAGTGAAATCTCCAGGCCCCGCCGGCCAGCGCTGACGTACATTTGCGGCAGACTTTCTGCCGATGCATCAATCACCGTGCGCAGCGCTCGTTTCTGCCCCAAGGGGCTCACCCCACCCAACACATAACCGCTGCTGCGCTGCACCGCATTCTTGTCGGCCATTACGGCCCGCTTTCCGGCCAATGCCTTGGCCAGACTTTTCAGGTTGAGCTGGCTATCCACCGGCAAAACGGCGACCACCAATTCCTTGCCGTCTAGCTGGGCCACCAGCGTTTTAAATACCTGCTGCGGCGAAACACCCAGCTTCTCAGCTGCCTCCATGCCGTAGGAGTCCGCTTTTGGGTCGTGGCGATATTCGTGCCGTTCAAAGGTAATGCCCGCACGCCGGGCTTGATCAATAGCAGGTGTCATAAAGGTAGGGTCGGTTTAGTGGGGGCTCATCGACGGGCCGCAAAAATATTGCCATAGCGAACTTGCCAGAGTCACAACAAAAACACGATACTGTACAAAAAACCAGTTATCCAAACATTCCGATGCCGTCGAAGCCCACTCCAGAGGGTCTGCGCCCCGCGCCGCTGGCCGACCCGTTTTACTACCTGCGCAATTTTCAGAGCGTAGTCAGTTGGTGTCGTCATCATCATGGTGACCTGCTGCTAGCAGAAGAGCAGACCCAACTCGATCGTATTCTGGCTCTATCATTGCCAGCCATGGCGCTGCTGGCCCGGATGACCATGCGCAAGGGCCACCTGTTTCGCACCGACAAATTGCGCTATGCAGAAATCACAGACCTCGACAGCGCGTTGGCCGAGCTGGTCCAGCAAACGCTGGTTCGCCCGGACCCACCTATCCAGGCTCTGGAAATCGCCCAGTTGTGCCGGCGCGCTGAATTGCACCAGCTGCTATTGCAGCTCAGCGCGCTCAAGCCAGATGCTAAATCGGTTTTGGGCGCGAGCGCGGGCAAGGCTGAATTAAGCCGTTTGCTGGTGGCGCAGCTGCCTGATCAGCAGGACACTGCCCTGGGCACGCTGTGGCCAGCCGCACTTTTTTCGGTGGTGGCGCTAGAGACCGAGACATTGCTCGAGCGAGTCCGCCTGATGTTCTTCGGCAACATGCGCCAGGACTGGAGCGAGTTTGTACTGGCTGAACTGGGGGTGCAAAGCTATGAGAACGTCCCCTTCACTGCCGACTCCCGGGCCTTTCATACCCGGGATGAAGTCGACTATTACCTGACCCTCCACCACTGCCAACAGGCACTCACTGAGGCGGCCCAGCAGGATGTCCAGACTGATGCTGGAACAGCAGTGCCGCCCCTGACCCCGCCGCCCGCCTCAACCAACCCCTGGTTGGAGCACCGCCGACAGCGCCTTTTGCTGGCGATGGGGCAACATGCCGAGCGCGGCGGCCGCCACGAAGACGCCGCCAACCTGTATCGGCAATGTCACCTCGGCACGGCCTGGGTGCGGTACTTCCGGATGCGCGAGAAGCAACCCGAGGCGACCGAAGCCCTGCTCCACGAGCTCAGCGAGAAATTTCACTACTTCCCCCAGCCAGAGGTGCAATTGCATTTGGGGCGCGTCGCCAAACGACTGCAGAAGAAGGTGGCCGATGTCGCGCTGCCAAGCCTGAATTTGCAGCGCACAGCGCCCATTCGCCAACAGCAGCTTGAACTGATGCAGCAACCTGATCAGTCGGTAGAAATGACCGTTCGCGACCAGCTCAGCACTGAAGAAACGCCGGTCTACTACGTCGAAAACCACCTGTTTCCCGGGCTCCTCGGCCTGTTGCTCTGGCCGGTCCTGTTCGCCCCCCTGCCCGGCGCGTTCTTCCACCCCTTTCAATCCGGCCCCGCCGATCTGTACCGGGAAGATTTTGTCAGTCGCCGGCGAGATGCCATCGAAGCCCGCCTGGCCAGCCTGCAGGACGGCAGCTACCGGGACCATATTCGGCAGTGCTACCAGGCTAAACACGGTATGAGTTGCAGTCTGATTTTTTGGCCCGCCCTCAGCGAAACCCTGATCGAGCAGGCGCTGGATTGCATCGCACCGCAAAAATTGCTGGCGATTTTTCGGCACCTGCTGCTGGACCTGCGTCACCACCGCCGCGGCATGCCCGACCTCATTCAGTTCAATCTGCCCCAGCGCGATGTTGAACTTATCGAAGTCAAAGGCCCCGGTGATCGCCTTCAGGACCACCAAACCTTGTGGCTGAACGTTTTCAACCAACTCGGGGTCAAGGCATCAGTTGCCCAGGTTCGTTGGCGCGACCCGACCCCGCAGGCAACACCGTCATGAATGTGTCAGTTCGCTCATTGTGTGAGTTCGCCGCTCGCAAAGGCAGCCTGGATTTTCGCTACACCCCCTCACCCACTGCCTTGGAAGGCGTCACCGGCCACATCAAGGTCCAGTCCCGACGACCCGACCCCTATGTGGCCGAGTATCCGCTCAGCGGCGAGTGGGAAGGACTCAGCCTGGGCGGCCGGGTGGATGGCTACTTCGCCAGCAAAAAAAGCCCCTACCTTGAGGAGATCAAAACCCATCGGGGGGACGTTCGCCGTATTGGCCCTGGCCCAAGGGGACTGCACTGGGCCCAGTTAAAAGTGTACGGCGCATTGTTCTGCCTGCGAGAGAACCGCGACAGCATCTGTCTTAAGCTGACCTATTTTGATGTAGTCAAAGAGCGGGAAACCAGTGAGGAGCTACTGTTCGAGGCTGCCGACTTGCTCAATTTCACCGGCGAACTGTGCGCGCGCTACCGGCAGTGGGCAGAGCAAAATCAACGTCATCGTCAACAGCGTGATACTGCCCTCAGCGCGCTGAAATTTCCCTTTGACCACTTTAGACGGGGCCAGCGCGACCTGTCAGAAACGGTCTACAAGACCATCAGCACCGGCCGCCATTTGCTGTTACAAGCGCCCACCGGCATCGGCAAAACCCTCGGTGTGCTATACCCCGCGCTGCTGACCTTGCCCCGCAAACAAATCGATCGCCTGTTCTTTCTCAGTTGTCGCAACACCGGCAAGCAACTGGCACTCGATGCCCTTGGCGCACTCAAGCAATGCCAGCGTGAGGCGGTGCCTTTAAGAATAGTGGAGCTGAGCGCCCGGGAGCATGCGTGTGAGCACCCTAATCTGGCCTGCCACGGCGAATCCTGTCCACTGGCTGACGGCTTTTTTGACCGCCTTGATGGTGCCAGGCAAGCCGCAACTGAAGCCGGTTTTCTGGACCAGCCGACCCTGCGGCGCATTGCCCTTGAACACCAGATTTGCCCCTACTTTCTCGGCCAGGAGATGGCCCGCTGGAGCGATGTCACCGTGGGCGACGTCAATCATTACTTCGACCAGCAGGCATTGCTGTTTGCCCTCAGCCAGCAGGATGAATGGCGCTGCCTGCCGGTGGTCGACGAGGCCCATAACCTGGTCGACCGGGCCCGGGGAATGTACAGCGTCGGCCTGAGCGAAGGGCTTTTCAAAGGGGCCAGAAAACGCATGGCCAAACCGGTGGCCAGAGCCATTACCACGCTAAACAAGGCGTGGCGCCAACTGACCGACCACTACCAGCAGCAGATCGGCCAGCGTGAGGGCAGTGCCACCACCGAACGCCACTATTTGCCCGCCCCGCCCGACGAGCTGAACCAGGCCCTGCAAGGGCTGATTCACGCGGTGATCGACCACCTCAGCGAACACGCCGGCGACAATGAAACCCAGCAGCTGTTATTTGCCGCCGTAGCCTACCTGCGCCTCGCAGAACTGTTTGGCGACCACTCCCTGTGCAGTCTCGATTTCCAGCGTGATCTTAGCGGCAATGCCTTGCCCGGCAGCGCAATGTTGAATATCGACAATCTGATTCCCGCCGACCATCTCCAGGCGCGATTTGCCAGCGCCCACAGCAGCGTGCTGTTCTCCGCCACGCTGTCACCACCGGACTATTACCGCGACCTGCTGGGCCTGCCCGCCGACAGCCACTGGCAGGATATCGACAGCCCCTTCTCGGCCGATCAATTGGAGCTGCGGGTAGTGCGGCATATCAGCACCCGCTTGCAACACCGCCAGCAATCGCTGGCGCCGATTGCCGAGCGAATTGCCCGGCAATACCAGCGCAAGCCCGGCAACTACCTGATGTATGTGAGCAGCTTCCGCTACCTGAATGACCTGACCGCACAAATGGCAAAAGCCCATCCGGACGTGCCGGTGTTCAAGCAAACCCCGGCGATGGCGCCCCAGCGGCGGCAAGACTTTATCGACCGATTCAAAAGCGGCCACGCCGGTGTCGGTTTTGCGGTATTGGGCGGGGTGTTTTCAGAGGGAATCGATCTGCCGGGCGAGCAGTTAATCGGGGTGTTTGTGGCCACTCTCGGCCTGCCGCCCTTCGACCACTTTCATCAGATTCTGCAACAGCGGATGCACGCGCGCTTTGGCAATGGCTACGAGTACACCTACCTCTACCCGGGCCTGCGAAAGGTGATTCAGGCGGCCGGACGCTTGATCCGCAGCCCCAGCGATAGCGGAGTCATCGAACTGATTGACCCAAGATTTGCCGAGGCCGAAGTCAACGCGCTGCTACCCAGCTGGTGGCATCCGGTGCCAGCCGCGCGACTCAACGCCGATTCAGCAGCAGCGCCAGACGATACGTCATGACCACCTCGCCAGCCTGATTGGCACTGGTAAAGCCAAAGGTGACAATCCCCTGATGGGGGCGACTGGCTGAGGATTTTACCGCCACCACCTCAACCACCAGATCGAGTTCATCGCCGCCAAAAACCGGTTTGGGGGTGCGCATTTCATCCACACCGAATCCGGCCACCATGGCCATATCGTAAAACCCGCACTCATGGGCGAGTTTAGTGGTAATAGCCTGGGTATGCAGGGCCGAAGCGAACACCCGACCAAACTCAGTTTGGCGCGCCGCCTCGGGGTCAACATGAAAGGGCTGGGGATCCCATTGCGTAGCAAATTCGATAATTTCAGCTTCACTAACGCAATACTTGCGGGTCGAGGTAACCCGCTGCCCGGGGGCAAAATCTTCAAAAAATTTCAACGATAAACTTCCACTACTTGCCAGACCGTCCGGCCGGACACATCCTTTAAACTCGACAGCATTGAGGCTGCCACTCAGCTACCGTTCAGCTTGGAAGGCGCTACAATAAACAAGATAAATTCAATCGTTAGCAACCCTGGAGAACCTCATGCGCGTTATCGGTATCACCGCAGCCGCACTCATCACTGCCGCCAGCTCGGTGGCGCTAGCAGACAACAATGCGGCAGACAAAAAACCAGATCCGGTAATGGAAGCCACCAAAACCATGGCAACCGGCGAGGCGGAGCGCTGTTTAGGCATTACCCGCATACGGGAAATGAAGGTGCTGGATAACCGCAATATCCTGTTCTACACCCGCCCCGACCAGGTCTACCTGAACACCTTGGATCGCGCCTGCGGCGGCCTGACCCGCTTCAAAGCCGTCACCTACAAAACCTCCCTGCACGAACTGTGTAACGTCGACATCATTACCGTCATCGACGACGTCGGTGGCAGCTTTATGCGCGGCGCTTCCTGTGGTCTGGGCGAGTTTTACCCCATTAGCGCAGAGGACGCTGACACGTTGTACAAGGCTAGCAGGGAATAATCAGAGAGCGCGGGCCGGCGTCCTCAAGCGGTGCCGGCCCGACAAGACAGCGGCGAAACCTCAGTCGATTTTGCGCACGTACAACACCAGGGAGTGATCAACCAACTCAAAGCCGTACTTGTCGGCAACCTTTTTCTGCTGCGCTTCAATCACCGGGTCGTGAAACTCCACAATGGAGTTGTCATCAAGACAAACCATATGATCGTGGTGTTCTGTACCGGCCATTTCGAACACAGAATGGCCCCCTTCAAAATTGTGACGCATCACCAAGCCAGCAGCCTCAAACTGGGTCAACACCCGATACACGGTCGCCAGACCAATATCCTCGCCGCCCTCAAGCAAGCGCCGGTAAACATCCTCGGCACTCAGGTGGTCGCCGGCCTCGGCCGCTGACTCCATCAATTGCAGAATTTTGACCCTCGGCAGGGTGACCTTCAGGCCTGCTTCACGAATGTCCTGTGTTTCCGTCGACATTGCTCTGCCGCTCCTTAGTTAATTTCAGCGGCAATCATGCCTGCAAAGCGTGCTGAGTAAAAGTATTGCTGCGCGATTTGAGGACATCATTCATTTGGCTGAGCAGCAGACTCACAACGGAACACCTGCCGAGAAACTCAAATGTAGTGACACCGGCAAACCCGCGCCATCCGTGGCACAGACAGCTCTTGAAAGAAAAGTCAATAATTGCACGATGCGGAGAAACCCATTACCATTCGCCCGGTAAAGTCCCTGGATTTTTTCTCGACGCTCGGCGCGCAGTGACCGGCTTTAGCGTGCTAGGCAGCCCCGATGTAAGAGTTGGCGCGACATGTGGTTCCCCGTTGTCTGGTAAAGATATCCCATCCACAATGAGCCCCATCTTGACATCGATCAGTCGGAACGCCTTTGCGGCTGCCTCCTGATGCACTGCGGTTATTAATGGATTAAGCAAAAATATTATGTCGAACAGCAAAGCGATGTATGGTATCTCGCGGATTGATGATGATCTTTACCGCACTCACGCCTGGCGAGTCAGCCTGCGCAGACAAGGCAAGCTTCACGTAAAAAACTTTCCCGACAAAAAATATGGGGGCAAGCGCAAAGCCCAACAGGCAGCCAAAGCCTACCGGGATGAAGTCATCCGGGATTATCCACCCACTACCCGCAAACAATTCTGCGCTACCGTGCGTCGCAACAACACGTCAGGTATTCCCGGCGTGTATACCTACGGCAAACGCTACGCCCTGAAAGATGGCAGTATTCGCGAAACTCGCTACTGGGAAGCTCACTGGCCGGTCGGCGAAAACAGCAGCGCAAAAGCCAGCTTCTCCTACAACACCTTTGGCGAGAAAAAGGCCAAAGAGCTGGCCATCCAGGCACGCCAAGCCGGTATCGCCCGTCTTAAAGGTGTGTTCTGGGCCTCCAAACGCGGCGAGCTGAACGACGCCGTTGCGGCCCAGGCTGCAGCTGACGAGGCCAAAAAGCCCGGCGTAAAAAAGGCTAAGACGACCACCGCCAAATCGAAGGCTGCGCCAAACAAGAAAGCCGCTGCCAAGAAAAAGGCAGTAGCCAAAAAGCAAGTCGCGCCCAAGCCGGTGGCCGCAAAGAAAGTGACAGCCAAGAAAGCGGCCGCTAAAAAAGTCGCCGCCAAGAAGGCAGCCGTGAAGAAAACGACAGCCAAAGCCGCGCCGGCGAAAAAAGCTGCAGCATCAAAGGCGGCTGCAAAAGCGCCAGCGAAAAAGCCGGTGGCCAAGAAAGCACCCGCAAAGAAAGCGCCTGCGAAGAAAACACCGGCCAAGAAAGCGGCAGTGACAAAGGTCGCAGCGAAAAAAGCCCCAACCAAGAAGGCGCCGGTGAAGACCGCCGCCAAAAAATCGGCCAGCACCAAAAGTCGCAAATCGCGGCGCTAGCGCATCGCTGCGCAACCCGGCTGGCTGTCACCTCAGTGAGCCCTCGCCGCAACGACTCGCGCCGCCGGTTTTGAAAGCGGCAGTGGCAGCAGCTATTTAGCGCCAATGCGGTATCAACACGCCAGCGTTCACAGCGCGCTGGCTGTGAATTACACTGCCTCCTCAAGTCTGAATATCCACGTCAGCCCCACAGGCCAGCAAGTAAGGAATAATATGCGCGATAAGCTCTCCACAGTGGTGATCGCCAGCAAGCGAGGGGGACCGCAGGTTTTCAAGGTCCTTCATCCGCCTATTCCAAAGCCCGGTCCCGGACAAATTCAAATCAAAATGCATGCCGCCGGTGTGGCCTTTGCCGACGTAATGCTCAGAGAAGGCGTGTACCCCCTGCCCAAAGATATCGGTTGGCCGCGCACCCCCGGTTATGATGTGGTAGGGGAAATTCAGGCAATAGGACCCGGTGTTAGTAACGAATTCGCCGTGGGCCAGCGAGTGGCCTCACTCACCGTTCACGGCAGTTATGCCCGCCATCGACTGCTCGACCCCGCCCAGTGCGTGCCGGTGCCGGAAGGCGTGGACAGTGGCGAAGCAGTTGCCCTGGTACTGAACTACCTCACTGCCTGGCAAATGCTAACTCGTGTCTCTCGTGCCCAAGCCGGCAGCTGGGTGCTGATCCACGCCGGTGCCGGTGGTGTTGGTACCGCCCTGCTGGAACTGGCCGCACTGCACAATATCAAGACCATCGCGCTGGCCTCTGCTGAGAAGCACAGCATTGTCATCAAGCGTGGCGGTATCGCTATCGATTACCACAACGAAGATATCGATGCGCGGGTGCAGGAAATTACCGGCGGTGAAGGTGTCGCCGCCGTCTTTGATTCCATCGGCGGAAAAGAGACCCTGCGCAGCATTCGCATGCTGCAACCCGGCGGAGTGGTGATTAGCTATGGCGTCCTGAGTCTGATGAACCAGGGACGACCCAGCATTAAGAATTTTATTCGGAGTCTGTTTTATAGCCTGTTCTTTTCGCCGCTAAAACTGCTCTCCAACGCAAAGAGCCTTTGCACTTACAATGTGGATATCTGGCGCCACCAGTATCCCGAACTCTACCATCAGGACCTGGCCGCGCTGATGGATTTGCTCGCCGAAGGCAAACTGAAGCCACTCATTGGCGAGCGCATTCCGCTCGAGGAAGCGGCAAGAGCGCAAAACCAGTTAAGTGGCGGCGAATCGCGAGGTAAACTGATTCTGGAGTAACCGAGCTCTGCTCACCAAGGCAACATAACCATAACAATGGAGAACCTTATGAAACTGACAGGCCGATGCTACTGCGGCAACATTCATTATCAGGTGGATGGTGACGTGATGATGAAAGGGCAATGCCACTGCCGGGAGTGCCAATACCTGGCTGGCGGCGGCGCCAACTATTTTATGATGGTCAATCAGAACAGCTTCGAATATACCCAGGGAACACCCACGCAGTTTCGCCGAAGCGATATTGAAAAGCCGGTCACCCGGGAATTTTGCAGTAACTGCGGCACCCAGCTATTAACCCGAGCGCCAGGCTTCCCTGCCGTGATAGTCAAGGTTGGCACACTGGACGACCCTTCCGCTTTCGGAAAAGCCCAGGTTGCCATCTTCACCAAAGACAAACAGCCCTTCCACCTCATCGCTGATGGCGTCGCCCAGTTTGAGGCCATGCCGCCGATGTGATTCGCGCACTAATCAATGGAAAACTGCGCAGTGAGCTTTTCCGTTCACTGCGCCTGACTGAAAAAAACCTAAAAGAAG
This sequence comes from Spongiibacter taiwanensis, assembly GCF_023702635.1. Lineage (NCBI taxonomy): Bacteria > Pseudomonadati > Pseudomonadota > Gammaproteobacteria > Cellvibrionales > Spongiibacteraceae > Spongiibacter > Spongiibacter taiwanensis. Next base: position 575,965 of record NZ_CP098455.1, read on the forward strand.
TATTCAACCCCCAGCTCGGCATAACTGTCACGGCGCAGCAGATAGAGCGGCGACTCGGGTGATGCCCCGTCAAAAATACTGATTTCCAAGCTCAAGCGAGTGGCCGCACCAAATCGTCGACTCGCCTCCATTCGAAATAACTCCACCTTATCCTGCTGCAAGTCCTGACCAAAGCCCACCAGTACCTCTGTGCCGGCAATATCATTGGCGGTAAAACGCGCCCCCCAAAACAGATCCCGCTGAAACGCCGTCATGCCGCTTTGGCGGCTATCGTAGGAAAGCTCCAATATCCACCCCAGATCCCAGTCAGAGCCCAAAATTCCCACCTGGGTGCGCTCAAAGCCGCCGGTTGCCGCGCTGAAATGGGCGGCGGAGGTTCCAGCACCCACATCCGACACAAGGTGTCGGTAGATCGCTTCCAACTTCCATAACCAATCGCCCTGAACATATTGCAGATCCAGGCCAGACTGGGTGATCTGAGGGTACAGCGGCTGCAACACCGCGGCGCCGCCTTGATCCTGGAGCTGAAACAGGGGCTCACGTGACGTGCCGTGAAAGGCCGACAGCCCAATGCTGACGTCATTAACGTAATGACTCCAGCGCGCGGCAAGATCCACATGTTTTTTCTCTGCGCCACTGCTGTATTGGGCATCGCCCACCGTGACGGGATGACTGCGCAGGCGACCCTTAACCCCCGGAAAAGTGCGCTCACGAAAGCCGGGCAAGAGGAACAAATCCACCACACCCCAGTCGCGCAGCAAAGCCAGGTGGGCCATCGGCTGGCCCAGCTTTTCTTCACCGTCAGGGGCTTCAACCAGATCGGTTTGATTGATGATGTCAACAAGGTGCTGGGATTCAGTGACGCCCCAGAACACCCGATTGATACCCAGGGTGAGCTCATAGTCGCTGCCAACATGCAGCCAGTACGCTTCGCGAATATCGCCGTGACGACGTTCAACATCACCATCGTCATGGCGGTAGAACACTTTAAGGTTGAGGCTGTCGTCGCCGCCAAGGCGCTGGTACCACTCGGGCTCGATCAGTACCGACCGGCTGTGATCGCGCTGCCGAGAATCAAGGGGACTATCAGGGAACCAGCGTTCTTCCAGTCCAACCCGCCCCTGCAGCTCTGCCACTGCTGGCAGGGCAACGCACAGCAGTAAACCCAATAACGCCTTCAACGGGCGCGCTTCAGGCTATTTTGACTGAAGTCGGTGTCACTGAGCCCGGTTTGAAAACGATAGCCTGTTAAACGGACCTCGGTTCTGTTGCCGTTGAGGTGATTGGTCATGGTTTGCAAGGACGCGCGCCAATGTCGATCGAGGTAACGCTGGTAGTCAGAATAGATCAGTGTCTTGAGATGTTGCTGGCGGCGGTCGTAATACTCCACCTTCAACGGCCGGTATTCCGCCTTATCGACCCAGACAACCTCGCGGGAATAGCCGGTATACGGGTCCTTCGAGCGCGCCTCAACCACAAAACAATCCTGCCCGTCGAACATCTCATCCCGCAGCCAGCGATAGTCATAGCGCGGCACCTCAAAGGAATTCAAATCCTCGTAGGAGAATTCACTGCCCATAAACGGACTGGTCTTATTTTTTGACGAGATTTGCTTCACCCGTTTCAGGGCCGGCAAATACAGCCACTGCTCATCGGGCTCCAGCACGTGGGTAAAACTCAAAAAGGCGGTGCCCTGCACATCTCTGGGGGTATCAAAAATCGTCAGCGATTTATCCCCATCATCGAGCACTTCCAGATTTTTCAGGCGCATCTCCCGGGTGGCAAGCAGGGTATCTTTGTCGAACAGCTGCATTTCCAGGTGGGCCGTGCTGTCACCCCAACCCCGATCCCTGGCTTTCATTTCCTCGGCAATCTCCAGCCCCTTGACAGCGGGATCGGTCGCAGAATCAGCATCGTCAGCCACCGCGCTCAAGGCGACAATCATTGCGACCAGTAGACCGATAAGGTTCCGGTAAAATTGCATGACACTCCCCTGTTTTATCTTATTTTTTGGCATTGCTAGGCGATAGCATACCCGGTTGCGTCACCGGCACACTGGATAACCTAACGCTCATTGAATACTATCTACGCCATTGAAACTTGGCAAACCTTCGCCAGTTCCAGACAAAAACAATAATCAACAATGGGAAACGCGCTATGGCAAATCAGGCCACCAAATTGGTCGATATCGTCGACCAGCTCCTCGCCAATATCGCCCGCTGGGCGGTAAATCATCGCCTGTTGGTGGTGTTGTTCAGCCTTACCCTGCTTGGTGGCGGTCTGTTTTTTGCCGGCAAAGTACAGACCGATAACAGTCTCGACGCCTACTTTGATAAAGCCGACCCCGCCTACATCGCCTACGAGGAGTATCTCGATCAATTCCACTCCGACGAGGTCAGCTATCTGCTATACCGGGTGCCCGATCGCCCCCACGGCCCTTTTAATTATGAGGCCATGCAGCAAATCGCCAGTCTGACCGCCGCACTGGAAAATGAAGTGCCTTTCCTCCGGGAGGTTACCAGCCTCACCAACGTGGAATTCATTCGGGCCGATGGCGACAGTATTACCATCGACGAGCTGATGATCGACTTTCCCGACAATCAGAGCACCTTGCTGGAGTTGCGGGAGTCGGTACTCGACAAGCCCATTTATGTAAATTACCTGATCAATCAGGACGCAAGCTACGGCGCCATTATTCTCGAAATGTCGCGGAGCAGCGTCGACACCCTGGACGACATCATTCTCGACCCCGAGCAGGGCCCCACCCTGGAAAACCTCTATCCCCAGGCCAGTGACAGCAAAATACGCGAGATTCTGAGTCGCCCGGAGTATGCCGGACTGGAGTTCTACATCACCGGCGATGTCGCAATGAACGCCGCCTATAACTACATCTTCACCGAGGACACCGCCATCGGCACCCTGCTGACACTGGCCATGCTGGCGGTGATGTCCGCCCTGCTGTTCCGGGTCAGTTGGCTGGGGCTGCTAGGCCCCCTGGCCGTTGTGCTGCTCAGCACCATTCTGGTTCTCGCCGTGATGGGCATCTTCGGCTGGGTGATCGGCCTGTTCTTTGGCATTGTGCCGACGCTGCTATGCGCGGTGGGTGTGGCCCAGTCGGTGCATATTATTCTCGAGTTCCAGCGCGAATTGGCCGTGACCGGTGACCGCAAAAAATCAGTGGAAAAAGCCATTGGCAAGGTCGGTGGCGCCTGTTTGCTCGCCGCGCTGACCACCGCCTTCGGCTTTCTGGTCATGAGCGTCTCCCATCTCAAAGTGCTCAGCGAGATGGCCATGTATGCCGCTGCCGGGGTGATGTTCACCCTGATCTTCTCCATCAGTTTGTTGGTGGTGTTTTTGGCGGGCGGTAAAAAATCAGCAAGCAAAAAGCCCGCGGCCCTCGGGGTAAATCGCTGGGTGCTGGCAGCGGTGCAATGGTGTATCCGGCAAAACCTGAGCCGACCCAAAACCCTACTCGGTATGGGTGGCGCGGTGATTGTGGTCAGCGTGGCCGGGTTGTCGCTGCTGCGCACCGACTTTAATTTCCTCACTGAATTCAAACCCCACGTCGAATGGCGTCAGCACACCGAAAAAGCCGAGTCGGTGATGGGTGGCATACTGAACTTTGCCTATTTGATCGATACCGGCAAAGCCGATGGCGTAAAAGACCCTGAGCTGCTGCACGCTCTGGACCGACTGCAGCAATATGCTGAGTCGCTACCGCGGGTTAAAAAGACCTACTCGGTGGTCGATATCCAGAAAGATCTGAACCGGAGTTTTCACGGCGATGATAAAAGCTGGTACCGGGTACCAGATGACCGAGCACTGATCGGGCAATATTTTCTGGTCTATGAAATATCCGGCGGCAAAGAACTGGAGGATTTTGTCAGCCGAGACTACGCCACCGCCGTGCTGGAATTGCGCATTGAGATTATGGAGTCATCCGAAGTGCGCAAAATTATGAACGCCATCGACCAGTACCTTGAGGAGAACCCCCTGCCCGGCGCCGACGTACGCAAAACCGGTATCGGTTTAATGTGGATCAAAATCGCCGACTACATCGCCGACACCCAACTCTACGGGTACAGCCTGATCTTTGTCGGCATCGCGCTGTTTCTTTGCATTGCCTTTGGCTCGATCAAAGTAGGCTTACTGACCATGATCCCCAATATCTTGCCGGTGGTCGCGGTAATGGGCTTGATGGGCTGGTTGGATATGCACCTGGACTACATGAAGCTCTTGCTGGCGACCATCGCCATCGGTATTGCCGTTGATGACAGCATCCACCTGGTCACCCGCTTCCGGCACCGCTTCAAAGAGACGGGCAACTATGCCAAGGCCATGGAGCAAGCCCTGGAGGATGTCGGCCCGGCACTGATCATTACCACCCTGATATTGCTCGGCGCGTTCGCCTGCTACCAGTTCTCCAACATGGCGGTGATTGCCGACTTCGGCCTACTGCTATCGGTATCGATTGCCAGCGCACTGATTGCAGACCTGCTCTTTATGCCGGCACTGCTAATGCTAACCAAGCCCTTCGGCAAAGAGCACCCAGCCGCCTCCGATTCAGACTAAGGGTCAGCTCCAACCTTGCTCAACAACGCGACAAAGGGCCCGGGTTCAGGTGTGGTTTGCTCAATAGTGATGGCAACTGATTGGCTGTAGCCCTGCCGGTCAAGGATTGACCGAACAACATCACGGGGCCGCTGGGTTAGCGGGACATGCCCGACCACGGCGCCTCTTCTGCAACAGGAAATCAGTCGCGAACATCAATAGGATAAGGCTGCCATTCCCGGGAATGGGGATCAATGTACAGGGGCCGGTCCAGTGCGGGAAAGGCCCTCTGCCCGCAGTCGTTTCGATGACAGACCTTGCAACCTGCACCAATGGGGGTGGCGGCACTGGGATCGTTGAGGTTGAGCCCCTTGGCGTAAACCAACCGCTCGGCATGACGCAGATCGCAACCCAAACCAATGGCGAAAGTGCGGGCCGGCTTGCCAAAGCCCCCTCTGCGGTGGGTAACACAGCGGGCCAGCCAGAGGTAGCTGCGGCCATCGGGCATGGTGGCCAACTGGGTAAGAATGCGCTCAGGTTGGGAAAAGGCTTCATAGACCGCCCACAGCGGGCAGGTGCCGCCGGTGCGGGAGAAGTGAAAATCGGTTGCCGACTGGCGTTTGGAAATATTGCCGGCCCGATCAACCCGCACAAAAAAGAAGGGCACACCCCGCGCGTCAGGCCGCTGCAGGGTGGAAAGGCGGTGACAGATTGTCTCGAAGCTCACACCAAACTGTTCCGACAACAATTCAATATCGTACTGACGTTGCTCGGCGGCCTGCAAAAATCGGCGGTACGGCAGGATCAGGGCACCGGCGAAATAGCTGGCCAGACCGATGCCGGTCAGCTCCCGGGCAGAGTCTCCACTAAACTCCGCATCTTCGGTAATCGATTCAATCAAGGCCCCAACCTCAAGATGCGCCAATTGGTTTGCCAGTTGAAAGGCCTGCCGCCCGGGTTCAATGGTGGTATCGATTTGCAGAATTTTGGCTTCTGGATCGTAGTGGCGCAGGGCCTCACCCTGCTTTGTGGAGCGCCTTAGCACGCGAACGCCGTGAGCCTCAAACAGGTACTCCCGCAGCAGGGGTATGAGTTCGACACAGCTGAGGGTGTCCTGCTTTTTCCCCGCGCCGCTTCTCCCGCCACTGGGAATGGCACCACCGGGAATGGCACCACCGCTTAAGGTTAGCGTTTCGTAAAGGGTTTCAGCGTAGGTATCCAGTGCATCAATATAATTGTGGCGGGCGTAGAAAAAATCCCGCACTTCCTCATGGGGCTGGGCCAGGCCGCTGGCGCCCCCCTTGTTGCGGTCGTCGCTGCTGTTGGTCAGGCCGATATTGCGCTCTTCCGCGCTGCTGCAGCGTTTATGCAAGCGCGTCACCAGTTCGGCCAGCGCCGGCATTTGCTGTACAAAGCCCTGCAGCTCGGCATTGGGCACGTCGGCGGCCATATCCGCCACCGCATCGCGCAGCTGGGCCAACAGCCGCGCCTCTTCGTCCTCGGAGAAAAACTGCGGATCAACACCCAGCCGGGATTGCAGCTTGAGCAACACCTGTACCGTCAGCGGACGGTCATTGTTTTCGATCTGGTTGAGATAGCTTGGCGAAATATCTAACTGCTGAGCCATCAGGGTCTGGGTCCACTGGCGCTCCTCCCGCAGTGCCCGCAGGCGAACGCCCATATAGATCTTGCGCATATTTCTTCCTTCCCACAGCAGCGGGCCAGCTGATGGCGAAATTATACCCGAGCAATTTTTGCAAACTTCGCAAAATCGCAATTTCCTTTCGCAAATCTCCACATTTTCAGGCCTTGAGGCAAACGGGGCATCGCGTGAAGATGCCCGCCATCGAGGTTCAGCGCTTATAAATTCGGCTTAACGGCCCACACTCAAAGCATCAGTCCTCGTCGCCAGTTCCCGGTGGCGCGCCCTCGAGAGAGTGCACCGCCCGGATGCAAATTTTGCAAAATCGCGGTCCCGATTTCAATTTATCTGAACCGCGACCCCAACCCCGATGGAGAGCACAATGAGTAACGCCGCACTGGATACCGCCGCACCCTCGGTCAAGAAGCCCAAGAAATCGGTGGCCCTGTCGGGTGTGGTTGCAGGCAACACCGCCATCTGCACGGTGGGACGCACCGGCAATGATCTGCACTATCGCGGCTACGATATTCTCGACCTCGCCAAAAACTGCGAGTTTGAAGAAGTTGCCCACCTGCTGATTCACGGCAAGCTGCCCGGCGCTGCCGAATTGCGCGCCTACAAAACCAAACTCAAGGCCCTGCGCAGCCTGCCCGCCAATGTGAAAAGCGCCCTGGAGGCGGTTCCCGCCGCCGCCCACCCCATGGATGTGATGCGCTGCGGTGTGTCGGCCCTGGGTTGCGTATTACCGGAAAAAGACGACCACAATATTCCCGGCGCGCGGGATATTGCCGATCGGCTGATGGCCTCGCTGGGCTCGATGCTGCTGTACTGGTATCACTGGTCTACCTCTGGTCGCCGCATTGATGTGGATACCGACGACGATTCCATCGGCGGTCATTTCCTGCACCTGCTGCACGGCGAGAAGCCCTCTGAGCAGTGGGTGAAGGCCATGCACACCTCGCTGATTCTTTACGCCGAGCATGAGTTCAATGCCTCTACTTTCACCTCCCGGGTGATTGCCGGCACCGGCAGTGATCTGTACTCCGCCATTGCCGGTGGCATTGGCGCCCTGCGCGGGCCGAAGCATGGCGGCGCCAATGAGGTGGCTTTTGAAATTCAGAAGCGCTATGTATCACCCGACGAAGCAGAAGCCGATATCCGCCAGCGGGTGGCAAACAAGGAAGTGGTCATCGGCTTTGGCCACCCGGTGTATACCGTGAGCGACCCGCGCAATATCGTCATCAAAGACGTCGCAAAACAGCTGTCGGAAGCAGCGGGCAACCTGAAGATGTACAGCATTGCCGAGCGCCTGGAGAGCGTCATGTGGGAAGTGAAGAAAATGTTCCCCAATCTCGACTGGTTCAGCGCGGTCAGCTACCACATGATGGGCGTGCCCACTGCCATGTTTACGCCGCTGTTTGTGATTGCCCGCACCGCTGGCTGGTCTGCCCATGTGATTGAGCAGCGCATCGATAACAAGATTATCCGCCCCAGTGCCAATTACACGGGCCCGGAAGATCTGGCCTTTACCCCAATGGCCCAGCGCCTGTGATTGCCGCCCCGGTATAAACCCCATTTGTCATGCCTTTGCGACAGCGGACGCGCTGTCGCACCTTTTTTTGAGAGATTGCTACCTTGTTGTCTTTGAATACTGCTTACCGCACGCCCCTGCCTGGCACCGCCCTGGACTACTACGATGTCCGCTCCGCCGTGAATGACATTCAGGCCGGCGCCTACGAGTCCCTGCCCTATACCTCACGGGTATTGGCCGAGCAGCTGGTCCGTCGCTGTGATCCAGCGGCGCTGACCGACTCGCTCAAACAGTTGATCGAGCGTCGCCGGGATCTGGATTTCCCCTGGTATCCGGCCCGAGTGGTTTGTCACGATATTCTTGGCCAGACCGCACTGGTCGATCTGGCGGGCCTGCGCGATGCGATTGCCGAGCAAGGCGGCGACCCCGCCAAGGTGAATCCGGTGGTGCCCACCCAGTTGATTGTGGATCACTCCCTGGCCGTCGAAGCCCCCGGCTTTGATCCTGATGCCTTCGAAAAAAATCGCGCCATTGAAGACCGCCGCAACGAAGACCGTTTCCATTTTATCGAGTGGACCAAAACTGCCTTTGAAAACGTTGATGTAATCCCCGCCGGCAACGGCATCATGCACCAGATCAATCTGGAAAAAATGTCGCCTGTGATTCAAGCCCGCCCGGATGAAAACGGAAAGGGTGTCGCCTACCCCGATACCTGTGTCGGTACCGACAGCCATACGCCGCATGTGGATGCATTGGGCGTGATCGCCATTGGCGTGGGTGGCCTGGAAGCGGAAACCGTGATGCTGGGTCGCCCTTCGATGATGCGCCTGCCGGATATTATCGGCGTGGAGCTGACGGGCAAACGTCAGCCGGGCATTACCGCCACCGATATTGTCCTGGCGCTGACCGAATTTCTGCGTCAGCAAAAAGTGGTCTCAGCCTATCTGGAATTTTTTGGTGAAGGCGCTCGCGCACTCACCATTGGTGACCGCGCCACCATCTCCAATATGACCCCGGAATTTGGCGCCTCAGCGGCGATGTTTTATATAGACGAACAAACCATCGACTACCTGAGGCTGACCGGCCGCGATGCCGAGCAGGTCGCGCTGGTCGAAAATTACGCCAAGACCACCGGCCTGTGGGCCGATGATCTGGCGAATGCCGAGTACGAGCGTGTTTTAACCTTTGATCTTTCCAGCGTTGAACGCACAATGGCTGGCCCCTCCAACCCCCACCGCCGCCTGGCCACCCGCGATTTGAAAGCGCGCGGTATCGCCGTCAATCTGGAGCAGGCCCAGGCCGAAGAAGTCGATGGCAAACTGCCCGACGGCGCAGTGATTATTGCGGCGATTACCTCCTGCACCAACACCTCCAACCCGCGCAATGTGGTGGCCGCCGGTTTGCTAGCGAAAAAGGCCAACGAACGGGGTTTGCTACGCAAGCCCTGGGTGAAATCCTCTTTTGCACCGGGTTCTAAAGTGGCGCGCCTGTATCTGGAAGAATCCGGTCTGCTGCCGGAACTGGAGAAGCTGGGCTTTGGCATTGTTGCCTATGCCTGCACCACCTGTAATGGCATGAGCGGCGCATTGGACCCAATCATCCAGCAGGAAATTATCGACCGCGACCTGTACGCCACGGCGATGCTGTCGGGCAACCGCAATTTCGATGGCCGTATCCACCCCTATGCCAAACAGGCCTTTCTGGCGTCTCCGCCGCTCGTAGTCGCCTATGCCATTGCCGGTACCGTGCGCTTTGATATTGAAAAAGACGTGCTGGGCACGGATCAAAACGGCAAGGCCATTACCCTGAAAGACCTGTGGCCTTCAGACGAAGAAATCGACGCCATGGTCGCTGCGCACGTAAAGCCCGAGCAATTCAATCAGGTGTATATCCCGATGTTTGATCTGGATCGCGGCGAGCGTGCACCCAGCCCGCTTTACGACTGGCGCCCCCAGAGCACCTATATTCGTCGCCCGCCCTACTGGGAAGGCGCGCTGGCCACCGAATGCACGCTGAAAGGGATGCGCCCGCTGGCCGTGCTGGGCGATAACATCACCACCGATCACCTGTCGCCCTCCAATGCCATTCTGGCGTCCAGCGCAGCGGGTGAATACCTGGCAAAAATGGGCCTGCCGGAGGAAGACTTCAACTCCTATGCAACCCACCGGGGCGATCATCTGACCGCCCAGCGCGCCACCTTTGCCAACCCGAAATTGCTTAATGAAATGTGCCGGGATGGCAAGACCGACGAGGTAATTCAGGGCTCGCTGGCACGACTGGAACCCGAAGGCGAAATGATGCGCATGTGGGAGGCCATTGAAACCTATATGGAGCGCAAGCAACCGCTGATTATTGTGGCCGGTGCCGACTACGGCCAAGGTTCTTCCCGGGACTGGGCCGCCAAAGGCGTGCGACTGGCTGGGGTGGAGGCGATTGTTGCCGAAGGTTTTGAGCGTATTCACCGCACTAACCTGGTCGGCATGGGCGTGCTTCCGCTGGAATTCAAAGCAGGCGAAACCCGCAATACTTACCGCATTGACGGTACCGAAACCTTCGACGTGATCGGTGAGATTGCGCCCGGCGCCGAGCTGACCCTGATTATTTATCGCCGCAGCGGTGAACGTGTTAGCGTTCCTGTCACCTGCCGGCTGGATACCGCCGAGGAAGTCTCCGTGTACTCTGCCGGTGGTGTGCTGCAGCGTTTTGCCCAGGATTTCCTGGCCAGCAATCAAGCCGCCTGATCAGAGGGAACAGCATGAGTTTCGCGCAACAAATTCGCATCCCCGCCACCTATATGCGTGGCGGCACCTCCAAGGGCGTGTTCTTCCGTCTGGAAGACCTGCCCGAAAGCTGCCAGCGACCCGGCGCGGCGCGCGATCAGTTGTTTATGCGGGTGATCGGCAGCCCCGACCCTTATGCCGCCCATATCGACGGTATGGGTGGGGCGACCTCCAGCACCAGCAAGTGCGTGATCCTGTCGAAAAGCGACGAGCCCGATCACGATGTGAACTACCTTTACGGCCAGGTCGCCATCGACAAGGCCTTTGTCGACTGGAGCGGTAACTGCGGCAATCTCTCTACCGCTGCTGGTGCTTTTGCCATTCACGCCGGTTTGATTGATCCCTCACGAGTGCCGGAAAACGGCACCAGTGTGGTGCGCATCTGGCAGGCCAATATCAACAAAACCATTATCGCCCACGTGCCAGTGTGCAACGGCCAGGTGCAGGAAACCGGTGATTTTGAACTGGACGGCGTGACCTTCCCCGCGGCTGAAATCGAACTGGAATTTCTTGACCCGTCCGATGATGGGGAAAGCTCAATGTTTCCCACCGGCAACTTGGTGGATGAGCTCGAAGTTCCCGGCATTGGCACACTGCAGGCGACCCTGATCAGCGCCGGGATTCCGACCGTGTTCGTTAAAGCGGAAGAGATCGGCTACAGCGGCACCGAGCTGCGCGAGCAGATTAATAACGATGCGGCTGCGCTGGCACGACTGGAACAGATTCGTATTGCCGGTGCGCTGCGCATGGGCCTGATCAACACACCGGAAGAAGCTCAGCAGCGCCAGCACACACCCAAAGTGGCCTTTGTGGCTGGGCCTAAGGATTACGTAGCGTCCAGTGGAAACCACATCGCCGCCAAGGATATCGACCTGCTGGTGCGCGCCCTATCCATGGGCAAACTGCATCACGCCATGATGGGCACCTGCGCGGTGGCCATCGGCACGGCGGCGGCCATTCCCGGCACGCTGGTAAATAGGGCCGCCGGTGGTGGCGAGCGCCAGGCGGTCCGCTTTGGCCACCCCTCCGGCACCTTGCGAGTCGGCGCGGAAGCCCTACAGGAAAACGGCCAATGGCAGGCCCGGCGCGCCATCATGAGCCGCAGTGCGCGAATTTTGATGGAAGGCTGGGTGCGGGTGCCTGGGGATGCCTTTTAAGGAGTATTGGCCTCATCTTGACCATCGCCCCTCAGCACCAAATTCCCTCACCCTAACCCTCTCCCAGAGGAGAGGGAATTAACAGCTGGCTTCGTGGCCCCCTTTCCCTCTGGGAGAGGGAATTAACAGCCCGGCTTCATGGGCTCCCTCTCCCACTGGGAGAGGGCTGGGGTGAGGGTGGACCTTTTGGAAAGCTAAGCCCCCCTGCAAGTAAAGCAAGAAAATTTTTTAACACCACAAATTCAAACAGGAAAAGATCATGTCCACCGGAAAGCAACTCAGAGAATTAGCCAACGCCCGCCGCGGCGCACTGGTCCCCGGCGCCTTTAACGCCCTGTCCGCCAAGGTTATTGCCGACCTCGGGTTTGACGCCATCTACGTGACCGGCGCCGGTGTGACCAATATGCATATCGGCCTGCCGGATATGGGCTTTATGGGCTTGGCAGAAATTGCCGAGCAGACCGGCCGTATCCGCGATGCGGTGGAGCTGCCGATACTGGTGGACGCCGATACCGGTTTTGGCAATGCCGTGAATACCCGTCACACCGTCAGAACCCTGGAGCGCGCCGGTGCGGATTGCATCCAGTTGGAAGATCAGGTCAGCCCCAAGCGCTGCGGTCACTTTAACGGTAAAGCGGTGATCAGCGCCGATGAAATGGTGGGCAAAATCAAAGCTGCCGTAGATGCACGCCGCAGCGAAGATTTTCTGATCATGGCCCGCACCGATGCCCGCGCCATCGACGGCTTTGATGCCGCCGTCGAGCGCGCCCAGCGCTACGCCGAAGCCGGTGCCGACATTCTGTTTGTGGAAGCGCTGGAAACCGCCGACGAAGTGCGTCGCCTGCCGCGATTCCTGCGCGCACCGCTGCTGATGAATATGGTGATTGGCGGCAAGACACCCATCGCGACCACCGACGAATTGGCCGAGTACGGCTACGGCATGGTGCTTTACGCCAACGCCGCCCTGCAAAGTGCCGTCGCCGGTATGCAGCGCGCACTGACCGTGCTGCGCGACGAGCGCCACCTGACGGAAGACCCGGCACTGGTCGCACCGTTTAAAGAGCGCCAGCGTCTTGTCGGTAAAGATTTCATCGACGAACTGGAACAGCGCTACCGCGCCTGACCCGGCGCCAGCACACTTTACAAGGTGAAAAGAATGAACACGGTTGAATTTTCACTGAGCGAGTTCTGTCGACAGACGCGCCAGGCGATTCCGCTGCTGCAGTCAATGGATCTGCGCTTCACCGAATTCGGCGACCACCGCCTGCGGGTGGATATGCCGCTGGCACCCAATATCAACGACAAGCAAACCGGCTTTGGAGGCAGTATCGCCGCGCTGGCAACCGCCGCGGGCTGGGCGATAGTCTCGCTGATGTTGAAGTCCAGACCCCATCGCTATGACGTGATGGTGACAGAGAGTCACATGCGCTATCTCGCCCCCGCCACCTGTAATTTCTATGCCATTGCCAATGTCAGCGATTCCGCCATGGCAACGTTCAATCAGGTGTTGGACGAACAGCGCCAGGGGCGTATCACCCTGCAAGTCATGGTTGAACAAGACGGCAAACAGGTGGCCGTCTACACCGGCACCTACAAGGTGATTCAGCGCGTCTCCCAGTGACTCGGCTCGGGTTACGCTGCATAGGGGCAAGCGGCTTAGAGCCAAGTGTCTCAGAGTCAAACGGCTTAGGGTCAAACCGCAATGGCGCACCAGTGTCCTGTCCACAACTTAAAGGTAACCTTGTGGCACTTTCGAAAGCACAGTCCGCTTGCAAACATGAAGCCATTGCCTGCCCCCGTTGCGGTGCCTATTTCGCGTGCAAACCCGGGGCGATCACGATTTGCCATTGCGTCGATATCGCCTTGACCACTGCGCAACAAGAGTGGATCGCCGAGCGCTGGCAAGATTGCTTATGCAGTCAGTGCCTGCGGGACATTGCCGCCCGTCCCGTCAAAATCCGCTGATTTCTCCACACTACTCCCCCTGCTGATACTGCTTCGCCAACTCGATAAACGCTCGAAGGTAGTCGGCATCGCCATCATCTTGCCGAGTACCCAGGTAGATTTGCTTGGCAATACCACTGCGACCAAGGCGCACCGAAGTGATGTCCAGCTTGGTGGCATATTCCTCTGCCAACCAGCGCGGCAGTGCAGCCACGCCGCGACCGCTGGCGACCATTTGCAACATGATATCGGTGGTTTCACTGGTCTTGTGGCGTTTCGGGTTTACACCCGCCGGGTTGAGAAACTGGGTGTAAATATCCAAACGATCGCTTGGCACCGGGTAGGTAATCAGTACCTCATTGCGCAAATCTTCCGCCTTCAGAAAACGGCGCCGTGCCAGCGAGCTATCACCGGCGACAACCAATACCTGCTCATAGTCAAACACGGGCTGAAAATGGAGACCGGCTTTGTGAAAGGGGTCGGGGGTAACCAGCAAGTCGATGTCGTAACCGACCAGCGCGCCGACGCCACCAAACTGAAATTTCTGTTTAACGTCCACATCCACATCGGGCCACTGGGCTAGAAATGGCGACACCACTTTCAACAACCATTGATAACAGGGGTGGCATTCCATGCCAATGCGAAGAGTACCCCGCTCGCCCTGGGCCATTTGCTGGAGCAGAGTCTCGGCGTGATCCAACTGGGGCAGCACGCGATTGGCCACCCCCAGCAAGTATTCGCCGATCTGAGTAGGGCGCAGGCTGCGGCCCTCTCTGATCCAGATCTGGCTGCCGAGTTTATCTTCCAACTTGCGGATGGTGTGGCTTAACGCTGATTGGGTCAGGCAAAGGTGATCGGCCGCCGCCGTCAGTGAACCGCGCTGATCAACAGCCTGAATAACAGTGAGATGGATACGTTCGAGCATGGATCAGCGGCACCTATGCATGAATATAAATAATGGATTTCTGAAAATAAACCATTTTTATTCATTTGTTAAGTCCTCTACTCTGCCCCCTGCTCGCTGACCTTGCAGCCCTATTTTTCGGTAGTCTATTACTGATGACGCCTGCGCTAGCGCTCTGTTTAACACGATATACAGGAAACCGGACCACCATGAGTACGCCGTTTACCTTCAGCATTAAAACCCTGAACTTTGACGAGGACTATCACCCGTCTGACAACACCCGCATCACCACCAACTTTGCCAATCTGGCCCGGGGTGAGCATCGCCAGGAGAACCTGAAAAACACTCTGCAGATGATCAACAGCCGCTTTAATGCGCTGGCGCACTGGGACAACCCACAGGCAAATCGCTACGCCGTTGCGCTGAAAATCATTTCGGTGGACATCGATATTGAGGGCAAGGGTGACACCTTCCCCACCATAGAGATTCTGAAAACCAATATTTTCGATCACAAGACCCAGCAAGGTATTGAGGGCATTGTTGGCAACAACTTTTCTTCTTATGTAAGAGATTATGATTTCAGCGTGGTGTTGGCGGAACACAACAAGGATCGCCGCGAGTTCAGCCTGCCTGACAATTATGGCGAGCTGCACGGCAAGATATTCAAGGCCTTCTTGAACTCAAGCGCCTACAAGGACAACTTCAAAAAATCGCCGGTGATTTGCCTGAGCGTGTCCAGCAGCAAAATTTATCATCGCACCGAGAACAGCCACCCGGTACTGGGAGCTGAGTACCGGCAGGATGAATATTCATTAACCGACGAATACTTTGCAAAAATGGGTTTGCAGGTTCGCTATTTTATGCCCCCGGGCAGCGTCGCCCCGCTGGCTTTTTACTTTAGCGGCGACCTGCTGGGTGATTACAGCAACCTGGAACTGATCAGCACCGTTAGCACCATGGAAACCTTCCAGAAGATTTACCGGCCTGAAATTTACAATGCCAACGCGGCGGCGGGACAAACGTATCAGCCCAGCCTGACACATCAGGATTATTCGCTCACCCGCATTGTTTACGACAGAGAGGAGCGGAGTCAGCTCGCGGTAAAACAGGGAAAATTTACTGAAGAGCGGTTTATCAAGCCCTACAAACACCTTCTTGAACAATGGGCCGCCAGTGACGCCGCATAACAAATTAAGGTCAATACCAATGAAAGCATTACTCCCCACGTCAACCGCCGGTAGCCTGCCCAAGCCCGCTTGGCTGGCCGAGCCGGAAACGCTATGGTCACCCTGGAAGTTACAGGGCGAACAATTACGCGAGGGCAAGCAGGATGCCTTGCGATTGTCCTTACACGAACAACAACAGGCGGGCATTGATATCGTCAGTGATGGCGAACAAACCCGTCAGCATTTTGTCACCACCTTCATTGAGCACCTCAACGGTGTGGATTTTGAAAAGCGCGAAACCGTGAGAATTCGCGATCGCTACGACGCCAGTGTGCCGACGGTGGTGGGCGCCGTTTCCCGCCAACAACCGGTATTTGTTGAGGACGCCAAGTTCCTGCGCCAGCAGACCGACCAGGCCATAAAATGGGCCCTGCCCGGCCCCATGACCATGATTGATACGCTGTGCGACAAACACTACAAAAGCCGGGAAAAACTCGCCTGGGAGTTTGCCAAAATCCTCAACCAGGAAGCCAGGGAGCTGGAGGCCGCCGGGGTCGATATTATTCAATTCGACGAGCCTGCATTTAACGTATTTTTTGACGAGGTCAACGACTGGGGCATAGCCACCCTGGAGCGGGCCATCGAGGGGCTTAAATGCGAAACGGCAGTGCATATTTGCTACGGCTACGGCATTCAGGCCAATACCGACTGGAAAAAGACCCTGGGCGCGGAGTGGCGGCAATATGAAGAAACCTTTCCAAAGCTGCAACAATCCAATATCGATCTGATCTCACTGGAGTGCCATAACTCCCATGTTCCCATCGAGCTGCTTGAACTGATTCGCGGTAAAAAAGTGATGGTGGGCGCCATTGACGTGGCCAGCAACGCCATTGAGACGCCAGAAGCGGTCGCCAATACCCTGCGGGAGGCACTGAAGTATGTGGACGCCGACAAGCTCTACCCCTGCACCAACTGCGGTATGGCGCCCCTGTCCCTTCAGGTCGCCAACGGCAAGCTGAACGCCTTGAGCGCCGGCGCCGCCATCGTCCGGGCAGAGCTTACGCGCTGACCCGGTAATCCCTCCACTTGTTGCAAAATCCTATTATGTGCCCTGTTACCCCTATCGAAGCCCAGCACTTTCGCGACGCGCTGGGGCACTTTGCTTCCGGTATTACCGTCATCACATCCTGTGTTGACGGCCAGCCCGTTGGCTTCACCTGCCAGTCCTTCTACAGTGTGTCGGTCAGCCCGCCCCTGGTGTCATTCAGCGTTATGTCCAGCTCCCTGAGCTACCCCAAAATTCGGCGCGCCGGTCGCTTCGCGGTCAATATCCTGTCCGGCGAGCAAATCAGCACGTCCAATCAATTCGCGCGCAAGGGGGCGGACAAATGGCGGGGAATAGCCTGGCAAACCTCACCGATGGGCAATCCGGTGTTGGGCGGGAGTCTGCACTGGCTGGACTGCGAGATTCAGGCTGAACACCCGGCAGGCGATCACCTGATAGTTATTGGCGAGGTAAAAGCCATCACGCCGACAAGGGCATCAGCAACAGAGCCACTGCTGTATTTCAAAGGGCAGTACCGCCATCTGGCATTGCCCCAAGCAAGCTAGACCGTTTTCCTTAAAAGAAGCAGGAACACACTGGCCGGCACCCGCCTGGGACACCGTCACCTTGAAGGTTTCATCATTTTCACCAAATGCTATTAATTATCATTTGCACCAAGGCTGATTTGGGGGTAATTTAAGATCTGAATAAGAACCACTGGAGCCTCAGATGAGTTTGCATTTCAGCCTCGAATCAGAAACCCAGGGCAGACCACTGCGCGAACTGCAGTCGACCGACAATTTATTGGTGATTTGCATTCGACTCTGGGCACAGGAACACGGGCACTTCACGCGCACGCCGTCTGCCCCTGACTGGCGCAGCGGTTTCAAAGCGGTGGGTCTGACCCTTGATGCCGAGCGCAGCTTCCACGCCTTTCTCGGGTTGATATTTACGGCCTGCCGACCCGCTCCCAGCGTGAAGTATTATGCTTGCCCCATCGCTAGCCGCGGCGAATACTGGCTACTGGCCTGCGCAAGCTTGGCGCAACGCCAAAAGTGGACTCAACTGGATAGCTGCCTTGGCGACCGCCTTTCTCAGCAGCATCGCCATCTCGCCATTTCTCTGCTCAAAAACCTCAGCCATGCCATGCTGGACGCGGGCTTGCACCTGTCGCCGCCCCAAAATGCCGGAAGCGATGTGCCGCTCCACATCTATCGTAGCGCCAGCCTGGCCGCTGCGTCACAGACCCTACACTAAGCGCCAGATGCCCATGCCCTCCTACCAGCTGGTGTTACGCAGTAGCTTCGCAGGTACGGCAACCTACACCATCATTTTCTTTGCCGCAGAGTTGAGCCTGCGCCTGCCATTGGATAGCACCGAACAATGTCTGACGGTATTCCACATCGGCGCGGCGACCTCGCTGGTGGCGTTATTGTGGTCAATAGCGCCACGTCATTCATTCTTGTTTTGCGGCAGTCTATTTATTTTATCCGCCACCCTGCCCACCTGGTTGATGGTGCTGTGTCGTTAAACAAATAGGATCTTCGCTTCGCCCCTTCTCAGGCGGGTCAGCCAAGACTAATTCGGCCATCGTGGCAGTGTGGCACGAGCAGCTATGTCTCCGAGGGTTTCCACAACAACACGGAAATGATCTCGCGGCGAGCGTATGGTTTTAAAAACTGCGCGCTATAGCAAGAAGGCGCCCCACCCTGGTTGCAGAATAGCGACGGAAGTTGCGTAGAATTTAGGAAGAAAGCAGGAGTTTAGGAAAATAAAAAAGGGCTGTATCGCTACAGCCCTTTAAATATGGCGCGCTCGGGAGGATTCGAACCCCGCCTGGTTCGTAGACAAAATTTCCGTACCCACGTTAACATACCTCAAACAACCAAGCCATCCGTTAAAATCTATAAAAACCTATATTTTCAAAAGGTTATTTACATTTTAATGTCGTTTTAAATACTTCTAATCGTACCCTTATAGATATAAATCTCGAAATTATCGACTTATTAAGTGTCACGTTTTACTATCCTGAAGGACCTCTTGGGATCGTCTTATCGTGCTTATCAGTCAAAAGGTGCTCGACCTCGATCTGACAAAATGCAGGACGGCCAGTCATGGACTAGCCGTCGCGAGCACCATTGAACACCTGCTTGAGGATTCCGCCCCCCTCCGCTCCTGGCTGAACTCTCAGGACATCGAGGATCTCTTCGAGGCTGCCAGCCGAATCAGGACATCGGCATCACCCGCGCTAAAAACACGCCGTGGAACCCACCCACTGGCAAACTTTAAGACGCTTTCCCCAATCTATGCCTCGCTGGCAAATGATGAACGGCTCGACTACGAGAACAATGCATCAGCCCCACTACTCGACCTGGCCAGATATGTCACTCTGCTGTCTTTATTCAGGTCCGAGTTGTCCGCTACCACCTTGGTAGGTACCTGTAATTTTGTGCACCAACTGCCGGCCCAGTCGGTAGCTCGCACCCAACTGCAGTCGTACCGGCCTCAGAGCCTGGATGCCGCGAGTATCAATGCCTGCGTGGATCGTTTGCGGGGGGATATTGCGCAGAAGAGGGTTAGCGGGCCCCGCGTAGATGAATGGCTGGTTATCCTGGAGAGCCTGCTCCAGATCGTCCATGGGACCAGTCGACGTCCCCGGGGCGCGCAAACCGGAAAGGGATCGCAGACAAAACCCACAGGAACCTCAAGGCAGTCTACCGAGAAGCGCTACCGAGCCGCGGTCGCATTACGAGGTACGCCGCCCGGGCTGGAAAACGACGAACCTCCGCCAGCCCACATCCGCTTTACACATTTAGCGAAGTCGCCGGACGACGACTCTGAAGCACTTGAACCTGAGCTGATCCTCTACGACGAGGCAGCTGCCACAGATTCAGAGAATCAGGCCAGAACATTCAATCAGCATAGTCACCATATCCGACTAAACCGCGCTTTCGCTGGCATGAGTTCTGAGGCATTTACCGACCCGCAGGCCCGGCAGGCCCGGCAGGCCATGAAGTGTCTTCTTGCACTTCCTGCGCTCACGCCAGAACGGGAAGCGGCCAAATTGTTGTGGATTCTGACGGCACTATACGGCCGACCATTCGATGAACTCGCACCGGCGCTCATCGGAGGTAGCGACAATGAGGTCGCATCGGCTCCCAATGGGGGAATCATTTCGATAGAGCGTCAGGGCGATGCCGTAGTCGTGACGATAAAGCACATTATCGCCAGCAGCCTACCCGCGGCACCGCTCCATCAACTCGCATCCCCCGTGCAAACCCAATTTCAGCTGCGCTGCCAACTGCCAGACGATGTGTCGCTAGAGGACGGTTGGGCATTTTTGGCCTCTGCCGATGACGCCAACATTGACGCCAAGATCGACCAGCTACTTGCGGCAAAAGACCAAATCAGAAGCGCTCTGCGCGATGCCGTTGAGCGATTCACCGAAACCCGACTGAGAGGCAGCGTCCTTCAGGCAGTCTTCATGCAGGAGTACGATCTACCCCTTACACAGCTTCTCTTTTCCGAGCGAGTGCAAGGCAGTCTAGCCGCGCTGCATTACATCAGCTTCTCTGATGAAAATCTCCACACCCGATGGCACCGAGCAATACAGACGCTTTACGGGGAGGTAATGCCCGCGCCATCCATTGATCGCATCTCAACTCGCGTCGGTGCCCCCAAGTCGGGTATCCGGCCAGCAGTTTTCGACAATGCGATTGCAGAGATGAACCGCCTGCAAAAATCCCTGCGGCGACTCTCACCCAGCAATGTAGCCGAACACCTGGGGCGACGTGCACAACTGGCCTGTACCGCTCTCGGCCTCGGCGCGGCGCACCGCTTTACTTTTGAACTGGGGCAGTTGCGCTCCCACGATCTCTGCCTGACCTATGGCTTGGTCATTTTCAGGGACAAACCCAGCGACAGCGCCGTATATCGCCGCCTTGCGGTGATTCCCAGTTTTGCCCTGGCATACCTTTTCCAGTATCTCTCCTACCTCAGCGAGGTGGTCTCGGGCGTTATCCACGCCCCCTCTCGTATAAAGAAGGATGCCAAGTCTGCGCTAAATGGTGCAAGGCCTCTGTTCTTCCAAGTCGACGGGGATGAAATCTGCGATATCGATCCCGCCCAATGGCTGCGCTCGTATC
Organism: Spongiibacter taiwanensis; assembly: GCF_023702635.1. NCBI lineage: Bacteria > Pseudomonadati > Pseudomonadota > Gammaproteobacteria > Cellvibrionales > Spongiibacteraceae > Spongiibacter > Spongiibacter taiwanensis. Next base: position 596,830 of record NZ_CP098455.1, read on the forward strand.
TCCCCTCCGGCATTGATATCAACCAAATGCGGCACCTGCAAAGTACCCTGCTCCGGGAGCTGAGCGCACCGCCCTTGCTCGTTGAAGCGCATCTCGGCCACGGCTTTCAAGGGATTGTCTTTGGGGACTACGGCCTGGTTAGCCCCAAAGAGCTTGCCACGACACTTCGGCCTTATCTCAATCAATTTTTTGAAGATTTGGCCATCCAAGCGCCCAAATCTGTTAAAGCCCCACCCCACCTGTGGGTCTCCAGCAAAAAACTCAAAGCGCTGGAAGAGGCAGAACAAGAGTCAGACACCAAACTTCTGCTTGGCCAAATCCAAGAGGAAATAAAAGGGGGACTACTGCGGTCACGCCGAGAGTTGATCACCGAGGTTTTCGCTCAACATATTCCCGGATATTCGCCGGCAAGATTACCGCAGGGGACGATTGTCACTGAGAACACGGCGCTGGCTATCCGTGACACGCTTATTGCCAGAACCGCCGATAATCTACTGACAAGCTACCGAGTTTGCCGGGAAGCCAGGATCCGGCTCAAATCCCATCGCTCTGACCCCGGATGTAAGATTGCATTGCCGGCAGCAACAGCCTGGGATGTCCGGCCGCCGCTGTCTATTACTCGCGCCAATATGGTGGCCGCCGGACAACTCACGGCGCTAGAACAGTCTCTGCTTGACTACATTGCACGAGGCGAGCCGGTGGATCGCTACCTGATTGCCCGTTGTGCGCTCATGATTTGGGGGACCTGTCACAGCTTCAAAAAAACTGAGACATGGCTCGCGGCCCTCGCAGCTACACCGCTGATCAAGGGTGCAGACTTTCAGGTGATAGAGATCGAGGGACAGGCGCGTACTTTGGCTGGGCCAGCGCTACTATGCTGCCTGGCCTGGCTTCGGCTGGGCGGAGAAGCCTCCAATTCAGAGCCCAGCAGGATATTTGGCGCAGCAATCTCCGTGGCAACCTTGGAGGCCACAGTCGCTTACGCGCGACGCATCACACTGCCACCGCTCTATGCCGACATCATCAACATGGCCCGCCCTCACGCGGAGCTTTCCAGAAGACGATTACTCGATCTAGTCTACAACCGGCCAGCCGACCGGTCAGTAGATCCAATCCTGGCAGACCGACCGCCACGGGAATTCCTCTCTCGCCCGTCGGCGCAGCCCAAACGCCAAACTGCCCAGTTCAAACGACTTCGCTCCTTCATACCTAAAGACGAAGAAAGCCGCGCGCCTGCTCGAGAGCAGCTGATTGACCACATCAGCACCTGGCGGAGAAACACCGAGGATTTATCCGAGGTAACCTACCTCCTCGCCCATTGGGCTGAAATTATGCTTGGACCACATGCGAACAAGCATACCGGCAAAACACTCAAGCGAAATACCGTCAGGGATTATCTATTTGAGGCATGGTCAGCTTTAAGCGTTTCTTGCGAGAACGGATGCATTCTTGACTACGAAAGCGATGAGCTCACGGGCCTTCTCGAAGCTGCACTTCCCGGAAACCGCAAAACGGCAGACAGCCATGCCAAAGCGATTAATCGCCTCTTTTATGAGATGGGGCAGCACTATGACCTGCCAAGTATTTCATTGAAGACAACTGGCAAAGATTCATGGGCAGGCATCGACGCGGGCGTGATCACCGAGACTGAGTACACCCTCATTGATTCCATACTCTCTGCCTGGACGGAGTCTGGTCAGCTCCACGCGCATATTGGTGCAGGGATCGGCCAAATGAGAGTTGCCATGCAGCTGATGCGTGAAAAAGGCGCGCGAATATCAGAGGTGACTCGCTTACGCGACAGCGATCTCGCTCAATACGGTGACACTCAGGTTGTCCTTTTTCGACCCCATGCAGACCGGTCAATCAAAACCGCAGCTGGCATACGAACGCTAGTGCTGAAAGAGAAAATCAGCCTGCCCCCCAACCCCAAACGGCGCGAGCATCTTTTTGATTACCTTCAGAGCGGGGAAAACGAACGGTTGCTACTCGCAGGCTTATACAGCGCCATCAAATTTGCAACCCACGACCAGAACGGGGTCCCGCATCGATTTCGGCATTCATCGCCTTCAGAGGCATTATTGGCGCTTCCTCCTGAGACTGAAGTGATAGAGAGAATCCGTCAGCTAACATACACGTCGGCCACCCTAGGCCACGCCAATGTGGGCGTCACATTTCAGTACTATATTCACACTGCCCACTTCCATATCGCTAGGATGATCTCGGCAGCGACCGCGCCTCTAGACAACACCGTAATGGCCGCCCTCTTTAATGAAACGCCTGGCTATCTCCGGAAGCGACAACAGCGTGTGCGGGAGGGATCCTCCATCGCCACTCAGTACGCATATGGCCTGCAAAGAGAGGACATCCATGCCCAAGCTGAGACGCCCTCAATACCAGAGCCACCAAAACTATTGTCAGGTAGACTAAGTTTAAACGCGGGGAAATCAATAAAAACGACCACCTCGTGGCTCACCGCCTGTTCCAGAGGCGTCGATCCATTTGACGCCGCAGCGGGATTACCACTAACGCTTTCTGACTTACAAAAACTCGCGGAGGCACTGACAGACACACAGTATTCTCTAGGTTGGCAATTAATTGATCCGAACCGTCTCCACAAAATAAATCCTCAGTACCTCCAGGATAAATCTGCTTTTCAGGAAACCTCCGCACTTCACCGGTATATTCCACCAGGTTGGCTTGATCAGCAGATTGCGAGCATCCGCACTGAGCAAACTGACATCCCGAGGATGCTGCTCCGGCACCTTGGGGGATTACGTCTCCGCGCCCGCCAGCACGTGGTAATACGCTGCTCCGCCTCCGAACAACCCCGTCTCATTCAAGAATTTTCAAATATTGGATTTAAGATGAAGATGACTGGAGACAAAAAAGGCATCAAATTACTGCCCGACACTCAGGCACCTGAGGAAAAACTCGACCGAAACTTGGCGAGATTTGTCGTCCTGGCGGTCCTGACCCACGATCGATTTAGCCAAAATTCGGCCGCCTAGACTGAAAAAAAATCAAAAATAGCCGTTGAGATGCGCCATTTACCCCATCTCACTGACATTTGATACACAAAAATGTGTGCAAGACTGTCCTTGGAAACAGTGAAGGGAGGAATTCCATGGATCCAGCACCACACATCACACTCTCAGTGCCCAGAGCGTCCGAAACGAACATCTGGGACGCGCTTTCAGATTGGAACAAAGCCGCCTCAATCCTAAACCTCATCCTCGTTCATCGGAAAAACATGCCAAGAGATGTAGAAGACAAAATACTTCTTGATTTGCACGTCGAGAGCACACATCCCGCCCAATTTGGAATGTTCAACGAAGACGATTTCGAAACACTAAAAGCCATACTCTTCTCAGAAAAATCAGAGTTCAACAGCAAATTCCGCGACACAAAACAATCTACGAAAAATAAGATTCTGTCCTGCAGAAAAAATATTTCAAAAAATTCAGCGGAATTAATACTAAAAAACAATGAAAGGAAATCGGTTCCGAAAGATGAGCGCGCGATCCCGACCTTCACCGGCAAGAAATCAAGCATAAGAATCACAGGAAACGTGTCAGAATTAAATCTGCATGACGGCACCATCAAAACCATACACAGCAAAATAAATCACAAAGATTTTTCTTCTATTACGTCCACTTTTCTTAAACTTAGCGGAAAAACTCGGGAAAAAATTGAAGAAATTGTGGCAAACAATAGAATAACAAACATCGTATCAATTAATACTTATCAAGCGGACGAAGAACAACTAACCCACACTTATGAGATAATCAGAACAGACCTCCATAAGGTTTTATCGCTAATAGCACAAGTATTAGCAGAACTCGAAATTGAAGACGCTGATAGAATTCCCGATTCAGGACATGATCTTTATGACGACAATTGAAAATACATCACGAAGGCTCAGTCACCACAGCGTTAATCTCATTACTAAGCTTGCCGTTCTATCGGACGGTTACATTGAACAATCTCCCCATGATTGAGATTCGCACCTAGTCGGAGTGGACAAAGAGAAAAATCAAATGAGTATTTTCAGCGATGCCAACAAGACTTGCGATCATAAGCGCTTTCATGGCAGTTATTGTAACTGCCTTACTTTCGTATCACATTTGTGATGGTCGACGTGAGGATCAATTGCTGTTAGACCGCGCAAAACGTAATCTTGATAGCGACCCAGCGTACCACACCACAGAAGCCTTAATTGATGCGTGACTTTCTTGGATTGCGGCCATCTGCATCATTGGCCCGATAGCCCTCCGCGGATTTTGGCGCCTTAGAGCGGAAGCAGAGCTTGCGCAGTGCCAAATCAAAAATGACCAAATCACCCGCCACCTCTATGGCAGGGCGCGTCTAAACCAGAGCGAATAACTCTCCGAGAAACTCGGGAAGATTCCAGGTCTAGGGGGTCTCCGCACAACCTTTGAATATTGGGGTGTTTGAGAATAGTGGCGACATTTGTGGGCGCTCACAGGATCAGTGGGTCATCATATGGGCGACTAATGACGGCATTGCGGAAATCGGCATCGTTACTGAATCTGTCATCAAACTGCAGGTTGTCAATCAGCGCTGTTTCGGATTTTGGAAGATCATCCCCAATCATTTCGGTCAGCCCGAGGTCTTTGCGCAGCAAGTGAGCCACGAGTTCACCGGCCTTCGTCTTGGCCCAGTCGATGTGCTGCTCTGGAAAGTCCTTCCGCATATCGTTACCCACATTGAGACTATTCACGACAAAAGTGTTCCCTGGGGGCAGAAGAGTAAGGTGTCCCTTTACGTTGCTGGTTCGCAGTGTAAATCCCTTCACTGAATATCTGCCATGAACACCTCTAATCGCCATGTCATCTTCGCCAACTCGCTTTAAGCTTTCGTAGTAATCAAAGGTTCCATTGTCGTTGATCACGAGATAGATGTGGCCGGCGTAGGCGACGCCATCCACCCAATAAGCGCTACTTGCGGTGTCATCGATCATGCCAGCGTAAAGTCCAGGCTTCAGCGGGATGTTGGGCGTATTGGAAACCCCTTTCGCGACCTCTTTATAAAACTGCTGTTTGTCGACGATGTGCTTTTCGTACTCGGTGCCAACGGGGTCTCCGAACGGGTTGTCCAGGGACATTTTCCCGCTCACCTCGGTGGTACTCTTGAGGCTTTCGTCAATGACAGCTGCACCCGAGATGTCGGAATCCGAACAGCCGGTAATCGCCACCAGCAATAAGGCTGCTGAGAGAGCAATGGTGAAAGTTCGCTGAATAGGCATCGTGGCGACTCCTCTTAACTGTTGGAGAGGATTATGACGCCAGAAAAAACTAATGCAAATTCTGCCCAGGGAGGAAGGATAAACATGCGCGGACGCGCGCTATGTCCGGGGGAGGCTAGTGGATTAGTTCCGCATGATTGGGTGCGCAAACTGCGGTTTGTTGAATTGCATCCAAAACTGACCTAGGGGGATGCGGATAAAATCTTGGACTACTTTGGAGGTAGTCCATGTATTCATACGAAGAACGTCTTCGTAGGTCCAAAATCTCATTCCTCTGCGCGATATGCCATACACTAGGGAGATAAGAGGGAAACGCAAAGCTCCTCCGCCGTTATCGTTTTCACTGGACTGGGCTCTACGGGCTGGTTCCAAAGTCTTTGCCTGGCATCCTCCTGCGTTAGGGTCTGCTTTCAATGAAAGCCCCTCAACCTCCAATCTGGAATTTCTATCCACTAACATAGCGATACATAGACGCAATATTTTTTCGCAATCCATCCAAATGGTAAAATCTTGGTATTTAATTTGCTTGAAATCGAGTGCCGCCCCAGCCATACTCGATCACAGAATAGCCACCATTCAACACGGCTTCTTCATTCAAACCCCTTCATTGATACGGAAGTTGAATATGGTCATACCTCTGGTTCTTATTCTTTTATCGCTCTTGCTTATCGCGGCGAGTATTCGAATCCATCTCCGCACCCCGGATCAAAGCCCGCAATGCGAGTCACAAGAACATTCCTCAAGTGACGAATGTGGCATTTCTCCGCTTTCAACAACCTTCAACCCGCTTACACTCGGCTTTACCGACGATGACGACCGCATCGACTGACCGGTCGTCATCTTGAGTCTCTCCGGCTCGAACTACCTCCTGTCCGCCTTTTTGAGCCCATGTCATCGGAGTCCTCAGGCTCCTCACCAGTAACCATTGCATTCGCAGCCTTCGCCATATCATTCAAGGTTGATCTCGTCAGCCCTTTGTTAACGGACTCATTTTTCTCTTCCGCCTGTTTAGCTAACTGTTGCGGTGTGCGCTGCTCTTGCTTCCCGCCGATAGAATTTTTCTCCGCCTTCACCTTGTTTGGTTCGGTCTGGGCATCGACCTCGTCAACAAATGCCTGGTAAGCCTCCTGATCAGCTTTCTCACCTTCCGCCATGAAAGCTCTACAACCCTTCTCTTGAAGCGCAGCCAGCTCGCTCCCCACCCCAGCGGTTGCTGCGGCGACCGCATCGCCAGCTATGGACGCTTCGTTAGCCACCGCCGCTGCTTTTTCTTCCACCCCAGGCGCCAAGCCTGCATTTGACCCAGCATTAATACTGTGATCCATAGTTAATCCCGACGTCATCCCGATGTCAGCTAATCGCAAGATAGATTCGTTCGCTGCTTCTTGATCTGCCGGCTTGGTGCTACCCCTTCCATGCAGCGCCCATAACGATGCCGCCACCTCCGCCTGCTCTCTACCTTCCGCTGTATCAAGAAAGCGCGTTCCTACCAAAGACTGCTGTAAGTCCTGCACCGCCTATCCCAGCCCGAGATTCTGTATTGCCTGCCTAACTTGCCCCAGCCCCCCCAGCTTGAATTAGTTGGTTAGCCAGCACACCTTCGTCCACTTCTTGCTTAGCCCCCAAAGTGCTGGTCCGAGATTTTGCCTTCTCATAAGACTGTGATGCAGCCTCTACTTTGGAGTGAGCGGCATTGAGTTCCTTCGACTGCGCATGGTGTTGAGATTCCTTGAGCGTGTCCCGCTTATCGCTTCCGATGCTCGCATCGATGGCGCTAGTTCGTCGAAAAGCCCTGAAATCCATTTCAAACTGGACGAGGTCGTGCTGGTTCCCGATATCGCCGCCTGGCGAAAGGGTCGCCCACTCATAATACCGGATGATCACAAGTTCATGACCAAACCCGACTGGATTTGTGAAATGACCTCGCCGGCAGCAAAGGATGTCTGTCTGCGGCGGAAGTTAGCGCTGTATGCCCAACTAGGCATAACGTATTTATGGCTGGCTACCCCTGAGCAGTGTGAAATCGAAACGTATCAGTGCACCGGTGACGAATGGGTGAAAACGGGTACCTTTTCCGGCTGTGAACCGGTGTGCGCTGAACCCGTTGCTGAATTGGATATGCCGGTTACTGCGCTACTGGGCAGGGACAACTAGCCAGAAGACCAGCTTTAGGCCAGCAATGGTAAATAGCCCGCGAGTAAGACGCTGCAATGAGAAAGGCGTCAATTGATGACAAAACTTCACGGAGCTACGGCAAAATGGCGGCTGGAAGCGCGCGTCTCCAAGGAGATCCACCGTCAGCTTCAATGAAGCTGCCTTTCTGTCCGGACAGACGTTGTCCGGCTTCATCATTCGCTCCTTGTGCGAGTATCGTAAAAGTCTCTACTCGAAACCTCGATTATTCTTCGGGGAGATTACACCTGGATTTGCATTAGGTCTGTTTTGACCCGAAAATTATGCCAACTACATGATTGGTGTAAGACAATGCGCTTAGTCCTCATCGCAGCTCTGGGATACCTCGTCTACAGTCAGATCAGCTTTGCCGGTGACTGGGCTGAGTACCTGTGCCCTGATAGTCACTTTCACGAAATAGATGAAATCGCCTATCGTAAGGAGTCCTTGAGCCCAAATCTTCTTAACGCGGAGGTAGAGCGAAAGGTCTATTCCGGATTCCACGACCACTTTTTCTTCTCTGGACAAGGGCGCCATAGCATCGTCACTGCCAGATATGCCAGAGGATCGTCAAAGGAGCAGGCCGTGCTGATTGGCGGCCGTAGCCCTGTCGTGGGTATCAATCTTCAGCTAGACCAAGGTGAAGTGGTTGGCCGGGTTTCACGGATGGCATACACCGGCCAGGTCATAGATGATGAACTGATCGCATATAAGCGCAAGGAACTGGTGGTGATTACGGCGATTGAAGGGATGGCAACTTCAAAATACTATTGCAGCGAATGCGGCACGGATAAGCCCATCACCATTGGCATCTTTAACATAGTTACAAGCTTACTAAAGCCAAACACGACTTTACCTGGGAGGAAGGGCTATGTTCAATTCGCATACCGCGAAGGTATCGCCGTTAACCATGGAATTGATTTGAACAGCGGATATTGCAACATTAAGTTTTCGGATGACCTAGATATAGTTGATTATGAGTGCGCAGTCAGATCCCGGCACTTATTGAACACTGCTAGACTAGAAGATCTTCGGTTAAATGACAAATACTACCGACCGCTACTCAGCTGGGATTTGTCGGAAGCGGTGACGTTTCTCCCCCCGGATAAGGAGACCTTGATGGGCCCATTTCCGGCGTTTGTACTAAAGGCTCCCTCAAAGGGTGGCGTGGTTTCAAGGGTTGTATTGCGAGGTAGAGAATCTCTTCTACTTAGGGCCGGCTTAAGGCCATACGATAGCCGCTAGTCTGGGTGGCGTGCAGAAGGACGCCACCCAGCTATTCCTTTATTTTAAGCTGTTTTTGTTCTTTTCCGACAGGTAAATTTTACGGAGATTTTTAGCGTAATCGCGTCTGAGCTTTCTGAGTAATAGCTCGCTTGCGTCCAGTCGAATCGTTTTAATCCAAGTGTTGATTTTAATTTAAAACTGACACGAAATTTGCATCTAAAATTGACCCACCTCGTTAGTCACGATTATGGCGTTATTTTTGGTTTCCTTCCGCTTTGTTTTTCCTCCTGATTCGTCGTTGTGCGTCTCGGTAAAGACAAGTTGGAATTGTACAAACTTTCTGCTTTTTAATCGCGATTTTCTTGTTGATAGTAGGAACGTCTATAGGTTATCCAATTTTACAGACTGCTCTTCCGTTAAATATTGATGGCAAGCATTAATATCTGTATACGATCTTAAATCAACATCATTTCCCAAGGCCGGCTTCAATTAAAACGGCAAACCTATGAGCCAAGGGAATCTCTGCACAACCTCTAGAATTTGAGACAATTCTGCGACCACCCATTTTAACCGGACTACTGCATGAGCCAGCTTACCTTCGCCGAAGCCGAATACCAGAACAAAAAGCGTAAAACGCGGCGGGAGCTGTTCCTTGAAAAAATGGATGGCTTAATTCCCTGGGCCAAGCTGGAGAAGAGGCTTCGCAAGCACTATCCCAAGGGTGAGAATGGAAACCCGCCTTACCCGCTGCCCATTATGCTTCGGGTGCATTGCCTGCAATTGTTCTACAACCTCAGCGATCCGGCGATGGAGGATGCGTTGTACGAGATCGAGTCCATGCGCCGCTTTGCCGGGCTGCGATTGTCCGACCGGCTGCCAGATGAAAGCACCATTCTCCGCTTCCGTCATTTTTTAGAGCGCCACAAATTGGGCAAAGTGATCTTCGATACCGTGAGCGCCCAGTTGCGTCAGCAGGGCCTGATGATGCGTGAAGGCACCATTGTTGATGCCACGATTATCGCCGCGCCCAGCTCAACCAAGAATCAGGAGGGCGAGCGAGACCCCGAGATGCACCAGACCAAGAAAGGCAATGAATGGCACTTTGGCATGAAGATGCATATTGGCGTGGATGACCGGGACGGCTTGATTCACAGCATCGAGACCACATCCGCGAATGTGCATGATCTTAATGCGGCAGATCAGCTTCTATATGGAGAAGAACAGCGGGTCTGGGGTGATGCGGGTTATACCGGCATCCATAAGCGAGATGAATTTACAGATCGGGATGTCGATTGGCGTATTGCGCTACGCCCCGGCACCCGGCGCAAGCTGGCTGACCCGCTGCAGGAAATGCTGGAGGGGATAAAGGCCAGCGTTCGTGCAAAGGTTGAGCATCCGTTCCGGACGATCAAGCAGCAGTTTGGTTATGGGAAGGTTCGTTACCGTGGACTGGCGAAAAATACCAATCGCCTGTATGTCCTCTCAGCGTTCACCAACCTGCTGAGAGCGGAAAAATACCTGCCTTCGTAGGGAAGGTGCGTCTGTAGCCAGCCATATGGCTGACTACAGACAAGGCGGAACAGTAAATGGTGCTGTTTTGCGCAAATGGCGCGGGAAAACGACCATATTTTATGAGCGCGGGAAGTTGTGCAGAGCTTCCCAAGACAATAGTGAGAAAGGACTTACCGGATTTACTTGTCTCATATGCTCTGACGGGATACATTCTCCATAAATGTACTGAACTGGAGTGAGCAAAGTAATTCTTGAAACAACTTGTTTACTTGCATTCCAGATCGACTCTCAAATTGCATCGAATTTTGAACCATCTAACCGGAAACTAACTAACCGTTTTTCATCAAGTAGATATTTGAAAGTACGAGGGAATCAAATCCTGAAAATATTTGATATAAATGATTCAAATTCGCCTGTAATTCAACAGTCTAATTCTTCAAAGTTACAGGCTATTCCATCGAACCATCGGCGTAACTGCTCTACAGCAGGCCCCTGGAGTGCCACCCCCGCCTCAATTGACCGCTGCAACCCGTTCTCTGAAATATTGGCACTCCCCAGGTAACCCTTCATAGTATCGGTCGCCATTACCTTCGCATGAACGAGCGGCAACTGTCCGTTTGCCAGGGGCTTTGGAATAAGGATTTTTAGCGAACTTCCTTCGGCTTCCATCCAGTCGCAAAATGCTTTCAGGCCCGCCCGATCGCCATAATTGGGGCTTGGCCAGGTCATTACGGTAATAGATCTAGGGGCTGAGACATCTTTCCCTTTGTACACCTTCAGGTTGTTCACCCCATCAACACTCCAATATGGATTAACAATCAGAAGCTGCTCCTTCGCCTCAAACAACAATGCAGCCATGAAGCCTAGTAATGAACCCGCATTGGGCTGCATCCAGCTCCATGGGGCATGAATGTTGTCCTCATACTCAGCGGGGGCTGTGGCCAATATTCTCTCTAACTCGGGATAATGGAGCCACATATCCATTTGCCCCACCTGACTAGCTCTATAGGCCTGCCAGGGCACCGAGATAATTGCTGGGCTTGGCTTAACAGAAGACAGCCTTGCACTAAGTTCAGGGGGTAAGCAGCGGGTGTCTATAGAAACAGCCCCGCATAGCAGGGCATTGTTGATAGCGAGAGTCAGGTCATTGGCGATTTGCTTCGCCTGTCTAAATTGCATGCATCTGAAGCACTGGAAAAGCGCCTCGTATAGCGCAGCGGAGTTCACTGCCAGAATCCTTCTGGTATCGTAATCATGGCGGATGGGTCCAGCGTGCCACCGTGTATATAGCTACGCGACAATCCATGGTTGAAAGTCTCGCAACCTAAAACCTCTTGAATACAGCCGCTGCAGGCCGCGCCGCGATCGGAGCAAATAGGATCGAAAACGCACGTCAGCGCAAAATTGGATGCGTCGTTAAACCAGGCAAGCTGATGGTGACGGAAGAGTGTAAGCAGGCCGCCCGCTGTATAGTTTTGAACGCTTGTCACATAGAGCAGTATCGACAGATCCATTGGCAGGAGATATTCCATCACCGACTTTTCATCGTAACCGGTATGAGGCTTGATCGTCGCAAGCAAGCTGTGGCTGATGGAGTGGAGAAGATGGAATGGGGCGCTTTCCCTAAGCGGCCGGTCTTTTGTTGCCCCCAACACGTCTGGCGGCGACATGGATAGTGCCGGACAGTTCAGCAGCAAATAAGCTTTGGCTCTAACTTCGTCGTCAACCACATCACTACCTGGATTTTCCCAACCTGCCTGTTCTACACACCAGCGTAAAACGGCGCATGGGTCAAGCTTGATCTCAATGGCCTCAGTTTCCGCTGGCAGCGCATAAAACAGTTGCTTCCCTGCATAACGCGACGAGGCCACGTCTTGATATGGGCTTAGCACGACTGGCGGTACACCATCCCCTTCGGGGGGCGATGATAGCTCTCTGGTGAATCCAAGGCTCGCCAACACGACATTGACCTGTGGATAATGCGAGACCTCTTTAACGTGAAAACGTTCCTTGAGCAGTGCTATCGAGTTATATGTATCGCTTCGTTCCTCGGGGCAAGATATCTGGTCTGCGTACCGCTTTGTTGTTTCTCGCTCTTTGAAATCCTGCGGAAGCAACACCGCCTCGACCGCTCTGCGGTTATGAACCAAGGTAGCGAGCAACTCATCGTTGTGAATGTATTCTTCCACGCCCGCAAAGACGCCCTGCGCGCGCTTCAACTCTCCCTCAAGCTCTGTGATCTTGTCCTTTGAAAGTTGCTGCATTGTTTGCAGCGTATCTTCAGGAAGACCCATTTGATCTAGCTGGGAAAGCACATTGCGTTGTTTGTTCAGCTCTTTGGTGATGCGTTCAATTTCTCCGTCGTCAGGGCCTGCCTTGCCGACAGAATCGCGTAGGTAGTTGATTAGGTCTTCCCCGCTGGCAAGGCCAAGCAACGCACTCGCAATACCCTGGCCGACATCTTTCCCCAGCGGAGTCAACGGATCATCAATGCCACCTGCAAGAGCCATGGCATTGGCAACCATGCGCCCTGTTGATTCGTTCAAGCATAAATACTGAATGTTTTTTGGATACAGACGGTCTTTATTTGTAACCGGTGTCGCCCTCAGACTGGACTGGGCACTGTCTGGATAGAGCGACAAGCAGGACCGGCAGTCTGGTTGCAGCGAGTGAAATTGATCACCGTTATCCATATCCACAAAATTACTTTGAAACACACCGCCGCCGGTTGCCTCGTACTTCAGGTTAGAGGATCGTCTTGCTCCACCTGGCGTCTGTAGCGGAATCATCACCCCGCAACGGTGGATGGCAATCAGCTTAAGCTGCTTCATGTGGCCGTTACAGCCCGGGTAGCGGCAAGGGATATACGGCTTTCCGCCGGCTCTTCGGATGCGGCGATGAGCTTCAGATCGCTTATCGGACTCATCCCGCGGGTTCAGGTGGTAGTCGAGTTTCTTGCAAACGCTGCAGGTCAAAAGCATCGGAAACGGGTCAACATACACACCGTCCGGCGATACTATTTTGATCTCGTCGTGATACTCGAGCGCGCGCTCCAAGGCTGGGTCAATGACGGCATTGGTCAGTTCACCCCATTGCTTTATCACACGCGAAGCAACTGAGATGAGCTGCTGAGCATCAATTCGACTCGCATCCTCATCATTGTTTGAGACCCCTGCGACCTTTGCGTAGCTGTAGTTTTGAAGGCGGACAATATTGCCTGGCAGTAGCCCGTCGTAAAACAATTTGCTTTTATTAATACCCTCATCCAAAAAGCCAGCCATTAGCGATCTCCCAGTGCTTCTAAAAGGTCTTCCGAGATAGATTCATTTACGCGAACTGAGACGCTGATTTCAATATCCCGCAAACTGCGCATCGGCCGATTACCCAATATGCGCTCCAGTGCTTCTGCAGGGCGCGCAGTAGCAAGCTGGCTGGGCAGATTCTCCAACCCATGCAGAACCCGTGTAATCGCCTTATCCAGCTGCATTTCATATTTTGCCAGCACACGATGATCGAAGAACGCGCGGGCAAAATCTGGAACACCAAGAGACTCTTTCAGCTGCGTGCGAAGACCATCCGCGGCGCCATTGGTGGTATCCCGAAGCGCGTCACGCAGGTTTCCAGCGCTCTTCAGAATTCCCTCACCACACCCTGGGTGATTGACCATCCAGTTCAGGATTGCGGCGTTAACCACCCCCGGCAGGGTCTTTTGGAGCAGGTTGGGAGCAAAGCGGTTAACCGGCACGCTCTCCACCATTCTATCCATGAAGAGGTGATAATCCTGGAAGTCCAAAAAGACATTCGTTTGAAACAGGGTCTTGCTGTTCAGGACGTTTAGAACGACGCCCGGCTCAACCCGGCCTGCGCGCGCCGAAGCCTGAAGGTATTCTGATATGGACTTAGGCCAGCCCGCCATAATCATAAAGTTCAGGCGATGCATGTCGACGCCATGCGAAACAACGCTCGTGGCGACTACTTGGCGGAATGGATCATCCGGCCGCTTGCGCTCAATGTGGTGGATGATTCCTTGGATATGGTCCAGCGTTGAGTTGCCGTCCAAATGTTCGTAGACACGCCCCATTCCCTCTTGAAACTCATCGAGCGCCCGGTGAATGTCCGTGTTGTCGTTCATTGAGTTGCTGTATAGCAAACAGGTATTCAGGTAGGTCTCGATGTAATCGAGCAGCACTGGCGCTTTGCTAACATCGACGCCGAGAGTGTCACAGACTGACTTCGGGTTAGCAGTAAGCTCTGCTCTCCATTCGTCAATCATTGTGAGAAACTTGGTGCTCGCCAACGCAGAGCTACGCTGCATGATACGGCCACTGCCAATCGGCAGTATCCCGGCGTACCAGCGTTGAATTAACGGCTTGCCATCCTCACCCAGTTCGACCCGCGAATAAAATGACTCTCCCCGCTTCATCCCTGGCGAAGGAAAGCGGCGGGCATGCTTTTGATACAGGTGGTGAATATGGTCTTCATACCCTTTGATGGTAGCCGTGGCCGACAACACCTTGGGTTCACGGCATCCCTGCGCCATCTGGAGCGCCCGCATTGTGGACTCATAGTGTGCGTCAAAGTTACCGGTGTTTTCTTTGAGCAGGTGAAGCTCATCCTGAAGGATAAAGGAGATGCCCGCTTTCAGGCCGGGTGGTGATGGCACCACTCTCACGGCCGACGTTTTGGTGTTGTTAGGACAGGAGTCCGATTGGTATTCCCCGTCGCTATCGCGGGTGATGGATCGATGCTCACACTTCGTTGTCGAGCTGAAACCGTGAACCGGGCAGAAATACGGCGCGCTGCCTAAGAGCGCCTTGAAGCGACGGTTGTGGCCTATAACCGATAGTTTGTCGATGGTACCTACCAGCACGGTTGGGAGATAGCGGTAAACCTCTTCATCCGACACATAGATACCCAGCTCCCCGCGCGTACCCTCGCCATACGTACCCTCTGGCATTTCAGTGTTCGACCAGCATTCAGGGTTCTCGCAGACATGCTTCAGCCTGGCGTCCGGAATATCGGTGACGACCTTGATACTGTCCTGGTGATTGCAGTAGGGGCAGTCACTGATGAATTGCAGCTTCTCTCTTGAGCGCGCATCCAGCTTGGGCAAGAAATATTGCTCAGCGTTGTTGTAGTTGGAGCTGATACCGCTGGGCGTACCACCCCCGGTAAAATACCCAATAGTGAAAGGGTGCCCCGCGAGGGTGGCTCCCTCCCTGACCTTGATACGGTTGGCTTGGGCAACGGCATAGGAAAGGCGCTGAAACTGCTGCACGGACAGCATGCGCAGTGGGAACTTCATCCACGCCGTGGGTCCGTATAGGCGCTGGTACATCCGCTCGTAGAACATGGCCATAACGATGATGCCCATATAGGCTTCGGTTTTACCGCCGCCGGTGGCAAACCAGAGTACCTCGGCTGTCGAGAGATGATCCGTTAACTCCGACTCTGGGCTGCAGCGCTCATACACCGCCCTGACCTGCGTCAGAATGAACCCTAATTGGAACAGCCGCCACTGATCGATGGGTTTGCCTTGATGCTTAAAGCTCTCCAACATCGACTCATTCATCCACTTGAACGCTTGCAAGAGCTTGGGATGGGTCTCCAGCAGTGATACGCCATCGTCGATATTGGCCTTTTCTGCAACCAATAGCGCGCGCTCAGCCATGGCGACTTCTGCTTCGGACTCTTTGCCGGCGGCCAACATGCCGTCAATCTGCTTTTGCCACTCGAGCAAATAGGCATCCATTGCGGCAACCAATCCTTTGAGGGTTGGTACCGGATTCGTGGACAGATGAGCGAAGGATGGCTCTGAGGACATGCCCAACTCAGCGGGGCTCGGGTTCTTGATTCTGCTCAGCCCTGACACCGGGATGGCGTTGGTGCCATAGTGATTGTCGGCAATCTGCTCGATGGACGTGGTGATGCCATACCCTGGCACCCCGTCGTTTTCCATATACCGGTAATCCTTCGGCGCCAGCTTGTGGGGCAAAAGGTGGCCTTGCCCGGCGACCAGCTTGGTATTAAACCGGACATCAAACAGGAAGGCGCTGGAATCCAGGCCAAACGCTCTGGCCTCATCCCGCGTGGTGATGTTTTCCAGATAGATTTCGACAAGATGGGCGTTTGGCCGATCGCTCAGGCTGACTGGAGCTTTGCGGATGCGGGCCCGCAGGCGCACATTGTGCCGCATCAGGTCAGTTTCGCGCTCAAAGATATCGCGGGCGATAGTCTGGTTGAATTCGTCCTGATCGGCGATGGCATAGTCGCCACCTTCTGGCCAGTTGAACACAAACTTGGCCGAGCCTTTGTCCGTCAGCTCAGGCACCTTGAATATCCGCGGGTCTGTCAGGCACATGTCCTGAATGTCACTCAGGCCTTTAACGATACTGTTGGCGGCCGGAGGGGTAACCCATTGATTAAGGCCGGTGTTGATATTCATGCTCAGTGGAACGTCTTCAAACTGGACGGTGAGGCGGCGATAACTCAACACAATAGACTGGGTTGCTTTCGGGTCTCCGCCCTCTTTCTTGAGTCGCGAGCGCTGAATGGCGATATCTGGGATCTGCCGAAAACAGATATCGAATTGACCGCTTACCCGCGCTTCAACGTCACCACTCTCCGTTGGCTCAACAAGCAGCACCATGCCCATAGCGTTGGGCGCCTGCGCGCCCTCAAAGTCAGGCTTCGGCGCGTAGCCTATCGATCCTGCCAGTGCCATCTGATATGGCGCGAACTCGTTGTAGACCTTACCCGGCCAGGCAATCACATCCGTTTCCTTGTCGAAAAGACTTAGCGAAAACGCGTCGATAAGCTTGCGATTGATTGCTGATTTCTCAGCGAAACTGAGGGGCGGGGTTGTAGGCATGGTTACCGTTTCCTTGTGGGCAGGTGTCGCCCGAAATGATGTATGACCACTTTCTTATCTTGATCGTCCCAGTGAAAGTGGGTGCGAAAACACAGCTCTGGGTCTCGACTCGACCCTATTCTCAAGTGGCGACCGATATCAACGTTCTTCCCGTTATAACGCACGCTGTACGCGGAGGCATGCTGCCCTTGCGTAACCGCCGACATGCCGCCGGCATAGGTAATACCGGCGCGGCGAGAGGCTAGCTCGCAGTCAGAGGGATGTTTGTCACCCATAAACATGTCGAAGTACTCATTTTCCAGCAGCGACAGGCACTTCTCTGCCTTGTCGAGATTGCCGTAGTTTGAGTCCTCGGCAGACCTCACCGCCCGCGGTGTCACGACAACACGGTCACTGATTTCAGCATGGTCCTTTAACAGCCCGGAAAGCGTCCGGACAGTATCTTTTGGGGCATGCGGAAACTGGATGATTTTCTCTACGCCTTCAAGTCGAACCAGGTCGGATAACACCTCCTGGTTCAAAACCTTGGCCGCTGAGCCAGTTATCTCTCTGTCCGGAACCGCGGCATTGGCGATAAGGCGCCGCAAATCTTTGCCGAGGCCTCTGTGGATATTGCGGATATGCTGGATAGCCTTGGCAATCGGCTCAACCTCGGACGGCTTGGTGGCCACCCCCGCTATTTTGGCAACGGCAAACACATGCTCGGTGGTGCTTCTCACGCCATCACTGGGGCCAATGCCCGTGTGACGCGCCCAACCCTGGACTGCCGGCAACCCGATTTTGATACCTTCGGCGGTGAGAGCCTTGTGGAACGCATCGGTGCTGCCGGTCTTGTCTATCGCCAGGCTGACATAATCTTCCCACCGCGCGGAGAACTGGCGAACGAGGTCGTAGTCCGCCGTGTTATCGGATGTGTAGCTGATCAGAGTCTCAAGCAGCGCCTGGCAATCATCGCTCCCGTCATCGGTAAGCAAGAGGGTGTCATGCGTCGTAATGTCTTCGGCAGGGATTCGTTTGAGCTTGTCTTTGCCATCCTCATCCCGAACGACGTACACGCGCTGGCGGCGGTGGAATGAGTGTTTGCGCCCGGCATCGGTCAATACGACAACATCGTCATCGTCTGGCTCCCGGGCGCCGGATGGCGCCGGCTCGGCAATGGGTGCCATGAGGATGTCGAACCACGCGTTATCCTTGGGCAGTGTTATGTCGAGTTCGATACGGTGTTTGTATTGGCCCGAGCAGTCAGACCACACTTCCACCGGCATCCCAGTTTCAGCGGGATTGATATAGCGAAACGGACTGGGTTTAAGGTCCCACCACGACGGCGAATCGGCATCGCCATTGAGATAAGCCTTCCAGCGCTGACCGTGTTTGATTGCCCAGTACGACTCGGATTCATAGCAGAGCAGGTCAACGTTATTTGCCAGCGTGAAAGCCCAATAGCCTTGTAGCCATAAGGGGCCAACAAGGAGGAGTTTGTCGATGGGTGCTGTGCTTTTCCGGTAAAGGTCTCGACTGCTATTCACCCCGACAACGGACAGCGAACCGTCCGAGATTGACACGTTGTATTGGGCGATGAGCCAGGTTTGAAGAAGACTTGCTGAGCGTTCGCTCCCGACACCAATTGCAATGCGGGTACCGGTCTTAAGGTTTTCCTTTATCCACTTATCAACCGCCTGCTGTTTACCAACGCCCCCCTCTTCCAGCATTTCCAATAGCTGAGACGCCTGCTGCGTGAACAGGTACAGCAGCTCCTGATGCTCGCCGCTCGAAAGTGACACCCGACTCAGGTCGTCCAGCCAATCACTGACCGGCTTGACGGGATAGGGCCCTCCACGACGGTTGGCGTTTTGGTGATTCTCATGGAATGACAGGGGAACGGCCAACGAGCGCAGTGCACTGGTGATCTGGTCAATAGCCTTGATAGCCTCGCGGCCCGAGGGGCTGAACTTCACGGCCTCTTTAACCTGTCGGCCCTGGTCGCAAAGCAGCGTCAAGTGTTCGTTGAACGTGTTGTCTTTGGCGACGAGGATTCGCGGCCTCAAGTTTGTTTGGGTCTTTTCCTTGAAGAGCCCTCGCCCTACCGGCTGCCTCCATAGATTGAACGGCCTGCGAGCAATGTCCTGCTCAGTGTGAAAGTCACCCATCGCCGTCAGAATGACCACGGGGACGCTTGGGAAGTAGGAGTTCAGCGTTTCCAGTAACGTGCCGACGTCATCTCTTCGCCCGTAGGGTGTCGCATCGACAACCATGGCGAAAGGATGGCAATTGCCGACGAGATCCTCGCAAAGCTGTAACGTGTTCGCGCTGGATTGCGCAAGCAGTGTCCTTAGCACGCGATCGGGATTTAGGAGTGGAACAATGCCATCTCGATGACTGGCATTGGCGCGAATCATATCCACGCCAAGCTCCGGGTTGGTACGAAGACCAACAAACTGCTCGCGGCGGTTGGTCCAGACCACCAGGTCGGGACGCTCATACATATTGATACGATTAAACCACCGGGACTGCAGAACCCCGCTGTGAGCCTCCATGCGCAGCGCATGCAGATAACAAAGCAAGTGGCCTAAATCAGCGGCCCCCGCAACAGGCGCCGATAACCAAACCGACTGACCGTGCCTTAGCCTGTAGCCCAGCGCCGCGGCGGCGCTACCCAGCACATCGCCGCACGCCAGAGTCTCGATGTAGTTAAAGGCGGGAATCGCAAAGCGATACCCTTGCGCCTTTTCAATCCACTGAGGCTGTTGAGCCATGGACCATCTCCACCATGTGCTTGATTTCAGGGGCAACGCTGTAAACCAGTTTGCGCTGCTGACCCTGCATCGATTCTGCTTTGAGCAGGTCCATGGAGAGCAGCCACTTCAGGTAGCCGTCGATTTCAGACTCGGGGGTATCCGCCAACGAATCCACGCAGATGAGGTTGATGCCGAACCCGTCACGGTCAAAACCACTGCCATCCTGAGACAGCTGAACCAGCAAAGGCTCAACCCAGGGCAGGCTGAATACGCCCGCCATTTTCAGGAAGCTTCGGGAATTGCGCTCATCGGTTTCCGGCAGCGGCTGGAAATTGCGACCGAAATCGCGGATCGAGGTTGCATTCTTTTTGCTGCGGCGAAGCGTCACGACGGTATTCAGGGCGCAGTGCCAACCGCCGGTGCTGATTGCCGCCTCTTCAACCGCCGGGGCAGAGTCGACCATGTCGATCTGTTCCAGCAGCAAATTGATTGCGCAGCGCTTCCAGCGGGCCAAGTGGATAACGGCCTGGGCGTCTTCGCGACCCGCCGTAAACTCGGCGGCCTGCAGCCACTCCCAGTAAACAACGGGGCCAACCAGGAAGATAATTCGCACGGGATACTTCGACGCCTTCTGCGCGCTGCCAATGCTGTTTGAGGTATCCAAAAGACCCAGCAGCAAGGCAATGCCGACATCTTCAGCCACATCGATAACCAGCATCTGCGGCTTCTTCTCGGCGTTGGCAAACAACACGCCCATATTCTTGTCGAGGTCGGCGGGCGATTTGTACTTCGCGCTGCTGACACTGAACATCTGATAGGCCTTGTGAGAGGCCCCGTCTTTGAAGAAGGCCTGCTCGGTTTCAAAGAGCGAGGGCATCGTCAGGGCGACATCCTTAATACCCTGCGCATCCGAACCTACAACCATCGTCGAGGTGAAGTGCTTTGGCTGGATGAAGCCACGCTTCTGCGAATCGATTTCACTCACCATGCCGGTGATGGTTTTCTCATCACGGAAGGTAATGGGGCGCGGGTAGCTTTTCGCATCGGAGCGGCTGAACGAGCGGTAGTCCATCGGGTCGATTTGATCCATATCGATGATGGCTTGTTCCAGCTTGTTCTGGACGTCAAGCGTGCGCGACTCGGACAGCAGCTTTCTCACGCTGGAGTTTCGCAGTTCAAAGCGGCCCGATTCCAGTTCGAGCATGACGCCAAGACCAACCAGTTCGTTTAGGAAGTGTTTGAACTGGCGTTCTGAATAGGAGCCAAAGGTTTTCGGCGCCCAAATCGTGGCCAGGTCTTTTGCCTCAGCAACCGAGAAGCTCTGCGCACCGGTGCCTTCGTTGAGAATCGAGTAAACCATGACCAGATAACGTTTATCGAGGTTCAGGGTCATCTCGAAGCGTTCGCGGATCGTGTCCAGAACCTCTGGGACGTTCAATGCGGACTGCACGTTCTCGCGGGTGATGATGGTCTGCCCTACCGCACCATTGGCGTTGCGGCCCATGGAAATCAGCAGTTGGTTACAGAGTATCTGGATCAGGCCCGGGTGACGGTTTGTTGAAGCGAGAATCGCATTCACCACATCGGTCGACTCAAAGCGGTAACCTGCCGCCTGGATGGGCTCAACCACCAAATGCGTTGCTTCACGCGATGGCATGATGCTGACCTGAATGGAGCTACCCAACTGGCTCAGCGGATAGTTCGGGCTGTCTTCAAAGCGCTTCACGTTTGCCAGACCGCCGATAATCATCTTGAAGCGACCTTGCACACCCTGGCCCCGCATCAGCGAACGAATCGCACGGAAGATGGGGAAGTCATGAGCGAAGTCGATCTTCAGAATGGGGTCGATCTCATCGAACAGGGCGATGATGTGAACATCCTTTCTGGAGGTGATCGTATCGGTCACGGCCTTCTCAAGCAGCTCGGAGGTGCGCTCTTTCACCGGATCGGCGATAAGACCATCGATCAGCATGAAGTCGTACAAACGACCCCACACCTCGCGCTTGGCCAGATCCAGCGACTCTTTGCGCTGCGGATCATCGCGGCACAGTTCACGGTCGAGCGGGCTGTAATAGGCATAGTGATGCTGGCGAGGGTTGTGATACGCACGCTGCACCGCTTCCAGAATGGTTGATTTACCCAGCTGGCGACCGCCATAGACAATGGCCGCGCCACTGCGCATGTCGAGCAGACTGGTAATTTCGTGCTCGCGACCGAACAGCATTTCCGGTTCCGGCGGACTTGCCGTCTTACCGACATACGGGTTGTAGTAGGTGTACGGCGCGGCTTGCCACAGGAACTTCTCAGTATCAGTCGTCCCCAGTTCGTCGTTATCCACGGACGCCAGGAAGACGAGCGATACCGGGTCAATCAGGAAGATGGTGCGCTGAGCATCTTTACAGTAGCGGGCGAATT